>OZ245016.1:0-912500 GCA_965223765.1 Nitrospirales bacterium
ACTCAGTCAGCGTCTGCCCTTTAGCATGGGCTTTAACTTCTTCAATAAGCTGATCAGGTAAAAGCGCAGTCACCTTCATACGATATATAATACGATTGTTAATCGTATTTAGCAAGACTTCAGGGAATAAGAAACCATAGAGGATGAATATAACCCACCGTTTGAGGGGACCCAGAAAAACCCTTTTCAGTTCTCACTTTCACCGAAATCGAATTGGAGTTCACCCTTGGAGCCCTTCTGTCACCGGCCTGCACTACCACAATGTTTTAGACCCGGCCTGGTTCGGCCTCTTGGACTTCAAAGTCATGCTGCTCGAAAAACCCGGTGGCATGAGCATCGTCCAACATCCCGCCTTCAAAGAATCCGCCGGCTTCCGCTGGCAGACCCAACACATCCCCTTCCTCGCCCTTTCAGGTAGAGGATTGCGGTGAGGGTGCACAGGTTCAAGGCCCGGTAGACCTGACAAGCACATCCTTGACTATCCAGAGGCCTCGTCCCTCATCCTCACCTTCTCCCCACTGGGGAGAAGGGATCAGCATGGTTTACTGGCAAGGCCCACTCCCACGTCTTGCGGGGGAACCCCGAAATCCGGCTGGCGCGGGATCCGTGGACGAATCGCTGGCCAGGCCGACTCCGGGGAACCGTCTCTTTGGCTAACAGATCTCCCCATTAACCAGGAGCAAATCTGGACGCCCGCATGACACGCTCGGCCTATCCCTGGAGGATACACCGATTCTGGCCTCGGGCCAGCGTCTTGAGCACACCGAAACCCGTTGTTGTTGTTCCTGTTGGTCGGCGTGTTGTTGTTGCGGTTCGACGAACGAAGGTTCCTGGCTTCATTGTTCCAGGAGCCGCCGCGTAGAACCTTTTGTGATTCGCCCCTCCCCCTGGCGATCACCACCAAGGAAGGTCTGCCAACATTTGCTGGCGTAATCGATACGTCTTGGCATGCTCAGCATGTGCCACCCAACTTTGGACACACGTACGGGCCTGCTCACTTGAGCGCGTTCCCGCTTGCACCTCTTGATCATACCGCCGGATTCGCCGCCGCGCCCGCTTCACATTCCCAGCCTCCAACCGCCGATAGCCGGGAAAGATTCGATAGCCCAAGAAGGTCACGCCGTTGGAAACCGGGGCCACAAAACATTTCCGTGAATGAAGCTGAACCCGCAGAGTTACACAACAATCTCTGATGGCCGCATGTGCCTCATGCAGCCGGGCCTTAGAGGAGGAAAAAAGCAAGAGGTCATCCACATACCGGACATAGGCCCGGCAACGGATGGATTCTTTCACAAAGTGATCCAGCGGATCTAAATACACATTCCCGAAAAACTGGCTGGTTTGATTGCCAATCGGCAAACCCCGCGAACGTGACCATGGTGAAAACAAATCATCCTGGGGGAAGTACCAGACTGGATCGCTCTCTGTCCCACCGTGCCGAACAATCTGAGCGATCAACCACAACACCTCCCGATCCTTCACACGGTTGGCCAAAAGACCATGTAGCACCTGATGATCAATCGACGGGAAAAACTGCGCCATATCACACTTCAACACATACCGGTACCGCCGGGCATAGGCCGAGGCGCGCGCCACAGCAGCATGAGTGCCCTTGCCTTTTCGGCAGGCATAGGAATCAAAGATAAAACGCCGCTCAAACATCGGCTCAATGACTTGGCATAAGGCATGATGCACCACCCGATCTCGAAAAGGTGCTGCGCTAATCAATCGCGCTTTCTTCTCATAAATCATGAAACGGCGATAGGCACCAGGCTGGTAGGTTCGCGACCGCAAGGCCGATTGTAAATCAACCAATTCTGTTTCCATATTTAACGCAAAGGCACTCACTTCTGGGCGCCGACGTTTACCACGTTGCGCCCGGTTGGCCGCCAAGAGGAGATTGGTAAAACTCGTGAGTTGCGTAAAGAGGGAACCCATCCCTAAGTCCCCGCTTCAAATCGAACCCACCCACCAATCTGCCGCCCGATTCCCGCCACCTGGACACTCGCATGTTCATATTGACGAAGGCTGGTAAAGCCCAAATCTTTCCCTAATCGAATGAGAAGTCGAACCTTCTCCAATTCCAAATTCGCACACTGCAGCAACCGCTTCTTCGCATCTCGTTGATAGGCCGCCTCAATCAAGAACATCAGCAGATCCAACATGGCCGTTTCGATCCGCTCGCCAAGTACAAAGCGATGCGAACGAGGGAATTTGCCCACATGATCGATCAACCATTTGAGTAATTCATACGCATCTGACACGACTGTCGGAAGATGTGTGGATGACATACCGCACCTCCATATTATAAGTAAAAGAAAACCGGATCAGCACAAAAAAACGCGTGAGGCGGACACGTCCGCCTCAGATGAAGACGCAAGAAGAACCAAAGGAAAAAGAGACCAAGCACCAAGGACTACGGGGCGCCCTGAGCACACCGAAACCCGACGTAGTAGTTGATCCAGTTGGTCGGCGTGAGGTCGTTGCGGTACGACGAACGAAGGTTCCTGGCCTCATTGTTCCAGCCGCCGCCGCGCAGAACCCTGTAATCGCCCTTCTCCGAAACGAGAGGATTTCGAGGTGGGTCCCTCTTGGTGTTGGCTCGATTAAAATAGAGACTCCCATCGTACCAATCCGCCACCCATTCCCACACATTCCCCGCCATATCATACGCCCCATACGGGCTTTTGCCCCCTTCAAACGACCCCACATCGGTCAGCGCCCCATAGTCTTGAAAATCGCAGCAGTTGTCAAAATTGGCCAATTCTTTGTTTGGCGGCTCTTGTCCCCAAGGATACAGGCGTTGCTCGGTCCCACGAGCCGCCTTTTCCCACTCGGCTTCTGTTGGGATACGCTTGCCGGCCCACGAACAATAGGCATTGGCATCATCCCAGGTCACTCCCACCACCGGCTTCTTTGGATGATTCTTGAGCACCTGGTCCGACCAATATCTTGGCTCAGCTCGTTTCATCTCTACGAAAAACTTTGCATATCGAGATGTCGTCACTTCGAATTGATCAATGTAAAACGCATCCACAAACACATTGTGCGCTGGCCGTTCATCGTCTCGTGCAATGCTGTCATCCTCCCGCGCCCCCATCGTAAATTCCCCCGCCGGCACCAACACCATCACCGCCCCATCCTTGCCTGTAATCCTTGAGGGAGCCTCTTCAACATTTGCCGGCTGTTCCTCAACTTGTACCGGCAAATCTTCAATCTGTTGCGTTATCTCCTGCTGCTGCGTTTGTTGAAGAACTTGCTGCCCTTGAACGACCTGTTGCTCTTCAACAGACTGTTTCTGCCGAGGTTGCCTCATTTGCTCGGCAGCCACACGCTCCTGTTCAGCTTTCGCTATCTTGGCAGCTATGGCCGCTTGCCGTTTGGCTTCCACCCTTCTCTTTGCTTCGACTGCCCGTTGCGCATCCTGTTCGGCTTGCTTCTTGGCGGCTATGCCAGCTTGGCGCTTGGCTTCGGCTCTCTTCGCGGCTAAGGCGGCAGCTTTTTTCTGCTCCTCTTGGTTACGAATCTTTTCTCGTCGCTGCTTCTCCCACTCTGTAAGCGCCTGAACCTGCGTGATGCGGTGTAGTTCGGGGACATCGGACGGCACGACCGCCAACCAGACGTCATCAGCGGTTGGCCAAGTCAGGCTGGCAATCGGCGAGGCCGGCACAGACAGTTGTATGATTTCTCGCCCATTTGCCTTCACGCTCAAATGAACCTGTCCTGATTCATGGTAGGTCAGGCGAAATTGGTCGGTGGGATCTGCCACTTCGGTCCGGCCCATACTCGCCTGTTGAATCCGTTCCTGTATGGCGGTATCGTCTTCCTCCTGCGTGACTTGCCAGGTTTGTCCCTGTTGGTTCCACACCTCATGGCTCCCATCTTCCCGTTGAACCACCACATCCGGCCTGTCTGATTTCGCATGCACCAACCCAACCTGTTGAATGGGAACGGCCAGAGGCACCGGCATGGGGTCGAACCAATCCCAGAGTCCCCCGGTGGCCACCATCGCCGCGACCGGCAGCACGAAAGGCCGAAAACCCAGCCAGGGTTGTCCTTTGTGAAACAGGACGTTGAGCAGGGCTTTGGGAGCACGGGTAATTAGGCCTCGAGCTTTTCCCTGCTTGCCGGACAAGTATCGCAGCGTGACATAATCACGCAAGGGGCTTCCCGGCTCGGCTTTTTCTCCCATGGCGCGGAGCCGGAGCGTTCGCCGAAGGTGCGTCCACCATTCTCGCAGAGAACGGGTCTTCTTGTGGGGGTGAGCCGCTGTGTCCGGTTTCGTAGCACCCGTTGCAATGGTCAGGGACAGTCCTTCAGATGACTCGGTGGTCGCGGCGCTTAAGATATCCGTGAGTTCCCGGCTGAGGCGCTCGGCCTCCTCTTTCGTCAATCGGTCGTAGAGGGCCTGCCTGAACCAATCCGGCATGAAGGCATGACGGAACCACACGAGTCGGGTGAGTTTGGGCAGCAGCGTTTCGGTTGTGGGACCGTGGCCAAACACGCGCACCCCCCACTCCAGCGTCAACGCCCAATGAATTTCGGGATAAGCCGCGCAGGCGGCCAGCCAGCGCATGCCCTGTCGCCCTCGCTCTTCGGAACGCCCGGCATGGTCCTCTTCGAATTCGGCTTCCAGATCGGTGAGCAGAATACGGAGGCGTTCGGGAGAAGGCGGATGGCGTTCCAACCATCGCTCCGGCAAACGTTCATGGCTTCCTCCCACCTTTGGCTTCGATGTGGGGTCAAACGATCGACGAGCTTCTTGTTGTTCCAGCATGCCAGAAAAAAACCGGAGACCCAGATGCGACAAGGGGACCACATGAAATCCTCGACGGCTGAGGATGCGTTCAGGCTGACCCCAGAGCCGATCGGTATTCGAGGACAACCAAAAGCGCTCATCCCAACCTTCCAGGGTCTCGACCCACGGGCGCAGCTTGCCGGTCATAGGATCAAAGCAGAGCCGGGGGTCTCCAAAACAGAGCAGACGCCGGGTCGGAAATTTGGCGTGGAGATCTTCTAGCGGCATCACCTCTAGGGAACTGACGCCAGCCTGGTTTTCGGAGGCAGGGTCCCGTACTGGTCGAAGCGGGTCCACCCGTTTCAGCATCGTGGGGTGTTCATCGAACTCGTACTGCCGAACCAGCACGTACCCTTTGGCTAAGTCCTTGACGAGCTGGGCCGCCAGGTGAGCCTGATGGTCGGCCAGGGTCGTCCGGTCAATCAGGGCCACATACCCCGGTTCCTGTCGCCCCCCATAGACCGGGGTAAACAATCCGCCTCGTTGAATGGTGCAGTGGATCGTCTTGGCCACATCCAGTTCAGTGGATTCCACGAACCGCGTGTGGCGCAGCCGCTGCGTCAGATGCCTGAGCGAAACGGAGGGAAAGAGATGATGCGTTTCGGTCTGAATCTGCACCTGCTTTAGTTTGGGCGGGATGCGGCTGGCTTGCCGCTTGAGGGCCGGAGCTCGAAGTTTTCGGTACGCCAGCCAGAGCAGAGAGAGGACCAGTGGCAGCAAGGCACCCAACGCTTTCCATCCCTCCAGCCTGGCCGTCCATGACGGCGGTGGGACGGAAAGTTCCGCTATTTTCTGTATTGATAATTCCGATGGCGGGGGCTCGGGCGTGAGATCAGGCTTGGGCGTGGGTATCGGCGGAGGGGCTTTTGGCTCCTTCGTCAGTTGAATTGAGCCGATATCTAGTGTGTCTTCAAGAGTGATGGGGTTGAGATAGAACCAATTCCGATTGGCCTTGATGGCTTCGCCCACGGGAATTTTGGCAGTGAGGTAGGTCTCCGCCTTGACGGTAATTTCCAAGGGCATATCCTTGGCTTGGAACGGCACCCGAAAGCGTCCCTCCTTATCCGTTTTGGATGGTTCCGGTTCTGATTCATCGGAGAAACCCTTTCCTACATGTACCGTCGCGTGAGGGACCGCCTTTCCATCAGCCAAGACCTGCCCCACCACTTGTCGAGTTCGGAAATCTTGATAATCAAACCATCCGGCAAGAAGGGCCACCAGGAGCAGACTGAGCGCCGCGAGCTTTATCCGCCAATGTATGCTGGGGGTTTCTGGCTGGGGCGTTGGGTCTGGCTCGACAGACACCCGGCGCTCCCGAGGCCGATGGCTCCGTTGTCGCAACCATTCCAGGTACAGGTTTTGGAATTGTTGTTGTTCTTCGGCGGTTCGACAGAAAATCGGCCCCAACGCATTGGATAGTTGGATAAACGAGGCAGGGCCGACGGCCTCCTGGCCCCACTGGCTCAGGACCTGCTGCGCGGCAAAGAGCTGGTAGGAAGAGGAGGGAATCTCTTTCTGCTTCAGATATTCGGCAAGGTCGACAATCTCCTCGGGCGTGATCATGTGGAGTTACGGAGACTTAAGGAAGGTCTGGTCAACCCATTGGATAAGATTGTCTCGATCGTCTTTGGTTTTGGCCAGGGCGGACAGGCTGGTGCGCAATGCCTCCGGAACCTCACGGATTTTGGCCGTCACCGGCACGCCACTCTTTTCCAAGGTTTGAAACCAGTTGAGCAGTTCTGCCGTGGATGGAGGCTTCCGAAGATCCAGCCCGCGCACCTCCTCGAAGAAATCCAACCCGGAGTCCAGCAGGACGGCGTTTTCCTGGTCGGTCGTGACACCGGGGACCCGCTTGCCAATGATATTCACCAATCGGTCCCGATCAGGGAGCGGAATATGATAGTAAATGCAGCGGCGCAAGAAGGCATCCGGCAGATTCTGTTCGGAATTGCTGGTCATGATTAGGACCGGGCGTAGCGCCGGGTCGGCTTCCACCTCTTCATTGAGTTCAGGGATCCGGAAGCGCAAGGCATCCACTTCTAGAAGAAGATCATTCGGAAAATCCCGTGGCGCTTTGTCAATTTCATCCACAAGCACCACGCTACGCCGTGGGCCGGGATGCGGAAAGCCAGCCGGCAGAATGTCTCGCACTTCTTCAGGTTTTCGGGACAGGATGATGGCTCGGCCTAAGGCCACATAATCCAGGTAGTCCAAATTGTTTTGGCTGCCGGAGTTGGTATTGGCGGCATGAAAGCGACTCAAGGTATCATACCGGTAGAGCACATCCCGTGCAGTGCTTCCGGACTTGGTGTCAAACCGTAGCGGCTCCTCCAACCCTAGTTCCCAGGCCACCCGGTAGGCCAACTGCGTTTTCCCTGTGCCGGGTTCTCCGGTAAGAAGCAGCGGCTGACTCAACAACAAGGCCACATTAACCGCATCGGCCAGCGCGGAGTCCATTAAATAGCCCTTTGGATCCAACTGCTGCTCTTTAGGGGGTTGGGGCAAGTCCACTGGTTGGGTGGGTTTTTCCGTAGCGCGTCCGGTAATAAACTGAAATGGCACGAGAGAACCTCCTTGGCTGACGATGAGGGCGGCGCCTTGTTGGCTTTTTCCTTACCCCGCCTGCTTCTTAATGAGTTGTGACAACTGTTCGTATAAATCTTCCATAGGCAGACTGTCCTTCTCCCCAAACATGGCCTCAATGTCTTTTCCCGGTACGAATGGCACCTTGACTTTCACCAGGTCATGCTCCACCCATCGCCGGACATCCGCCGCCTTCGGAGAGGTCAACCGAGGAAGCACTTCAACTCTCAGCTTGGTTTGATCCCGGTACTGGATTTGCAGCTGTTGGATTGCCTGATTAAATACCCCCTCTGGTGACTGCTCGGCCTTGCGCTGCAAAAACAGCCGTTGCCAAAACCCTGACGAATCAGACTGCTCCTTGTCGTCTCGCAGGCATACCACCATTCCGACTAAATGGTGGTCAGGGATGTTCGGAAATTTTGCCCAATATTCGGCCAGCAATTGAATGGCCTTTCCAGGGTCTCCGTCGCACTCAGACGCCAGAATCTGGACCACCAGCAGGAGCGCTTTGATCCGCTTCGTTTTCATGTGTTCCAGAATAACCTGGTCACTGCCGCTATTCCGTTCATTCAGCAGGCCGACGATTTCATTTTGTATATGATCACGGGATGTCATCGCACAGGGGGATTTCGAAAAAAGCTTGATCTGCTTCGTTCCGCTGACCCCGGCCTTATTCAACCAGGTTTCCAGTGAACTCAACTCTACTCGTTTGACATACAACCCATGCGCCTCCTGGACCGGCCCTGGCAGGAGCAGCAACAACGGCCGCGAGGAACGCTGCTGAAAATAGGCCGTAATCTGCGTATCAAGCTGAACTTCCTGAGGATCCCGATCACACAAAATGGGGAGGTGATCGTTGATTTCCTCAGCCAGCAAACGTTCTTGGTGAGTTCGCTGTTGCTGAACTTGCCCCACCAAGCGATCCACCCACGACCATAGATCCTGGATGATTTGATCTGACAGCTTCTCGGTCGAAGGGAAGTAGGACAGGGAAGGCACGTCGCTCACGCCATTGAGCGTTTCCAGGAAATCTTTTAACTCCTGGCTGCGTTGCTCCTCGGCCATGGCTTGCACATACAGATGACAGGTAATCTGATTGTCTCGCGCCAGATTGAATTCCTGTCTCGTATAAACACCACAGGCTTTTCCAAATATGCCGACATAGACGCTGGCCCCTTGAACCGCCTCCCGGAACCTCGTCTCTGGGTCTTCCCCGGAAGCTCCCTCTTGTTCAAAGACAAAATTCAGAATATGCCGCCGGTCAAGCTCCCGTTTTATGGCCTCGCGTTCATGGCGGAACTCGGCCATGCTGGAACTTAAGAAGACTCTGATATGGCGTGATTCATAGCCCATAGTGTGTTCTTTTCCGCCCCGGCCCTCCCGGCCACTACCGCCCGCCAGGATTTTCCTACCTTCCTTTTTGGCTTCCTTGGACTGTTTGGACTTGAGGTACGTGGACACCTTCGAAATATTGGGCGGTTTCTTGTGACACCGCTTCGGTTACTCCCGCGACTAATTTATCCAAAGCTTCTCGCAGAATGATGACACCTTCGGCGTCAGTCCCGGCAGCCCTGGCTTCCGCGGTTTTGAGCTCCCATTCTGTGAGCAGAAATTGCAGAGTGAGTTGTGTCTGGGTATACCCCTGCCAGGCCCGCTGCCAATTAAAAAATGAGCTGGCTGCTGCTACCAGCGCAATGAGCCATGACAAGGTGGAGGCAACTGAGGCTTGATGGGATTCAGGCGCAACCCAGGTCAGAAACGGCAAACTGACACTCAGGACCAAGAGCAGAAACCCGCTGACCCGGAATGCCAACCGGCGTTTGGGAGCCCGTTCTTTGTAGTAGGCGATATACCAACGGATGCTCCCCTGTTGCTGTTCATCCCCAAAAAAGGCTTGAGTCTGCACAGCGGACAAAAACGCTTCGACTTGAGACTGGGAAGAGGGTTGACCATCCATGGCAGCGACCACCGACTCTCTTGGCGGCCCCCATTGTGCCATGTTCGCCTTAAAATGCAACTACTTTTTGTTTTTCTAAGGGCGATTGAACCTGCGATCAACGGCCACGAGAGATGCCGTAAAAAATTCATATGCACAAGCAAGAGAGGGGGGAAATTTCTACAGATTTTCTAACGCATCGATGTCGGCAAGATCTTTGGGACGACCCGTGGCTTGTTTATTGGCCAGAAGATCGTTGAGACCTATACAGAAAAATTCTTGATCTTCAATCGTCATCACAATTTTATTCTGCCAGGCTTGAGAAAAACCTACTCCCGTGATGGACGTAAGTAGATCTATACGAAACGGCGAGACACCAATCTGAAACACGGTATCGGAAAGAGAAAGGTCTTCCTGGGAAAGAATTGGTTAGCGGGGCACCAAAAACTTGCAATGCTTGATAAACCCGTTCGGCGTTTTCTGAACTAGGACGAACCCAAATATCCAAATCACCGGTTGCCCTGGGGTGCCCATGTGCGGCAACGGCATGAGCACCCACAATCAAGAATTCAGCCCCCGTTTCGCTGAGTGCAGACAACATCTCGACGAAGTCTCGATTCATTCCAGGTTCCATCCTTAAAGGTCCAGGCTTGAACCGTTAATGGCCACACCATCGCGACCCGTTCACTTGGGGTCAGGTGCTTGAGATCAGACCTGCAGCCTTCTTCAGAAAGGGGTATTTTTCGAATTTGGTGTTGCGAACGATCATGTTTGGTGTCTTTCATCACTTAAATCATACCATCTTACGCATGAATCATACAGCAGAAGGAAAGCCTGTGGTGCTCATTGAGCACCATTAGACTAAACCCGAATGTCTGACATGTTGGAAGACATTCCCAGGCATTATTGTCGTTGTTCCAAAGTCTTCCCCCTCGCCCTTCCCTTTGTTCCTCTTCGGAACAAAGCCCCCAAGTGGAGAGGAGCAAAGAAAACATGAGGCAATGTGCCCGCCTTAGCATTGTTTCGTTGCAAGATCGACGAGCATGCCTTCGCGGAGGCCGTAGTCGCTGACAAGGCAGGTTTCGCAGCCAAACGTTTGCATGATTCGTCTCAAGATGACCGTTCCTACAACGATGACGAATTCGCGGCCAGGTTCGAGGCCAGGCAACTTTAATCTGTCAGCGCCTGTTCGATAGAGCAGTTCGTGCTCTAGCTTATTAACCATTTCTCTCGTGAGTTGATAGTTGTGGACTTTGGTGCGGTCATACTTTGTAAGATTCTGAGCCATGGCCGCGAGCGTGGTAATGGTCCCAGCCGTACCGACTAATTGAATATTTGACAGTTGTCCAAAAGCCTGAACAACGTTGATCAATTGCCCATCGATATCTGCTTCGGCGTTCCGAATGTCGTAGATGGTTGGTGGATCGTGGTGAAAAGCTCGTTCCAACAGACGAACCACTCCCAGGTCTAACGAGATGACCTTCGGCGATTGTTCATTTCGCGCCAGGATACATTCGGTGCTGCCCCCGCCGATATCCAATCCCCAAAAGTCAACCACGGCCGCCGGCAAGCCAAACCGAAGTCCGAGTAGCGTTCGCCGAGCTTCTTCTTCTCCCGTAAGAACTTCCACATCCCAACCCGTTTCATATTTAATCCGCGCAAGAAACTCGTCTCGATTATCTGATTCCCTCACCGCGCTGGTTGCCACGATCACGATCCCATCAACAGAATAGGTTTCTACGACATCCTTCCAAGCGTTCAACGTCTCCACAACACGATCCATAGCTTCTTGTGACAATCGCTTATGCCGGTCAACGCCTTCGCCAAGCCGCAGGATTTGTCGATCGGTATGGATTTCTGTCAATTCATGGGGCAGTTGCACGTCTGCCACGAGCAACCGGCAAGTCAGGGTGCCAATATCAATTCCGGCTAATTGCATAGTCTCAAACTCCGTACCATTTTTTCCGACGCGAGAACGCTCTGTCTCAGATTTGGATTCACGTCTTTTTTGAATTCACTGTGCTGGAGAAAATCACTAGACTTCTTTTCCAGCGTCAGATTCCTATGCTAGGATTTTATGCTTAGAAATATCTCATTCTATAACACGTTCTTGGTCAGCTAACTTATAAAAGGAGAAGAGAATGGCGCAAGTTCACTGCAGCAAATGTGATACGGATGGTGAGGTGATTACGGATAATCTGTTCATGGGTAAGCTGGAAGAAGAAATTAAGCAAAAAGTCTGTCAATCCTGCTGGAATGAATGGGCTGGCCCGGGTGGCACAAAAACGATGGTCATTAATGAATATCAGCTGAATCTCGGTGATGAAAGTGCAAGAGAAACCTTAAAAAAACAGATGCGGACCTTTCTGAAACTCGACGATGCGAATACCGAATTTAAGGACTACCGGCATTGAGCCTCTTTCCTCCCGATGACTTCTCTCGTCAATCTCCAACCCAAGCCAGTAGGCTCGTAAACCCTTCAGGGATCGTATCCATTTTGGTTTTCTTATGCCCTTGAAGGAATGCTGAAAGGAGGATAGGATTTGTATATGGATACCCCCCTAGGCAAAGGCGTCTTTCTCATCGCCACTCCCGCGCTGCGAGATCCTAACTTTCGGCAAACGATCATTCTGCTATGTGAACATGGGCCCGAAGGGGCCCTGGGCGTCGTCCTGAATCGGCCAACCGAAATGAATATCACTGAAGTACTCCCGCAGATGCCGGTCCTAGAGGGCCAAAGTCATCGCATCTTTTCTGGAGGCCCCGTCCAAAAGGATAGCTTGCTCATCCTCTATCACTTAAACGAAGAGGTCGAGGATACCCACGCAATCCTAGATGGTGTCTATCTGGGTGGCAATACGGATACGCTCAAACGCATTTTAGAAGTGCCCGCTGAAGAGGAATCGTTCCGCGCATATATGGGTTATTCCGGCTGGGGACCTGGCCAATTAGAAAACGAAATGAAAAGTGGCTCTTGGCTGACGATGCCCGCCAAACCCACCATCGTCTTCGACTCTCAATCGTCCAGCCTGTGGGCGGAAGTCATTAAGACATTTGGCGATCAATATCGCATGTATGCCCACATGCCCGTCGACCCCAGTTTGAATTAGCTGGAACCCTTCATCGGCTTCATCGGATTTACCAGGCGCTCCAGAGAGGATGTTAAAGTTCTTGTGGTGACCGTTGCCAAGTCGCGGCGTCAATCACGAGGCATTCTGCGCCGGTCGTCGAATCTCGATTAACCGACAGATCTTCATAGGGAACCGATAAAGATTGTTGGCTCGAACGTGGCACCACATGCCTCACAAATACATCTCTCCATAAGCGACTCCACCACGTCTCACCGTCCCGACGCAGAGCCAGCACAACACCTTCCCGTACACAGCGTATGACGGTACCCTGCCCTTTCCAGATGACGCGTTCAGGTTCTTCATCACGCGTTTTCTGAATAATGCAGACATCGATGATTTGTTTCACACGTGCGAGCAGCCAGCTTTTTACATCAATGTCATCCCGAGTTGCCATTACAGGAATCTTCCCTTCGAGTCAGGCTTGATATTCTAAAAGATACCGCACTGGTGACTCTACTATTAATTCTTCTATCCCCTATCTGGGCTGACCTCACAAGACCTAAGCGCAGTTATTTGATAAGGTCAGGAGTATGCCCGAGACTTCCCCGTCAGGCCACTGGCTCAAGCAATTCTTCACGCTCTTGTTAGGCCCAAAAATGCTACTCATGCTAATGACCGGATTTTCGTCCGGTCTTCCCCTCCTACTCACTGGTTCGACGTTGAAATTTTGGATGCGGGAAGAAGGCCTAGATCTCACTACTATTGGTTTTTTCGGACTCGTCGGACTTCCCTATACCGTAAAGTTCCTCTGGGCCCCGTTTATGGACAAAATCATTCCGCCTTTTGGCGGTCGGCGACGAGGCTGGATGCTCATCACCCAAGGGTTACTCTTGCTCACATTGGCATCTATGACCTTTGTCCAACCGGCAGTTCATTTGCCAATACTCATCGTATTGTGCCTGCTCATCGCCTTTGCCAGTGCTAGCCAGGATATTGTGTTGGATGCCTATCGCCGGGAATATCTGAAGGATGAAGAGTTAGGAATTGGCTCATCAATTTTTGTGAATGGCTATCGCGTTGGGCTCTTAGCTTCAGGGGCCTTGGCATTACTCTTAGCGGACTATGTCTCCTGGCCGACCGCCTATCTCATCTTAAGTTTGTTCATGATCATTGGAATTGTGGCCACCATTCTTGCCCCGGAGCCCGTCGTCAAGATTGCTCTTCCTTCATCCCTACGCGACGCCTTCCTGGGGCCGTTCCTTGAATTCTGTCGAAGGCCTGGCTGGCTGTCGATTCTCTTATTCATCTTGTTGTACAAAATTGGAGACAGCATGGCATCTGAAATGTTGTCACCGTTTTGGGTAGATCTTGGAGTATCAAAATCCAATGTGGCCGGTATTATCAAAACTTTTGGACTAGCAGCAAGTATTGGTGGTGGGGTGTTAGCAGGCCTTGTAGTTTACAGGTGGGGCATTATGACTTCCCTATTACTTTTCGGATTTCTCCAAATGATTTCCACGGCGGGATTCGCATTATTAGCGATCTTTGGTGATCATTTCTTATTACTCACAGCCGTCATTGCGTTTGAAAATCTTACAGGAGGCATGGGAACCACAGCCTTTGTGGCCTTCATGGCTAGCCTCACCAACAAAAGATTCACCGCCACTCAATACGCATTGTTAACTAGTATGATGGGTATTCCCCGCGTTTTTTTTGGATCTACAACCGGATGGTTCGCCACCTGGTTAGGTTGGGAAGGATTTTTTATCTTATGTACCTTACTTGCCATACCAGGCTTGCTATTGATTGCCAACCTCCGACGCCTCACTCTCCTATCAACTTCAGAGAATGTCCCAGGTTAATAACCAACCGATGTCCTGTGGAATATCTAAACAAAAACGGCGACCAGAGAAATCACCAGCCGTCGTCCCCGAGGAAGCACATGCTATGATGGGGCTGGGATTTCTGCCTCATGGGAAACAGAAATTCAGTATTTGGGATTTATTACTTGGTCACCTTTGAACTGTCCACTACTGGAATTTGATAAATAAAGAATCCACTTGCCGATTCACTCGACCGTTTTCCTTTTTTGTCTACAGAAAAGACTTCGTAGATATTTTGGTTAGTAACCGAGAATGAGCTATCTTTAAATCGAGTCTTTTTCGTCGCACCTAACCGCATCCCATTTCGATAGACGATATAACCCGCAACCTCTGAGGCTTCTCTAGGCTTATTCCATTTTATTTCAACTTTCTTCCGCTTGCGGCCTTTGAGTTTTGTCGTGACCCCTGAAGGTGGGGGAAGAACACTAGCCTCCATCACAATTGTCGTGCGGGCAGGAATGGTCGATAGCTCGCCATCCTTACTAACCGAATACACCTCATACTCATTCCTTTGGGTTTGTGAGAAACTCTTATCCTTAAATCGAAGCCGTTTTGTACCACCGAGACGTCTACCATTTCGATAAATACTATATGATTTGACTTCCTTGGCATTACTCGGTGCATTCCATTTCAGCGCGACTCTTACTCGTTTTCTCCCTACAAGACTTGCCGTTAAGTTTACAGGTGGAAGTAGAGCATCTTGATTATTGAATTGAATCTGCAGAGTTCTTTTCACTAAAACACGGTGGGTTGGGGTTGAAAGCTTCTGATCAAATATGCGTAACGGAATTGTGTAGACATCGTTGTCAACTGTTTTCAGAGCTATCTCCACCGTAGTCCTTTTGGTAGCCCCAGGCTCCACAACCAACACCGTATTCTTGACAATCCCGGTGACACCGAATTCTACACTGCCTCTTCCATCAACAATCGGCTCTAGGGCAACCGAGAAATTTGTCGGCGCACAGGCCGCACTATCGCGATTGGTCACCGTCACCTGATACGGCTGCACCTGACTGCTCTCCGTCACTACTTGCGTACTCGGCGTGACCGCCACCGTCGGCGCCCCCACTTCACACACTGCTTGGTTCAGCTCCACCGATGCCGTCGCAGACGCCGTATGCATGACCGAGTCATTCCCCGCGTCCGTCACGGTAATCGTCATGGGATACTGCCCATTCGCCATCCCAGCCATATCCAGATGAATCGTTGTCCCTGCGGATCCCCCCGGCCCTATCGTCATGACGGGATTCGTCACAGTCCCACTGACGGCCGAAGTAAGACCCACTGACCAATTCGTGCTCCCACAGGCCGCACTATCGCGATTGGTCACCGTCACCTGATACGGCTGCACCTGACTGCTCTCCGTCACTACTTGCGTACTCGGCGTGACCGCCACCGTCGGCGCCCCCACTTCACACACTGCTTGGTTCAGCTCCACCGATGCCGTCGCAGACGCCGTATGCATGACCGAGTCATTCCCCGCGTCCGTCACGGTAATCGTCATGGGATACTGCCCATTCGCCATCCCAGCCATATCCAGATGAATCGTTGTCCCTGCGGATCCCCCCGGCCCTATCGTCATGACGGGATTCGTCACAGTCCCACTGACGGCCGAAGTAAGACCCACTGACCAATTCGTGCTCCCACAGGCCGCACTATCGCGATTGGTCACCGTCACCTGATACGGCTGCACCTGACTGCTCTCCGTCACTACTTGCGTACTCGGCGTGACCGCCACCGTCGGCGCCCCCACTTCACACACGTTCACATTCAAAGAGCCACTAGCCTGATCTGCATGTAAAGGCTCATTCACCTTCTGTTCCGAAATATCTAAAACCATCGTGTATATTCCATTTTCCACATCACTCATTCCTAAAGTCACAGTTGTGGCCCCTTGATCCTGAGGCCCCACAACGACGGAAGAGTCTGCAACCACCCCGGTAATGCTTGCGACCACATTACCCTGAACATCTGTTATCGAAACCAGCGAAACCTGATAGTTCGTATCACCACATTCAGTTGAATCATTATTAGAGATTTGCACCGAATACACTGAACGTTCCGTTAAAGAATTCACCTCCTGGGTTTTTGGAGATAGTGCAACCTGAGTTTCTCCCAAAACACATTCCCCTCCAAAACTGACATTAAATCTGACGTAGTTGGCGTTATTTTCAGTTTGAGAAATTGTTAGATTATTCTCTACATCTTGAAATTCATACAGACTTCGATTACTGAAGTCACTTTTCAAAACCTTCACAAGATAAGACCAATTATTCGATTTCTCACCACGATGAATATTCACTCCGGTCGTATAACTTGAGGATATTCCTGCATCTTTTCCCGTTCGCTGACGATAGGATAAATAATATGGGCGTCCTATAGAAGGAGTGATTTTTAATACTTGTGGATCACTGGAAGACAGTGGGTCATTACCTAATGGAGCCAAGGTATATTGCCCAGAAGCATTTACATCAATAACTTTCTCTTGCAAATCTTGGCGATCAAGCCACCCAGCTTGATCCATATGCACACTGTTGAGTTTCCGCTTCGAGCAACAATACCCCATTAAATCAGATGTATCACCATACTCAGCATTTCGGTTGCCATCATTATCCGGATCGGTCGCGGCATGATGCCACCCGATGTTATGACCAAGTTCATGGGCAAATGCAATGGGATCAATTCTTGTGCTCCAGGATCTCCTTGGTGCCGTACTTCCATAACTTCCCACTTGTCCAAGAGCTAACCAACTACAGCCTGAGATGGCTCTCGGAGGGACAACATACATCCTATGCATATATCCACTTAAACTCACTGGAGACACCGCATCTACCTGTGAGGCAATTGAATAATAAGAACAGGCCTCATTAGGATCATAAGGTATCGATACCAAGAAGACATCTGTGGAAGCGGACCCAGGAAAAGTGACCTGCCCAAACGAAGCCTCCTCATATGCGCTGTTGACTGAAAACTGTACCGAATCATGCATATATTGCCCGGCCAAATCTACATGAGTCGATGTATAAGGAGAAGCTCCCTCGGCATTATAATCCACACCATCCATATTAATAATGAAGGTAATCGTCTTACGATCACCAATCGCCGTGGCAGCCACGCTATCATTGGCTTGTGCAGTAGAACTCTCTCCGTTTAACGCGGCTACTTCAGTGACCCTAATGTCACGTCGTCTTTCACTCTCAGCCTGCCGATCCTGAACTCTCGCTTGCCGTTCAGCACGACGTGCTTCCCATCGTCCCTTTACCCGAATCTTTCTTCCTGTACGCAAATGTTTTCGTAAATGTTTTGGTGGAGCTCCATCAAATTTCATCTCGATAATCTCTGATGACCCACTTTTGAGTAGTAAATAGGCCGTTCGAGATTCTTGTGGGTTCACCTCATCAATATGGATAACTGATACTTCTCCTTCTACATTTTCATCTGGGGTGCTGTCGATTTCATTCGCAAAAATCCATCCTGGTTGCACCAGAAAAACGGTGAAAAGCATAGATATCATTTTGCCACAGGGCGTCAACCAGGAAGGGCTCAGGGCAGGAAGCCATGAACAGTTTTCTTTCGACTCTTTCGTACCCATGCTTAACCTCCATACAGTGTCTATGGGCAAACATGGGTAGCCGGAAAGAAAGAAAAAACAATAGAGCGACTCTCGTCACTCTCACTCGGCCATAACCCGGCAATCCCGCTATCTGAAATTTCTTTCCAGACCGGAAACTTTGCGCCACCATTTCACAATGGTTTTGCCCTTAAACAGATTATGAATATGTGCTCAGTAGTAAATGAAACCTATCGGTTCATTGTCCGAAAACTTATGTGCATTTTTCCGTTTCATGAACACTGAAAATTTAGGTCGAATTCTGAGAAAAGGACCTACATAAAATAACTTCATACAAGAATTTTCATTATGAATTAAGCACATTCGAAATGAATATGATGTGTTGGCTTGTAAGGGCTTCCTACAAAACAAAAAGGACCAGTATTCTTAAACAAGAATATTATCGATAGAGAGCCTCTATTTCATAATGAAGATTGTTATAGAAACCCCCATCAGAATTTATAGCCATATGGAAGAACCTTTCTAGTTGCGCTGCCTACAAATTCCCTTTCCTCGAAGTTCTGACTAAAAGAAACTAAGCCCTATGGGAATTGACTGAGATAACATTTGAATTTTGGCAGCGTCATCGAATATAAATTGCGCACGTTTTAACAAAATGATGTCCATCACACTCAAACCTAGCGGAACGACTAACATTTTCATGCCAAATAAAAGGTTTCAGGATACGGACTTTTCAAACAATTCTGTAGGCACACTTTATTGGGACTCCCACGGGTCTTTTCAGAATCTGCAACTGGTCTCTTAGCCACCTGGCTCAGATAGAGAGATTCTTTCTTCTTTGTAAGACTTTGGCTCTGCTGGGATTATTATTGATTCGCGCACTACGTCGCCTAACCTGCTTGCCAATCTGACACAATGTCGCAACCGAGTGGCTCGAGAATCTTTCTATCCAAACGATTCCAAACAAAAAAGGCAGGAGGCTAGAAAAATTTCTGGCCGCCCGCCTTACGGAGATGCACAATAACATGCATGTTATGAAGGCCTTCGCCTCTTTTGAACTCGCAACTCTGCTTATTTATTTTTTCCTTTTCCACCTCCGTTCCCGCCTCCGGGTTTGTTGTTCCCACCACTATAGGTATAGGTCACGGTTCCTGGGGAAGCCGACACATGTCCGACTTGGTCAACGGCATAGACCTCATAGACATTGTCGATCGTCGTCGAGAAATTGGAATCTTTATAGTTGGTGCTAGTCGTCGAACCAAGCCTCACGCCATTTCGGTAGACCACATAGGACGCGACGCCGGTCCCTCCAGAGCCATCACTGGCTTGATTCCACGAAACCTGTACAGACTTGTTGCGCCCTTTTCCAGTCAGTTGGGCCGTCACTCCCGAGGGTGCTGTGGGCCCATTCAAATCCAATTGAAGGGACACCGATGCTTGTCCATCATGGACGGGATTGGCATCAGAGACAGCGACGTGGATGGGATATGTTCCATCGGAGGCACCCACCACTTGCATGGTAATAGCGGTGGTTCCGGTATCTCCCGGAGCCACGGTCAATGTCGGGCTCCCTATCGAACTCCCTAAGCTAGAATTCACGTTCACCGTCCAGGCGCTGGTGTTACAGAACGTACTGTCGTGATTCGTCACTTTCAGCATATAGGGTTGAAGCCCCGTAACATCAGACACCATCTGTTGACCAGGAGTCAGCTGGACTGTTGGCACTCCAATCACACAGACACCTTTCTGTACCTCCAACGAGGCTGAAACCGCTTGCTCGGCATGAACTGAAGACCCTGTGTCCGACACCGTCACGTCGACCGGATACACTCCGTTTGCCACACCATTTACATCCATCGTGATCGTTGTCATGGCCGACTTCCCAGGACTTACAGACAAGACCGGATCCATCACAGACCCAGGGACCGGAGAGGTCAGTCCCACTGCCCAATTCGTCACCTGACAGGCTGAACTATCGTTGTTGGTGACGGTCACATTGTAGGGTTGTACCGGATTGCTGTCCGTCACGAGTTGAGATATCGGATTGATCGACACCGTGGGTTCTCCTACCACACAGGTTGGGACGTTCACATGCAACGAAGCCATCGCCTGATCAGCATGCATCGGTTCATTGGTCGTCTGATCTGAGACATCCATGGTGACGGTGTATGTTCCATTCGGCACATCACCCAATCCCAATGTCACCGTTGTCGAGACTTGACTCTGAGGATCAACAGTCACGACCGCATCGTGAACCATTCCCGATATCGCGGGCACCACGTTACCCTGGGCGTCTTTCACGGAACTCAGCACAATCTCATAGGTTGTCGCACCGCAGGCTGCGGTATCATTGTTGGTAATCGTCATCGTATATGAAGGCGTTTGCGTCAGGTCTGTTACTTCCCGACTACTTGGAGTGATGGTCGCCTGAGTGGCCCCTACGACACATTCCCCACCAAAGCTGATATCAATCGTCACCAAACTGACATTGTTCTCAACTTGAGAAATCGTCAGACTATTCTCAGGGTCATGGAATTCAGAGACACTCGGGTCGGTTATGTTCGTTTTTAGCACCTTGACCAAATAAGACCAATTATTCGACTTCTCTCCGCGATGAATATTCACACCCGTCGTATACGTGGAGGACATTCCCGCATCCATTCCCGTTCGTTGCCGGTATGATAAATAGTAGGGTCGGCCAGTGGCCGGAGTAATTTTCAAGATTTGGGGATACGTGGATGACCCAGGATCACTACCCAGGGGCGCAATGGAATATTCTCCCGGGCTCGTAACATCCATAACTTTATCCCGTAGACTCGAATGATCAAACCACCCGACCTGATCGACATGGACGCTGTTGAGCTTCCGTTTCGCACAGCAATAGCCCATCAAATCGGAGGTATCGCCATACTCTACGTTTTTTGTCCCATCGTTATCAGGATCCGTCGCAGCATGATGCCAGCCAATGTTGTGGCCCAGCTCATGGGCAAAGGCAATTGGATCAATCCTCGTACTCCACGACCGTCTTACGGTGTTATTCCCATAACTTCCTACTTGGCCTAAGGCCAACCAGCCACAGCCGGAAATAGCTTTAGGCGGGACAACATATAACCGGTGAAGATATCCATTTAAATTGACAGGAGAAGCGGCATCCGCATTTGAAGCAATCGTGTAATAGGCACACTTCTCTTCAGGATCGTAGGGTATGGAGACCAGGAACACATCGGACGCAGCACTTCCCGAAAAAGTCACTTGTCCAAAAGACGCTTCTTCATAAGCGCTATTGACTGAAAATTGCACGGGGTCATGCATGGCTTTGCCCGAATTATCCACATGGGTTTGCGTATAGGGCGACGCCCCTTCCGCAGCGTAATCCACCCCGTCCATATTAATCACAAAGGTGATCGTTTTGCGATCGCCAGTGGTTGCTGCAGCGACAGTGTTTCCACTGCCTGTGCTACTCGAACCATCTCCATCCAAGGCCGCCACTTCCGACACCCATATTTTGCTCTTGGTGGCTCGGCCCTTCACCTTCACCTTCTTGCCTGTTCGAAGATGACCTGGAGGCTCTCCATCAAAAATCATTTCCATCACCTCATCGACATTCGCCACCCCCTTCGGATGAAGGAAATACACAAAATGGGAGTGCTCAGGAATCACTTCATCCACATGGACCATCGACACTTCCCCTCGCATAAACACAGCTTTCGCATGATCCGGCGGTCCCGCCAGCGCGACCATGGGTTGAGCCAAAACCATAAGGAATATTAGAGTTATCAACCATATCATTCTCTGATGTTGTTGCCGGTTCACCCGGACAACTTCACCTTGTGTAGTCGGGTAGAGACGGGATTCATGCGTAGCCATGCCTGACCTCCATAGATGAACAATAACGGGCACGCGAAATCTACGTGTAGGAAAGTTGGGTCGGCTAGCTCAAGAAGAGCTCAAGCGGCCATAACCCGGCGATCCCGCTGTCTGAGACTGAGCGCTCAGACCGGTAATTTTGCGTCACCACCTCGCGATGGTTATGCCCTGAAACAGATTATGGGTAATAGATGTCATGGTCGAGGAGATGTATCGGACAATCATTCAAAAACTTTTGGGTGAAAAATTGCTTTTCAGAACAGTACCAAACGTGCACGAATGAGCAATTTAGAAAAATGCTCGAAATGGATATATCACACCAAATAGGAATGAAGAGCAGGAATAACCAACCAACAATCGGAATCCGCGAAAAAATTGCCTATAGGCCAAGCAAGGCCACGGACCGTATTACAATAGGCAGGAAGAGAAGTAGGAAAGATGGGATGGGAAAGGTTCGCCCATTTTCATACGTACAAGAGCACATCCTGACAAAAAACTCCAAACTAATACCACGCATAACCCTCTGCCCAAGCCCAGACACCAGAAACGTTCAAACACGGTCTGTTTCTGGTTATTCATTGGTAATGCCTCCGTGAGCATGATTAATGGCTAGGAAACCATGGGAAAAATTTATTCGTTCTCTGCTGATATTTCTGATAATTGTCTCCACGACTTGCCAACGCCTGTGCCTCAGCCCATGGCACACCTGTAATCCATAACAACGAACTGGTCATCAGCAGTGGCCAAATCACCGCTGCCCCCCACCACGGGAGGCCAACGGCTAAGGGCACATACGCCCACCAATGCAGGCTTTCGAAAAAATAGTTAGGGTGTCGAGAGTATCGCCAGAGCCCAGCCTGTAACGTTCGCCTATGATTAGCCGGGTCTGCACGAAATGCCTGAAGCTGCTGGTCTGCTAAACCTTCTCCAATAATTGCGACCAAGAACATCACGACAGCGAGTCCATCCCACCAACGCCAATCCAATTCAGGATGTTCCATCACCCAACATAACAAGCTCGCAAGAAACAGTACGGCAGGCACCTGCAGCATGAAATAGCTAAAAATCCCGATCGATTCCCAAGACCCCAACAAACCTCGAATGCGGCGATAACGAGCGTCTTCCGATTTTCGCCAGACTCGATCTCGAAATAAATGATAGCCGAGACGAAAAGCATAGACACTGCCCATCCCTACAACCAATGCACGCCGCCAACCATGTCCAGTAGCCAACGCTCCACAGGCCAAAACCGCTAAGAAAAACGCCAGACAAAACCCAACATCGGCAAGTGATGCATTTTGCCAAGACCGATGCAGCAGCCACAAAAAAACAAACAGGCCGCATAAGAACAAGATCAAAATAGATAGATGTGCCAACACGCGAGGGCCTCAATATGAAATCACGGGCTTGGAGCCCTCATCCATGCTGAAATGACGGAATTGGGTTTAATTCGCGGCCAACGCCATTGGACTACGCACCAGGTCGTTTTCGACAACAGGAGAGAGGCTGACTTCGACTAAGAAGATGCGATCACCAGGGAAACTGGCTTGTTGAATCAGATAATCGCGGACATGCTGGGCACGCTGCTGGGCCAGAAGCCGGAGCTGACCGTCGTCAACCTTCATGTCCTTCACCAAAGCGGCTTTCATGGCCTCGACGGTGAGGCCTTGTGAGCCTTTTTTCTCGGCGTTTTCCCCACTCGACTCCGAATCAGTCTTTACCGGAGCAGCTTCACCAAACTGTTTCTTGTACAAATCCATGAGAAACTGTGCTTCCTCTTCGGGGGTCAGTTCAATGTCTTCAAAGCCAAGTTGACTTTGGCTATCGGAAGACGGTTGTTCCACAAACTTCGCTTTCTTTAGCTGTGCCAGCAGGGCGGCTTCAGCCATGGCTCGACCATCAAGGCTGGGATCAACAGCGCCAGTGATCTCTAATCGAAGTCCGGGTCGATCAGCAAGAGCCTTACTCAAGGCTCCCAGTTTTTCCTCTTCGTCTGACAACAGCTCTGAGGATCCACCAGGAAACGCTACATACTGCAAATTATCGGAGTCACCACCCACAATTCCCCCGACCAGCCCACCTACAATTGAAAAAGGCGACGTCGCAACTTTGGTGATGAGATTCACCAAGGCTTGGAGGATCAGCCCCCCATAGCTAAATTCCGGATCATCGAGATTGCCCCGAATAGGCAAATCGATATCGATTTTGCCTTTACGGTCTTTTAAGAGCGCCAAGGCCAGTGGAATCGGCAACGATGTAGCATCAGGACTGTCCACCCGGCTACCCATTGTCATTTGATCAATTAAGACTTTGTTTTCGCCAATGAGTTCCTTTTGGGACAGCTTATAGTCTAAATCTAACGTCAACTTCCCTTTAGTAATGGGATACCCGGCAAATCTTCCGGAGTACGGCGAGACAGTTGTGAGATCCAAGTTCTTAAAGGACATGACCAAGTCGGTGTAAGCATCTTCGCTCAAGGGATTAATCTGTCCTTCAATCTTGACCGGAGAATACCCGTCAACATTGCCCGTGATCGAAACATCAGCCTTGGCTAACTGATCCGACGACAGCCCTTTAATCGTCCCACTCAATCCTTCAATTTTCGTGACAACATTCGGCGTAATGGACAAGTCGGCAATAGACGCTTGAAAATTTTCCAGACGCACCGTCTGAATTTTCACAGGAGTGACCGGGCCTTCGGCTTCTTTCTCCGCTTCTTCTTGATCATCAGTCGTTGTATCATCCGATTGACCAGGAGGCGCAAACAGGCGGGCCACATTCAAGCCGCCATCAGGATCAAGCGACACCTTCACCGACGGATTCACTAATGCCACTTCGTCTAAACTCACGGTCGTAGGTTCCACGGCAAGTGCCAAATTTTTCAGATTCAACTCGTCCCATTGGAGAAATGGTTTGGCCGAGGCGGGGTCGACGAGAGCTACTTGCGAAATATCAAGCGCCCCAGCAAACGTCACCATAGGTTCGGTCTCTACTCCATCCTGATAATGCGTCTGCCCTTCCAAGGTCAGAGCGCCACCATCTACAGCAAATTGCACGAACGGATCCAGATACGGGGCAAAGGGTTGGAGTGCGATATCAGCGAGTGCTAAATCTAGTTCAACAGACAACGGCTCGATGGCCACCGTCCCTTTGAGATTGGCCTTTCCTGTGTCGTTGAAGTTGAACGACAGATCAATCGGGAGAGGGTCCTCTAAGGTGGATGAAACCTGCGACGTATGAAAATGGACGGCATCAAACACCATACGCACAGGTAGCGCTGGTTGACGATCCTCAAACTCAATCGTGAAATTCTTCCAATCAAGGTCGTCAATGACAACGCTCCATGGCTCCGCATCCGACGGGGCCTCAGCCGAATCGGCTGAGGATTCGCCGTCGGCCTCAATAGGCGTGAACAAGGATTGATAATTCATGTCGCCACGTTCATCCAGCCATCCCACAAACCGGGCATCTTGGGCAGTTACCGATGGAATTCGGACCGACTGCTTCGCGACATTCACCCGAACACCTTGAAGATCTAACAGCGGAAGCGAAATAACCGACTCAGGGGCGCCTTTTTCCTGTATCGCCAAATCATGAAGTGTCACTCGCCCCTCACGGACCTGCACATCCGCACCGTTCGCCGCGGCCGCGACTTCATAGTGCCCCTTCACAGTCAACAACCCTTGAGGAATGGCAAAATGGAACCGGTCCTGCAGATACGCCCATAGCGAATCCAGTCGAATGCCCTCCAACACCAAATCCCCTTCGGATTGAAACGGCTCCAATGTCACCGTCCCCTCCCATCCAATGCGCTCGCCCTCGCTCAGTTCGGCCGATAAGGAATAGGGGTTGGCTTGCCCTTGTTGAGTAGTAAATCTCTCGAGAGAAAGATTAATGGGAACCACATCGGCCATAAACGGTGTAGGCCGCGAGAGATCTCGGAACTCCACCATCCCCTGCTGAATCTGAATCTGCTGAACAAACACTGGCGGTAATTCAGCAGGCTCGTCAGAAGCGGGATCTGAGGAAGGGCTCTCGGCTAGAGATTCGTCTGGTGGCGGACCCAGATCAGCAAGATTCAATGATCCATCAGGACGAATCACCGCCAACCCATAGGGCAACCCTAATCGAATCTGCGCAAACGTATAAGCCTGCGCCTTTATGGAAGCCAGCGGTTCAAAGTCCACAAACAATTCATCAAACCCGGCTAACGGCGACCCATCCGACTCCTCAAGCGCAAACCCTTTCACCTGCAGTTTAAACAAAAAGGGATTGAACGCCGCTTCCCGAATGGCCACGGGCCGATATAATTCCTCGGTCAACATCTGGGGCAGCTTATGGGTGATCGCCCAAGGTACCCCCCAAAACCCAATAGCGGTATACAGGCCCACCAGTCCGACCAGAACAAACAGCAGAATTTTGAGGCCTTTTGCCATAGATGAAGCGTACTCGTTGGCGATTCAGAGAAAGTCGATCAAGGGCACCATGTAGACATTACGAAGGAAACACCGTCAGCGCTTTATGATACCGCCCTACAGAATAGAGAGCTAGTCCCTAATAGATAATTCGACGCCGAAGCTCTAAGACTTGAACCAATTCAACTGGTATTGCTCTTCGAACAACACCAAGTTCTGCTGCAGATATCACAATCTTTGCTACAATTCGACGGAAGTGGTGGGGTTAGCAGGCAACGTCGGCGCTTAGGGAGACAGGTGTCAAGAGACCCAAACCTTTACGAAGTTAGCGAACCCAAACTCTTACGAATGAGGTTCATGTCGATCTGGTTGGTGGCCTCAGATTCGGGGGATTTGGGGTCAAGGTTTTGGGTCAAGCGCGGATTCATATAATAAGCGCACTTTTTCGAAAATTCTTCCTCGGGTACGATGCGGTGACGCCACCATCCATCTCACCGAAGGAGAGCCCTGATGAAACACTACCACCATGTTAGCCATGAAGAGCGATTTTACATCTGGCAGGCTCGTCGAGAAGGGAACACACAAGCCCACATTGCGAAGGCCCTCGACCGACATCCCTCGACGATCTGCCGGGAACTCAAGCGGAATACCTATGCCCAGTGCCACATGTACACGTACTATTGGGCTCGACAAATCGTGACGTATCGAAAAGCTCACGCCAATCGACTCAAGTATCGAAAGCTAACGGATGAGCTAGCGCCCGTTATTACACAGCTCATCCGGCAATACTTGAGCCCGGAACAGGTCAGTGGATACTTAAAGCAGCACCATGACATCGACCTCAGTCATGAAACCATCTACCGGTTCATCTACCGTGATGCCACCAGACACGCTCAACCGAAGCCCTTTCTCCAGCAAGGCGGGAAGCACCGCCGCAAACGCTATGGCTCAGGCGCTCGTGCCTCGACAATTCCCCATCGCGTCTCGATTACGGAGCGCCCAAAAGAAGTCGAGAAAAAAAACGGCTCGGTGACTGGGAGTGCGATACGGTTATTGGGCAAGATCGCAAAAGTGTATTGGTGACAGTCGTGGATCGAGTGTCTCTCTATATCTGCTGCTCGCGCGTCTTCAGCCGGTCCGCACAGGTGGTCAGTCAGGCCATCCTTCGTCTCCTAGGGCCCTTCAAAGACCGGGTAAAGACCCTCACTTTTGACAATAGGCTCAGAATTTGTGAAGCATGAAACGATTGCGCAGGCCCTGGAGGCCCACACCTACTTTGCGCATCCGTATTCATCGTGGGAGCGAGGCATCAATGAACACACCAACGGCCTCTTACGTCAGTTTTTCCCGAAGGGGACGGACTTTCGTCAGGTCTCCTGGCAGCAGGTCCGAGCAGCTGCGGAAAATCTCAATAACCGCCCAAGGAAACCACGAGGGTATCAAATGCCCAATCAGCTCTTTCACAATCACTTCGTCCCATTGGTGGAGCAAAACATTGCACTTACTAGTTGAATTCAGGAAGAGACTAGGGTCAGACTATGACTAGGGTCAAGTCATGATCTGAGATATTTTTTCAACACCAAATGTCGTCCAGTCATTTATGAAACCACTAGTCGAGACGCACAGGATTAGAGGTCATGTAACGATTTGCTATCTATCGTTCGAAGAAGCGGTCTTTGAGTAAGTCGATCGAATAGGCCCCGAGAGATGCCAGGAGTCGCCGTATTGCATGATGCTTTCTTATTAATCAGCAGATCTTTCAGATATCTCTAGGCTCGTTTTATTGAATCCTGATTGCTTGACAGTCCCTTTGCCGCTTCACTATTATTTGAGGTTGGCGTGAAATAGTGGTTCCCCTAGAGGACTATCTGCGTGTTTACGACGTTAGCAGAAAAAATCGAGGGTATTTTCAAGCAGTTACGCGGGCAGGCCGTGTTAACTGAACAGAATATTACCGACGCCTTAAAGGAAGTACGATTGGCGTTATTGGAAGCTGACGTCAACTTTAAGATCGTCAAAGAGTTTATTGAAAAGGTCCGAGAAAAGGCCATCGGCCAGGAAGTGCTCAAAAGCCTCACGCCCGCGCATCAGGTCGTCAAAGTGGTCTGGGAGGAACTGCGCGACCTTCTAGGGCATGAACAGAGCGCCTTGCATCTGTCTTCTCAACCCCCGACGGTTATGATGATAGTGGGCCTCCAAGGCTCCGGGAAAACCACCACCACCGGTAAATTAGCCAACTATTTCAAAGCAGACGGCAAGCGCGTGCTGCTGGTGGCAGCCGATCCGCGACGTCCGGCCGCAGGAGATCAGTTGGCTGCTCTCGGCACTGACTTGGATGTGCCGGTCCATCGCGGCACCAATGAAGGTCAATCTGGCGCACAAGCCGTGCAAACCTGCAAAGACGGCGTGACCCGCGCTCGTGAGCATGGCTACGATGTGGTCCTACTTGATACCGGCGGGCGCCTCCACATCGACGAGGAACTGATGCAGGAGTTGGTGGATATCCAAACCGGCGTCCAACCTCACGAAATCTTGTTAGTGGCAGATTCTATGACGGGTCAGGAAGCGGTCTCGGTTGCCGAACGCTTTAATGACACCTTGGGCCTCAGCGGCGTGATCCTAACGAAAGTGGAGGGCGATGCCCGCGGCGGGGCCGTATTATCGATCCGCGCGGCCACCGGCAAACCGATTAAGTTCCTTGGAGTCGGCGAGAAGATGGATGCCTTGGAACCCTTCTTCCCAGATCGCATGGCTTCCCGGATCCTGGGCATGGGTGATGTGCTGACCCTGATCGAGAAGGCTCAGGAAAACTTCTCGCAAGAACAAGCCCAAGCATTGCAACAAAAGGTTTCCAGTAATACGCTGACGTTGGAGGATTTTCGTGATCAAATCCAGCAGGTCAATAAACTGGGGTCGTTTGACCAGATTCTTGACATGTTGCCCGGCAGCCAAAAAATCAAAAATATGATGGGTGCCGCTGGCCCCAGTAATGCCGTGGTTCCCGAAAAAGAAATGAAGCGAGTGGTTGCAATTATTGATTCCATGACTCTAAAAGAACGGCGTGACCATACGGTGTTGAACGGGAACCGTAAAAAGCGTATTGCCAAAGGCAGCGGAACTACCGTGCCGGAAATCAATCGGCTTATCAAGCAATTTTTGGATGCCCGCCGCATGATGAAATCTTTAGTCGGAGGGCAATTGGGCATCATCGGGAAGAAACGGAAAAAAAGAGGAAAACTGATTCGAGCCATTCATGCTCGATAATCTTCAGGAACCCGAACGCTAAGCGAGCGTTCATTGTTAATAAAGGAGAGACCCGTGGCAGTACATTTACGATTAACACGCATGGGCCGGCATAAACGGCCATTTTATCGCGTCGTGGCCGCCGATTCACACATGCGGCGGGACGGGCGGTTTTTAGAAATCATCGGCACGTATGATCCCTTGAAGGAAGATAACAAAGCCTCCTTCAAAGAAGATCGGGTGCTGGATTGGTTACAGAAAGGCGCGCAGCCCACGGATTCAGTTCGTGCGTTATTGCGCCGAACTGGCGTCTATCAAGCGTTAGCTGAAGCCAAAAAGCAAAGCCACGCGTAAGACCTGTAGGTGTGCATCCGGAATCGCGTTTGGCCCCCTGCGCCCCGATTCGATCGCCAAATTTGTCGATGAGCCTTATGTTTGCTCCAACATTACCCATGACAGCACCACAAACAGAGACCCTGGTCACTATCGGACGAATCCTTAAACCGTTTGGCGTTCGCGGTGAGGTCAAAGTGGAGTCGTTATCGGACGTCCCTGGACGTTTCGAAGGATTGAACGCGGTATACCTAACGCGATCACATAATACGGCCCAGCCTCTGGCCACTACGGTCACTCAGGTTCGCGAAGTCCCGGCGGGGTATCTCATCGGCTTTTCGGCGTTTTCGACACCGGAAGAGGCCGCTCATTTTCGTGGAGCTTGGATTCAGATTCCCCAAACCACTGATCTCCCGCGGGACGGTGAAACATTCTATCAGTTTGAGTTGATAGGACTTCGCGTAGAAGATCCAGATGGTCATTATGTGGGACAGATCGAAGAAATCATAGACTATCCGCAGCACCATGTTCTGGTGGTCCGGCGAGAAGGCACTGAAGTACTTATTCCGGCAACCCAAAAGATTATTAAGACCGTTGATTTGGATAACCACTGTGTACACATCTCGTCGAAAGAATGGTGGGACATTGATCATGCGTTGTGATTTGCTCACTATCTTCCCAGAGCTGATTCAGGCTGTCGGTTCGCAGAGCATGATGAAACGTGCCCAGGACAAAGGATTGCTGCAACTTCACACGCACAATCTCCGTGACTATACGGACGACCCACATCGCTCGACCGACGACATACCCTACGGTGGCGGCGGTGGCATGATCATGAAAGCCGAGCCTATTTTCCGCGCGATCCAAGCCATTCAAGACTCTGCTGGTGAGCTTCGGGTTCTGTTGCCTTCCCCGCAAGGCATTCGCTTTTCGCATGGCCTGGCCTTAGAATTGAGCCAAGAGCCTCGTCCCTTGGTCTTTCTGTGTGGGCATTACGAAGGAATTGACGAACGTGTACACATGCATTTATCCGTTGAAGAAATTTCTTTAGGCGATTATGTGGTGACAGGTGGAGAATTGCCTGCCCTGGTGATGATTGATGCGGCAATGCGCCATATTCCTGGCGTCTTAGGCGATCCACATTCGGCGCAACGGGAATCCTTCGTGGAATCCTTGTTAGATTATCCACATTTTACCCGACCAGCGAATCTAGCTGGCCTCTCAGTGCCAGGGGTCTTAACGTCAGGGAATCATGAAGCCATTCGCCGTTGGCGGCGGAAAGAGTCGTTGCGTCAGACCTTGCTAAAACGCCCAGACCTCTTGGATCATCATTCGTTCACGACAGAAGACCATCAACTCTTACAGGAAATTGAACATGACTATACCTCGGCGGGGTGCGATCCGCAGAGATCTTGAAGGAGGACAACGCACATGAATCAGTTAGACCGTTTGGAACAATCTTTCGCCGCCGAACCCGCGCCGTTTTTTGAAATCGGTGACACAGTCCGCGTAAAAGTCCGTGTCGTGGAAGAACGCGTGTATGGTAAGAAAAAAGAAGAAGAAAAAGAACGCATCCAGGTCTTTGAAGGTCTGGTGATTGCCCGAAAAGGGCGGAAAGGGGCAGAAACCTTTACTGTGAGGAAAATCTCCTTTGGTGTGGGCGTAGAACGCATCTTTCCATTGCATTCTCCCAACCTCGCGGGCATTGATGTGGTCAGAAAAGGCAAAGTGCGCCGCGCGAAGCTTTACTATCTTCGAGATAAAAAAGGGAAGGCAGCCAAAATTTCTGAGCGTGAGTTTTCTCGAGCCCCCAAAGCACCCAAACATACAGAGGCCACGGCCACTGTTGAAGAACCGTCGGCAGAGGAACCCAGCAGTCCAGAATCGACTGAATAGCTTGCCTCTGCACGGAAACAATCTCTTGCTGCATAGCCGTCGCTGACTGTTTGTCTCAAGGCTCTATGGGACCAACAGACTTCTTTGAACTGTCCGCACGGGCCTGTGGATTCCGACATATCGCCGGGCTAGACGAAGCTGGGCGTGGTCCTCTCGCCGGCCCAGTCGTTGTCGCTGCCGTCATCCTTCCACGTCGATGCCACCTGGACGGCCTGGATGACTCTAAATGCTTGTCCGACCATCAGCGCCAAACCCTCTATACAATTATCACGACCCGCACTCAAGCTTGGGGCATCGGAACCGCCTCGGAACAAGAAATCGATGCACTTAATATTCTGGAAGCCACTAGATTGGCCAGCTCACGAGCCATTGCCAATCTTCCCTCACCACCTGACTACCTACTCCTAGATGCCCTTGACCTTCCCACGGTCTTCATTCGGCAACAATCCATCATCAAAGGAGATCAACTGTCGATTTCGATCGCAGCCGCGTCGATTCTTGCCAAAGTCACTCGTGACCGCATCATGGATGAGTATCACGATCGGTTTCCCGACTATCAGTTTCATCTCCATAAAGGATACCCCACTCCTACGCATCTCAAACGTCTCGAGCAATTCGGCCCTTGCCCAGGACATCGACAAAGTTTTCGTCCCGTTCAAGCCTGTCTAACAGATTGACTCGTTCATGCCTTCTCCCTCGCAAGTCTTTGGTCAATCTGCAGAAAACCTCGCCGAACATCTGCTGCGACAAAAGGGGTATCGTATTCTTCAGAGAAATTTTTGCGTGGCTGGAGGAGAGCTGGATTTGGTGGCACAAGACCACGACGTCTTGGTTTTTGTCGAAGTCAAAGCTCGCCGGAGCCCTCGTTTGGGCGGCGCATCCTACGCTATCACGAATCGTAAAAAACAACAGATCATCAAGTTGGCCTCTTGCTATCTTTCCCAACATGGATTAAGCAACCAATCCTGCCGATTTGATGCTATTCTCATTGATGCGATCAATCAACAATCCACCCAATGTACCCACATCGAACATGCATTTGAGGTTTCCAGCTCCGACTGGCAATGGTAAATTAATAGAACATGCCTGTGACACAATCGATACCTTCGATCGGATTGGCTCAGGACTAGTTCATTCAAGGTAACAGATCCAATCACCGGCAACGAGGGAAGCAACGTTCGTTCCATGACTCTCATCAAGCATGGAACATCCCAGTTCTGAGATACCTGCATGATTCAGTTATTCCACGTCACAAAATACTACGAAGGTTGCCTGGCGCTTTCTGATATTTCTCTTCGCATTGATAAAGGTGAATGTGTCATCTTAACGGGACCCAGTGGCGCTGGAAAAACTACGTTACTCAAATTAATCTTCGGGTCCGAGCATCCAGATGACGGACAAATTCTCGTCCAAAACCGCAATATCGCGCGGCTTCGTCGGGCCGACGTTCCCTACCATCGACGGACCATGGGATTTGTCCTACAAGATTTCAAACTGCTCCCCCACCGGACAGTGCTTGAAAATGTAGCGCTTCCCCTCATTATTCGTGGGTTGTCTTCTTCCGACGCCAAACGCAAGGTCATGGAAGCCCTCCGGGCTGTCGGTATGGAACACAAGCAAACCGCGATGGCATCGGTTCTTTCAGCTGGGGAGCAACAACGCGTGTGTATTGCCCGAGCTATTGTGAACAGCCCCATCATCTTGCTTGCTGACGAACCCACTGGCAACCTCGACCCGCAACTCACAACGGAAATTTCAGAATTGTTTCGAGCGATCAATGCTCGCGGAACCACAGTGATGATGGCAACCCATAATCGCCAGGTCGTGGAACAATTAAATGGCAGAATCTTACGGCTGGACTGTGGACATCTTCTCTCCGACCAGGGGGCTTACGTTTGAAACGGATTGGGTATTTTTTTCGGGAAGCCCTTGCCAGTCTTCGAACCCACCGAGCCAGTACTATCATTGGTATCATCACAACAGCCTTTACATTGACAAGTTTTGGTACATTTCTCTTGCTTTATCATAATGTGCACAACTTACTTGGACGTGTCCAACATAACATTCAAATCATCGTCTACCCAAAGGACGACATCAGCACTCAGAACATTCAGGATTTGAAACGCGTGATTCAGGCCGATCCTGCAATTGATTCTCTGACGTTGATTTCCAAAAAGGAGGCTGTGGAAGACTTCAAACGTCAGTTTCCTGATGAAGCCTATCTCCTAGATGGTTTGGGCAATAGCCCGTTTCCAGCCTCATTCGTCTTAAACTTAGCTGATACGATCCCCGACACCAATGGTATTTCCCATCTCGTCAGTCGTTTACAGCAGCATCCCCATGTGGAGCGAGTTCGGTATAGTCGTGATTGGATCGAGCGACTGACGTTATTGATTACATATATGGAAATCGGAGCCTTGATCATAGGAAGCGTTCTAGCCTTAGCGTCGCTCACCATTATTGCCAATACCGTGCAACTGGCTTTCTACACCCGGCAAGAAGAAATAGAAATACTCCGCTTAATCGGAGGCACCAATCTATTTATCAGCATCCCTTACCTCATTGAAGGTGCCGTCATTGGCGGGCTGGGCGGAACCATGGCGCTTGGGTTTTTACGAGCCGGATTCGAGTTTTTTAAACACAAGACGCATACCTTAAGTGTCATTGGCGGCTTTTCCTCGGTTTTTGATTTTTTTCCAGTGTCCTTTGCTCTCCTCCTCATTATCGGTGGAATCCTGTTAGGATGTCTGGGTACACTGACGAGCATGTACGGATGGATGCGGTTCCGGCTATGACATTTGATCGAACAATCCTTGTACTGAGCATTGGCGTCCCATTTCTCAGTCTGGCATTAATCCTTGAGACTGGATTTGGGGCCGATTCTTCGGTCCTCAAAGAAGAACTCTCTCAAGAACGACAACGGCTGGAACAGCTCAAGAAAAAAATTGCCGCCACGAAAGAGAAAGCGTCCAAAGCCAAAAAAGAGCATGGGTCAGTCCTGAAAAATATTGAACAACTCGATCAACGGCTCTTTCGAAAGAAAAAGGAACGCAATCGCATCGACGCACAAGTCAGAGAAAAAGATCAAGAATTAGGACAATTAAGCCAAGGGATCACCGAACTTGAAGACAACATTCGGACACACCGAGATGCAGTGGCAGCCCGTCTTCGACTTTTGTATATGGAAGGCCGAACCGGCTATCTGAGGACCTTGTTTAACGCTGAAACCTTTGCCGCGGCGGCCAGTCGGATGGACTTTTTGACCTGGGTGGCTCAACGAGAACATGTGATTGTCCGACAATTTGAAGAAGATCTCACGAATCTGCAACTGCTACAAGACCAGCAAGCCCAAGCCCGTGAAGCTCTCTTGGCATTACAAGGTCAAACCCAAACCACCATCAAGGAAATTTCCGGACTAAAGCGAAAGAAGCGTCGAGTACTCGTCAAACTTTCCAAAGAAAAAGATACGCATGAACGAACTGTCGAAGATTTGCAACGATCGGCCGAACAAGTTGACAATCTCCTTAAAGCATTGGATCAACGTTTTCGATTGGCTCAATCCCAACTACGGAAAACCCCAGGAAAATTGCCGTCCACCGGATCGTTTCTTTGGCCGGTGAAAGGAAAGGTCGTATCGTTCTTTGGCCGGCAAAAACATCCGACATTTGATACCTATGTGAACAAGAAAGGCATTGAAATCCAGGCTCGCGAGGGCAGCGCCATTCGTTCGGTTTCTGACGGGAACGTGGTCTATGCCGATTGGCTCAAAGGCTACGGCCTTGTCGTGATCGTAGACCACACAAATGGCTTTTATTCACTCTACGCGCATGCCTCAAAACTCTTGGTAGCCGAAGGGGACGTGGTGACGGTAGGGCAAACTATTGGTCAGACCGGTGAGACTGGCGTCACGAATGAGGACACGCTATATTTTGAACTACGCAAGGGCACAAAGCCAATCGATCCCATCAAATGGTTGACGGCACGCCCTTAATCGATTAACCGAAAGAAGGAATCCACATGTCACAAGAACGACTTTCGACTGTCCTGGTTTCTGGTCTCACGTTGACCGCCATACTCATTGTCGGCATCTTGATCGGCAAAGGCAGTGACCGCACTGGCTATGCCAGCGAATCATACGAAGAGCTTCAGGTCTTTGCCGAAGTCCTCTCGCAGGTCAAAAAACATTATGTAGAAGAAACCAAGACCAAGGAGTTGGTGCACGGGGCGTTGCGGGGGATGTTGGCGGGCTTGGATCCCCATTCCTCCTTTCTCACCTCGGACATGTTTAAGGAAATGCAGGTCGAAACTAAAGGTGAATTTGGAGGGCTCGGTATCCAAATCGGCATTAAAGATCGCCGCCTCACCGTGATTGCACCAATTGAAGATACCCCGGCCTATGAAGCAGGTATTCAGGCAGGAGATACCATTATCAAGGTTGATGAAACGGCCACAAAGGACCTTACCCTGATGGAAGCGGTTCAACATATGCGTGGCCCGCGTGGCACACCTGTCACTCTGACCGTGATTCGTGAAGGCTTAGAAGAGCCATTGGTCTTCAAGATTACTCGGGATATCATCAAAATTCAAAGCGTCCGCTCGAAACTCTTGGAAGGGAATATGGGGTATGTTCGACTCAGTCAATTTCAAGAGTCGTCAGCCGAAGATCTGACAAAGGAAATGGAAAAACTGAAAACCAAAGATATTCAGGGCCTGATTTTGGATCTTCGCAATAATCCTGGGGGATTATTGACCTCTGCCGTCGGTGTCTCTGAGCAATTTTTAGAAGCTGGCCGCTTAATCGTGTCAATTCAAGGCCGAAACGGCAAGAAGGATGAATACCGGGCCGGGGCTACCAGCAAGCACTTCGAGTATCCCATGATCGTGTTAATTAATCATGGCTCCGCCAGCGCCTCGGAGATCGTAGCTGCTGCCATGCAAGATTGGGGAAAAGCCGTGGTCATCGGAACCACTAGCTTTGGAAAAGGTTCCGTACAAACCATCCTCCCACTGTCGGATGGATCCGGACTTCGGTTAACGACAGCCAAATATTACACTCCAAAAGATAAATCCATCCACACCATTGGCATTAAACCCGACATTGTGATTGATCCCAAAGCGATGCAAGTTGCCAAACAAGAGGGCACAAAAGGGGAAAAACAGAGTGAGCCGACAAATCCAAAGTCAGCAGGTACCGCAACATCTGAGGCGACGAAATCATCTACACCGGAAGACCCTGATGCCCCGCAGCCTGTTCCGGCTGAAGACGTACAACTCGTGAAAGCCGTGGAAATGTTGAAATCTTGGAAAGTCTTCAAGCAAATCAGACCGGCAGCGTGATCGACTAAAGACCCCCGCTTGCAGCGGGGGTCTTTACTTCTTCCCTTTCCCTTTGTACATGACTTAGAGCTGAAGCACGATAGCGGTATTGGTTTTGATAATTCCGTCAACTCCGCGAAGTCGGGCCATGACTAAGTCGTTCAACTCTTCTAAGGTTTCAGCCTCCACTTGCGCAATAATGTCATGGGGGCCGGTCACGGGATAAACGGCTTTGACTCCCTGGATACGCGTAATGGTTTTATAGGCACTTTTGGTATGGTTACCCGTTGTGTCAATGAGCACAAATGCAGAAATAGCCATAAGGTCCATCATCCTCCAAATGAAAATAGGCTAACCGAAAATCTATTGATTCCATGATGTTCTTGTCGGTTACGTTGAGGCTGGGATAAAGCTCGTGTATTTGACGGGTCCTGTTTTAGAAGTTAATGTTCCCGAACGACAGCCCGTCTCTGTCGTATAGCTTCTAAAATTTCATCGCCCCGGGCCCCTAAGCCTGGCAGCGTCTGTAACAGATGGGATTGGGCTAATGTCTCGAGATCTTCCCAGGTGGTGATGCCCAATCGAAAAAACAAGTCGTGGACAATAGGCTCTGAAAATCCTGGCAAATCTCTCCATTCTTGTACAGAATCGGGAAGAGGTGTTTTGAGCTCTTCATAGGCCCGGATACGCCCCGTAGTCAAAAATTCTTGAATCTTGTTCGCCAATTCCTTTCCAATACCAGGTATCCTCTGTAACTCCCCCCGTTCCGCGACGACTCCCACGTCTTCTTGAAGCGCTCGAAGGGAACCAGCCGCCCGACTGTAGGCTCTAACCTTGTATGGATTTTCTGAACGGACAGCAAGCAATCCAGCCATCGACGCAAACACTGCTGCAAGCTCCTGATTCGTCTGATTCATCGCTCTACACAGCTCTGTTTCATGAACTTGCATCCATATTAATGAGTATGAGACATGCAGATGAAGAATGCATTGTATGTCAGGCGCGCGTGACAATACCAGTTGATATTTTTTCTGAGGTTAGTTCTATCTTCTGGCAGACTTGGACACCACAACATCATACTCATTGACAGGAATTTAAAAAGTCTCGTAGGATGACGAGCCACTTGTAAACCTTGGTTATTTACGGATAGATGATGTAATTCTGATGAAAATTCTGGTCAATGGGAAGGAACAAGAACATGCTGCTCCACTCACCGTTGCCAATTTGGTCGAGTCACTTCAGCTTCAACCCGCGCAAGTGGCCGTTGAGGTCAATCTCAACATTCTTGACCGTACGGATTTTCCAAACTGGACGCTTCAAGATGGAGACAAGGTGGAAATTTTAAGTTTTGTTGGCGGGGGATCTTTTTGTGGAGAATAATGACGAGAGTTCACATCGGATGAGTCGCGACGTATTTCAGGATCCCTTTGTCATAGCTGGACACGAATTCCGGTCACGTCTTTGGGTTGGCACGGGAAAATACAAAGACTTCGAAGAAACCCGAAAAGCCATCGAGGCCTCGGGAGCTGATGTCGTCACCGTCGCCGTTCGCCGCGTTAATATTACTGACAACAAGACAGAAAATTTATTGGACTATCTTGACCCGAAGAAATACACCATTCTTCCCAACACTGCTGGATGTTACACTGTTGAGGATGCCGTTCGCTATTCACGCTTAGCCCGCGCGGCGGGCGTATCGGACCTTGTAAAACTTGAGGTCATTGGAGACGAACGGACGTTGTTTCCCGACACCGCCGGGTTAATTGAAGCCGCAAAGATCTTGATTCAAGAAGGCTTCGTCGTATTGCCCTACACCAATGATGATCCCATCGTGGCCCAAAAGCTTGTGGATATCGGTTGCCCAGCGGTGATGCCTCTGGCTGCACCCATTGGATCTGGGTTGGGCATTCGCAACCCGTATAACCTCAAGATCCTTATGGAATCAGTCAACGTTCCTGTTATTGTGGATGCCGGAGTCGGCACGGCATCTGACGCTGCCCTTGCGATGGAGTATGGCGCAGATGCGGTCCTGATGAATACCGCGATCGCCGGAGCGAACGATCCGATCATGATGGCCAGAGCCATGCGACATGCCATCGACGCCGGTCGACTCGCATTCAAAGCCGGGAGGATCCCTCGGAAATTGTACGCGACAGCCAGCAGTCCCATCGAAGGCATGCTATAATCCCCAGGATGCCTTCCCGTTCTCTTCCTCGACTCTATCTCGTCACCGATCGACAGCAAACCTCTCAACGTCCTTTGATCTCGGCCTTGACTGAAGCTCTCGAATCAGGCGTGAAGATGGTACAGATTCGTGAAAAGGATCTGGATACCCGTGAATGTATCGAACTCACCCGAGCGATTGTTCCCTTGGTCAACAGCCACAACGGGATCACTCTTCTCAATGATCGGGTGGACCTTGCATTGGCGCTGAATATGGACGGCGTCCATCTCCGTTCGGACAGTCTTCCACTCCCTCAGGCTCGACGTGTGCTAGGGACCGAGAAGCTTATAGGTCTTTCCACACATTCTGTCGATGACGTTCGGTTTGCTCAGGAACACGGAGCAGATTTTGTGGTCTTGGGACCAATTTTCGAGACACCCTCAAAAAAAGAATACGGACCACCCTTGGGACTACAAGTCTTGGAGCACGCCTGCCAGACGAGTGACCTCCCTGTCTTCGCAATCGGCGGGGTTACCGCAACCCAGATTCCCTCCCTCTTATCTGCTGGCGCGTATGGAGTCGCCGTCATCTCATCAATTCTTCGCGCATCGTCTATCCCCGATAACACCCGTCAACTCCTTTCACAACTTTTCTAAATTGTCAACTCAGTTCACGTCACATTATCGACCATTTGTTGACCCAATTTTTTTCCGGGTGGTAAACTTCTTATAGCTTAAAGTTAATTTTCGCGATTTCCCGTTGACAGTCTTGAATCTGCATGCGAGGCACTCCCTCAAAGGGGTTATTGTCTCCATCGTAGCAGGAGTTGTACAACCGAATTGAGACGCTTTATGGGAATGAAAAAAACCGATGATCCCAGCCGTGAGATTCAAAAGTTACGATCCGAGCTGGAATCATTAGAGTTCGAACGTCGTCAGCATCAAGAATCCCGCCATCAACTTGATCTCACACAGCAGAAAAACGAGCGCCTTGTCTCGAGCCTTCAAGAAGCGAAGACACAAATCGACGCTCTGAGACAAGAGGTCGAAAAACTCACCGCCCCACCTTCAACCTTTGCCATTTATTACAGTACGAACCGCGACGGGACCGTCAATGTGTCGTTGGGTGGACGCAAGTTGCGGGTGAATCTTCACCCGTCAATTCAGTCAGATTCCTTGAAAACAGGCCAAGAAGTCATTCTCAATGAAGGGCTCAATATCATCGAAGTCCGAGACTATGATCCGCAAGGTGAGATCGTTCACCTCAAACAACTATTGGACGATGGGCGAGCCGTCGTCAGTCTTCATTTTGATGATGAACGTGTCGTCGAAATTTCCGACGCCCTGAAACAGCAACCCCTCAGCGTGGGAGATCATCTTCTTTTCGAGCCTCGGTCGGGCTATCTCACTGAGAAACTTCCCAAAGGTGAGATGGACGAACTGATCATTGAAGAAGTTCCAGATATTCACTACGACCAGATTGGGGGACTGAGCAAAGAACTGGAACACGTCAAAGATGCAGTGGAACTTCCGTTCCTCCATCCTGAATTGTTCGCCGAGCATCAGTTAACACCACCCAAGGGCCTCTTGCTTTACGGACCACCCGGATGCGGGAAAACCCTCATCGCCAAAGCGGTTGCCAATTCCATCGCAAAAAAACTTGGGCACTTGAAGGGGAAGGAGGTTCGAAGTTACTTCCTACATATCAAAGGCCCTGAATTGTTGAATAAGTATGTCGGTGAATCCGAGCGCCAAATTCGAGAGGTCTTCGCGAAAGCCAAAGAAAAAGCCTCTCATGGGAATCCGGTGATCGTGTTCTTTGACGAAATGGACGCGCTCTTTCGTACACGAGGCACTGGCATTTCATCGGATATCGAGTCGACCATCGTCCCACAATTTCTGTCAGAGATTGACGGAGTGGAAAGTCTTCGCGATGTCATCGTGATCGGCGCGAGCAATCGACAAGATTTGATCGACCCAGCTGTGTTACGTCCTGGCCGTCTCGACATCAAGATTAAGATCCCTCGCCCAGACAAACAAGGCGCGAAAGACATTCTGGCTAAATATCTGGTAGCCGACCTTCCCTTCCCAACTTCCGTGGAAGCATCGACCACCGATGATCGTGCCACCTACGTGCAGCAACTGATCGACGCCACAGTTGAAGCCATGTACGCCAAAACCGAGGACAATCAGTTTCTTGAAGTGACCTATGCAAACGGCGAGAAAGAGACTGTCTATTTTAAAGATTTTTCAAGTGGCGCACTGATTGAAAGTGTCGTCGCGCGCGCAAAGAAACTGTCTATCAAACGCACGATTGCTGGAGGCGAAAAAGGACTGACGAGCGACGATCTGTTACAAGCCATTCGAGAAGAATTTAAAGAGCAGGAAGACCTGCCAAATACCACTCATCCAGATGATTGGGCCAAGATCGCGGGCAAGAAGGGCGAAAAAATCATTCATGTGCGAACGTTGACAGATGACGAGTCCGAAGCCCGCGAAATCGAGACAGTCAGTGTTGGCCATTATTTTTAAACATTCCTAGCACCTGACATGAGGGTTCCTTGCTTCAAATCCTTGGGACTGAAACAGAATTTGGGATCATCGCCCGTTCCTCTGCATACCCCGATCCCGTAGAGAATTCGCTTCGCCTCATCAGTCATTGTCCGCGACTTCCTGCCCCCACGGCTTTGTGGGACTATGAAAACGAAAATCCATTCGTTGACGCGCGGGGCTTTGAAGTTGACGGAGAGCCGGAGCGGCCCGGCACCGCTTACAATCGCCAGCTAAACAAGATTCTCCCCAACGGAGGCCGTCTCTACGTCGACGGCGCACATCCGGAATATTCTACCCCTGAATGCAGCAACCCGCGAGAAATCGTAGCCTACGAAAGAGCTGGCGACCACCTGGTGGCCGAATGTTTAGAGCACCTGAACGACAGCCAAAGCCATGACGAGTTTTTGGTGTATCGCAATAACTCAGACGGAAAAGGCAATGGCTTTGGCTATCACGAAAACTACCTGATATCGCGACGCGTTCCCTTTGAGTACATCGCCCAGGTGCTTCTTCCATTTTTCGTGTCTCGCCCCATCATCTGCGGTGCGGGAAAAGTCGGCGCGGAGAACGGTACCGACCCTGTCCCCTACCAAATCTCCCAACGGGCAGATTTCCTAGAAAGCGTGTTTGATCTCAATACAATGGTCAATCGTCCGATTATCAACACTCGGGATGAACCTCACACACTTCCAGCTCATTTTCGTCGTGTGCATGTGATCGTTGGTGACGCCAACATGTCTGAGATTTCTACATTTCTGAAAATTGGGACTACAGCCATCATCATGGATATGCTCGAGCAAGACGGCAAATTTCCGAGTATCGAATTGGCTGATCCGCTCAGTGCTACGCAGCAAGTCTCTCGAGACCTGACCATCAAAACCTCTCTTCGACTGCAAAATGGCACACACACCACTGCACTCCAGATACAACAGGCTTATCTGAACGCCGCGCATGATTTTTATACTACCCGGGAGTTACCTCCGATCATCAAAGACGTCTTAGTCTGTTGGGAGTCGATCCTCCAACGCCTAGAACTCGATCCATCTGCGCTCCACCGGGAACTGGATTGGGTCGCCAAAAAGACCATGATCGAATCATACATAGATCGTAAAGGGTGTTCCTGGCAAGACCCCAGAATCTCTATGATGGATCTACAATATCACGATATTCGACCAACCAAGGGCCTGTATTACACGTTGGAACGAGCGGGAAAAATCGAACGACTCACACACGACGAAGAAGTTCAACGGGCACTCCAGAGAGCTCCGATCCACACCAGAGCGTTTTTCCGCGGCGCGTGCCTCCAACATTTCCCACAGCAGGTCTACGGCATGAGTTGGACATCTGTGTTGCTTGAATCATCCGACAAGACCATTAAGCGCATCCCACTGATGGATCCGTATCGAGGCACACAATCCCTGACACAGGAGTTATTTCAAGACATTGATTCTGTGGATCAGTTATTATCGCGTCTCGCACAATAGACGCGACAACGAACGCTCTATATCACTATGATGTCTAAAAATCTTTCTCTGCTAAACTTTTCATCCGATTCCTGTTCAAGTTTTTATCAATTCCTGACGACCCAGCGACCCGAGTTACTACCTACGGCGCGGTGGGGCACCATGTCAACTCTCCCCAATTCAAGCGAGGCTCCGGTGTCAGAGCGGCAATTTCCATGGCCACATGGTACGACGGTACTAGCGTTTACATACCACGATGGGGTCTTGATCGCCGGAGACCGCCGGGCAACGGAAGGGTTTCAAATCGCCGCCACTCGTATGGAGAAAGTTTTTCAAACCGATGACTTTTCGGCGATGGCGATTGCTGGCGCCGCAGGCCCGTGCATCGAAATGGCTAAGTTGTTCCGAATCGAGTTGGAACATTATGAGAAGTTGGATGGCAAGCCCCTCACCTGTGAAGGCAAAGCCAATCGGCTGGGGTACATGGTCAAAGCCAACTTCCCATTGGTGCTCCAAGGTCTTGTCGTCATCCCGCTTTTCGTTGGCTACGACCACAAACGTAGGTGTGGGCGTCTATTTAAATATGACATTACCGGAGGTCGGTACGAAGATACAGACTTTCATGCCGTGGGGTCGGGAGGCAAAGACGCTCGCTTGACCTTAAAAGAACACTACCGCAAACAGGCGCCTGAAGATGACGCCGTGCGGGTAGCCCTGCGAGCTTTATCAAACGCCGCTGAAGAAGACGTGGGAACAGGCGGGCCTGATCTGCTTCGTCGCATTTTCCCCACGGTGAAGGTCGTTGACGCACAGGGTGTCCGCGACATTCACGACACTCAACTCGAGGCGATCTGTCAAGAACTGCTCTCTGAAATCCAGGAATCCTAAACCATGGCAATGCCCTTTTATGTGTCTCCCGAGCAGATGATGCAAGATCGGGCGGAGTATGCCAAAAAAGGCATCGCCAAGGGCCGATCGATCATCGCGATGGAATATGAAGAAGGCGTGTTATTCGTCGCGGATAACCCCAGCACATCTTTGTACAAGATTTCTGAAATTTATGACAGCGTCGCGTTTTCCGGCGCAGGTCGCTATAGCGAATTTGAAAACCTCCGGAAAGCTGGGATTCAACATGCCGATGTGAAGGGTATGATGTATAGTCGGGAAGATGTGACAGCCCGATCCTTGGCCAACGGTTATTCCCAAATCCTTGGCACGATCTTCAGTCAAGAGATGAAGCCCTACGAAGTGGAATTGCTTCTGGCCCAAGTAGGCGAAACACCTGATGGCAACCAACTGTACCGCATTACGTTCGATGGAAGCATCGTGGACGAACGGAAGTTTACCGCAATCGGAGGACGCTCCGAGGCTATCTTAACCCTTCTACGCAAGGAACCTTTCGAGACCGCTCCCCCGCTCAACACAGCTCTCACCCTCTGTCAACAAGCCTTCGAAAAAAGTGCCGAACCAAAATCTGGGCTAGAAGGATTGGAAGTCGCTCTTTTAGACCGCACTCGGCCAGGGCGAAAGTTTCGACGCCTCAACACATCAGAAGCCGCAGCCCTTCTGGCCTAACCCGTAGTTCGTTTTTCCTGCATTGATACATGTGCTATCCCGAAGTTGAAGATTCTCAAATAGGGGTGTATTCTGGGTCAATGACCAGCTCATCACTGTAATATGCAGCCAACATGCTCCACTCCTGGGCACTAGGGCAGCCATGATCAAAAAACGTATTTTCGGTCTCGAATGCGAATACGGGCTTACCTTTTCTCCCACTGGGCGGGTCTATCTGCCGATCGAAAAAATCTTGGGGTATATCTTCGAAGGCCTCATTCCCAATAGCTGGCCCTCTAATGCCTTCCTCACCAACGGAGCACGATTTTATCAGGATACAGGCTGCCATCCCGAGTATTCCACACCCGAATGCGATGATCTGATTGATCTGATCATCCACGACAAGGCCGGCGAACGGATACTCGAAAGTTGCTTGCCCATTGCCGAAGAACGGTTACGCGAAGAAGGCCTCTCTGGTCATATCTTTATTTTCAAGAATAATACCGACTCACTGGGCAACACGTACGGCGCGCACGAAAATTTCCTTATGCGCAGAGACGTTGACTTTTGGAAAGTCAGCGAACAATTGATTCCATTTTTCGTCACGCGACAGATTTTTTCTGGATCGGGAAAGATCCTGAAAGTCTCAGGAAAATCCCAATTTTTCATCTCTCAACGCGCTCAGCACATTCACGAAAAAACCTCGTCGTCAACCACCTCCTCTCGCAGCATCATCAACACACGGGACGAACCACATTCTGATGCCGAGAAATTCCGCCGGCTTCACATCATCGTAGGTGACTCCAACATGTCAGAGTTCTCAACGTATTTGAAAGTGGGAACAGCCATGATTGTGTTATCCATGATCGAAGATGGATACCATATTCCCAACATCGATCTTGAGGAACCGGTCAAGGCCATTCGGGATATTTCTCGCGATCCGACTCTCAAAAAACATGTCAAACTGGAAGACGGCCGGACGTTGACCGCACTCGACATTCAATACATTTTTTGGGAACAGGCCGCCGCATACCTGGATTCGCAACCACCCAACAAGATCTTCTCGGAGGTCCACGAGGAATGGGGACGCGTGTTACGGCTACTGAAAGAGTCTCCGATGCAACTCGTCAGAGAAATTGACTGGGTGACCAAAAAATGGTTATTGGAAACCTACATGGACCACAAATCCTGCGGCTGGGATGATCCACGCGTTGGAATGATGGATCTGCAATACCATGATATCAACCGGCAACGCGGGCTCTTTTATTTGCTAGCCGAGAGAAACGGTATTCGAAAGTTGGTGGATGAAGCGGCTATTGAACAAGCCAAACACATCCCTCCTCAAACTACACGCGCGAAGGTTCGCGGAGATTTCATTCGATTTGCCCGAGCCAAGAATCGATCGTATACTGTGGACTGGACCTATTTAAAACTCAACGGCTACTGGGAAGAAACCATTCTCTGTATGGATCCGTTCTGTCCCTTTAACCCACGAGTTGATGAATTGCTCAATCAAGTTCCACACAAACGGCTCTATCCCTAATGCACTGGCTGACCACACGACGTTCTATCGCCATACCGCTTGCCACCCTTCTTATTGTCAGTATTGGTTTCAGTCAGCTTGGATATGGGAAGGAGTCGGCCACTTCAGGATTCGCCGGAACCATCAGCGGGAAACAGGGTGAAGTCCTTTGGATTGAGATTCCCGTTGCCGAACGAGAGGTTACCGCTAAGGGGACGCTGCTCAAACGCCACATTCCATTTTTTCGTATGTCCGATAGCACTGTCGCCGCGATGGTTGGCCTTGATATGCAAGACCCACCCGGCAGACATATACTCGACATCACCCTTCAGTCGCCAAAGCAGAACAAGCATCTTAAGTATTCGGTCGTTATTAAAAAAGAAGACTACCCTGTCCAACATCTCAAACTGCCAAAGAACAAAGTCGATCTTGATGCCAAAACCCTCAAGCGGGTTCGGCTGGAACAAAAAGAAATGGGGGCGGCATTTCGCCATGCGGGAACTCCACTCCTGTGGGATGGGGCGTTCCTGGAACCCGTGAAAGGCACAATCACCGGACGTTTCGGTAGTAAGCGGGTAATCAACGGACAACCGCGAAGGCCTCATTCAGGTGAAGACATTGCCGCGCCACGAGGCACTCCCGTGTTTGCCATCAATGACGGCAAGGTCGTGGCTGCAGTCGACCATTTTTTCTCAGGAAAAGGCGTCGTCATCGATCATGGGCTGGGATTATTTTCGATGTATTTTCATCTGTCTGCAATCACGGTCCAAGAGGGGCAGACCCTGCACAAGGGCGATACCCTAGGAAAAGTTGGCGCCACTGGGAGAGCCACTGGCCCACACCTCCATTGGGGCATCCGTCTGAACGGCGCAAAAGTGAATCCCTACGCACTTACAACTCTGCCTCTCGAGAAATCCTCGTCATAGCCTCATTTCTCCGCGATCGCTCTCCATCATGGCCAATCTTTGTGTGTTTTGTGGATCCAGCCAGGGCAACCATACCCGATTTGCTACAGCAGCAGAACGCTTAGGCAAATGTCTAGTCCAGCACGGCTTTGACCTCGTCTACGGTGGGGGTAACATCGGACTCATGGGCATTCTAGCCTCAACGGTTCTGCAAGCTGGTGGGAACGTGACCGGAGTCATCCCACAGCAACTAGCCCAGCAAGAACTGCTGCACAACAATTTGACAACCACACATATCGTCGACACCATGCACGAACGCAAGGCACTGATGGCTCAATTGTCTGTTGGATTTATTACGATGCCAGGAGGGTTTGGAACGTTAGAAGAATGCTGCGAAATGCTCACATGGGCACAGCTCCAAATCCATGATAAACCGTGCGGAATCCTCAATTGCTTTGGGTTCTTTGATAAACTTCTGAAATTTCTTGATCATCAGGTCGCCCAAGGATTTGTCACACCTCACAACCGAAGGCTGCTTCTTGAAGCAACAGACCCAGAAACTTTGCTGAATCTCATGCAAACGGTCCTCCGCGAGAATCTCTGACGTCAGTCACAAACGCGACGGTTAATATGCCGCTGGTCGTGAGAGGGGACGACTGGTCATGAGTTCCATCGCCCGAAGATTATCAAACCCAAAGGCACCATTTCCCATAGCTACAAGGCCGATCTTTCCCTTTTTGAATGATTGATCATACACATCGATCATAAGATGATGATCAAAGAAAATCTCGGTAAATTCCTTGCTGATGATGGTATTCCGTTGAATTCGTAGGAAATGCCATTCAGCAGGCTCAGGAATGACCGGCTCCCGTGCGAGTTCTGTCACATTTCCATCCTTCACAACATATGCGACCACTTCGTTAGTTTTGGGTTCCACAACAACCGCATAGAAATTCTTACCATCCTGGATCCCATACGCCAAGCCGGCTTTTCCCGATGGCGTCCCTAATCGCATTTTCATGCGAACCGATAGGTCCACATACTCGACAAGCACATCGTCTGCCACTAACAAGTGATAACAGGCTTCTTCTTCACAGGAAAGTTTCTGTTCCACAATGTTAGGACGGCTCGGAGCTGACGAATCGGTGTTAACCAGCCATCCACCCTGACCCGTCGAATGACTGTGTTGTATGGAAAATTTTTTCGGGGCCGCTGCTTCTGAGGATTGATCAAACTGCCATTCTTGAAATAACGGAGGAGTCGTTTTGTGGAAGGGCTTCGGAAGCTCCTGGGGTTGATCGTCAGCTAACGCAACGGCAGGAAGTCCCAGAATACCAAGACACATCACAACCACTAACAAAAACTCTTGCCCTCGACTCTTCTTATTCATCAGACCGAAATTTTCTTCCCACATACTGATTTTCATAACCTCCCCTACATCGCATGAACATAATCTGTAAAAAACAGTTTTCTCCTCTTAGAAGGGCTAATCATACGCATTCTCGAGCCGTTCCGACAAGCCATACTCCAAACATCGGAAGTGCTTCCACTGATAGCCTAAACCCTCGACGGGCCCGGGTGCAAATTTCTCGGAAATTGCTCTCATTCAACGACCTTTGTTAGCGTGAACTATGCTCAAAATCCCCGGGGCCTCCCAATGGCGAGAATTGCGGAGTTTTGCAAGCTCGTCCCCAGCAATCGAACTCCGAACCACAATACTGTTAACTTTTTTGCTCTTGATCGGTTCTCCTGTGACCGGCCTGACTCAATCGGCAGGCCAAGATCTCCCGAGCCAAAAACCCCAAGATGAATCTCTCAAAAATCTCATTCCGTCTGATTCGGTCATCACTCTGACGTTGCGTGATGCTGTGTTACAGGCTCTCGAAAACAATATCGACATACAAGTCAGTCGACATACACGGGATGCGAAAGTCACCGATATCGTGTTTGAGCAGGCCAAGTTTGATCCCACGATTCAACTTGGAGGACGTTATGAGCGCCAAGTCTCACCCCTCAACCGTCCAATTTTCGGCTTTGGGGGGGTGACTATTGGGACCGAACCTGACAACTTTGATCAAAATGACACCCGAGTCAATTTGGGCTATTCTCAGCGTTTGCTAACGGGGGGCTCCTATGATTTGACGTTCGATACGACTCGCAACTCTGTGGCGGGCTCCACTAGTTTTCTCTTCAATCCGTCGTATGCCAGTAATTTGGGAGTTAACGTCACACAGCCGTTGCTCCGCAACTTTGGCCCAACCGTCAACAAAACCTTGATTACCGTGGCTCGCAACGCTGCGGCGGTTGAAGAACTGGTGTTGCGACAGCAAGTCCTTTCAGTCATCGCCCAAGTGGAGCAGGCCTATTGGGAACTGGTGTTTGCGCGGGAAAACCTAAGAATCGCGAAAGCTACCCTCAAAGCCGCCGAAGAGCTGTTGGCAAGCAATCGTGAGAAAGTTAAAGCCGGGGTTATGGCCAATGTGGAGGCTTTACAAGCACAAGCCGGAATGGCTGGCCGCATCGAGCAAATCTTGCTGGCACATAAAACCGTCCAAGATCAAGAGGATCAGCTACGGCGATTACTTAGTCGTTCAGAAGACGAACTCACGCAAACAGTCCCGGTAGTGCCATTGGACGAACCCTTGCAACATCACCAAGATTTCACCTTAAAGACCCATATCGCTCACGCGCTGCAGCATCGTCCCGAAGTGCTGCAAGCAAAGAAGATCCTCAACAGTTCACAAGTCCAAAGACAGTTTGCTAAGAACCAACTTCTTCCTGATTTGTCGTTGCAAGGAGGCCTCGGGATAGCTGGTCTTGGAGGAGATCCGAGTGACAGCTGGGACCGCATGACGAGCACCGATTTTTATAATATGGGTGCAGGATTGATGCTCAGTTACCCTCTGGGCAATCGGGCAGCGGAAAGCCAACATCAACGCCGCATCTTGGAAACGCATCAACAGCAGGCTTCCCTACTGCGAACCCGCCAACAGGTCATCATAGATGTTAAGGAAGCCACTCGACAGCTGGAGACCAACTACAAGCGGATTCGCACGAATCAGACCGCTCGACGGCTGTCCCAAAAACAACTCGACGCTGAACAAGAACGTCTACAACTCGGGCTGACGACCACGCGCGCAGTCCTAGAATTCCAACGAGACCTGCAAATTGCCCAAGGGCAGGAACTGCGAGCCATTCTTGACTACAATCAATCCCTCTCTCACCTCCGCCTCGTCACTGCCTCTACTCTCGATCATTACAATCTCGAAGTGAAATAGACCCCATCCCTTCATAGTTCACAGGAATTTGGATTCCCTGTTACCATATAAATAGACACCAGTAGCAAAAGCTAGCTTGTCCGAATCTACATGACACGAACAGTCTTTCTAACGATAGGTATTTTAACCATCGCCGGTGCCATTGGCCTGTACTCGTATCTCCCATCGCTTCAATCCGGTTCCTCCCAGCAAGAACCACTGAACACCGTTGAAGTGGTCCGGAGTTCATTGCAGACGAAGGTTTCTGAAACGGGAACGATTCAACCTTCCAAGACTATCGAGATCAAATCGCAATTCTCAGGTGAAGTGGCTCAGTTGTTTGTATCCAGCGGTCAGTCTGTGAAAGAAGGCGAACTGTTGGCCATTATTCGTCAAGAGTCCAGCCAAGCTCGACAGGTGGCACAGCTCCGCGCGGCAATTCAGGAAGAACGACTGAATGTGAATACGGCCCAACGCGAATGGGGACGGTCGCAAACGCTCTTTAAAAAAGGTTTTGTTGCTCAACAGGAACTCGAGTCGGCCGAACGAGAGTATCAGCGCGCGCTGCTTCGTTTAGAGCTGGCCGAACGACAACTCCTTTTGGCCTTGGGCGGGAATGAAGATCTCTTCAAACGGTACCAAGAAAACCCAGCACAGAGCACGCGACCAGAGGAATTCCAAGTGCGTTCTCCGACAGATGGAACCGTACTGGAAATTCTGGTGAATGCCGGAGAGATTATTACATCAGGAACCGCGACCTTTGGTGGCGGGACGGTCTTGATGAAGCTGGCAGATTTGTCTCGCATGGTTGTGAAGGCCAAAATCAACGAAGTGAATATACCGAGAGTGGAAGTTAATCAAGATGTGGATATTCGCCTTGATGCTCTTCCAGGTCAGCAATTTAAAGGGCGGGTCACATCAATTGCAGCTCAAGGGCTCAAAGAAAACAACATCGTCACATATGACGTCACCATTGCGATCACAGATTCCGACGCGGCATTGAAACCCATGTTGACCGCCAACGTGGACATCGTCACCAAACGCTTGAATGATGTCTTGACAGTCCCGCTGGAGGTTCTGCAGGTAAAGAATGGTGACGATGTCGTGGAAATCCTGGAAGACGGTACACCCAAACGTCAAAAGGTACGCGTGGCGTTTCGTACTGATACTGAAGCCGTCGTCACCAAAGGCCTGCAAGAGCATGATCAGGTCGTCATTCCATCGTTTAAGCCAGCAGCCGAGCACTAGCGCTGTGCTTGTTGGCGCAATGCCATGCTTATCACGTTACAACACATCGATAAGGTCTATGTCACGGGCGAAGTGGCTGTCCACGCGCTTCGTAACGTCAATATCGAAATTGCAGCCGGCGAATTTGTGGCCATTATCGGGCAGTCTGGCAGTGGTAAGACTACGCTGTTAGATATACTGGGCTGTCTGAGTCAACCAACCAGCGGCGACTATTGGCTGAACGGCGCACATGTTAACACGTTGCCAGATACAGGCCTCACCGCTATTCGCAACCAACAGATTGGGTTTATTTTTCAAACCTTTCATTTATTGCCTCGTAAGACCGCGATAGAAAATGTTCAGCTTCCTCTCATGTATGCCGGGGCCTCCCGCGCGGACCAACAGGAACGCGCGCGCGAACTCTTAACGACCGTTGGACTCGAAGACAGATTGCATCACCACAGCAATCAATTATCCGGTGGGCAACAACAGCGCGTGGCCATTGCTCGCGCCTTAGCGAATCGCCCAGCACTACTCTTGGCCGATGAACCTACTGGCAATTTGGATAGCCAGTCTGGCAATGAAATCCTTTCAATCTTTGAGAATTTAAATCGTGAAGGCCAGACAATTGCCATGATTACTCATGATCCGCTCATTGCCCAACGCGCCGACCGTCGCATCACGTTGTTAGATGGCCGAATTGTCGCTGACGAGTTCACAGAACATCATGCGACAGAATCGACTCTTCAAGAGATCTAAGGTCTATCTATGTTAGAAGCCATCTTTCGCGATGCCCTCAAGAATCTATCAGGAAATCTGCTACGCTCAGGGCTCACGATGCTTGGGGTTATTATCGGCGTGGCGTCGGTTATCGCTATGATGGCCATTGTAGAAGGCGGGCAAGTTTGGCTGGTCAGTTCAATAGAACGCTTAGGTACTAACTTGCTCTTCGTCTGGAAAAAACGGCTGACCATGGAAGAAAAGCGCATGTTTGCCGGACGAAACATGCGGCTTCGGTATGACGATGCCCTGGCAGTTCGTGAACGATTTCCCGAACTGAGCGTCGCGCCCATCATTGAAATCGACACCCAGCTCAGAGCCGGAGAACGCGATCATAGCGGCCGCGTCACAGGCACGTCGCCAGAGTTTAGCGATATTCGTAATTTTCATGCAGCGCGGGGACGTTTCTTGCGATCTGACGACGTAGAAACATGGAAGCGGTCCACCGTCTTAGGAAAAACCATCGCCGAAGTGTTATATGGATCCGAGTCAGCTGTCGGGAAACAACTGAAAATTGGCGACCAGCGATTTACAGTCGTAGGTATCATGGAGCCCAAGGGGGAAGTCTATGGCCAAGACCGTGATGAAATGGTGTTTATTCCCGTTACCACCGCGTTGCGGTTTTTTAAAGGCAATAACAAGATTGGCTCCATGATCGTGCATGTGCGAGACCGCGATCAGATGGAAGAAACTACTCAGAGGCTGCATCAATTCTTGATCCAACGACATGACGGAGTAGACGATATCCGCGTGCGCAACCAAGGCGATTTCCTAGGTGCGGTGGATCGCACCATCTGGACATTTCGGGTGGTCCTTGGAGGCATTGCCATTGTGGCATTGCTCGTTGGGGGCATCGGCATTATGAATATCATGCTTGTGACCGTCACCGAGCGCACTAGAGAGATTGGACTTCGTAAGGCCATCGGAGCCAAGCGACAAGATATTTTGTTGCAGTTTTTGATCGAGTCTACGACGATTAGTGTCATCGGGGGTTGTTTTGGAGTTCTTCTAGGTATCGGCGCTGCCTATGGGTTCGGCAACTTCGTCGCACAATCTATGCCCGGCGGCGGTGATTGGGGCGCCATCGTTCAACCTACCGCCATTGCTATAGCTTTCGTCTTTGCCGTCGCCGTTGGTATTGGGTTTGGCCTCTTCCCCGCAATCAAAGCCTCTAAACTAGACCCTGCCGAAGCGCTCCGCTACCAATAAGCCACAAATCCTTGGCATTCTCATTATCTTAATTGATGAAGCCTGATTCGGAACATACTGCAGGACTGGCCATTCTCCCAGGCATTACCACAGGCTGTTTTTACCTCCTCCCACATCGATGGCAGTCCAATATCTTTATCCAGTTTATCCCCCAAATCACTGCGTACATTGCCTTGGCCTTTTGGGCCACAACCAATCATCAGGTGGTCGCCAAACTCGGACTAGATCTACACAAAATTCCTGAAGGACTGAAGTTAGGAACCTGCACAGGAATAGTATTAGGGAGTTTCAATACCACCATCATTCTCGCCGTCATCCCCGCTTTGGGTGGGAACATCAGTTTTCTCCGTGACACTCCTCACGGACAGCTTCCCTTTTGGGTCATGATACCCTGGTTCATTCTGTTTATAGCCTGTGTCGTTGAATTGAATTTTAGAGGATTTCTATTGGGACGCCTACTGACTTATAGCTCCGACGTCGCAACTCGTCTGAACCTGTCGGGCCACCTGACGCCGAACTCAGTCTGGCTGATACCACTCATGCTTTCCGCCCTCATCTTTTCGTTTGATCCATTTATGGTCATGACTTTCGGATTGTTGCATTGGATAGCCGTATGGGATGGATTGATGTGGGGTTGGTTGTGGATTCGCTTTCAGAATCTATATTTGGTCATCACAGCCCATGCAATCGAAGTCGTGATTCTCTACATCAGCGTACGACATGTACTCGCGTAGTCCCATTTTGTCGAAGCTCTGGATTCAAGTACAATCACATTAGAGGCCCCAAACATTCACTTACGGTGTGTTGAATAATGACGATATCAAAAGACATATTTCGCCAGGAAGCCCCTGGCGATCAACAACGTCAGGTCGGTTCAAAAAAGTCCGTCCAGCAAGGCCACAGCCATTTTTGCGCGCGGAGCGTACTGGCATTACGTGAGCACGGGAAAATGGCGAGAACGCCGCTGGCGGCTTTTTTCAACAGGCCCACCTACGACCGTCTGTACAAGAGAGCAGCCTGAATAGGAGCACCTATGCAAGATTTGTCTAAGTATGTGTTGTATTTTTTCATCGGTGGGACACTCGTCAGTGTCTCAACCTATCTGGGAAGCCATGCAAAGGGATTCCTGGCTGCATTAGTGAGCACCTTACCCGTGATTAGCGGAGTCACATTTATTCTCATTTATGTGAACGCTGGGTCAGCCCCCACCATTTCATTCGCAAAAAATCTCATTTGGCTCTCCCCACCATGGTTTGTCTATGTCGGAACGATGATTGCCGCGGTCCCCAAATTGGGATTTTGGCCCTCCTATGCTTTGGCCATCGGCCTATACCTCGCCGGAGTTGGCATCACACGGCTTATCGTTCATTCATGATAGTTGGCACTGCCATAGTACGCCGCATCACTGAAAGGCTGTCCCCGTGACCGATTTCATCAAACCCAGCATTCATGCCTTTTTGGTCTGCGATACCATTATCATCGACAGCATTACGGGCAAAAAAAGTATCATCGGTGCCTTCACGCATCTTTGGGCCAAAACCTTTCCTTGCCAACACCCCCAAGTGGGCGTCTATTTTTCGCTCACGGATGCTGAAGGCGCCTACAGCTTTGAGATCCAATTAATCTATCTCGACAAGGATCAACTCGTAGGGAAAGGCGCGTTGCCTCCGATCGATATCAAGAATCGTCTGGCCACGCATGACTTCGGCGTCAACATTCCTTACCTAGTCTTTCCAGGACCAGGTAAATACGAATTCCGCCTCTACGCCGATGGTAATTTTATTACCCAGAAAGACTTTCAGGTGATTCAACAAGAAACCCCGTCTAAACCACCGGAATCGGAACCGTCCTGAGGGTATCCATCTCTGCATCTGCCCTTGCTATTATTGGCGGATTTGTTGATACTGTCCTCCTAATCTAATTCGTTAGGATTTTTCTTTTAACAATTCGGAGGCGCACATGCGAAAGGAACTAGCATTAGGGGTTTTCGCGTTAGTTTTCCTCCTCGTATCAGGATGCAGCTCAACCGGAAGGTTGGGAATCGTCACCAAAAGCTCGGCTGACCCTGGGCGAATTCTTGCATCAGCACAAGGATTCGAAGAGCTAGGGGCGGCGGAAGGACAAGCCTGCCGACATTTTGTCATTGGCATCATTCCGTTTGGAAACTCTGACGTTGAAAAAGCTGTTAATGTGGCATTAGAAAAAACCGGTGGCGATGCCCTCATTAACGTGAGTACTGAAACGAGCCTGTACGGCTTCATCCCAATCTACAACGTCTATGCCTTCACTTGCACAACAGTCAAAGGTACAGCGATCAAATTCAAGTGAATTCGTGGTGAGGCCCTTCGTCAAGAAGCATTCAAAGGGCCTCATCATTAGTGCTCATCTCATCAGTTCCCCATGCTCTAATATACTCTCTAGTTTTGGCACTTGCCCTTCTGATTTTTTTCTAACAACACAACGCGCAACATTCAACACGATTTGCTAGTAAGGTCTCCAAACCTTCTCCGGCCCACTCATCATAAGCCAACCAAATTTCATCTTTCCCCTCATCGCACCGAAGAGCTTCCGTAATTCAAAAATAAACACGGGGTATGCCAATTCCCCTGTTTCGCTCGCATAGCTCATTAAACGATCGGGTTCTACACTTACCGGATGCTCTTTCTGGAATGACACGTTACCAGACCACTCTCGCGTACTGGGTCCGAAACTGCTTGACTTGCCTTGTATTAACATGTCTACCGGCGATCGCTTACAGCCAGGTTATTGGCAATGGGTACAACAATAGCCTCATTTATAAGATACGGTCAGACACCTCTACGGTCTATCTTCTGGGATCCATACATGTGTTAGCAGAAGAATATTATCCGTTGACTCGTGCATTTTCGTATGCCTACTACAATGCACAGAAGGTGGTGTTTGAAGTCGATCCTGAGATCCTGTTTTCGCCAGAGTCTGCCAAGAAAGCCGAGCAATACTACACCTTTCATGACGGCAGAACTTTGAAGAGCGTCCTTTCTCCGGGCACCTATCGACTCCTCAAGAAGAAATTAAAGGCCTTGGGGATTCATATCAACCACGTGCATAAGTTGAAACCGTGGGTCGTGTATCTGACGATAAGCGGCAAGTTTGATTCATCAATTGATTTTCGTTCCGATCTGGGTATCGAAAATTATTTCTATCAGAAGGCCAAAGACGCAGGAAAAGCAACAGGAGGCCTGGAAACAATACAGGATCAGTTGAATGTGTTTGATACGTTGCCCCTCAAGGTTCAAGAAGCAATGCTCAAGGAATCATTAGCGATCACAAATTCCAAGCAACGGGAACAAGCCTTTTTACATATGGTGAAATCCTGGCACCAGGGCAATCTGGAAGGGCTCGAGGAATTGGTCGAGACATTTAAGGCGTACCCGCTGTTTTACAAAAAACTGTTGGTCCAACGAAATAACAATTGGGTGCCGCAAATCCAGAAATATCTACAAGAAGACCAAAATGTCTTAGTGATTGTGGGGGCCGCACACCTACCCGGACAAGACGGGCTTCTGAATCTACTGTCGGAACAAGGATATGAGCTTGAACGCGTATCCTATGTCATGCCTTAAGACCACAACCTTAGACCTTCTACTGGTGGTAAGCTTTTGCAGCACTCTTCTTGGCCATCCAATCAATGATCTGTGGAAAACCCAGCTTGACCCATCGCCCTAATTTTCCCCGCAGTGATGTCAACACTAAGCGTTCTCGTTGAGCCATCGCTTTGATAATCATGCCCGCACAGGCTTCCGCGCTTAAAAATGAATCGTAGTTTTTAAGTTTCCGACCAAGTGGTTTTCCATCTGTACCCAGACTTCGTGAAAATATTTCTGACTGCACGAAATCTGGCACCACAATGGTGACACTCACTCCGGTTCCATCAAGCTCAATACGGAGTGACTCAAAAAATCCATTCATGGCATGTTTGCTCGCACAATACGCCGCATGACTGGGCACCCCTGTCAATCCGGCTAAACTGGACACAGCCACGATTCGACCACGAGTTTGCTTCAGATAGGGCAACGCAAACTTTGTACAAAAGGCGCTCCCTAAGAAATTCACGTCCATGACCTGTTTCATGTGTTCGACATCTTCAAGATCCTCGAGAGTGGCCCACATGGATATACCCGCATTATTGACCAACACATCGATCCGAGAAAATTTTTCAACTGTTCTTTCGACCATCTCCGCACAAGCATGAGAATTCGCCACATCCGTCGGAACCACCAACGTACGCGCTCCTAACTGCTCGCAACTCTCGGCGACACCTTCGAGGCGCCTCTGATCTCTTGCGGCCAAGACCAGCTTCGGAGTCTGTAGCGCTAAGACAGAAGCTAACGCCGCACCAATCCCCGCAGACGCTCCGGTAATCACGATCACTTTGTCAGTCCAGATACTCGACATGCATCTCTTCCATATTCTTTTAATAACCTGACCTTGCTGTTACACTTTTCATGCACCCTGAATCAATGTCGAAGAACAGCATGTTTCGTCATGTGGAGAACAAAACGCAATAAGCTTTCTGAATCATCATTATATTCGAATCCTCACCTCGTTACAGGTAATCCAGATTGAGGGTCATGAACACTGAGCAGACGCCCTATCTTTCGAAGTGCCAATTTCTCCGGTCATGATAGAATCGCCGAGATATTTTCGTGATGAGCAACATACATCCACTGGCATCTGATATCCACCTTAAGATTCCTGCGTGGGTCAGAGAGTATCTGGCGCAACAACCAACAACATTTCCGACCGCATCGAGTCGCATGGATTTCGTAACGAGCCTTGCTGGCCTCAACATTCAACATGGAACCGGAGGACCATTCGGCGCTGCCGTATTCTGTAACGATACCAACACCGTACTCGCACCAGGAATCAATCTCGTCGTGGCGACACAATGTTCCATTGCCCATGCAGAAGTGGTAGCCCTTATGCTAGCACAACGCACAATCGGCTCTTATGATCTAAGCGAGGCTAAGACTTCCTCTCGTGAACTGGTCACAAGTTGTGAACCTTGTGCCATGTGCCTGGGTGCGATCTGCTGGTCAGGCATCCGATCACTCGTCTGTGGTGCCACAGGGAGCGATGCCGAAGCGGTCGGATTTGACGAAGGGCCTAAGCCAACTGATTGGATCTCGTCACTGAAACAACGAGGGATTACCGTGACCATACACATAGACCGCGAAAAGGCTGCGCAGGTGTTACGAGACTATGTCCAGAATGGAGGTCAGATCTATAACGGGAACCAAGGCCCAATTTCGCATGCCTTGTAAGGAGACGCAACTATGGCATTAACGAAAAAAACATCGAAATCCTCAACTCGCCCAGTCACTTTGGCCATCGATATTGGGGGCTCAGGGATCAAAGGAATTCTTTTGGACCCGAAGGGACAGCCAATTGGGGAGCGCAGACGGATCCCCACTCCACAGCCATCCACACCCCGAGCCGTACTCTCGGGCATCAAAGAGTTGGTCAAAGGCATGAAACTGTTTGATCGGGTTTCGGTGGGCTTTCCCGGCGTCATCCAGCACGGACGCGTCAAGACCGCACCAAACCTAGATCAAGCCTGGCCCGGCATTCATCTCATGAAAGAACTCGAACGCTTGCTCAAAAAGCCCGTTCGCGTGGCGAACGACGCCGACGTGCAGGGATTTGGTGCCATCTCCGGAAAAGGCGTTGAGCTCGTCATCACCTTGGGCACAGGATTCGGGACCGCGCTCTTCACCAATGGTGCATTAGTACCAAACCTGGAAATTGCGCATCATCCTTTTCGCAAAGGAAAAACCTATGAAGACGAACTGGGCGCGGTCGTCTTGAAAAAAATTGGAAAAAAGAAATGGAATCAACGCCTGAGTGATGCCATTGAAACACTAGATCGTGTCATTAACTTCGACCGCCTGTATCTCGGCGGCGGGAATGGGAAAAAAGTGACGATCGATCTCCCACCGCACGTCAGCATTGTTCCCAACGTCGCCGGCCTTCTAGGAGGAATTGCCTTATGGAATAATGGACCACCGTCCTCGTCATTCACAACAACGCAGACGAAAAAGTCACCACGACGGTAGTCTGGCAAACGCAGACACTATCCTCAATGTGATAGCTCGCACTAAACATATCTCGTTGGCTATCATATGCTTGCATTCTTCCTAAGACATCGAGACAATCTCCACAATAGGCCATGGTCTCCTACGGATTACCTCAAATTCTACTAGTTGGCTTGGGCGGATTTCTTGGCTCGATTGGCCGGTTTGTGATGACCGGATTCTGCAACCGTCTCACCCCCCTACTAGGCTTTCCACTCGGAACTCTTGTTGTGAATCTGTTGGGGTGTTTTGTAATTGGCCTACTTCATGGCCTGGCCGAAACTCGCTTGGCTCTTGGTCCAGACCTGCGCATTTTTCTGTTCATTGGTGTGTTAGGAGGATTCACAACCTACTCCACCTTTGGCTTTGAGTCTCTCGCCCTTCTAAAAGACGGCGCCATTCTCAAAGCCTCCACCAATATCTTTCTTCATGTCTTCATCGGCTTAACTGCAGCCTGGCTAGGAGACTCCATCGGTCGCTTCTAAGTTCAACCCACCAAGACAAGTCCCCTCTTGGCGAATAGAGGGAGAACAGGGTACAACCATGTTTCATCTTTTTGACTATTGTGCTTATCCACAATCACATTCATGCCTAAGAAAAAATCCTCCGCTCAACCTGTTTCTCCTCACGGAGAACTGATCATTGAAGGGGCGCGGCAAAATAATCTCAAAAATATTTCTCTTCGTATTCCGCACAATGCCGTCACGGTAGTTACTGGCGTCTCCGGGTCTGGGAAGTCATCTTTGGCCTTCGACACGCTCTTCGCAGAGGGCCAGTGGCGCTATGTGGAATCACTGTCGTCCTATACGCGCATGTTTTTGGACCGCGTCAAACGTCCCGATGTAGACCGGCTTGCCAATATCCGCCCCTCTATTGCGTTAGAACAAAAAAATCCGATCAGGACCTCGCGTTCCACCGTTGGCACGACAAGCGAAATTTCGGATTATCTCCGATTGCTCTTCGCCAAAATCGGACGTTTGACCTGCCCCGACTGCAAGCTGGAAGCAGTCGGCCACCATCCCACAACAGTTGCCCAAGATTTACTTGATCGGTTTCCCACGCAACGGGCCCTCGTCTGTTTTCCAAAACCCACACCCCATTCCGATGCACTTGAATCCATGAAAACATCCCTCTTAAAACAAGGCTTCATTCGGATCGTCATCAACCACCAACTGATTAACTTAAACACCGACTCCTTCCCCTCATCTCTGCCAACAGAACTATCGGTCGTTGTTGATCGCCTAGCCTTAGACTCGGAATCACGCAGCCGTTTAGTCGAAGCCTTAGAATCTGCCTATCACGAAAGCGAAGGTCGTGCACAGATCATCATCGGGAATGCCCCACCCTTGACCTATAGTTCTCATCTCGCCTGTCCAGGATGTAACCGAACCTTTCACACGCCACGCCCCGTGTCCTTTTCCTTCAATCATCCACTTGGAGCCTGTCCGGAATGCAAAGGGTTTGGCAACATCTTGCGCTACGATGAACGTCTGCTGATTCCCGACCCAGAAAAATCCCTACTCGACGGCTTGGTCGAACCCTGGACCAAACCTTCTAATCGTTGGTGGCAGAAAGAAATGCTCAAAGCGTTTAAGAAGAGAGGACTCGACGAAACGAAACCCTACAACCAACTCACGGAAGACGAACGAGAGCTCATATGGAAAGGCGAAGGAAAGATCGAAGGTATTCATGATTTTTTTGAACACTTAGAAGGCAAACGTTACAAGATGCATGTGCGGGTCTTCTTGAGTCGCTATCGCAGTCCCTCTCCATGTGCCAATTGCCAGGGAACCCGCCTACGACCCGAATCCCTCCTGGTGAAAATCCAGGAACATCATATTCATGAAATATGCGAATGGCCGCTTTCTGACCTACAAACATGGCTTCAAGCCTTACCGTTGAGAGAATTTGAAGATGCCATTGCCAACGATCTATTGAAGGCGTTGCAGTCGAAACTCTCCTTCTTGCTGCGCGTCGGCTTGGACTATCTCACCCTGAATCGGGAAATGCGGACCTTATCTGGTGGGGAAGCGCAACGCATTCATCTGGCCACCCAATTAGGTAGCCAGTTAGTGGGCTCTCAATATGTCTTAGACGAACCAACCATCGGCCTCCATGCACGAGACACCGAGGCCATGGGCAAGATTTTGCGAGAATTAGCTGAACGGGGCAACACCGTCATTGTGGTGGAGCATGATCCGCAAATCATTCAGCAGGCTGATTACGTCGTCGAAATGGGTCCACAATCAGGCGATCAAGGCGGACAGGTCGTCTGCGCTGCTCCCTATAAAACTTTCCTGAAGAATCCTCAGGCCCTGACTGCACAATATTTTCGTGGAGAGCGAACCATCCCCCTTTCCACAGCACGTCGCTCAGGAAGCGGAAAGAGCCTGCAATTCCTTGGCGTGCGCGAACAAAACCTCAAAAATCTCATGGTAGATATTCCACTCGGCACATTGATCTGCGTCACTGGCCCTTCAGGCTCGGGGAAAAGCACATTGGTCGAAGCGACTATTTATGCAGCCCTCGCGCGTTATTTTAAAGTAGGCACTCCCCCGCAACCTTATCTAGAAAGAATGGCAGGAGCCGAACATCTCCGCACCGTGTGTCTCATCGACCAAGAACCCATTGGGAAAACCCCGCGCTCCAACCCCATCACGTACATTAAAGCCTATGATGAGATTCGTGCCCTATTCGCCCAGTCGCCAGAAGCCCGCACACGTCGACTCACACCCGCCCATTTTTCGTTTAATACCGGAAAAGGCCGATGTCCTCGTTGCCAGGGGAATGGTTATGAAAAACTAGAAATGTATTTTCTAGCAGATATGTATGTGCCCTGCGCGGAATGTGAAGGTAAACGGTTCAAAGACAAAATTCTTCAAGTTCGAGTGAAAGACCACTCAATTCATGATGTACTCAATCTCACCGTCGATCAAGCCATGGTATTCTTCACCACATCCTGTCCCAAGGCCCTCAAAGGATTGTATGTACTCCAACAACTCGGCCTCGGCTATCTCACACTAGGACAACCAGCCACCACACTATCTGGAGGCGAAACCCAACGACTCAAGATCGCCAGGGAATTAGCCAACACCCCCAAACAATCTGCCGACAACTCAAACCACAAAGGCACGCTCTACATCCTGGACGAGCCCACAAGAGGATTACATCTAGAAGATATCACACGTCTGTTAACGGTCTTGAATCAACTCGTGGAGGAAGGGAATACCATCCTAGTCGTCGAACATCACCTGGATGTCATCAAATGCGCAGATTGGGTGATCGACCTCGGCCCCGGCGGCGGCGAATCCGGCGGTCACATCGTGGCCCAAGGCCCACCCGAAACAATTGGGAACAGCCCAGAATCCGTCACCGGGAAATATCTGAAGCCTCTGTTCGCCCCAAACTAACCCCAACCATCAGTCATGCTGATTTTGTGTATCGATGGGAAAGTAAGGATCGGATTAACAATAAACAAATTCTTATTCGCTTGCCAGTTCAATTCAATCCGTTAACGGAAAGTTCTTTAACTCAATAATTTGGCCAAGCCCGAAGGCTTTCCGAAAATATCGAGTATCCGCGGTGATGAATGTGGCGTTTGGGACTTGTAACGCCACGGCATGATAGAGGGTATCAAAAAGATGATGATTGAGACGAACAGAAAGATGACAGGCTTGCTCATACACATCCCATTCCGTGGTGATAGGTAGCTCCATGGCCAAAAAGGCTTGAAACAGACTAAGAGATTGTTCTGGAACTAGGCGGGTCAGAACCGCTCCCACCTCAGCCAACCAATGCGGCGGTTGAAGCACCTGACACTTCCCTTGTTGAATCTCATGCAAGAGAGCTAGAGCTTGGGTTTGATGAGTTTCACCACCTTGGACCGGAAGAGCCCATTTAACCACTACACTGGCATCAACTACCCACGTCGTCACGGACGCCCTTGAACCCTGGCTTGCCGAATGGCCTTGTTCGTCACATGTGGGGCCTGTTCACGCATGGCTAACAAATGATCAATGGCCCGTTTGCGCTGTTGCTCTCGCTTCCGTCCTTCGATGGCCTGTTGCATAAGTTGGGTCAACACCGCACTCTTGTTTTTTCCCGCAAACACTTTATCGAATTGTTTTTTGACATCTTCAGGAACACTAAAATTCATAGTGGCCATCGCCTACCTCCATTGTTGAAATATTCAACAATATTGTGGTTGGTCTTACATCACTTGTCAAATGAGATTTTCACGCCATATTGCGAATATAGCCTCACGTGTTATCCAGCGAATGTAAACATCCCAGCATTCTGAAGTCAGGAACCATATTGGCCAAGGTTAGGAGTTAGGAGCACCTCCTATTATTGTAGGATAAGCTTGCACGCCCACCCACAGCACTACGCCTGTCGCTGCCAGTCTTCTGCCATCTTTAGTTAACCAGTCTTTATTTTGTCTCGGTCGGCCATTCTTTAGAAAACATCTCATTGACGTCCGCAGGATCGAAATGTTCCGGATCAAAGTACTCACCTGCCCATTCCACCATTTCTTGATACTGTGGATGCTTCGGGTCTTTGTAGATCCTCAAAAATTCCACATACCCCCACACACCACCAACATCCTCCGGCGGACATCCACGACGACCGGTCAGACAAGCGGGTAGCACTTTGTCCAATTGGTACGGCAATATCTTCTCCAGCACAATCTTATGTTCCCATCCATCTCCAAAATCATAGTCGTAACCAATCCAATCCTTTTCCTTTCTTAACAGCGAGTGAAGACGAATTCCGTTTTCTGAAATCATTCCAACATCAAACTCTGGATCGGGTACCCCAAATCGATCTTCCCCCACCACAAATTGGTGGAGATGGGAGTTGGTCCACCCCATTGCAATCTGAATGATGTCATGGAGTTGACTCAAGTCAGTCGTACTCGCAACCAACAAGCGCCGCCATATGGGCGGCTTCACACCATCTAAGGATACTTTGATTTGATAGATTGCTCGAAGGTCTTGTGGCATCTTCGTTTCTCCTAACACCGTCTGCAAGGAAAGGCTTATAGCCTGGCGGGATGGTTTAACGCAATGGTGTAAGCCGTGCTATCGATCATTCGACAATTACGAAGATCAGAGGAGAACTGATACTATAAAGACCGGCCTACTTGAGCATAGACCACAGAGCAACCACATATCGGCTAGCAAATGCAGTCATCACTACCGACGCGGCGTCTTGGCGAACCGAACATCATGGATGGCCACTCTAGACACCTGCTTAGAGAACGCAAGAAAATGCCCCCGCACTTGATTGCTCGGCGTGGAGCTTTCCTGCTTTTCAATCTCCTTCGCCATCAGTTGCGCGGCAATAACGCTATCACCTCGTCCGTCACGTACGTCGTCAAATTGAGTTATGACGCTTTCAGAATCATTCGCGATCATCCTTCCCACAGCAAAACTCCTTTTTCCCATCCCCGACGAAATTCCGTAAGCTTCGTCGCCTATATCTTCAATCGGTACGCATCGTTTTGAAACTCAAGGCCAGTCAAAATATAACCGGTCAGCCAACAATTACCTAAGTAGTAAACCGGCCTGGGTGTATGGCCAATGCCTGCCGTTCTTTCTCGTTCTTCCTCATTTCAAGCACTAGATTTCCACCACTAAATTAACGCTTCGTTTCGCCGACAAAGGAAGGAAACGATAACCGTCAAATTGATGCGGAACCTCAGCATTCCTTGCTGAATCTCGGCGAATCTGCTGAACCTAATTGACGCAGACACCCAGAGCCACCAAGGCCCCGTGGGACAGGGAAGGCCCCAAACATTTCGTTCCGCATGAACTTCAACAGGAGGCCTTCCCATGAATGCGGTAGATCAATCCCCTTCGATCCGTCATACCACTCATTCTCAGTCAGCATTTTCATTCTTTCGCCAAATACGTCTCGGGTTTGCTCTAACAGGAGTCCTCCTACTCGCCGCTTCGTCGGCATGGGCTCACCCCAACAACGCCGTATCCCCAGCAACCGCGAACATTGCACAAGCTGAACAGCTCACGCATCATCTAGTGGGACTGAGTCGCGCGTTGGAAAAGGCGCCGTCGAGCGACCAAGCCGAACGCCTACAAACGTTGATGATGGTCGCAGACGAACGTCAGCAACTACTGTTGGATATGGCTCACGAGAATCCTGGCGGAGTCCTGCGTGTGGCCTTGCCAGAACATGTACGCACAGTCGTCCCTGATTCTGTGAGAGCCAAACTCGAATCCCGTGCCGACCAAACTGGTACAGTCGAAGTCATCTGCGTCCATGATGAACGCGGCAGCCCAACGAAATACTTTCTCCAAACAGCTACAGACCGGTTAAGCCTGCACTTTAGAAAGAATCCACCAGATTTACTAACAGGCGCGAAAGTCACAGTCTCGGGATTGACCATCAAAGGCAAACGACAGAGCATGCTGGGCCAGACTGACGGCGCGACAGCCATCGATTCTGGAGACCAAGATATACTGCTACTTGCCGCCGGAGGAGAAGAAACGACACAAGGGACCGCCGAAGCAACCAGTTCAGCGCCATTACCAAATACAATGGGCGAACAACGAACGGCGGTGATATTAGTACATTATGAGGACGATGTTGATCCTCTTCCAATAACTGCACAAGATGCTAATAATCTTATATTCGGAACTGTCAGTGACTTTTTCCATGAAAATTCTTACCAACAGACATGGTTAGCAGGCGATGTTTTCGGCTGGTATACAGTCCCTTATTCAAAAGAAAATTGCCAGTACTACGAAGCCAGTCAAGCTGCAGACCAACTGGCATCAAATAACGGTGCCGATCTGTCGCTCTACTCTAAAATCATTTACTTATTTTCGGCTAATGCCTGTTCAGGTATTGCAGGTGCTGGCGAATTGGGCGGGACGCGATCTTGGATTGACGGTGTGTTTAACTTTGACACGATCACACATGAACTAGGACACAATTTTGGTCTCTATCATTCACAACGGCTCGATTGTGGGGAAACAACTCTAGGGAACGATTGCACAGTCTACTCTTATGGCGACACGATAGATACGATGGGTATTCCCGGATCTGGCCACTTTAATGCCTTCCAAAAAGAACGGCTAGGTTGGCTAAATTACGGCAATTCTCCACCATTATTAACTATAGAAGAGAGTGGGATTTTTAACATTTCTCCTCTTAGCGTGGTTAACAATTCCACTAAAGGACTGAAGGTTTTTCAGAGCATTAACCCTACCACAAGCGAAAGTGAAAGCTACTATCTAGAGTATCGCCAAGCTATCGGTTTTGATGAGTTTCTTCAGAGTCGCTCTTACACCAACTATCGCGAAGATGTTACCGATGGCATTATCGTACATTTAGGAGAGAACAACAATCCTGACGGCAGTCAGATTCTTCATATGCATATTGATTCCTTGTATAAAGAAATCAAAGGAAAGACAGATTGGTATGACCCTAAACTACCAACTGGGAATCGCTACGAGGATCCTGAGGCAGGAGTTGCATTCGAAGTACTATCTACAGATCCATCCAATGTATCAATTGAGGTATCATTTTTCTCACCACCTTGTGTCCATGTGCATCCGGATACATCAGTAACTCCGACTGAATCGCAATGGGTCGTACCGGGAAGTACCGTCAATTATGACGTCACAGTAACCAGTCATGACAATCCAGAATGTGGCAATCAACTTTTTAGTGTACAATCATCAGTCCCCACTCAATGGAGCACAACAATCCAACAAATACCACTATCTCTCTCGCCTGGAGAATCGGTCACAACCATCATCTCGGTTACTTCTCCAACGGATGCTCCTGCTGGATTCTATCCGGTCCTAATATCCACAAGACATGATGCTAAGCCTTCCTTAGTGAGCAGTGAAACGGTCACATATGTCGTGACAAATGATCCACCGATTGCTGAAAATGACACCGCTACAGTTACTCTAGACAGTCCAAGCATATTGGAGGTACTGAATAACGACTCAGACCCTGAACATATCCCTCTAGAAGTTAGTAATGTGACACAGGGGAGCCAAGGATCAGTCACAATCAACACGGACCACTCATTATCATACATGCCTAGTGTCGGCGCTAAAAAGGGTGATAGTTTTAGTTACACAATTTCAGATGGAGTCCATCAAGCAACAGCCACCGTAACAATCAAGTTTCAAAAGGGCAGTGGAGGAGGAAGTAAAGGAGGAGGTAAGCCCAACCGGTGAGGACCGGGAGAACTTTTTGACTTCCAACAAAAATGACGCAAACGAAGACGCCAGAGGGGCAAAATCCTCTGGCGTCTTCTTCTAGCAACTAACCCAAATCATTTCCTCTCAAATTATGGTTGCGGTTCGTCGGGACACAAGTCACACGTCGCACTAGCAGCCTCCGACATGACTTGGATAGAGCCAAATATATCTGACGTCGTACCCTCAGCAGTCACCTGATCTGTAAACATTGCGTCTGACGGATCAGTAGTTCCCGTATCAGTAGCCACCGGCAAGTAGGAACCGTCGTAATCTGCCATGCCACCTACCGGAATGTCTCCCAGGTTAAAAGTTTGATCATCGGTCGGATCAGCGGGAGTCCCACTGTCGTCTGTCACAGTGACTCCAAATAAAGTCACGTCACCCGTGTTCGTAACCGTTCCGTCGAAAATCACCTGCACGGCCAGTTTGCCATCCATCGGCACTACCACAACGTTACAGTTTTTATCCACAGCAATGCTGGGATTGGCATCAACGGGTGGACAGTCCGCCGTCGCTTGAGAAGCATCAACCACTGTGCCTATATTGGGATCTTCACTGGTCGTTCCGCTTGCATTTGCAACATTCGTCGGACCATTGACCGTCGAGAAAAACGTGCCACTGAAATCAGCAGATTCCCCAGGCAGTAGAGTTCCAATATCAAAAGTTTGGTCTGGCTCAGGGGTCTCATCAACGACGGTAACATTATATAACGTTCCAAACCCGCTGTTAGTGACCGTTCCACTAAAATCATACAGAAAACCATCGTCTGGATCGTTGACGATTCTTCCATTTGTACAATTTTTTGTTAACTCCAAACTGCATACTGGGAACGAGCCCAATACAAAATCCTTAAGCGTGGCCGTCACAGAACTTGATGACCGTGTTTCGACCATAAAGGAGGCAAAACAGGGAACGTCCAGTCCCGCCGACTGAAACGCCTGCGTAACGTTCATCCCCCCCTCAAAAAACGCCTGAGGAAGAAACGTGTTCGCAGGAACTCCACTTTCACCACTCTGATAAGGCCAGGGCGTGGGTGTAAGCGTAATACCATTCGTAATCGCACAAGCCAGCGGACCAGCTCCCACACACACAGATTGGGTCGGACCAATCAGTTCGTTGAGTGTCCCGCCTTGTTGGTCACCACCAGAACCCACCCACTCCAGTACTTGAATAGTTGGGATTGTTCCACCTTGTTCAAAATTCACCAACATTAAGAGGTCTCCAACCTGATGCTCTCCACTAAATGTACCGTCAGCATTCAGACCGACGGCGTCTTGAAAAAACCAGAATCCCATTTGTGCATCGCCATTAGTTGTTAGTCGATCAGCTCCCGTGTAAAGTACCAGATCTCCATCCACATTATAAGCGGCGGCATATGCATTAGTAATTTCATCCTTTGGTGGAACCGAGCCTGACTTGTGTTTCCAGTTAGCGATGAATTGAATATCCTTTCTCCCTCCGCCAAAGATTGTCTCACCAAAAGGATCTGTCTGAAAACTAAATTCAACAGCTGAACCGCCACCGTTAACCAGAGTATCCCAATCATCACCATCCGCTAATGGATCTGATTTTGTCTCATCGTAAGGATTTGCTCCATCAGCCTCATGATCCAGTTCAAATACCCCAAGATTATCAACCGCATGAGTCATTTGAACTGGAAATAGCATAAACCCGAGACAGCCGAAAAAGGCTGCGCTGACTGCTAATCGTTTGAACCAGGAATACATAATAAAACCCTCCTTGCCTCCGAGTGGCCATCACAGCGAATCCTAACCACAATTGTGGTTACACCTGCCATGTTGCACCCGAATTAAATTATAAAACCAACATGAGAACCTGAAGATTGAGAACAGCCGACAAGGCGGACATGGTTAAGGAAGGTTCCCAATATTCTTCCTTATAATCGCGTCTTGGGTTTGGCAATTCTCGTAGTTATCCATACGGAGGCGCGTTTAAGATTTTCAAGGCTGTCGAGGTCTAGCCCACAGCCTGTTGTCTCAACGCGCTCCCACGGACAAGCTGCATTCAGTCGCTGTTCTTTTCCTCCTTTCTGGATTTGAGATGGCACATATCCGATGGCCTTGAGCACCAAGGCCTGGGGTAGGACTCTGAAGAATAAGTGTCGTTTCGAGCCCCGGCGGAAACCTGCTGAAAAGGGCCCATCCAAGGCGACAAGGCCTGAGTTGGAAAGACTGAGGGGGTCTTTGCCTGCATCAACCTACTCCGCACCAGACCTTCGTTTGAACAGGAAGGACCAGAATGTTGGTTACTCAAGAACCATCACTATTACACGACAAAGACTGACAACCAGCAAAAAATGTGCGAAGGCGGATAGGGGCTGAATGCAAATGGAATGTTCGTATCGCTGTGTGGAGGAAAATTGCTTACGAAACAATATGTTTCTGAAATTCAACGTCCGGGGGGGGCAGTATCCAGGTACTGGAAATCACATGACGTATGTGAACTTGTCACATCAAGTCTATGGAAAATCGAACCAGGTATTATCGCATTAGATACATTTATTATCCTTTTGGATACACATGGCCGATACGGTAGACTATTCTCAGAGAGGCGCAGCATCCTTTCCGCATCTAAACCCTCAAAATTCAAACTATTTTCTCCTACTTCAGGTCCTCAAGAGAAAGACGCCTTGATAACCAACATTGTCTAGACCGGATACGCTTCAGAACAAAAGATCCGTCTAGTTTGTTGAGTCCACCTCCCCTGGATATGTGTAACACCTTAAAAAAATGCAGTTTTTCACTCCCTTACAGATAACCACGCTACTTCGCGCGTTTTCTCAGATTCGATATAGAGTGTATCCAATCGGATAACATACTCTTGGTTGAACTGAGACTACAATGTTCCAAACAAAAACGTAGTTATACCTAGGATATTAAGAATAGCCACTTTTCAGGTGGCTGTCGACTCAGAATATTTAGGACAGTTTCTTCAAGAATTTCCCCTCAGTTATTATGGACTGCCGTGGCCCAGAATATTCCCTCCCGCTTACAAGAATCCTTAATCCATCATCTATTACTAACATGGAGGACCCGATGTCGGACTTTGAAAAGCTAGGGACTTTTTATCTTGGACGACCCTATGACTTAGAGAATACATCTCCCAAGCCCGGTTTGCTCCTTTACGATTCGAAAGACCTGGTAACCCATGCGGTTTGCGTTGGCATGACGGGCAGCGGAAAAACCGGCTTGTGCATCGGCCTATTAGAAGAGGCGGCAATCGATAACATCCCTGCCATTATTATTGATCCCAAAGGCGATATGGCCAATCTTCTGTTGACCTTTCCTGACTTACAAGGCAGCGATTTTCTTCCCTGGGTCAATCTCGATGACGCAAAAAAAAAGGAACTCACACCAGAGGCCTTTGCGGATAAAGAAGCTTCGAAATGGAAGACGGGTTTAGAATCTTGGGGACAAGACAAGGCCAGAATCGCCCGACTCCGGGAAGCAGCGGATTATTTAGTCTATACCCCTGGCAGCACAGCAGGATTGCCCGTTTCCATTCTCCAGTCGTTTTCCGTGCCTTCTCCAAAAATCCTTGAAGACGCAGAGCTCTTAGGCGAGCGCGTGGGCACCACGGCGACCAGCTTACTCAATCTGGTTGGCCTGGATGCCGACCCCCTCCAAAGCCCCGAACATATTCTCTTAGCCAATATCTTGAAGACCTCCTGGGAAGCTAGCCAAGATTTAACCCTTTCTTCCATCATCCAATCCATTCAATCTCCACCATTTTCTAAGTTGGGTGTGATGGATTTGGAATCGGTGTTTTCCTCAAAAGACCGCTTCGCGCTGGCTATGCGGTTTAACAATTTATTAGGGGCACCTGGTTTTTCCGCCTGGTTGGAAGGGCAACCGTTGAACATCGATCAAATTTTGTATTCCCCAAGCGGCAAACCCCGTATCGCTATTTTCTCGATCGCGCATTTAAATGACACGGAACGCATGTTTTTTGTGAGTCTGCTCCTGACGCAAATGGTGAGTTGGATGCGCACACAATCCGGCACCACCAGCCTACGTGCGCTTCTGTATATGGATGAAGTCTTTGGCTTTTTCCCGCCGACTAAAAACCCTCCATCGAAGACCCCGATGTTGACCATGCTCAAACAAGCCCGGGCCTATGGCTTAGGTGTGGTGCTGGCCACCCAAAATCCCGTGGACCTTGATTACAAGGGATTGGGTAATACCGGAACGTGGTTTATTGGTCGATTGCAAACCGACCGAGATATGGCTCGCGTGTTGGATGGCCTGGAAGGGGCTGCTGCTAAGAGTAAAGGGGGATTCAATCGTCAGAAGATGGAACAGACGATTTCAGGTTTGGGGAACCGGGTTTTTCTCATGAATAACGTGCATGACGACGGCCCAGAAATTTTTGAAACGCGTTGGGTCTTGTCGTATTTGCGAGGACCGTTGACACGTACGCAGATTAAGACCTTGATGGATCCGGTTAAAGATGGAAGTCTTGCTGGAACCTCACAGGCTACCTCAAGTGTCGATTCCTCTCAAAAGATTCGCGGAGGCACTTCGGCAACCAAGAATCACCCCCCCATCCTCCCCCCGGAGATTGTTCAATATTTCGTGCCTATTCGTGGTTCGCAGCCTACGGATTCCAAACTCATCTATGAACCTCGATTGTTGGGATCGGCCACCGTCCACTTCTTGGACGGGCGTCGGAAAGTTGATGAGTCTCAAAACTTAACGGTCTTGGTCCCGATTGAAGACGGCGCTACACCAGTGGACTGGGAAGATTTAACAATCGCCGATTTTCAACCCGATGACTTGGAGTCGACCCCTGAAGACGCTGCCCAGTACGGAGAACTCCCAAGCACAGCTAGCCAGAGCAAACAATATAAGAAATGGCAGAAAGAATTTGTGACCTGGATTTATCGTCATCGGACGCTGGAGATCTGGAAGAATCCCCTGTTAAAAATCACGTCCAATCCTGGCGAAGCCGAACGAGATTTTCGCCTGCGGATTCAACAAGCGACCCGTGAATTACGAGACGACAAGACGGCGGCGCTCAGGAAAAAATATGCTGCGAAAATGTCGCGCCTGGAAGACCGCATTCGCCGTGCGGAACAGGCCGTGGAACGTGAAGAGGAGCAAGCCAAACAACAAAAATTCCAAACAGTGATTTCGTTAGGTGCTACTGTTCTTTCGGCTTTTCTAGGGAGGAAGGCCATCAGTCGAACATCCATGGGAAAAGCCGCCTCCACCATCCGTGGGATGAGTCGCTCCAGAAAAGAGAGCCAGGATATCGAACGCGCTGAAGACAATGTGGAAGCTTTGAAGCAACAACTCACCGACCTCGAAGCAGAGTTCACCCAGGAAGCCGAAGATCTGGCTACCACCATTGAGACCAAATCCCAAACTCTCGAGTCCATCGCGATTCGATCCAAGAAATCCAATATTACTGTGAAATGGTTCGGACTCGGATGGGCTCCACATTGGCAAGATTCTCAGGCCAAACGCGTTCCGGCCTGGGAATAGCCGCCGAATATCTTCCCAGCCTGATCTCTTGTCCACATTCTTTTCGCTCTAACCCTTTCTTTTCGACCTATAGATCTCGTATTCTAATCAGGCCATCGTGATGAGAGCCTCTCGGATCGATGCGAGACATCCCCTCTTCATTCAGTCGTCTCTGGGCCACAGCCCCATCGAGTCGGCAATATTCTGAACAAAACGTGAGGCATTCCATAAAACTGATTCAACAACCCATCAGCGATTTAGGCATCAATGAGGGTCTGGCGAATGGTAGTAATGCACCGTAAGCGGTAGCACCGTCAGAGAACCATTGATCATCATGAACCAGCCAATTACCAACTACTTTAAGACAGACTTAATGACAAAAGGATGATTATGATGGATATGTCGTTTTTACGCAGTCAACTCAAACGCCCCCTCATGTTAGCGATTCTGGGGCTTCTGTTACCACAAACGCTCTTCATCGTCGGTTGCCAACGGGTCTATTACGATGCCATGGAACAAATGGGCTATCACAAACGCGACCTGATGGTCAGCGACGTGGAAAAAGCCCGTGATGCACAGCAAGAAGCCAAAGAGCAATTTAAATCCGCACTAGACCGTTTCACGAAAACGTTGAATTTCAAAGGTGGAGAGCTACAGGAAAAATATGACATTCTCAATACTGAATACGAGCGCAGTGAGGCCAAGGCCCAGGCTGTTCGTGATCGTATCGCATCGGTGGAAGATGTCTCAGCAGCGTTATTCGCGGAATGGGAAGCCGAGCTGAAGGAATATTCCAGTGCTAGTTTGCGACGAAGCAGTCAAGCAAAACTGACGAAAACGCGTGCGCAATACAGCCACCTGATCAAAGCCATGAAACGGGCCGAAACAAAAATGAACCCTGTCCTGGCAAAGTTTAAGGACCAAGTCCTGTTTTTGAAACATAACCTCAATGCGCAAGCCATTGCTTCGTTGAAGAGTGAACTGGGGACGGTCGAGAGCAATATCAACGTGCTTATTAAAGAAATGGAAAATTCGATCAAACAAGCTGACACCTTTATTGCATCCATGAATAAAGAGAACGCCTAAATTTCAGCACCCCCAGCGAAAGGAGACCGGTTATGGGCATCATTTCCTGGATCTTGTTCGGATTAGTTGCCGGGTTTTTAGCAAAATTTATCATGCCAGGACGAGATCCTGGCGGGTTGATCGTGACCAGTTTGATCGGTCTAGCTGGAGGTGTGGTTGGGGGCTTTATTGGGACGACGATTGGGTGGGGTGACGTCAACGGATTCGATATTCGCAGCTTAGCATTGGCGATCGTTGGCGCCTGTATCCTGTTATTTGCCTATCGCAAAATTCGCGGCTAGGACATTCGTCACAGCTTGCAAATCGTATGAGCCCAGGGATCCTTTCGGATGACTGGGCTCGTCTCTTTTCCTTCAGATTCCGCCTTTTCATCTAGATTCACCTCGGTTTCTTTACCTCCCTCGGCGAGTTTTATAGACTCTTTTTCATCCAGAAACGGACACACTCTCACAAAATGACTCCTGAACCATAGAAACCATGACTCCGTTGCCCACCGAAGCACCCGAAGGTCCTAACCATCCGAGTTTCGGAAAGTCTTCAAAATTTCGATTGCGGACGATTGGCAAATGGCTATTTGTTGTCCTTGGATGTTTGTTCGTCCTAATCCTGTGTCTCTTTCTGTTGCTCACTTATTGGTTCCCAGCGAATATCGTACGTCACCAGTTAGAAGCCCATCTCTCGGAACTGCTCGATGGAACGATCAATATCCAAGCGCTCTCCTTTAATGCCCTCACGGGGCTCCAGCTAGAGGAGGTGCAATTCCTTAAACCCGGGCAACCACCCCTGACCTTGGAGCACCTCGTACTCGACTATGATCTGCTTGGATTATTGGTTGGGGACTTGACGATTAACGAGATCAGAATTGACGGCGCCGATCTCATGCTGAATCTCCCAGAACTCTCAGAATCCGCGCCACCAGGAGAACCAGTTGATTCAGGTCCAGACAGGCCCCTCATACTTTCCACGCTTCCTATCTCGGTCAATTTGAATACCGTATCCATCACAGATAGTCACCTCCACATTATTATTTCGACCGATGTCCATGTAAAAGCTTCTAACCTTAACTTTGAGAGTTCAGGAACAGTTTCTTCTGAACACGCCAATGTCGAGGGAGGGCTCAGGGTGGACCACTTAGACATCACTGTGCACGACAAACATCTACATTTGCCCGTGGAAGTTGGGTTTGATGCCGAGCTGCATCTTCCCACACAACGTCTTACGCTTCAGCAACTCACAGTCTTCTCGGATCCGGCTGGAGGTGCAACGCTTTCTGGAACAGTGAGCGAGTTTTTCACACAAGATCGCATTGATCTGGCCTTAACAGACACACGATTTCATCTCGGTGCTATCATGAAATTGGCTCAAGACTTTGTGCCAAGAGAATGGGCATCGGCCACATTGGACGGCACGCTGACACCAACGCTCACCGTTCAAGGCACCTTTGCTGACAACCAATTCAATGGAACAGCTAAAGGGACAATTCAAGCTACGAACTTTCAAGCGAGGCTGCCATCACAAAGGCTTGAACTTGGCTCTACCTCATTTACGATCCAAGCTCAGGACCTACAAATGAGTCACAATGAGCTCACAAACGGCATGGCATCCGCGACATTTGCTTCTGAACATGTGACGTTTCAGAAACATGCTGTTCAGTCACTGGACCTGGACTTATCAAGCACCTATTTGGCATCTGGACCAGTCACGGCCAACCTCTCTGCGAGTGGAATCATGCCACCGCACGAAGGCCTGCTCCAAAGCCCTGCAAGACTTCCCTTTGACATCACCGTGAATGCCCAACACCATCTGGAAACATTGCAGTCGAAAATTTCGAACTTGGCCATCAGAATCAGAAACGTCGGAGACTTGAAAGGAACCGTCACGCTTCAACCTCAGTCTCCTTCCAGTCAAGATATGGACGCGACGCTGGAGCTACGAATCAAACCGCAGACAGATGCCCTCTTACCGCTCCTACCGTTTGATTTTCTTGAAGGCATCACGATTCAAAAAAATCCTGAACCCGATACGCTGGTCGTTCAAGCCACAGGAAAATTGCACGAGGATTTCCGCCCGAAACAAGCCGCGGCGACGGCCGCGCTCAACCTCACCCCCTTCACGGCCACATCAGACGAAACTGGGATAACCGGGGCATTGGAACAGGCCACTATCTTGCTCTCTTCCAAATATCAGGAGCGGGACGGCCGGATTCAAGGTACCCTTGGACTTTCTGGCCAGTTCTCTGACCTTCTTCTACCAGAAAGCATCAGTCTAGGGAGCATGCTTTTCAGGCTTAAGTCCTCTTTTCAAGGTCAGGTGTCATCAACTTTTCAGCCACTTCAATTCCAATCCCACGATCAGCTTCAAGCCGTCTTTCAACGTATTTCGCTAACGAACGCTTCTGTCACAACGTCCTTGCCTTCTCTCAAGATATCACTCGACACACAAGAAGATCTTCTCGCTCAAAACTATGTGATGAAACAATTCACCGCACAAAGCCAAGATATTCTTGACCTCAACATGCGCGGGCGATATACCGAAGCCACTCGACGATTTGCTATTGACCTACACATCCCCTTGCTTCACATAGGAAATATGCTTCCAAATCTATCAGGCCCATTCATGGAAGGGATGCAAGTGCTCAACCCCAATGGCCGAATTGAGATGAGCGTACAAGCCGCTGGCCAAATTCCTCAAACACAAGATCTGGACGAACTCACATTTCCATTTGGACTGAAGAGTTCGATTCGAGTACATCATCTCGAGGGGGCAGTAGCCGGCTACAAGGTACAAGAAGGAAATGGGACATTCGCTTTTGGATATTCGCCTGACGCCTCCCCACAAACACAACTGACAACCAATCTTCGTAGCAAGCAAATAACGTTGCCAAAGACATTCTCTATTCATACGATCGTCAATCCAACCCTGCAGCTCAAGATGTCCGCTCCCGATCTGAACGAAGCCCTACTCGATACTCTTCACTTGCACTTTCAAGGCCTCGATTTATCCGCCAACGGCCAGCTCGTGGGGCTACGACCATTACTTGCGTCGACAGCATCTCAGACCAACCCATTAGCTAAGCTATTCATGCAGTTAGAAACCAGCCTCAAGCTCGACATTGAACGTTTTCAGCCAGTGTTACAATCCTACGGATTCACCGGGACCGGAACCACTCAGGTTAACATGTCCGTACAGAAACAAGAAGAAAGTGACTTGAACGCCGCGTTAGAAATTGCCAGCCATGCACTTTCTGTGGTTCAAGACGGAACTGAGCTGACAAACATGAACGGAGGGCTGCAAATCAGAAAAACTCTTCATTGGAGTCCCAACGGTGCCTCCGGAAGATCACCACAACCATTTTCTCCGTCAGCCCGAATCGCAGAACTCAAGAAATTCTCTGAAAAAGGAAGAAGAATTTCAATCGAATATGTGAAAGTGGGACCATTAACTATTCAGCACCTTTCTACGAATGTTGCTTTTCAACAACAGACATTACGATTCCAAAACTTAGCGATGAATCTGTTAGGCGGAGGCATTGGAGGCAATTTCGCCATCACGGCTGATCATCCTCTTCGTCTCTCTGGAGGATTTGAATTCACCAATCTAGATATCAATCAACTGTTGACACAACACAATCAGATCGCTCGCGATAGCGAAATAAAAGGCACAGTGGCCTTGGATGCGATATTGAAAGACCAGACGGGCGCCATTGATCTGAGTCGCCTGGTCTTTCGGGTCAATATCACGCACATCGGAAAGGAAGCCCTCGATCGACTGCTCATCGCCATCGACCCCGAAGGCAGCAATCCAACCATCTCAAACGCTCGGGCTCAGCTGAAACTCGCCAATCCATCGCAGGTCGATTTGGAAATTGGCCGAGGCCAACTGGAGATGACTATCGCCTTTCGGGGCGCACTCCTGCCCACACTTGAGTTACATCGGGTGCCGATCGGCAAAATGAAACACATTGAGAAGTTGACCGCGGCCATTCCTAATTGGGAAAACCTCATGCCATTGGTGAACATGATCGGCGCCGCAACCTATAGCTTGGGTCCGGATGGTGAACTCATACTCAGGTAATGGGGCTGCTAACAAAGCCAGCAATGGACTTTTTTGAACCGACCCGAAGCCTTTTTTGGTCTCTCAAGGAATTCTGAGTGCATTTGCCGTTGCAGTTCAATGTTATTTAACACCCCCATAGGAAGAGTTCTTTTTCTAGTCTATGGCCAGACTCCTCCAGGATGGATATTTGATATGATGCCAATCATGGATGCTCAACTACGCCCTCGACCCCACAGGAAAGACATTCAGCACATCGTGACCGGAGTGATTCTGGTCCTCTTGTTCGGATGTGGAGGACCTTTGGTGGGCGTCACGGTTGTAGATGAACGTACAGCCCTGGAGAATCAAGTGCTAGGTACCTATCAAGAACTCAACCAAGAAGTCTTACTTGTCGCATCGGTTCGCTATATTGACCCTCAAGGAAAACTGAAACACACCAAGCAACTTCCCGAACGCAAAAAAGAAGTGGTCCGAGCCTTACAACGAGTTTCATTTAACAAAGATGATTTGAATCGTTATAAACGCTCCGGGATTATCGGTGAAAATAACATAGGCGGGATTACGCTACTGTCCTCGGAAAAAGTCCAACCTGAAGAACGCGCATTTGTCGAAAATCTGATTAAAGAAGAAAATGAAGATCGTTTGGTCATAGTACATCGAGTCATCGAAACGAACGAGACGCTGACAACAAAAGATCTTCCCAAAGTTCAAAAGATGTTTGCGGCTCTCAATCGTGACAAGGCCCTCAAGGGCGAATGGATTCAGAGTGATGATGGCATGTGGCACCAAAAAGGATATGCACGGTAGTAACCGGTCTATATGATGAATCCGCTAACCGATCATCTTGGGGAGCCCTCAGACGTTACGGGATCTGAACGCGACTCAGAGTGGTGTTGGCAAAAGACTCGTACGATCTTCCGGCACCTATTCGTGGCTTTCATGGTCAGCGCAATGCTGCCCTACGCAACGGGATTGGCCACTACACCTCAACGTGTGACTACTCACCCTGCGTTAGACTACCAACCAACAGTTTCGACTGAGGCTCAGAGTTTAGCCTTCGTCTCTACACGATCCGGCAACCCAGATATCTGGCTTCAATCACTCGATCGCTCAGGCCTGACACTTCCTCGGCAAATCACGGCAGATACGGCCACGGACCACCATCCCGCTTTAAAAAGGGATGGAACCCAACTGCTTTACGTGTCACATAAATCAGACCCGCGTGGGGACGTGTACCTCTTAGATTTGATCACTCAGGAAGAAATACGTCTGACAGACCGGACTAGTAGCGACTCCTTTCCTCAATGGGACCCTCAAGAGACGGCATTTTACTATCTGAAAGAGAATCCCGGAGAAAATGCTTCATCCGTTTATCGAAAATCCCTTTCCGGTCAGACGGAGGAATTAGTCATTCCCCATGCAACCAGTTTTTCGATAAAGAACAGACGACTTGTCTACACAGATGGTTCTGACCTTAAAATTTTGAATCTTGAAAACTCACGGACCGCAATGTGGCCTCTGTCACCCACCACTCTTGACCTGTGGCCGACTACCAGTCCCCACACCGAGCCGAATGCTACTCAACGTTTCTTCTTTGTCCGCTACGAACGTGACAGCAATCACGATGGAGTAGTAGATACGGACGACGAATCGTCTATCTGGATGTATAACTGGGACCTAAAGAACGAACAACCGACGAGTCTGTTTCGACTCACTCCCACGCATCAGTTTCATGCCTATCCAACAGCATCAAAAAACTTCCTATATTTTTCTGATCTGAAAGTAGGAGACATTTTCCGCATCGAAATTCCCACGTTTCTTCAAGACTATACCAGTTTCGAGCACGCCCGGGCCTTGGCTTCGTCTTACCAAGATACCGGGCGTCCTGAACACGCACTTCTAGTCCTGACGAATATTTCTCAGAATCTTCTTGGAGATGTGAGTCTTAAAGAACGCGCCGAGTTTGACTTCTCGGTCGCCGAAACATTAGCCCAAGACGGTGACTTTCTTGGAGCACAAGACACGCTCGCATCGCATTCCCAACAACCCGGACAAATAGGAGCATTAGCCAAAATTCATAAGATCGTTTTCCACGCGCAAGCGCAAGCGCGCACGCTGAGCTCCGCCCGACAACGTCGTGTCGTCCACCACGCAGTCGCCGCACTGAACGAGATCGGAGAACAGCATCGACAATGGCCAGAGGTCTACGGCCAGGCCCTCATTGGGGCTGGGCACCTCCACTTGTTTGCTCACGACCCTCTAAAGGCCTTGGATTATCTGCTGAGGGTAGACGACTTGCCAAGCAACACTGTTCGTGCAAAAGGCTTGTTCACTCGGGGAGAAGCCTATCGCATTCTGGGAGATACTCCCAAAGTCATCCGCGTGTTCATCCATGTGCTTGAGTTATTCTCAGAGCAAACGCCATGGGGAACACGAGCAATTCAGCAAGTCATTGACCTCGTTCAAGAAGGCAAACAACCCAAAGACCAAATCACGAGTCTCAACGGACTAATGACTCAATATCCCAAGTTTCCAATCCTCACGGCAACGACTAAGCTCCAGATCGCTGAGCTCTACTACCAGCGGGGCGAACAACTTTCTGCCTTAGAAACGTTAGAATCCATCATTTCCACACCGGCATTACCCCACTCTCTTGTGATTCAGGCCTACCAAAGCAAGGCCACGATCCTTTCGGAATCGGAACGTTATCAGGAGGCCGCAGAGACCTATGCATCCCTCAGCCAGTTATCAGGAGATGATGAAACATTATTGAAAGAGATTCAGAGTCTTCTCGTCTCCCAACGAGTTCGTCACGCGCTGAAGGATCGAAACCTGGGAGAACCCCGAATCGCCGCAAAATCCCTTAGACGGCTCATTAATGACTATCCTCGATCAGTCGAAGCCCACCGTGCCTATATTGAGACCAAAGTCATACTGAAGGAGATTGACGCGGTCCAAGCGTTCTATCAGAACCTGGTCAAAGCCAACCCCAACCATGCGGTGTATCAATACAGTCATGCCTTAGCCTTATCCTATTCTGACCCGCCAGACTTAACCTTGGTCATCGATCGTCTGCACCGGGCAAAAGAACGTGATCCAGCTATTGGATATATCCACCAAACTTTAGGGTGGGCCTACGAACAATACGAACGTGTAGCGGGAAAATCCGGCTATCTCGAAAAAGCTGAACAAGAATATCGCATCGCTCTGGAAATGAACGATGCCCATCGCTATCCCGAAGTGGAGTCACAACTTCTACTCAATCTAGGCAATACATATCTAGCTCTGTCGAACTACCGCGAAGCCTATCGGCATTATCGGCAACGCGAGCTGCAATTTACCCCGACAGAAAAGAACACGACCGAATTGTTGTACCGAAAAAACTATGGAAAATCCTCATTTAAGGCGGGAAGAAGCCAAGAATCAATCACACAATATCGATTGGCGCTTGAGCTACTCAAGGAAGACCAAGATGTATTGAAAGCTCAACTCTTAGAGCGCCTGGGATTGTCTTATCAGGATAACGAGCAATATGCCGAAGCCATCACAGCATTTACAGAAGCCATGGAACTGAACCAGGAGTTAGGCCAACCCCATAATGTCACCCTTCTCCAACGAAATATTGGGATTAACCTCTTTAACCTAAGCCACGAGAGTCAAACTGGGGATCGCGAAACCTTAAAAAAAGCATTGGACAGTTATTTCACGAGCTTAGATCGCATAACCAAAACCGGGACAGACAAGTTGCCGACGGGCTCAGGGCTCATCAACGTCAACGTCGCCGTCGGTGAAAACGTGTCTCAGGCGGCCACGGGTTTTGATCACGTTGGCGAACAGAAACTCATGTTCAGTTACATCGCCAATACGTATAAACAGCTACAAGAACCAGGTCCCGCATACGCGTTCTATGAAAAGAAGCTGTCGCTATTGAACGATATTCCACCAGAAAACCAGGATGCTGGCTGGCTCACGGAGAAGGCCGTTGTCCTGAATCAGCTTGGGGTTCTCTCGTACCAGTTGTTCCAACTTGATCAAGCACGAGGGTTCTTCAGACAATCGTTGAATGACAGCCGAACCTTGAACATTCCTTACGGCATCAGCGTCAATATCCACAATCTCTCGAAACTGTTGGTTGAAGACCTTTTAACCGGGAACCAACCCGACCGAGGGTTAGTGAAAAATATCATTTCGAGCCTTCGTGATCTCGAACTCATCGCATATGAAGATCGTCATCTATTCTTCACCCTGACGAACGCCGCATTCCTGCTTTCCTGGTTGCCTGAGCGTCCTCCTGAAAAGCACCTTGACCCATCCGAAACCCTACGACGATTACACGATCAGTTTCACTATCAGACGTTGCCATGGTCGTACTACCAGCGCGCTGAATCGCTACTACACAACCCAGGTTTATTCTCAGAAGAAGAACAACGCACGGCTCGAGTCCTGATCAAACTCAATCAAGCTGAACTGAGCAAGGGCACCTTCGATCCTGCCGTCTCTCGAGAAATTCAGGATGAGTTAGCAGCCTTGGTCGGAACACAACCGATGACGAATGGCTGGTTATGGTTGTTATCTCAAGCTGAACGGACCGCTGACTCCGTCACGCGAAGAACATTCCTCGAACAAGCCGCTCAAGAATTTCTTCGCTTTCCTGTACAAACAGAACATCAAGATGATCTTTCGGATATCGGTCCAGCCCATGATCGCCTCTCTCGACTTCTTGTTGACCAATACATCGAAGATGGTCAGCCAGAGAAAGCCTTTGTGGTCAGTGAGCAACTGCGCGTTCGACAACTATCCCTAACTTTATACGAGTCTCTCGGCAAAGATTTTTTTCTCAGGGGTCTGGATTCATATGAATCGGAACTTAACAATCTGCTAGCGCAACTCAGACATGCGAGAAGTCAAGGTGACAACGCCACTGTTGAAACACTCACTCCACACATGCAGAACACCCTGTATGCATTGTCTGAAGAATATCCATGGGCCGCGGCTTCGTACTGGGCTTACCCCTTGACCACAGACATGTTCTCGTTAGTCCTTGATACTCAACACCCATACCTGAAAATTCTTAAAGGCACACACGATTATCATGGCTTTGTTCATGACGGACATACCCTACATTACAGTACTCTCCGCTTACGTAACGACACATTGACGGGTAATGAACTCTTCCATCGTCGATTGACCCAAGCCGTTTCAGCCTACGTGTCGGTTCCTGAAGAATTAGCAAATACTTTGTCCTCGCTCAGCCTCACGAAGAAACCCCTCACATGGGTATCACATTGCTATGACTTTTTGAACGGGTATCATCAGCGTAGCCTCTTTTTCTCTAAGATTAGCAGCCCCTTACAGTTTACACCCACACTCCCTTCAACGACTGGAGAAATTCCCTTCTCCCTTACATCATTCACCGGAACACCTGCCAACGATGGCCCCATCGCCTCGACAAGCGACATCGCCGTCTTTCTTGAGACTCCAAAGACTTTCCGGTTTGAAGTGCAGAAAACGCGAGATGTCCGAGAGTTCGTTTCAGTGATGGATTTTGCAGGAGAGCAACACCATTCGGTTCTGTTATTAGGCAGACCGTTATCTTCCTCACCTTCTCAGGAGGCATTAATCGAGTCTCTATTAAGAGCAGGGTTTCCTCATGTCATCATGAGTCAAGAACCGCTTCCAAAAGACATCGCTTCTCAGTTTGTCACACAGTATCTCACCCGCCTTAACGAGCTTTCCCCCGATGAAGCTGTTGTCCTAGCCTCACAGGATGTATGGGGCCACGATGCTCTCAACCATCATATCCGCCATTATGGTTTTGCGGGGATGAGTCCTGATGAACGACTCGAGTATGCCACGGCTCGATACGAAGACGAAGTGACCCATGCCATTACAGCATTTGAGGAACAAAACTTTTCGGCGTCTTTACGGCATAGCGAACATGCCTTAGCATTAATCGATCATGCTCAACAGCGCCAGGATTTTCCTGAGCTCCTCACATTGACCATGGAATCAGCTTTTGAGCTTCAAGATTACCGTAAAGCGATCGACTACCAGGAGAGGCTCCTAGCATCGTTCACATCAGATGCTCTAATTAGCGAACGAGCGGAAGCCACATACCGCCTCGGCATCCTGTATTCACAAGTAGAATCGTTTGATGAGGCCGTGAACCATCTCGAGCATGCAATCCAACTGTGGCAGGGGGAAGAAGAACTCGACCGCCTGGCCGAAGGAATCGCAACTCTTGGTGTGATACGAGAAAACATGGGTAGCTATACCAACGCACTGGAGCGATTTCGTGAATCATCATCTCTCTATCATGAACTCGGAGAACCAGGTGCCACCGCGGTTCAATATCGCCGAATTGGACGTATCTACTATCTTCGCTTAGGACGGTACGAGAAAGCTCGCGAAAACTTCTTGGCTGCCCTCCAGATCTACCGCGATCAAAACAATCGAAAAGGTCAAGCGGAAATCTTACAAGAGATTGGACTGACCTACGAGAAAGTTGGCCTCTTCGATCACGCTCGTGAACGATACGAGCGGGCTCAACGCCTAGCAGAAAATCTCAATAACACCTCTCTCCTAGCCACCGGTGAGCTGTACCTCGCGAATACAGCGTGGTTTCAAGGCGATTATCAAACGGCATTTCAACGACTTTCCCGAGCCAAACACCATGCCGAACAGATTAAGGATTCGCAATTGCAGATCATGGTCAGCAATACTCGCGGGCTCATCTATTGGACATTGAATGAGACTGACAAAGGTCTCCTTCATCTCCAAAAAGCTGTCAAGCTGAGCGAAGCATCTGGGATTCAGACGGAACTGGCTTCGTCATTCAATAATCTAGGTTTGATCTACCGCCAACGCGGAGAGCAGGAAACCGCATTGAAGTACTTTCATCGCGCCAAAGTCATTGACGAATCACTGAACAGTCAATGGGGGCTAGGGTACGACCACCGCAATATTGGCATGTCACTGCTGGCTTTAGAGCACCTGACGGGGGCTGAAGATCACTTTTTGGAGGCTGAACGCCTGAGTCGCGACATTCACAATGTCACTAATTGGGTCAAAGCCCTATTGGAACTCGGAAACGTGAATCATGCCTTAGACCGTACGGAACAAGCCATGTCCTATTATGAACAGGCCCACACACTCGCTCAACGATACGGCATCCGGGAAGTCGAATGGCGCGCCGCGGCGGGTCAGGCCACAATCTTTCGACAACAAGAGAATCTTCACGAAGCATTGACATGGTATCGCCACGGAATTGAAGTCGTGGAAGATATGCGCGCGACATTAAAAATTGATGAACTACGAAACAGCTTTCAAATCAACAAACTGGACCTGTACCGAGATACCATCACACTCCTTATCGGGATGAATCGAACTGACGAGGCCTTCAACTATCTTGAACGGTCTCGATCACGGAGTTTTATCGATCTTTTGGGCAATCAGAAGCTTTCGTTCAAGAACCAAGGCGATCAAGAAACATGGACACGGATCAACGCTTTAGCTTCCACGATTGAATCGTTACGATCTGAACTGGGTTCATATGACAATCCTCCAGCTGACCTTCAGAAGCAATACCAGCGCACACAAATTGCCTACGAAGAAGCCATTTTAGAAGTCAGACAACACAACCCCGCACTCAGCAGTTTTGTCGTAGTCGACCCTCTCAATCTCGAAGACGTCCAAAAGCTCTTAGCACCAAAGGTCGGGCTCCTTTCCTATTTTTTGGCGAAGGACCAGCTCTACCTCTGGCTCATTACACAAGGGCAAACGGTGTTCAAAAGCATCTCTGTCAATGAGAAGAGACTGGCCGGTCTCGTGAAACGATATCGCCAACTGGTCCAGCACATCGAACCTGTTGATGATGAATTGCAGCAACTGTATGAGTATTTAATTAAACCAATTGCGTTGAACCTCAAAGATCTGGATTTCTTAGGCATCATTCCTGATGAATCCTTACATTTTCTCTCGTTTGCCGCTCTTAAACATGGCCCAGCCTATCTGATCGACGACATACCGCTCTTCTATGCACCGTCGGCGTCAGTCTTTCGATTCACGTTTGCGAAACGCCAAACCCAAAAAAATGACAAGGTATTGGCGATCGGAAATCCTGATTTGGGTAGTTTCAATTACGATCTGCCACTCGCTGAGCTAGAAGCCAACAGCATTAAATGGAATTATCCTCAAATGGACATTCTCACAGGACCCAAAGCGACGAAAGAGTGGGTAGTGAAGAATATCTCCCAATATGGCATTATTCATCTGGCTGCCCATGGAGAATTTGATGAATTGAACCCACTCCTGTCTTCGTTGTGGTTGGCTTCGACGAACCCAGAAAACCGGCGACTCACCGTGAAGGAAGTCTTTAGTTTGGAACTCAACGCCGATCTCGTGACATTGAGCGCCTGTCAAACGGGTCTAGGTAAACTTGAAGCCGGTGAACTCATCGGTTTGAATCGTGCATTTATTTACGCCGGGACCCATGCCTTAGTCTCAGCGCTTTGGCGAGTTGATGATCTGTCCACATCCGTTTTAATGAAACATTTTTACAGGAATTACGTGGCAGCGAATAAGGCCTCCAGCCTCCGGCAGGCGCAGCTGATCGTCAAAAAGGATTTTCCCCACCCGTCCTACTGGGCGGGATTCAGCCTTATTGGTGATTATCAATAATAGTCGCTATCGTCGATCATTGGAAGGACATGCCCATGCCCACCCACTTGCCCTCAAAAATCTTCGTTATCTGTGTTGTGTGCGTGAGTGGTTGGCTTCTTCCTATGACCAGTTGGGCCGTCACGCTGTATGCCAAACAAGAGAAAGTCAAAGTGACGGCCAAACCCTCTCCAAATTCCACTGTGATCACCACTTTGAGTCTAGGAGATCCCGTCACAGTCCTAGCCGAAAAAGACCGATTGCTCAAAATCAAAACCGAGAAAAAGAAAGTTGGATGGGTCTTCAAGTTTCGCCTGACAGCCAAGAAACCCAGCGTTCGAAAACGATCTCGATTCTCGGGTCTGCGAGGACGACGGACCATTGCCGCTCGCGAAGCTCGTACCGGCGGAAGCATCCGTGGACTAAGGGAATCGACGGAGCAATATGCTAAACAGAAACACCTCAAGCCTGAATATCAACAAGCTGTCGATAAAATGGAACGATTGGTCATCCCCCCTGACGAGTTACGCCAGTTCAAGAAAGACGGCAGACTGGGAGAATTTATTGGAGAACTACAATGAATATCATGATCCGGTTTGGTTTATTCACTGGCCTCTTGAGCCTCCTACTTCCCACAAGCAGCCCAGGAAAGTTCTTGGACGACTTACTCGCACCACCACCTGAACAGTCCACATCTTCCGATCAACCAGCGGCGGAACCACAAGAGCCACCAGATCCCATAGAGGATTTAGGCAAGGCGTTTGGGATTAAAAAGAAAAAAATCGACCTTTTTAAGAAAGGGTTGGGTGTCGTCAACGCCTTAGAACCTATCGGAGAGGAAGAAGAACTCGTTCTAGGCGAAGCTTTGGCCGTAGAAGCCTTTAGCCGCTTTGGCGGAGAATATCCCAATGACGAATGGACGCGCTACATCAACTTAGTGGGGAAAACCGTCGCAGAATTCTCGGATCGCCCTACGCTGCAATACCACTTTGCTATTTTGAATAGTGAGGAACACAATGCCTTTGCCGCACCGGGAGGTTATATTTTTATCACAGTAGGATTGCTGAAAAGCCTACGAAACGAAGCTGAATTGGCCGGGGTTTTGGCCCATGAGATTGCGCATGTCACTCATCAACACATGCTGGAAACCACCCGCCGCGGTGCCATATTAGGAAGCGTTTCAGAATTGACGCTCTCGGCCATGAAAAAGGACCCCGCGATGTTCTCAAACATCATCGACGAGATGACAGACCTACTATTCACAAAAGGCCTGGACCAAGAGAAAGAGTTCGAAGCCGACAGAGTGGGAGTAGACTATGCCTACCGAGCCGGATACCATCCTCAGGGGCTTCGTGATTATTTATTCACGCTACAGAAAAGCCAGGGACATACTCAATCCCGGTTGTTTACGACCCATCCACCTACAGACCTGCGTATCGGAAAAATCGACAAGGCTTTGAAAGATTTTTCGGATATAGCCAATCTCAGGACCCTTACCACGCGTTTTCAACAACGTATCAAGGGAAGCTAACAGCTTGAGCCATGCCCATTCCGTCTTCCTTCACGCCCGAGTCATTTAGAAAGCGACAAGTTCGGAAGAGGCTCTAAATGCAGTGAACAAATGCTGTCATGGAAGCGTTGTTATCAACATCCTTGACAAACTTCTGTGGATAAAGCATTTACGATAGTCGTTTCAAGATTTACCTCTCTGATTGGAAGATCAAGTTGGGAAAGAATTGTCAAGAAAAAATTCGTTTCTACTTTTACGACTACGCCAAAAAATCTACACCACAACAGGTAGTATGATAAAAATATTTCCATACAATGCCCATATTTTAGGCAATATGCTCATTTCTTTATCAATCCTCATGAAATAAGGTTACGAATGCTAGAAACTACCATGTTATCCACAAAACTTGGGGAATACATCTTTACTGTATGGCCTGAATTTTGCCCGCCTAGAAAATACGTGGATTTGTTCAGGATGAGTACGTCGGTTTTGGAAATATGAATATTCGTCAACCATTCGACCCTGAGTTTTTACCATGTGAAAAGTATGTAGTTCTGACCCAAAGGTATGTAATTTTTTTTACGACCACCGTGTTTGCGATACTTTCATTGGTCGCCTGCAAAACTGCTTCACGCCAAGAAATAGCAACCAGCCTTGCTGGTTCATCTTTTATGTTCCCCCGACAAATCCCTGCCAATCCTTTTGTCCTAACCCTGTACGAGCGTGTTGAAGATCCGGGTCGGAGTATTACCATTTACATCGAAGGAGACGGGCTGGCCTGGACCGAGCACAAGACACCCTCTCCAGACCCGACACCCACCAACCCAATCGCGCTACGGTTAGCCACCACGGATAACAGCCCCAACATCATCTACTTGGCGCGGCCCTGTCAGTACAGCAAGATGGTTATCGCTGATAGGCCATGCCCACAGAAATATTGGACCTCGCATCGCTTTGCACCACAAGTGATTGAATCTATGAACACGGCATTAGAGGACCTCAAGACGCGTTACCAAGCGACAGGATTTCATCTGATTGGGTTTTCTGGAGGAGGGGCGGTGGGGACGCTTCTGGCGGCACGACGGCACGATGTGTTCAGTCTGCGCACGGTCGCCGGCAATCTAGATCATAAACTGCTGCACAAGATTCATGAGGTTACGCAGCTTTCGAGTTCTCTGAACCCTGTCGATATTGCGAGCCAAATCAGCCATATTCCGCAACATCATTTTCTCGGGGAAGATGATGCAGTCATATCTGACGCCGTTGTGAAAAGCTTTCTTACCGCCTCTGGCACGACACGGTGCATCCGCACGAGCATGGTGCCAGGAGCCTCACATGAACAAGGCTGGACTGAACAATGGCCGCGTTTGCTCGCAGCTCCGCTGACCTGCCAACCTTAGAACCGGTACGCTGCACGGACGAAGCCGGAATGCGAATCGTAATCGGCCTTGTACTCGAAGTCATAATTAGCACTGAGTTCCCAATTCAGAGTAGTAGACCACGTCACGCCAGCACCGGCCGTAAATTTGTTGCGCGCCGGGTTGAAGCCGACGGTTTGAAAGGACCCGCCACCGCCGGTGAATCTTGAGGTCGTTTCGATTCTATCTCCGATGAAATCATGGCGATAACTAGCCCGCACCTCGGGAGACAAGAAGGAGCCAGAGCTCATCTCGTGCTCCCAAACCGCATCGATTCCAACACCTACTTCAAAAATATCCAGATCTTTTCCATTGACGCGTAGCCCCGCGCCACCTGCGTCGGTTTCGCGGTAGCGTTCAGGATCGTAATGGGTCCAGTGGGTGAGAACGCTAGGCGAGATGACAGTTTCGCCCAAGGTGTATTCGCGGCCCAACTCCGCTCGGGCGGTGAATTGATGCGCATGAAAGTCCCCATTGGCGGTTAGCCCCGCCACACCGCCCACATTACGACGGCGAGTTCCCACGTCGTTAAAGCTATAGCCGATCTGGCCGTTCATGAATAGTCGGTTAGTCAGACTGAACCCGCCATACACAGTCACCTGATAGGAATCGATATCGGTATTCGTTCGGTTCCTGTTATTGGAATCCACTTCGGTCATCCCATAGCTCAACGCCAGCCCGATCACGGAATTTTTCGAGGAATTGTGTCTGTCGACGCCCACCGCCATGCCGTAGGTGTCAGCATCATACCCGGCAATACCCGAACGCCGGTCCTGGTCCGCCGTCTGGCCGAACGCTTGGAGCCACGCGCGCGTCCCCTCGGAAAGATACGTGTTCCCAGAGGATAAGCCACTATCTCCGCCCTTCCGGCGCAGGTTAATAAGCTGCTGTCGAATAATCCTCATACCGCTATTCATAAAATTCAAACTGCCCACCACATGCCCTCCATCCACGGTGGGCTGAGACGCTTCAAGAACATCGTTAATCTCGTTGGCATTACTGGCGTTGTTGAGCTGATTCAGGACCGAGAGCAACTCCGGATTGGCCGTATTCCCGTTCAGCCCATCCATAATCCTCCCAACAGCCAGATTATTTCCCCCCACAGCATTTTGCGCGGCTGTGCTGACCTGTTCTGCCAGTAGAAAGAGGGCCGTATTGTCTGTACTGCCTAGAATTTCTGCTTGGGCACCGTCCGCTAACTGAAAATCCCAGAGCGCGGAATTATCCGTCACAGCCGTGGCCACCTGCCCCGCCGCACCGGTCAACCCGATCACCGGGGCTGTGCCTGACCCCACCTGTAATTCGTCCCCATCAGCCAAGGTACCGGACCGCACCGACGCAGTCACGGTGGACCCGGTCAAATTGATCGCGCCGCCGGTCACGTTTAATCGGCCGAAACTGGTCGACGTATCGACCTCGAAGGTGTAGGTGCCATTCGTCACATTCATCCCCGGCTGACTGACCGTTGATCCTGCACCGATAAACAGGATCCCGAGGTTATTCAGATTGGCATTTGACGTGATATCGTCCATGGCCCTGAGCGTTCCGCCCGCCGCTGTCGCCACACCAGCAATTGCTGAATTCTGTCCCAGCGCAAACCCGTTGGTATCGACCGTCCCGCTGGTCACATCCAGCTCGACATCCTCAATAATTCCACCCAAATTAAACGTTCCGCCCGCCATATCGGCGCCGAACTCAACAAAACCGCTGCCACTGCTATCGTGAATCGCCCCGTCAATCGACCCGCCGCTATTGATAGTCAGCAGGTTGCCATTCACATCCACGCCGGTATTATCCGCATCGTCCACGCCAGTAATTGCATGTTTAACGGTGAAGTCTTGGGTCATATGAATCGTTTCCACGCCACTCCACGTGCCTGCGGTAGTAGTTCCCGCATTGACATCTACCCTATCAAAACCCGTTCCCAGATCGACGGAGGTGGCCGAGAATGTGCCGTCATCAATGCTTATATCTTCTTGCCCCGCAGAACCGGCAACCGTGCCAACGAAGGTTTCACCGCTGCCGTTAAAGCTCAGCTTAGAGCCCGTCAAGGTAACCGCTGCACCGGTCACACTGCCATTAAATGTGATGTCAGAAGTGGCATTAATATTCTCAATATTGACAATATCAACATTATATGTGCCTCCATCGTCGTTAATTGTATCCGTGCCCGCGCCACCATTTAGTGTCGTGCCAAAAAAGTCAAATCCACCATTGTTGTTTATCACATCATTACCGCCGCCCAGATCATAGGTTTCCGAGCCGCTTCCCAATGCGCCGTTCGTCAGCGTAATCGTATTGACGCCCGATGAGCCGGTCAGCGTAAAACCGCTCACAGTGCCTCCCCCTGTAATATCCAATGTTGTGCTGTCAGCCATATTGATATTGTTGGCCGTTACCGCATGGCCGACCGTAAAAGTTCCTGCGTTCACATTGATCGTGCCTAGCGCCAGGCTTTGCCCGATCGTGTTGTCCGTTGCATAGGAGCCCCCAAGGGTCAGCGTGCCTCCTGATCCATTCAATGTACCGAGATCAATATTGCTAGTATCGGCCAGATTCAGAGCAGTACCTGTTCCGAAAGTCATATTAGCAAGCGTCACGAGATTCGTGCTGTCATTGACATTGATTATACCTTGGAAACGAATCGTACCACCTCCCGTTGCAAGGGTTATGGTATTGCTGCTGGCATCTATATTCAGTGTTCCGTCAATCTGTATCGGAATAGTACTGATGGTGTCGTTTGTCAAAATATCCGCCGTCGTATTCCACGTATCACCAAATTCGACCTGAAAACCTGCAAGCGGCAACGTGCCACCTATGGCGGCTGTTTGGTTGACGGTAATGGCGGACCCGTCAGTGAAGATAAATCCGTCCGATGTGGCATCATCATCGTCAATTGTATGACCAATGGTGATGCTGCTATCGATCGCCATGTTGGTTGGTCCGGTTCCGCTCCCCAGCGTAATGGCGCCTGTAGTATTGGCATTTAGCGTACAGTCTGCCGTAATCGCACCACTGGTTGCACAGACTTGTGCATGCAGCATCTTGGGCCCGAAACAAATCAGGACAACAATTACTGCAAGGCCTGCCATGGCCACCGTCTTTCTCTCTCCTCTCATCTATTCCCTCCTTGCTGGGGTGGAAGAAACTTCAGAATCTTTTTTCGTCTCGTAACGAGCCATTTCTCAGTTTGGTGGAGGACCAAGGTCGTCTCCTTTCAGTAGCTTACGCAATGGGGGATAGAAGATACTGCGACAGTACGGTCTCAAGGCCTAAGAATGCATCTTAGTCCAATCCTCACCACTCCCTGATAAACCTTATTCGATTTTTCCCTTCTGTCGTCCTCCAAATGGATGAGGCGGCTAATCTTGTTTTCTGATAAAATATCGCGTTTCTCGCCTTTCGTTGTAGGGCTAGCCTGATACTTAAGAAGCAGGTCGTCTGGTTCTGCAAGGATTGTAGAGCAGCAGAGAGTCGGCTATACGACGATGCCTATAGGAAGCGGCGAGATGGGTGGTCTGGAGCGGACTTCTAAAGACCTCAACACTCTCATCACTAAGATCTACGACGCAGCGTTGGATCCTGAGTTGTGGAATGATTTTTTGTTGGCTGTCTCAGACGCCGTAAAAGGCAGCGCCACCGTTTTCATTGCTAACTATTCTCGTGACCCTTCGGCAAATCTCCTCCGCATTTCTCGATTTCCACCAGAGCTCTTGCAACTCTATGAGGACCAGTATTTTCTTGAAGGCGACCTCTGGCACCAACTCGTCCAGCAACATTGCCAATCTGGCGATATTTTCATTGGATCAGAGCTTATTTCCGATCAGGAACTTCGGAAGACGCCCATGTATCACGACCTGTTTAAGCCAGGGGATGCGGGGTATTTACTATGTAGTGTGATTGAGAAGCATCAACCCATGGGTGCTACGCTATCCGTTTCCCGATCGATGCGGAAAAAAGACTTTTCCCATGAGGAGAAACAACTTTTCGAACTGCTCACGCCTCATTTGCGACGTGCGTTTCTCTTACATCGCCGGTTCCTTGAGCTCCAAGAAGCTACGTCCTCGGCCCAAGAAGCCTTGCAACACTCGCCATCAGGCATTGCACTCCTCGACGATCACGGCCAGATTCTGTTTATGAATGACCGGGCAGAACAGATCATCCGCCAGGCTGACGGTATGACTTGTATCCAGAAAAAATTCTCCTTTGCGAATCCGCGACACAGTCAGCGGTTTGAGCAGCTGATCGGTGAAGCCACCCTCACCGCGCAGCACCGCGGCCTCTACCCCGGCGGGGCCATGCGGGTGGGTCGGCCATCCAATAAATCACCCTACCTCCTAATGGTCACACCCTTGAACTTGCGGTCCGAACACCGGCAAGTCGCCCCGGATGCCGCCGTCTGTGTCTTTTTACAAGACTCCGCCGAGAACATGCCTCTGTCAGAACCGTTGCTTTGTGCCCTTTATGGTTTTACGCCCGCCGAGGCTCGCGTCGCGCAGGGGTTATTTGCAGGCCTATCCCCCAAAGAAGTGGCCCATCAGCAGCATCTCAAAATTTCCACGATCCGAACTCACCTGCGCCGGATTTTTGAGAAGACTCAGACGTCGAATCAAGCACAACTCATCCGACATTTGGCCCGAGGGCCAGGTATGATCGCAGCATCCACTGACGATTGCACGGAACCCTAACGGTCGTGTGCCCGCGCATCTGATCAAGAGACGTACACTACGCAGAAACGAAGAATCCCGTTGAGGAGAACAGACTTGTAAGCAGACAAGTCGGGGCCAACTCATCGGTGGCACTGTGCTTGTTTTGCTGACGAGGTTTTCCGTATCTTTTTTCGATCGCCTATTCCAGAAGATCTCGGCGTTGACGTTCTATAAAATTTTTGATACAAGTTCTAAACCTTTCCGTTTTTTCTCTCCTCACTTCTTCCAAAAACTTTTTTCTGCGGAGGGCTTTATAATGTCCCAACAGGCACAGGCACTTTGGACAAGACGGCTTTTCCTCAAGACCTCATTTGCCGGATTGATGATCGTAAGCAGCCGGTTCTTCCTTCCGGAATCAGCCACAGCACATGCCCTCCCGGAAGGCCGGCTTCGTTTCTACAATGTGAATACTAAGGAACGACTAGAGGTGAAGTATCGAAATCGATCGGGAGAGTACAACCAAGGGGCTATAGATACCCTGAATTACTTTTTACGGTGCCCTCATACAAACCAAGCCTGTGAGATGGATCTGGGCTTAGTGGAACAGATCAATCAGATTGAAAAGCAGGTAGGGAAAGGGAAGGAAATTCGTATTTACTCCGCGTATCGATCTCCTTCCTATAACAAATTATTGATTCGGCGCGGGCATGGCGCCGCCCCCAATAGCTTGCATACTGTGGGGAAAGCCATCGACTTCGCTATCCCCGGCGTGAAACTTTCACAAGTCAGAAGGACGGCAGCTCGACTCAAACAAGGTGGGGTAGGCTATTATTGGCGGCAGGGTTTTATCCATCTTGACACCGGTCCGGTACGCTATTGGTAAGAAGTCTTGCTAGAGTCGGCTCAGCATCTATCACCGGCAATGTCCAAGCCAATTTTCGGCTTTTGCTTAATGTGGAATTCAGCTGCCATCAAACCAGTCAATCGAAAGCCACAGCTTTTAAACAGGTTTCTTCTTTAGGAGCAGTTTGGTCTGAATCTCACGTCCAAGTACAATAGTGCGCTAACCAATTTGTAAAAATTTGCATTTCAGTTGACAGACAATGTCAGATCCATTGAGAGCTGACATGTCGAAAGATTCTTCTCTTGTCATGCCCGCAGTACCAAGCGGGCATCCAGCGCTCATACAGTAAATCCAGATTCCCGCCTTCGCGGGAATGACATGGTTCCCAAAATTCCGACAGCTCCTGTCTTAGACTTCATCAGACATTGTCTGAGAGATTAAATCTAAGTTTCTACAAATCATTGTTCCGCAACCAGCTTGTTACCTAATCCGCTTTGACCATATGCAGCGTTCGTTGTGGAAACGGAATAGTGAGTCGCGCAGCATCAAATTCTTGTTTTAGCCGCTTTGTCAGATCGAACTTCAACGGCCAATAGTCTCCACTTTGGCACCAAACTCGAATCGTTAAATCGACTGAACTTTCACCAAGATTCCCCACGACAACCATTGGCGCGGGATCTCCCAGAACACGAGTGTCCCCCTTCACTACCTTTTCAACAACAGACTGTGCCTTATCAATATCGTCGGCATAATCAATACTCATCACCAAATCAACTCGCCTCGTCTCATGATGGCTATAATTTTTCACGACGGTTCCCCAGACCTGGCTATTCGGCACGAGGATTTGCACATTATCTGGTGTGGCCAATTCGGATACAAATAGCGTAATGCCTTTTACCGTTCCAGCCGTCCCGCCGGCCTCGACAAAATCGCCAACCTTGAACGGACGAAAGACTAGTAACATGACACCAGCGGCGACATTACTCAATGTCCCCTGTAGTGCCAAACCAATCGCTAAACTGGCTGCACCAAGGACAGCGATCAAACTCGTCGTTTCGATACCAAATTGAGAAAGAACAGCCAAAAAGGTGACAATCAGCACAAGGTAACGTGCAAAACTGGCTAAGAAGCCTCGCAACATGGGATCGACATTTCCTGATCGTTCCAGCCATGCGGCAACTCTCCCCTTCGTCCAATTTGCGAGGAATCGCCCGACAATGAGGATGAGGATGGCACCAATGATTTTGATGCCATAGGTCACAACCAGATTTATCCCTTCCTTCATGGCTTCTTCCATACATTCCTCCTTCAATCAAAACATGTCAGTACGTTAAGTAGAAACATAGCCTCTCCAGAACCTTGCCGGAACTGTTGCATCGAAAAGGTAGGCAGTTGGGACAGATTTGCAAAGCCCAAAACCCGAAATGAGTGGGAAGCTGACGTGATAGGATTTCCCCCTGACTCTCTGCAAAGAGTCAGGGGGATACAGCAGTGAGCAATTAACGTTCACCGCGCATGCGGCCTAACCAATACTCCATTTGTTTTCCAGCTGCTTCTCTGCCTCCGAGTCCAAACGATAAAGCTACTGCGACTGCAATCGCACCCAGCGTTAGGCCAAAGGCGAGGTTGACGATATCATCTGCAAGTCCCATGGCCCGAAGCCCCATGGCCAGCACGAGACCTAAGATCGCAAATCGGGCAATTCCAGCCATCACACTCGCTCCGCCCTGCACACGCTGTATGGCCTGGCACGCAACATTGGACAACCAAAACCCGACACTGATAATGGCAGCACCCAATAAGACCTGCCCTCCAAATTGAATGAACATCGCCACCAGTTCCGAGACTTGAACAAAACCTAACCGATTGGCAGCTTCCACGATGGCAAACAGCATGATGAAAAACACGACAATCTTTCCGACAATCTGAGAGGGAGTCACTGACCCCTGAAACACTTGTTGTAAGCCAATTTTTGCTGGGAGATTGTCAAATCCCATGCCTCCCAACAAATTGCTAATGAGGTTTGAAATCAACCGTGAAACCAGAAACGCCACCGTCAGAATAATCGCTGCCGCAAATATATTCGGGATGGCACTCATCATAGAATTGAGCATTTGAGTTGCTGGAACCGTGATAACTTCAATGTTTAAGGCCTGAAGCGCAGCAATGAGCGCAGGGACTAAAATAAGAATGTATGTGACCAAGCCAATTAAGTTTGACAACGACATGGTCCCACGCAATCCAGCTTGCTCACCTAATCGATCCGCCCCGCCAACAGCTAATAAATTGCTCACGATATCGCGGACGATCTTCGCTACAAACCAACCAACGACTCCAATGATCACAGCCCCGAATATATTGGGGAGCATCCCTAACATTTCATTGACCATTCCTTGAACAGGAGCCAACAGTCCGTTTAATTCCAACGTCCCGAGAATGGCAGGGAGGAACAACAGAATAATGAGCCAAAATAACACGTTTCCTAAATTATCACTCATAGGGCTCATCCCGGCACTCGAACTCAGTCGGTCATCCCAATTTGTCGATTGTAAGGCTTTGGTCACAACCGTTCGGACAATGGTGGCCACGACCCATGCCACAAGTAACAACACCCCTCCAGCCACAAGTTTGGGCACAAATGCCAAGACTTGGTCTAAGAGGCCTCGAAGTGGTCCGGACACCAACTCTAAATTTAAGGCATTGAAAAAGCCGACGAGTACCAGCAACAACACCAAATAGAACAGTGCTGATGCTGTTCCTCCTTCGACATCCATCGATGCTCCAGTTGTTGTTCCCAGACGTTTGTTTAGCTGAAGCGCTCCGAGTCCCTTCTTAACACCAGCTCGGATTATTACAGCCACAAACCAGCCGATAATAAGAATACCCACCGCCCCTAGTACACCTGGCAATGTTGCCCCAAGAGTTGTTTGTAATGTTTCCGTTAACTTGGTCATGTCCATGGATTACTCCTTTTTATGAAGATTCACTGGTTGACCAACCGTTCGGACAGCGCTCATATTGCGATATGTGTATAAGTTCTGAAAAGCTCCGGAACCTCGTGCCTTCACTTTCCAATCACGATGCCTTATAAGCAGGTTGGGGTCAAGGACAGGGCGTATTGAGCACTTTAGATATGCAGATTTTGATCTATCCTGTCGTAAATGACATGTTAATGCAAGTGGTCAAACAAAAATGTTTCAATCTGAATTTACTCAGCGTTAGTGAGAAAGTGGGGACCTATATCGCCAGTAGAAACCAGATGCGGCATATTTCCTTCAAAAAATTTATCGAACTATAGAAAAAAGCCCGCGGGCGACTCCCTTCATTCTCCTTTGACTGACGAAGAGGTACCCCCTCTAAAGTCCTCAACGTCAGGTTCAAATGAAAATTCTAGAAATCGCCCTGGGCAAAATTGTACAGTCGTTTATTTGAGCCAATGCTCCTAACTGAAATTCAGATCCCCTCCGTCAACATGGCCAGATACGAGCTATGACCTGGCCAATTTGTCGATAGTCTAATGGCTTCCACAACATCTGATGACCACGGCCACGAAACTTCTCAGCGAAACCACATGCCGAACCCCGTTCCGCCAGCACGATACAATTGGAGCCATGGTCAATGAAGTCCTGTACACATCGTTCAATGGCATCCGACTCAGCACTCATAAAATAGGCCCCGTCTAGAAACACAACCTGGCCAAGTCTGGAAGTTTCCTTCCACCACGATTCACGGTGATAGAGGAAGTTTTCCGGTTTAAACCCCTGGAACGCGAGGATGCCTTCAAGAAACGTTTGAATCAAAGGGTCTGGCGAAAGTATCGACACCTCTATATCCTGCTGAGGTGTGCCGATCTTTACATCAGCAATCGCGTTCTCTGCATCGCTCCTGTCTTTATCGTGTGAGAAACACAACGCCTCGGCCTGAAATTGTTTGCTGGATACTTCCATCATTGCCAGTCCCTCGAAATACGCCTCCCTGACTCGCCTTTTTTAATCCTCATCTGTGAATCGGTTGCCATGCTCTCAATACTTTGAACAGGGAGACCCAGACTTGGTGGCCTACCAATTCCTTATCCTTGTATTGATTCCCTGAATCAAGAACAGTGCCATTCACAACATGTTGTTTTTATTGATGGTGTTTTAGAAGGCCTGGGTGTGGATATCTCGCTGAGACACAATATGGTGTCTCAAACTGTTCCAACAGCAATCGGCTGAGACATCACCAGAACACCCTTCAATTCGGTATAGCTGGCAAGAAACGGGGAGGACGGAACCTGACCACTCCTTTGTGGCAGGTTCCGTATAGGAAGCTTAACTAGGACTCAAAAGCATATCCGAGAGTGAGGAGGTACTGCGTATCAGCTTTCTTAGCCCCAGGGGCAGGAGTATTATCGTATCGCCAATTCACCTGAAAGGTCGAAATGAAGTTTTCTAACATTGTCAAACGTATTCCCTGTTGCGAGGTGATGTAATAATCGCTTCGCTCTTCCAATGAAGGATACCCTTGATGTTGATGAAACAAGGTCAACCACGGCCCAACTGGCCAGTTGAAATTCACAGCCCATCTTCCAGTCACATTATTACGATCCGGGGCCCGCTTAAAATCCTCGTTAAAAAACCCTAGTCCTAATTCGACCCCAAGCTGCATTTTTGTCAAGTAGGGGTTAGAAAAATCTCCTTCATCAATAAGCTGATAACCAGGGCCCGCAAACAGCGATGTACGCAGATTCAAATCCTGAAAGGTATCTTGCTCAAACAACGCACCTGCATAGGCATAGAATCGCTTCGTGATAAAAAAATCTAGTTTAATTGTCCCAAACGCATTACGTGCGTTTAGCTCTCCACTGTTTTCTGCGTACAAATACCGGCCTAAAATCGTAAGCCGTAACCGATCACTCCGGGCAATCAACTCGCCTAGAAAATTATAGGTTTTGAGCTGGGTATTCCCCTTAATGATAGAGGCTCCAAAATTGACGTTTCCCGTATAGACGACAGATTTTTTGATCGGTGGATTCACAGCCTTCACTGATTCGACCGCAACGGGAATCGGTTCGGTTAGCATATCGGTCTGAATCCCCAAGGTTCCAGGACCCAACATCCTTGGCTTTCCCTGCAGAATCGTCCCACTCCCCAACACCACCGTCACAGGATCTTCAGATGTCATTCCGACAACTTCCGACCATTTAATCTTGATGGGATCTCCGTCATGAAACAACGTCTTGACTGTGACAAATCCCTCTGTCATTTCAAGAATCTCGACATAGATCTGGCTCCCATCTTTTAGGGAAAGCTTGCCGAGCGGGCCCGCAATTCCCCATATCGGAATCAGACAAAGGGAAAGGAACACTACCGACGCGATCAGCTTCCTGCTCATTGGACCTCCTTGGATTGTAAATATGAACCGACGAGACGCTGTCTCACTCAGGCCTAACGATCTTCATGACCATACACCTGCTCAAATCCACATTCGAACAGAGAGGCCCATTGAATAAGAGATGTTCGGACAAATTAGAGGGATGTGTGACGATGCACACGTCGAATAGTGTACCAAAAAGAACATGTCTTGAGAATATTTTGGAAGATACTCGGCCTATTGTTCTTGAAGTACAATCATGACTACCCACGCGAACAGAAGGGTTAGATTCACCAGTTACCGGACTTCCAAAAACTATCGACCTACCCTTCAGATGAAATTCCCAGTTCACTTAATCGGCGATACAAGGTCGATCGACTCACACCGAGGAGCTTGGCCGCTGCCGCGCGTTTCCCCTGTGTCTGCTCTAATGCAGCCAGAATATCCGCTCGCTCGTCCTTTGACGATCGCTTGGGCCACTCTGAGGAAATTGCGGGGGCGACAATTTCAGGGGGAAGGTCAGAACGTTGAATGTTTGGACCACAACAATGGATCAGTGCATAGTCAAATGTGCTCTTGAGTTCTCGAACGTTTCCTGGCCAGCCATATCGTAATAAGGCCTGCATAGCAGCTGGTGAAATATTCTTCACATCATATTTCTTGGTGATAGCCCGTGCTTGGCCTAGAAAGGCTTCTGACAACAACGCAATATCTTCTCGACGTTCACGTAACGGTGGAAGATGCAGACGAGCAACTCGAATCCGGTAGAGGAGATCGGACCGAAACGAGCCGTTATCCACCAACTTCTGTAAATCTTGATGCGTGGCTGCGATCACCCTCACATTGATCGTTCTGGGATGCGATTCCCCTAACCGAATGATTTCTCCTTCTTGGAGCACGCGTAATAATGTGGTTTGAATCGTTAGCGGCATATCGCCAATTTCATCCAGAAAGAGAATCCCCCCTTCTGCAGCTTCAAAATACCCTTCATGATCACTCACAGCCCCCGTAAACGCCCCTCGTTTATGCCCAAATAACTGACTGCCCAACAACGAATCCGTAAGACCCGCACAATTGACGGCAATAAAAGGTTTATCTTGACGTGTGCTTAACCGATGCAAAGCCTGGGCAACTAATTCTTTACCGGTTCCGGTTTCGCCTTGAATCAGCACGGGAACATCGACAGCGGCAATTTCTTGAATTTTTTGATAGATCATTTGCATTGCCGGACTCTTTCCGATCAGGCGTTCGAACTGAGCTTCTCCGATGAGCTGCCGCCGCAGGGTTTCCACCTCAGTTCTATCTTTGAGAAATAAGATCATCCGCTGTGGATTCCTCGGATCATTGTGAGCCTCAAGGGTTATCTCCAGATTCGATTTGCCTCTCTTCTGCACAGAGAAGTCAACGGAAGTCCGAGAAGATTCCGGCATAACCAGCTGATCTTCGATCTGACGGCGTTGTTCGGTGGTTACGGACAATGCTTGCCACCATGGCAGACCCACTAATTCTGAGTGATCAAAATCAAAAATTGTGAATACCGCAGGGCTCGCGTAGGTGAGAACCCCTTCCTGATCGATCAGGATAATGGCTAAATGCAGATGATCCAAAACCGCCATCACATCATCCCGAACTTGTTCGCTGGCCTGTAATTGACGACCTAAATCGGCTTCGACCTTGTTTCGGACTCTTCTTTCGCGCCCATGCGCAAGATGCTCGTCACGGGCTTTCTGTAATACAGGTTCTTGAAACAATTTGTCTGTTTGATGCCGCTGAATAATCAACATGCGGTGTTCTCGGTGAACCAGCGCAGTAGCCTCAAAATAGCTCTCATCTCCCAACAAGCCTGGCTCACTCCACAAACCCGACGCGAACGTTCCCTGATGACGTGTCCGCCAAAAAGATTCAGCTTCGCCCACAAACCACTGCAGAAAATACGATTGTCGGAGAAATTCTTCAGGAGGAATGAGTGAGTGAGCCCCTGAAGACCTGTCAGGATACCAACTAGGAAGAGCGGACATACACCGGCATTGGCTGTCTGATTCGATCTGAAGAATCAACACATCAAAAATGTTGAGGACTTCAGAATAAGGAAATTCCATAGGTGTACTATCATTCATTTCATCACAGTCTAGGAAACCAAGACGAACCGCTTTTCAGTTTTCAGAAGGGGCCCTGGACAACAAGACGTGAGACTCGCTATCCAAAGTGAGGGTAGAGGGACGGATCTACAAATTTTCGCCAACTCGAATATTTTCTAAAACAGGCCAAGAAACATGCTCACAGGACCGTGCTGCTCAAGGCTTGCAAAACTGTTTCGCCAATTCAACAAATGCTCTTTCTACACCTCCCCCAGTTTTTGCACTGGTCTCAACCACTAGACAGGCATCGCTAGCCAGATCTCCATACATGTCAGGCTCTACTTCCCAAGAATCGCAAAGATCATACTTGTTTAATACCAAGACATAGGGCACAGGTCCTATCGACTCTCTAACCAACGTCTGTAATTCACGCGCAACGAATAGCGTGTCCTTCCTTGTGCCATCAACCACCAATAAATACCCAGCAGAACCTTGCAAATATGAGGCCCGTACTTTTTGATAATCATCGTCTCCATACAAATCCCAAAGGACTAATAAGGTCTCTTGGTGATCAATAGTCACAATCTTCTGATCGATTTTCACACCGATAGTGGTTTGATATTTTTCCGAAAACTGCCCCGTTACAAACCGCTTGACTAAGCTCGTTTTTCCGACAGCAAATCCACCCAACATACAGATTTTTTTTTTCGCAATCACTCTTGAGTTACCTACAGACCTGGTTCTCCTCGTTTGACACCAGGCTTCAGCACATGAAACGACACCCGCCGACTATGTTCAGACAACTCAGGAGATAGCCTCTGCATCTCGATTGGAGATGATCCAACTCCTTTTCCTACGGGTCGTAACACTAAACGGGCAAATTGCTGTTGCGGGAGCGCAGCCAATACCCGCCGTGCCCGCGCAAGACTCAGGGCTTGATTGAATTCTGAGGTCCCTTCCGGACTTGAATACCCCCGCAACTCTATGGTCGGCTCTATGTCCAACACCTTGGCTTGTTGATCAAGCTCCTGTAGGGACTGATAAACATCGCTAATTATTGTCGCTCCGTTTGGCAAGAATCTGACTGTTCCAACCACAAACTCAACCCTATAACTCTCAAGCTTAGCAACGACTGTCTCAAAGTGTTCCAGATCTTTGTCTCGCAACTGGCTCATATCGACATCAGAAACCCCGGGTAAAAGCGGGCTCTGAAATTTCACTCGAGAAATCCAAGCATGCGAGGCTTTTCCTGCAAGGACTAACTGAGAACCTTCCCAACTCACATCCACCGAGTCAGGTGGCTGCAATTGAGCCAATGCACGTCGCTGGATAAATTCCGGTGTCAAATCTAAAAATGGTACTAATTGAAAAGACACGAGCTGAGGTAAATAACCAGCTTCTGCAATCAACTCCTCGGGATTCCTGGATAACGGATCGCGCATACCGTGAAAAACTGTCGATAGGCCTTTTTCTTGGATGGACGTGATCACCAAGCCCGGCACATTTCCTACTCGTTCTAAAAATGCCTCCCACCGTTGATGCTTTTGATACCCTTGAAAAAGCCACATTCCCATCAACAGAAGTATGGCCCCAAGGACAATCCAGATAATCCATGGGAGTCCAGGTCGAGATTTTTCGAATTGCGCTTGCAGACATTCTTCTAAATAATGCCGAGCATCATGAAAAGGCGCGAGGTCCCCTGCAAATTCTTGTAGGGCTACAGAATATTCGGCATGAAGAAATTCATTGGTTTCTTGGAAGACACGACGAAGTTCAAGGGGTGGCGTTCCTCGTATCACCCCCGCAATAATGGCATTGGAACCTTGTTCAATCCACACTGTCAGGTCGCCAATACGTAATGATTCCAGCCCTTCCTCTGAGGTGTGACCAAATGAATCCCGCACGAAATCTTGGATAGCCGTTAACATGCCAGAAATGACATCTTCACCCTGACCTGACACCCCTTCAGCGACCACATGGTTGAGCAACAACCCTGTACTTTTATGGATAAAAAACACCTGCTCTACTCGAAACCGCAACGTATGAAGCAACACAACTTCCGCAAATGATTTCCCGGTTCTGAAGGCTTCCCATCTCCACTGAAGACCTCGCCAAGACATACTATGGTCCAGCGTTTGATGAAGGGACTGCATCATCGTGCGCATGGCTTGCCCAGTCGCTTTTCGAACTGCCGACCCGATAATGGGAGCCATCGAATCACTGATTAAGTGAGGAGATTCCTTAATCGACAGAGTTAATGCTTGTTGCGTGACAGGAACCATCGACGCCAGCAAGCGATTGTCTTGTTGAGCTCGTAAGCGAATAGCATCAGGAAGCACACGACTCACTTCATGGGGTTGCAGAGAAAAACTATCTAACCGAGTTGCGAGACGCTCAAGTTGAGACTGTTCCGGCCCCAACAACAAATGCCGAAGATAAGAAAAGCCTTGAGACTCTTTGACAGAAAACTTAGCGGGAGGATTAGACGACGGGGAACGTGATGTGCCTGCCATAAGAAGCGTCTTTATTTGCCATTAATCACACATCCAACACCGGGATTGAACTGTCGACGCGAAAAAGACTGTCCAGCTTTGAGAATATCCATTGGTATGTTAGGTAGACCAAGCACTTTATACGATTATGAATCCTCAGAATTTTGTTGACCAACTTTTAGACGTAATGCAACATCCATCAACATTTCTGCGAGAACAGCCCGATCAGTTTTGTCGGCTTGAAGCTCTAGAAACTTCTGATGGACTTGCTCTTTCAATACTTGTAAGGCCTCCGAGTAATCCCCGGAGAGCTCTTGACGTTGTTGGTTCAGATGCACCTCCAAGGTGGAATATTGTTGCGTAGCCTGAGACTGTAATTCGGCGAGCTTGCCCTCAAGCTTATCTCCCAATTGGTGGATAACGCCTTCCATATTGGTAGCGACCTGACTTTGTTTTGCCTGCTCGTCTTGAAGTTGTAGAGCTAATTGCCGGATTTCGTCATGAACATCTTTCTTGAGCTCATCGAGTGAACGAGAAAGGTCAGTTCTCAACGCGGCGCTTTCCTCTAACAATTGAGTTTCCAATGCGCGAAACCGCTGCTCAAATTCCCGACTTTGGGCACCGAATAAGATATCCCGAACTTTATCAAGATTTTGATCTTCTGACTGTCTCTCCCACTCTGTATCAGACCGTGAGGACGGTGAGTCTACGGGCGGACCAGCCACCTCATAGGTAAGCGACGCTGATGGTTTTGAGGGATTAGGTTTATTCATTTTTTCTCTCCTCAACGCAAATCGACTCTTAGGAAAGACCACTTAGTCAGGCGCATCCTACCACCACACGAAAATGGGGACAAGTAATGATGGGATCGCACTATCATATGTTGTAAGCTCTTTATTCAGGTGTACGGCTGAGGCATCCCAGGGTCATGTACCACCGTATTGTACGATCTTTGTTCCCTGACTCACATGCCACGTTGGTACTAGGTCTCGCGGTGCCCCAGATACCCAATTCGACAACAACTGACACAATTGTCAGAAATTTAACAAAAACGATGGTTTCGAGGCAGGTTGGGAAAAAGGTGCAGGAGAACCATCTTCATACCTGAATCACTGGCCCCCTAACTCCGAAACGAGGAATTCTGCAACCCTAGTCTTTTTCAGGTTCCGAATGGCCATGTTGATGTGTCACCCTATCTTCATCAAACAAATCAGCCATTTCTTGGGCCATGATTTCATCTTCATTTGGAACTGCCACCAACGGAATTTCTTTTCGGACTTTCGCCGACGATGGTGGAGAATCCAGAGAATCAGGTTCGGCATTGGTCTCCGAAGGTGTCGAGCTGTCAGGAGCATCACGTGTCATATTTAGCGTGCCCTTATTCAAAAACCTCTAAGAATGATTGCTCCGGAAACTGACTCCGACATTTGGGACAGGTCACGAAATATACGGATTGTCGAACTGAAACCACTGCACGAAAGTTTAATATGACTCCACGGTGTTGACATGACCGGCAGGTCATTTCCTTTAAACGGTAGGGCACGTCAGGCTGTGTCTGCAGATAAAATTCCATGTCCGTGTGAACTGGAAAGGTATAAAAGCAATCTTTGCAGATAGCTTTCCAATCTCCGTCCTCGGTCACAGATCGCGAGTCAATGCCAAACTGGTTTCCCTTGCAGACCGCACATTTGACTTCTGCTAATCGACCTTCTACCTCTTTAACACTTAGTGACACCATGTCTCGTCATACCCTACCCGTCTTGAGATCTCCACAGTATAGGCCCCCACACGAGTTCCCGCAACTCACCACTAGCAGTAGGAACATACTGTAATCTCGGTGCTATATGAGCGCTTTTCCCCAAATTTATCTATTGTTCAGACGTGAATCTTCCGACAAGACAAATATCATGATCAGTTGCGTCAACGATCACCTCTTTATTGGTGAACAGACAGATGCAGAGTCTCCCCCTCCATTTATTACAGCAGTACTTTGGACGGCTCTGGATACGCAAATCCGCCCTCCTTCCGATAAGATTTTTGCCAGATTGCCGCTGAAAGAATATACCGAACCTGACCTCATCGACCTCGGCATGGGCATCGACTGGATCGCCCGTCATATATCCAAACACCGTATACTGGTTGCCTGCAGGCTTGGGTTAGGCCGATCACCGTCCATCATTATTGCGTACTTATGTTACGCCCAAGGATTGTCGTTTGAAGAAGCTCAGACATTCATCGCTCAAAAACGTCCCGGCACCACACCACTTCCCTATCTCGCTTCATTAATTGAACAACTGCCGACAAACGCATCTACCCCTAATCCACCCAGCAATTAGGCCACATCCCATCTTCTTATTATGGCCTATTGGTCGCTTGGCTTGTCAGATATGGGTATTCTCTGGAAACACCAAATTAAAGGCGATTTCGTAATTCACTCTAAGATCTGCTAAAACCCCGCATTCGAGATAGAGCAATACACCCTTCATTCGTCGGACTCTTCCATTTTCAAACCTTGGGTCGCCATGCCAGAACTCCCTGAAGTCGAAGTCATCCTTCAACACCTTAAATCTCACGTCCTTGGGGCTACAATCAAAGCCCTTACGGTTCATCGTTCGGATATTGTCCGTGTGGGACACAGTCTTATCCCCTGGTTTGCTGAGAGCAAAATCATCGATGTTCACCGTGTAGGGAAATGCATCGTTTTCATCTGTCAACGGAACTGGGAAACACGATTTTTTCTTTCCGAACTGGGGATGACAGGACTGTGGTTTTTTCGCAAAAGCTTAGCTGCTTCGCCCACACATATCCATTGCCAAATTAGCCTATCTGACAAAACAAACAAGAAACTCTATTATTGGAACCCACGCAGATTTGGGCGTCTTTGGCTATTCACGGCAGACGATTTTGATCGTTTCAAACAGCGCCGCTTTGGGCCAGATGCGAGCACCATCACGCAGGAAAACTTTCTCCGGCTCACCCACACATCTCGGGCACGATTGAAATCACTGCTTCTCAACCAACATCGCCTGGCAGGAATTGGCAATATCTACGCCAATGAAATTTTATTTCGCGCCAAGATCCACCCTCATGTCCAAGGCTTTCAACTGACACAGCCATCATGCCAACGGTTACATCACACTATGCAGGAGGTATTGCGTGAAGCCATCATTGCCGGCGGATCATCCATTAGAGACTTTCGTGCGCCAGACGGTTCCCGAGGACAATTTCAAGACAGACATCTCGTGTACCAAAAAGTCGGGATGCCGTGCCCCAATGGCTGTCAAGCACACATCAAACGCATTCACAGCGAACGTAGTTCATTTTTCTGTCCCATGTGCCAAAAGAAAGCGAGAAGAGGTCCTTGGAGGAGATAGGAGGAAGTCGTAGAGAGTCATTTGCTGATGGCCAATGTCCTTACGTTGTGACTGACACGCTTTCTTGAGGCACATTAGGGCCTTTGTTAGAATGAAATGATTCGTGGTATTCGGTTATCCACTTCAGTTTGGGAAGGTTAGTTGAGTCTTCTGTGCGAAAAATAAAACTACAAGAAGGGGTTGATCTCGCAAATCTCTTTGGCCCACATGATCTTCACCTCAAGATGATTGAAGGCGAGCTGAAGGTTCAGATGGCTGCACGAGGGGATGAGGTAACGCTCGATGGACAACCCGAATCCATCCAGCAAGCCGAGCATGTTCTACAGGAATTAGCTGATTGGACCCGTACCTACCATCAATTGAAACCGGAAGATATTTCACGTGCTATCAGGGCCACCCAAGACAAACGCGATAGTCCGCTCAAGCCCTACACAATCTCAACTAGCCACCTTCCGACGAACAAAGGCACGATCAATCCCAAAACACCGACGCAGCAATCATATCTTCAGGCCATCCAACAATCCGATCTCGTCATAGCAATCGGGCCCGCCGGGACCGGGAAAACGTATTTGGCCATGGCCATGGCGTTGGCTGCCCTTACTCAAAAACAAGTGAGTCGTATCATTCTGGCCCGGCCGGCCGTAGAGGCAGGCGAACGTCTAGGGTTTCTACCGGGCGATTTGTTCGCCAAAGTCCACCCCTATTTACGGCCATTGTATGATGCTCTCTATACGATGATGGATATTGAACGGGCAAACCGGCTCATTGAGAGGGGAGAGATTGAAATTGCACCGTTGGCGTTCATGCGAGGCAGAACGTTAGACGATGCTTTTGTTATCCTAGACGAAGCCCAAAATGCCACGACAGAACAGATGAAGATGTTTCTGACTCGTCTTGGGATGAACTCCAAAGCCATCGTCACTGGAGACATTACGCAAATCGATCTTCCAGATTCACAAAAATCTGGGTTGACTCAGATTGCAGAAATTCTCGTGAAGATCGATGGTATACAGTTCGTCTACTTTTCTGAACAGGATGTGGTAAGGCATCGATTAGTCAGAGCCATCATCAAGGCCTACGATCGTTTTGAAAATGAACCTGGATCAAACACCAATGGCCAAGGACCGTCGGCTTAATACTCAATGGCCATTTGGTTCCGCACCTACCTTCGGCGAGTTTCCGTCCGTGACAGGACTGTCCGACACGTCGCACGATCAATACTAGTACAAGCCGGATATCCAACTGCCCAGCTGAGCCTATCATTCGTCGGCAAAACACGAATGCAAAGTTTAAACCGAAGGTATCGAAAGCGGGATTATCCGACAGATGTTCTAGCCTTTCCAACAGGAAGTAAGCAAAAACACCCGAGAGAATTTTTGGGAGATGTTGTCATATGCCTCCCAATTGCCATGCACCAAGCAGCAAGGTTCCAGAACACGACTGACCAAGAAATACTACGTTTATTGATCCATGGAACGCTTCATTTGCTAGGCTACGACCATGAGAAATCTGAACGAGGGGCCGCACGGATGGAACGAAAAGAATATGCAATATTCTATAAACTCTCTCCAGTCCCACAATTCCTTAAATAGAATGAATATCACCACCCATTTAGACATTTTCCCCGGGCACGCACCGTGAGCTGGCTTCAACGTCTCCAAGACGGCCTAACGAAAACACGCCAAAGCGTAGAAAGTTCGTTACGCCGATTGGTAGGGAGCCAACTCGACCCAGAGGTCATAGAAGACGTAGAAGCCAGCCTCCTGCAAGCTGATGTGGGAGTACGGACAGTTCAGCGATTTCTGGATGCGGTGAATTCGCAAACTGGTCCCTTTCAAACTGGAGATCCTATTGAACTCCTCCATTCGATGCTCGTGGAAGTCCTGCAAAAAGGTCAAGCAGAACCGCTAGAACAGCTTATCCGTCAAACACCCAAACCCTTCGTACTGCTAACGGTGGGCATTAATGGCGTGGGGAAAACCACGACTATCGCAAAACTCGGGCATCGTTTCACTCAACAGGGATTAAAAACCCTCTTTGTGGCGGGGGACACATTCCGCGCTGCAGCCATCGAACAATTAGATATTTGGGGGAAACGGACGGGTATTGAAGTCATTAAGCATAAACAGGGTTCCGACCCTGCCGCCGTCGTCTTTGATGGCATCGTCGCAGCAAAAGCCAGGAGCATGGACATCGTGCTCATCGATACTGCTGGGCGGCTGCATACCAAAGTCAATTTGATGGATGAATTGAAGAAAATCAAGCGAATCATCGAACGTGAAATGCCCGGTGCTCCGCATGAAATTTTACTGGTTCTAGATGGGACACTTGGTCAAAATACGATTTCTCAAGCCCGCCAATTTCATGAGGCCCTCGGCATCACCGGCCTAGCCCTCACAAAGTTAGATGGGACCGCAAGAGGCGGTGTCGTCGTCGCCATCGTGGATGAACTCAACCTTCCAATTCGCCTGATAGGCGTTGGGGAAGGAGAAGCGGATCTTCAGGATTTTCACGCTACGGAATTTGTGAATGCCCTTCTTCCTCAAGAGAGGCCTTCCACCTGATATGCTTCGACAATTTTTCTGCTGGGTACTCATAAGCTTGTGTTGGGGGGGAGTATCTTCGGCTTTGGCGGAAACACCAGACACTATCCATCATCGATTATCTGTGATACTCGATCCTGATTCCCATTCTATCCAGGGAAGCGATGAGATAACCCTTTCACCGCCCCAGTCCGATGCCTCCTCTCAATCTTTTCTGCTCAACCCTTCTCTCAACATTAAATCCATACGGATAAATGATCAGGATGTTCCCCTTAACCAACTGACGATTGAATCCACGGAACATGCACAAAAAGTCACGATCCTGACAGGCCCTAGAAAATATTTAAGGATGACCGTCACCTTTGCAGGGATAATCGATGACACACCTAAAGCCTCAACCGGCTTGCGATTCGTCAGGCCTGATAAAACTACCGGGCATATTGGAAATAATGGTGTCTATTTGACCTCTGAAACGTTCTGGTATCCCACTTGGGACAATGTTCTTTCTACTTTTGATCTTAGGATGACTCTTCCCTCAGACTGGCAAGCCATCACACAAGGGCAGGAAACTTCTAATAGTGTTGAAGGCAACCGTCGGATTATACAATGGAAAATCCACTCACCCAGCGAAGCCCTGACTCTCGCAGCCAATCGTTTTGTCGTGCAAAAAACACGATGGCGAGACAAACAACTTGCGACGTATCTCTTTCCTGACGAAGCCGAATTGGCCCCACAATATCTCGAGGCTACAGCAACCTATCTCGATCTGTACACAAAACTCTTAGGCCCTTATCCCTTTTCACAGTTCTCGGTCGTCGAAAACTTTTTTCCAAGCGGACTGGGCCTCCCCTCCTTTACATTGTTAGGACAACGAGTTGTGCGACGGGGATATACGCAACCCTATTCACTCGGGCATGAGATCGTGCATTCTTGGTTTGGAAATTCGGTCTTTAACGATTTTGCCAAAGGGAATTGGGTTGAAGGTCTCACGACGTATCTAGCGAATTATTATTACGATGAAGCCACAGGAAACATACAGGAGGCACTCAAGACTCGCCATCGCATGATTCACGAATATAATCTGTATGCGACTCCAGAGAAGGAATATCCTATCCGCCAGTTTCACCACAAAGAAACACGCCTTGATAATGCAATTGGGTACCAAAAAACCGCGCTGGTCTTTCACATGCTCAGGCAGAAACTTGGCGACGATACTTTCTTCAAAGGTGTCCGTGAAGTCGTTCAAGAGGGAACCGGACAGTATATCGAATGGAAAGATCTAGAACGGATCTTCTCAAAGGTGGCAGATCAGAATCTTACCGAATTTTTCACCCAATGGATCGAGCAACCTGGAACCCCATCATTAACACTAGACACGATATCGGTTCAGCCGGAACCTTTACATCCAGGACATACAAAGGTGTCTGGAACTATCATTCAGAAGGGGCCGATTTACAAGCTCCAGCTCCCGATTCAGATCAAGTTCCATGATCAAGTTCCATTCAACAGTGTTCTGTCCCTGGCTCAGGCCAGCCAACCTTTCAAGGTGAAGGTCTCCGGTATCCCAAAATCAATCAGACTCGACCCAGAGCACGATTTGCTCTTACGAGTGAAACGCGGAAATCTGCCTCCCATGCTGAATACCTGGGCGACGGATTCTCATCGTATCTTGGTTCGGGCAAAAACCCCAATAACAAATGAAGAGAAAAGCTTGGAAGCTCTTATGCGGCGAGTCCAGAGACAGCCAGATATCCAGATACGTCAAAACGATTCGCCTGCCATAACAGAGGCAGCCTCATACCTTATTCTTGGAACGCCGGCACAGAAGCTATTGGAGTCACAAGCTTTGGAGACATGTAACCAAACTGTTCAGATGGAACCAGGCCGTCTGACCATTCAGAAAGAGGAATTCGAAGGATCCGAGATGGCATTTCTTATCACATGCCCCCATCCGAATTCCTCCGACCATACAGTTTCACTCTTTTTCGGCCTTTCGCCAGAAGCGGTTCAACCCGTAGCACGGCTCCTGTTCTTTTATGGCTGGGATAGCTACCTAGCATTCAAACAGGGAAACGTTATTGCCCGTGGGATGTTTCAGCCAGTACACTCTGCCCGTGAGTTCATCATCCCAACGCCATGATCATTCCCCCTCCTTTGTAAGGAGGGGCTAGGGGAGGTAGAGACAACACGAATGTTTCGGAACATCAACATTACAAACCTGTTAGCATGCGCAATATTGACAGTCGTCTTCTTTGTTCTTTCTCCCCTAGCATGGGCAACCGGTTCAAAAACAAAGCCCACAGAGAAACCCAAATCCGAACCTCATTTAGCCAATATCCGTCAGTTGACCTTTTCCGGGAAAAATGCCGAAGCCTATTTTGCACCCGATGGCTATAGCCTGGTGTATCAATCCACGTTGGAACCAGATGGCAAGACGCTACGATCCTGCTATCAAATTTACACAATGGATTTGGATGGTTCCGACGTGCGGCGAGTAAGCACCGGCACCGGGGGAACGACCTGCGGCTATTATTTTCCAGGATCACGACGGGTACTCTTTTCTTCAACACATTTTCAGAGCCCTCATTGCCCGCCTAAACTTCCGCAAACCAAACAATACCGCTGGGCATTGGATAATTACGATATTTTTTCCATGAACGTTGGCGGAACTGATTTACAGCGACTGACCTCCTCACCAGGCTACGATGCCGAAGCCACAATTGCCCCAAACGGAAGAACGATGGTGTTTACATCCATCCGCGATGGAGACCTGGATATTTACTCTATGAAGATCGATGGAACAGGCCTCAAACGACTCACCGACGAAGTCGGCTACGATGGTGGGGCATTTTATTCTCCAGATAGCAAACGCATTGTCTATCGTGCCCATCATCCCACAACCGAGGCAGAAGTGAAGGCCTACCGTGAATTATTGGCGAAAAACCAGGTGGAACCGTCAAACTTGGAAATCTTCGTGATGAATGCGGATGGATCGAACAAAATCCAAGTCACGAACAATGGCCAATCAAACTTTGCGCCCTTTTTTCTGCCTGATGGCAAGCACATCATCTATTCTTCGAACGTCGCCACGCCTTCTGATCACAAAGGCCGTCCATCCTTTCATCTCCATGTGATCGGAGACGATGGCACAAAGCCTGAGCAGATCACGTTCAACGGACATTTCAACAGTTTCCCGATGTTCTCACCCGACGGCAAACAACTCGCATGGTCTTCCGACCGTAATACTACCAAGCCACATGAATTCAACATCTTTCTCGCCGACTGGGTCCCTTAAATTACCGTCGCCCCTTGGAGTGACGGGAAGGTAAGGGGAAAATCCGTGGGAATGTCGTTCACCAATCCATTGTGACCAACCAACCATCTCCAACTTCCCCATCCTCTTCGAGTTTTTCGCCATTTCCCATCCGGCATATTAACTCTTTGACATACAGCCTGGCTGCAATCCTCATCCTGGGCATGTTCTATTTCCTGGCTCAAATCGACCATCCAACGATCACCCTACTGCGTTCATTCGACCATCCAACACTCGATGATATAGGGACAATCGGCAATCGGCTCGGAGACGGGGTCACGCTTATTGTGATCTCACTAGCCATTGGGGCTATTGGCTATCTGCGAAAATCACAAAAGTTAAAAATGCTGAGCCTCTATTCACTCTTAGCCCATGGCCTAGCCGGCCTGTTCGCCCAAATCATCAAACATAGCCTAGGCCGACCTCGTCCTCGACATATGGAGAAGGGCCCCTGGGAAATCGAGCCGTCGTTTGAAAGCGGATACGATTCGTTTCCTTCCGGCCATGCATCCGCCTCCTTTGCCGTCGCTACGACATTGGCCTTTTACTTTCCAAAATGGAAATACCTCTGGTTCGGAATCGCAGCCTTCATAAGCACCTGCCGTGTCACAAAAGGCTCACACTTTCCAACCGATGTTCTAGGAGGAATTCTGGTGGGCTTGGGTAGTGGAATAGTCTTGATCTACTCGCGGGAAAAATGGAGATACATTGCTCAAAGAATTTTCTCTCAAGGCCTACCCTGGCTCGTCACAGCCTTTGGACTAGCTTGGATTGTGGTGCCGCACCCTGGGGTCGAACTCGAGCCGTCAGCCTCGCTGTTTATGGGCCTGAGTCTGTTTCTGGTAGGACTCGGGCTGCGCCTCTATTGGATTCGGGAGGCTACTGATCCGAATCGGAGAGATTCCTTCGTCGCTCCGCTCTGGCCTCGCTTCCTGATGGGACTTGGGCTAGCAAGCAGTACCGGAAGTGTCATTATTGTTGGAGCTGCAATGTTAGCAGGAATAGCCTGGTGGGTCGGACATGATCCCCAGTCCTTATTTCATGACGATGCTCCTAATAAATTCATCGCGGGAGTGAATCCCATCCTCATCGAAGCCGTTTTCGGGATCGGAATGTTCCTTCTCGCTATTTTCACTTTCTGCTTCCGCTCATTCTAAAAATCGCGAAAATCTCCCCCTTGCCAGGCAGTTTTGACAAACAACTCACAATGTATTACAATATGTAATACAAATAAAATGTTGAGGGAGATGAGTATGGGCACAAAAACCATTCGGTTAGACGAAGAAACAGAACAAATCTTACAACACATTATCCAAACCACCGGGTTATCCATATCTGGGGCCTTAAAAAAGGGGCTTCACGTCCTCCACCAAGAGATTGACCACCACACCCCTCGAGCGCCTTTTAAGATCTACCAAGAATTAGATTTGGGACCAGGCGGTTATGCCATGGCACCATCGACCAAGACACGTCGAGGAGTCTTGAAAGCCTTAAAGAAAAAGCATCGTCGATGATTCTCATCGATACCGGTCCGTTCGTTGCCTTGTTTGACCCCCGAGATGCACAACATAATCATTGCAGAGAAACCCTCAAAAAAATTCGGTCTTCTCTCCTAACAACAATACCCGTCCTTACAGAAGCTTTTCACATGCTTTCTCCTGAAAGCTACGGTTCAGATCGCCTAAGAGACTTCATCTTACAAGGTGGAACTTCGGTGTTTTATCTAGATTCAAACAGAATGGAACGGAGCTTTGAACTCATGGAACAATACGCAGATCATCCCATGGATTTAGCGGATGCTTCGTTGCTTGTAGCAGCAGAATCGTTTAAGACAAACAAGATCTTCACTCTCGACAGACATGATTTTGATACCTACCGAATTCGGAAAGGTCATCGCCACGTAAAGTTCGAAGTCATTTTATAGAGAGTGCGAAGGGTGCGATACAACTCTGACTGTTTTTATATCGCGGTGCTTTTTAGACCCTATGCATTGCCCATTTTGCGATATAACACTTATCCCATTTGAGAAACAGGGCATCCATTTAGACCGGTGCTCAAATGGCCATGGGATATGGTTTGATAGAGGTGAACTCAATTCCTATCGAAAGAATCACTCAGAGGACAGAAATCTACCAAGAGAGGGAATGCAAAAATTTCAGCCAATACCAGGAATGCCGGTCAAGAACTGCCCACGATGTACCACGGCAACGTTAGAAGCTAGACGCCTTCATGAACTGGATGTCCATCATTGCCTCACTTGCCATGGCATCTTTTTGGGTCCACTAAAAACGAGCATTCAAGAATCCCACGACTCGATTGGCGTTGAAACTGGAATTGAAATTGGCGCAACAATTATTGAAACAATCATTTCTGCATTTGGATAGATAAGTCCATCCCTAGATATAGGTTGTTAATATTTACAAATATCTTTAGCATCTAAATGGTTTTCAATTACCGTTAATCCATCCAAACACTCTCTTTGCCAGCTAAAAAACATCGTCAATTACATTTAAAGAGTATAAAAAAATCGCCGAAGTTAACCTCATGGAGGTAAAGCCCATTCCTGCCAAGCCTTTTGGAAAATACTCCGAGGACCATGACAGCGAATTATTCTACTCCCTTCAGATTCTGCTGATTGCCAGAACGCTACGCCTCGGAGGTGTAGTTTCTCATCCCAGTTAATCGTTCCAAACTTGTCAGACTTAAGACCTATTTCCCAGAGCCCACCACCGCTCAAACCTCCAAAACTGGATGGAACACCAGAAAGGCTTAACTTCGTATTGAGGTCAAGGTAATCAAAACCGTCGCACTGATGTGACTTATGAATACCACCAAAAAACGCCCTTTTCTGAGCATTGGCAATAATGGTTGTTGTCTGCGTACTCTCTTGAACACTACTAAACTCACCCACTAGGCCTATAATTGCCCAAAAGCCGTTTTCGATGACCGGTGCATGCTTGGAAAACGTCATCTTTTGCTTTGCGAAATTCAGAAAAGACTTGTATGCGGCTATGGTGGAGGCATCAGAAGACGCGAGCCGTAGAAGCGCAAGATCTGGTCCCCATTCGGAGTCATCGTCGTTCCATAATTCTTTCGGATTGATTGCAGCACGTGAAATCGTTAACCCAGAGGAGGGATAAACTGTAATCCCCAGGTTAATTTTCTCCGCATTCTGAGTTTGATGCCAGACATGGGCAGCTGTCAAAATGTGATGTGCTCCTTCGACCTCTACTAAGGTTCCGGAACCAATAAACCGGAAAACAGAATCTTGCTCGTCAGCAGAGAAAACCGATATTGGGACTAGATATTTCTCTAGCACAAGGACAATATCATCCAAAAGATCTTGTGGGATATCATTTATTGAAATGCTCCGAAAGGATCCGGATTGTTGTTCGCTGTCCATAATCAATAACGGATAAAAACTGAAAAATGATTCATCTTCGCGAATTGATTGCTCTGATGCTTTTTAGTTTTAATTTTCAATACTTGGGAATTTAAAACGCCTGCCGTCCGGCTCACTGGGCGGACGCTCTAACTGGCGGCAGACCTTGTTTGAGCGAAGCAAGTTGGGCTGCTCTCCCTATGCTGCGTCCAACCAATTTGATATAGCCGGACGGGGCGTCAATGGTTTTGGGCACTTTTCCCGAAAGAAAAGTGCCTCGGCTGCCGGGCCGAAACCCGGCATTTATTCACAAATGGAAGTAATTCGAGTCAAAAGAACAAATGCCAGCCCATAGATTCAAAATTCTTCGCCAATCGCTGAAATAAGTCAAGAAACAGCGTTTACAGCAGCGGTTCGTTGGAGAGGAGGGAGAAGCCGCCATGTTCCAAGACAACCGTCCAATTAGATACGGCTTCTGGAATCTTACTGCGAAGAGGTGTTTGAAGAATAACCATTTTTCTCCCAGTGGCTAACAGATGCATGTTCCATTTTTTCTCGTCTCGTAGTCGCAGAAAATGCACCTTGCGTTGGCCATAGAACGAGAGAGACGGTCGTTTTCTCCCTACCTGTAGAAGACGGTCATCGTGGTTTAGATTGTAACCGGCTATTTCCGCCAGTTGCTGCGGGGGTTCGATGAAATACATGTGATACACCGGAAGAGCGCCTTTCACTCCCAACAAACCAAAAATCAGGATCATCCCGCCTCCAAATGCTGTGGCCCACTGTCGCTTCGTTGCTGAATCCAGACAATGGCGAATACCCATCGTCCCAAGGATGATGACCAAGCCCATGATCGTTGGGAGCCAGCCGAATTCGACATAGACGGCAGCCGGAAACTCCTTGGTGATTTGTTTCATAAACTGGTCCATAACCGCCGGCGCTAAGATGATAGCAATCCCAAACAAATAGCCGACTCCCAACAGTAGCCGACGAGAAACTCGCCAGTCTGACGGAAAGGCCATGTCTTGATACCGTTTCCACCATATGGCTACCAAGACAGCCGAGGCTGGAAACAGCGGATAAATATAATGCGGTAGCCGAGTGGCAGAGAACGTAAAGAAGATCAACAATCCTGCAACCCACAAGCTCAGGAAAAATTCTAAATTCCGTTCTTGTGTTTCAAATCCTTGACCCTGCCAGTACGTTTTCCAGCGTTTGAGTGAGTGGTACATCACAGATGGTAGGAAAGCACTCCACGGGAAAAACCCCACGAGCAGGATGGGGATGTAGAAGAAGAACGTTCCACCATGCCCTTCCATGGGACTCATAAACCGCCCAGTGGTGTTGGCTTGTGCCGCAGCCCAATAGGCCTCACCGTGAATCTGAAACATGGCTACGTACCAAGGCGCCGCGATTAAGAGAACCAGACCTGCTCCCAGCAGCGGAAGTCCCTTCTGCCAAAAGACCTTCCATTGTCTTGTGATGGTGAGATAGGGAATGACTCCAAGAAGCGGGATAATAATACCCACCGGTCCTTTCACTAACATGGCAATGCCCATACCCAGATAAAAACCGATGAACCACCAACGAGGAGCTTTCGTCTGCTCGTGAACCCCTTGCCAGAAACTATACCCCGCGAAAGTGGTGAAGAGGACCAGCTCGGGATCGGTCAAGACCATTCGGTTGATGGCCAAGAATTCGATGTTGAGTAGGAGCATGATCGATGCGAGGAACGCCAGCGACGCTCCAAACCATCGATAGACAAACGCATACTGCAACACCACCAAACACAACCCCGATAATGCTGATGGGAGTCGCGCAGCGAACTCGTTGATGCCAAGCAGCTTGTACGAGCCGCTGATGACCCAATACACAAAAGCTGGTTTAGCAAACCGTGGTTCGTAGTTGAGAGTTGGAGAAATCCAATCGCCGGATTCCAACATTTCCCGTGCGGCTTCGGCGTTGCTACCTTCGTCTCGGTCGGTCAGCCCAAGGTGGCCAATCTCCAGTCCTCCTAGCCATCCACCTTCTAGACCAAACAGCCAGATGCCCAGTAGCAACACACAGATCAGATGTATCAGTGGGAACGATGATGACTGGGATGAAAGAGGAGAAGGAGGGTTCGAAGCAGAATCCGATGAAATCAAACGATTATCCACCCGCAGCTCGCCTTTGCGCGCGATGAATAAGGATTAAATTTCGAACATACACAAGAGTCCCGACGCTCTGCCCAGCAATAAACACTGGATCCAGTTTATGAAGTGCATACGCCAACACGATGGCGCTTCCGGCCAGACTCATATACCAAAACGAGACGGGAATCTGACTTTCTGCTTTTTTTTCTGATACAAACCATTGTAGCAACCATCGAGAAAAGAAGAGACTTTGCCCCAGAAACCCAATCCCCAGCCATACCAATTCTTCTGTCGATAACGCCGAGAGGTCCATTGATTTGCCATCACTGCTGCGGTGGGCGAGGCCTGGATTCCCGCGCCTGGTAATGGAGTGCACGTTTTTGCATCCAGCGCACTGCGAATAGATCATAGAGCCCCGCAAATAATCGGTTCCCGACTCCGTATTTCGACACACCATGGGCGCGGGGCAAATGCTGGACCGGAACCTCCGTGACGGTAAATCCATACATCTGCGCTAGGGCTGGAAAGAACCGATGCATATTTTTAAATAAGGGCATGCGTTCAATCACGTCTCGACGAAATACCTTTAAGGAACATCCCGTATCGGCAATCCCATCATGCACGACCCAATTTCTCACGCGGTTCGCGATTTTTGATGACCAGCGACGAACTGCATTGTCGTGACGTGTCTGCCGACGTCCGCACACAAGGTCACATTGCTCGATATAAGGTAACAGCTTCGCAAAGTCACTGGGATCATACTGTAAATCCCCATCCAGCGTGGCAATCAAGTTACCTCGCGCCCGTCGAAATCCCGCGTCAAAAGCCGCCGTCTGGCCATGATTGCGATCTAAATGAATCACTCGAATAGATTCCGATTGCTTCGCCAGTTCATCTAAGAGCGATTCGCTCCCGTCGGTACTTCCATCATCGACAAACACCAGTTCAAACGGAGCGGTGTGACTTTCTGGACGACCTTCGAAAAATTTGAGAAGCTGGCTGGTTAGTAGAGAGATATTCTCACGTTCATCTTTGATAGGAATGACGACCGAAATCCATGGAAGAGAAGGGGCACTCATAGCGGGAAGGGCTAATTCTGACAATAATTTCTCGAGTGAAACGGCCCACGTTCAATTGCTCCAAGTCAGCTCCGGCATTCTACTGAATCCTCGAAAAACCGGTCAAACGTGTCTTCACGAGAACAGGTATCACTCTCACATCTACTGGCTTCTTGGAAAAAGTTGACCAACAGAATAGGCTTTTGTAAGGTGGGCGTACTGTGGAGGGCGAATCAATGCAAAACGACATCATGCAAGCCTACCTGGAAATCGAGCAGGCGATGCAACGCTATTCTCTGTTACTAGAACAATATGTCAGCGAGTTACAAAAAAGTGAAGACGAAACGGCAAAGACGAAGTTCGAACGGATGAAGGCCGGCTCAAAAGCTATGAGAGATAGCAGCCAAATTTATCTTTCCTATGCGAAATTTGTCGCATACGGGATGCCGGAAAGCGAAGACCTCATCGAGGAAGAAGACCTCCAAATCTGAGCACAGCAAGATGGCCTGACAAGATAGAAGGCCTGCTTATTTCTTACGATCTACTTCTGACTGAATAATTGGTCGGGGCGAGCCGATTTGAACGGCCGACCTCTCGCACCCCAAGCGAGTGCGCTACCGGGCTGCGCCACGCCCCGCCAGATGTCCTAGTCTCCTCTCATCTTCCTTTTTCACAAGTCTGGCTGCCCCTTTATCCAACAGCGCCAAAATTCCTTGCAGCTCGGACTTGGCTTTCTCCACACGATCTTTGGAGACTTGTATAGCCTTGCCTCCACGCTTTTTTCGATACCAGAAACGTTTTAAGCCAGCAATCGTGTACCCTTCTTCATACAACATCCGCTTGATTTCGAAGACCGTTTCGATATCGGTCTTCGTATAAATACGGTGCTTACCTTGACTTTTCTTGGGTTTTAGGAAAATAAACTCTGATTCCCAAAACCGCAACACATACGCAGGCAGCTTCGTTAACGAGGCGACTTCCCCAATCTTGTATCCAGTCTTTTCCTCGTGTCTGGTGCCCGCCATCGTCGTTACACCATAGTCGGCACGTGCCTTAAGCTTTAAGAATTGACATATTGTTTAAAGAGCGCGCTGGGCCGGAATGTCACCACCCGACGCGGGGTAATAGCAATTTCCTCTCCAGTTCGAGGATTTCGTCCTTTTCGCTCTCCTTTACTGCGAACCACAAAGTTGCCAAATCCTGCAATCTTGACGACTTCTCCCTGTTGGAGCATCCCTTTGATCAGATCCAACACCTGCTCAACCATTTCCATGGCTTCGGCTTTCTGAATTCCAGCAGTTTCGGTAATAATGTCGGCGATATCCGCCTTTCGCATAATTAATACCCCCTCGCAAAGAATTTTGAAAGGAGCAGAAATAGACGAAACGTCATACTCTCCTGTTTAGGTAGTGTGGCAGAACCTAACGAGCCTCGCGAATGTTGTCAAGACAGTAGCCATGGGACCGACGGGCCGAATTCCTTATGCATTGGGTATTTCTTGGGGTTTGGAGGGGGGTTCCCTCATGAGTTTGTATTCGATACTGTCGGCTAACGCCTGCCAGCTTGCTTCAATAATGTTCTCTGATACCCCAACTGTTCCCCATTTTTCTTTTTGATCTCCGGACTCAATAAGCACCCTCACTCGTGATCCGGTTCCCCTCCGGCCCGTCAGCACACGAACCTTATAGTCAAGTAGTTTAACATCACGTAATTGAGGATAGAAGTTTTCTAAGGCTTTACGTAGCGCATGATCCAGAGCATTGACAGGCCCATCCCCAACGGCAGCCGTATGTTCTACGACATCCCCAACTTTGACCATGATTGTCGCTTCTGAAATGGACTCTTCATTCGTAGTCCGTTTTTCAACAATAATGCGACATCCCAACAACTCAAACGATGGGGTGTGGGTTCCGAGAGCTTTCCGCATCAGCAATTCAAATGACCCTTCGGCACCCTCAAATTGAAACCCTTCATACTCTAACGTTTTAAGGGAAGCCAATAATTCTTGAACTTTGGGGTTATCTTGTGGGAGATCTAGACCCAGTGTTTCCATCTTCCCGAACACCGCACTCCGCCCGCTATTGTCCGAGATCAAGACCCGTCGTTGATTCCCAACTTGTTCTGGTTGCACATGTTCATAGGTAATTGGATTCTTTTGAACCGCATGAATATGTATACCACCCTTGTGGGCAAAGGCCGTATCTCCGACATAAGGTTGCCGTTTATTGGGTAGAAGATTGGCCATTTCCGCAACATAATGTGAAAGTGTTCGGAGACTCGCTAATCGGCCGTTGGTCAACACGTTTCGCCCCATTTTCAATTCTAAATTCGCCATAATGGAGCATAGATTCGCATTGCCACATCGCTCACCAATACCATTGACAGTCCCTTGAACCTGCATGGCACCAGCCTCCACAGCGACCAAGGAATTGGCAACACCTACCTCTGCATCATTATGGGCATGAATACCTAAAGGGATAGAACATGTCTCCCGCACGGCTGTGACAATCTCTCGAACTTCCCACGGCATCGTGCCCCCATTGGTATCACACAACACAATTCTTTCAGCTCCAGCGTCTCCAGCGGCCTGTATTGTTTTCAACGCATAAGCAGGATCAGTTTTGTACCCATCAAAAAAGTGTTCGGCATCGTAAAAGATCTTTCTGCCTTTGGACCTGAGAAATGCGATGGAATCATGAATCAATTCAAGATTGGTTTCTAACGTGGTCTCAAGAGCTTCGGTCACATGCAACGTCCAACTCTTACCAAAAATTGTGACAATATCAGTTTCTGCAGCAAGCAGTGCCTCGAGTGTGGGGTCGTTGTTCGCAGCGTTTTTGGCCTTTCTGGTGGAACCAAATGCCACAATCTTCGCTTGCTGCAGCGGCGTAGCTTTGATGACTTGAAAGAACTCAATATCTTTCGGATTTGCCCCTGGCCAACCCCCTTCGATAAAGTGCACGCCCAATTCATCTAACTTCAACGCAATACGCACCTTATCCTCAACCGAAAAACTGACATCTTCGGCCTGTGAGCCATCCCGTAACGTGGTATCGTAGATTTCGATGGTGTGATCTGCCATCCGACTCATTCCTGTAACTCTCGTGTCTCTTGCCTACTTTGCTGCTGAACTCTGTTCAGTCGCTGAAGCCATCTGATCAAGACCAAATTCATGATGGAGCCCTCGTACCGCTAATTCCATGTATTTTTCTTCTACCACGCAGGAAATCTTTATTTCTGAGGTACTAATCATCATGATATTAATCCCATCGCGGGATAGCGTGGCAAACATGCGAGCCGCGACACCTGAATGCGACCTCATTCCCACACCAACCAATGACACTTTCGCGATTGCCTCATTGACCTCGACGGTTCTCGCGCCAACAACCTCTACCAGTTTCCGAACAAGATTGATTGCCGACGTCAGATCCGCTCTGGGGACAGTAAAGGAAATATCCGTTAAGGATTCTTGGCTGACATTTTGAATAATCATATCGACATTGATCGCCGATTCCGCAATCGAGCCAAAAAGTTTCGCGGCAATCCCCGGTTGGTCTGGCACACCAACTACCGTCACCTTGGCCTGATTGCAATCGCCTGTCACTCCAGAAACTAAGACCTGTTCCATACTTGTATCCTCTTTTACCACACGGGTTCCCGGCCCGTCCTGAAAACTAGACCGTACCTCTATTGGAATTTGATGTTTGGCGGCTAACTCCACCGACCGTGTCTGTAGAACCTTCGCACCCAAACTAGCCAACTCCAACATTTCCTCATAGGATACCTTGTCCAACCGCCGTGCGGAAGGCACAACACTGGGATCTGCTGTATAGACGCCGTCGACATCCGTATAAATAAAGCAGGTATCGGCCTTCAACGCTGCGGCCAAAACGACAGCGGTGAGGTCCGATCCGCCGCGTCCCAGCGTGGTCACGTCGGATGCCTCGTTAATGCCCTGAAATCCAGCCACGATCGGAACAACACCGTCGTGTATAGCCCCAAGCACGCGATGGGTATCAACCCGAGAGACTCGCGCTCTTGTATGAGCTCCATCAGTCACAATGCCCACTTGCCGACCAGTAAATGATCTGGCTTTGATCCCTAAACTGTTTAACATGATTGCCATTAATGCGATGGTGACCCGCTCTCCAGAGGAAAGCAAGACATCTAGTTCACGATCATCCGGATCAACGCTCAACTCACTCGCCATCTTCGTCAGGCGGTCGGTCTCCCCACTCATTGCCGAGAGCACCACGACTAATTGATGGCCATCACGGTATGTCTTGCCAATCAAGCGTGCGACATGTTGAATACGCTCAAGACTCCCAACGGAGGTTCCACCAAATTTTTTGACGTAACAGGCCATAGGGGTTATTGCTTTGCAAAAGACCGTTCAAAAAAGGTCGTGGCATTTCGCAAGGGACGATCTAACAATTCACGCTCGGAAAAGATCGTGGACGCCGAAGTGTGATCAGACTCTTGTCCACCACAGAAGACATATGGCGCCGTTGACCGCTCAATCTTTGTATCTGAGCCAGGATCGGATGTGACCACAACTAGGAGGCACGCCTGTCCAGTATCCACAAATGTCTCTGTTAAATTCTTAATAAGCAATTGATCAATCTGCTCAAGACATTCCACGAATCGAGCAGAGCGAAGCTTTTCGTCCGAGGTGTCGGTAATAGCACAAGGGATATGTAGGCAAGCAAAATCATGTTTCTCGAGAATCTTTTGGCCTATATCTACCATTTGATCTAAGCGATGAGACTCGCATGCACTTCGGGGTTCGGTCGGAACGGACCGCAATCCGCTGGCCCGTCCTACTCCGAGATAAGCTCCACTCGACGAAACCACTACTCCCTGTATAGGCCACCGTTCTTGTAGAGTTGGTAGTTCCACAGGTTTTCCTGGGCCCCACAACCATAAACAGTTAGCCGGTTTTAGCCCACTGTCCATTCGTTCCTGATTCACAGGATGATGTCCAAGAATCGCGCGAGAAGCTTCCATCAATTCACGTAAGATCTGCCCTCCTTCTCCTACTGGCAGGTAAGCTTCAATGGATTGATCGCTGGCTTCACGCGGATTCCTACAGCCAATTTTTCCGTTCCCTCCAGCCCAAACCATCAGATGATGTGAGTTATGCCCCACATAAAATTGAATATTTTCAGACACTAATTGTTCATTAATGGCATCAAGCAGTTCTCGAGCATCTTCTGTTTCCAATTGCCCTCCTGAAAAGTCATCCATCACCAATAACGGTCCTAACTTCTTCCCATCTCCCCATCCATCCTCTGAGCGCAGAGTGACGAAATCACAAAGGAACGCAACATCATGCCGATCTAAGGCCACATCCAAGTTGAAAGCTTGAAAGGTACCTGGCCCGCTATACCATTTGTGTGAGTCATACCCTAGTAAACTTAAGAGGACAAGCTCTCCAACAAATGGACGAGATTCGTTGGGGATGCCAAGGCGACCGAACTCCCCAGACCCTGCAAGTCTATTAAGATGAGGAAGATTCGCGGCCTCTAATGGGCCCGAATCACCAGAATTTACGCATAAACGACTAGGCACTCCATCAATGTGAACCATAATCGTTTTCTTCACGATCTTTGCCTCACAGTAAAGAGTTGAGGGATAGAAAGATAGTTACAATCGTTGGGTCGCCACGCAGAAGAACTAGCCCGCTAACTGGGCTGCAACAGCATCTCTGGTTGCAGGCACTGTTACTGGTCGATACGACACAGAGAGTGCCGAATCAGGATCTTTCAACCCATGCCCTGTTAGCGTACAGACAATGACGGCATCTTTTGGCAAACCTCCTTCGCGATTCAACTTGTAAATTCCCGCAATAGATGCCGCCGATGCCGGTTCACAAAACACGCCCTCTTCGCAAGCAACCATTTGATAGGCCTGAAGAATTTCCTCGTCAGATACCATATGGAGACATCCACGTGATTCTTCTACAGCTTGAAGCGCAAGAGTCCAACTTGCTGGATTTCCTATTCGAATGGCTGAGGCCACAGTTTGCGGAGATTCCACAACATGACCCCTCACAAGCGGAGCCGCGCCTTCTGCCTGAAATCCAAACATTCGAGGTAAGCCCTGAGTTTGTCCAGCTTGTTCAAATTCTCGATATCCTCGCCAATAGGCCGTAATATTTCCTGCGTTGCCCACTGGTAGCGCGTGAATCACTGGAGCACGTCCCAATTGGTCGCAGACTTCCATCGCCGCCGTTTTCTGGCCTTCCAGCCGAAATGGGTTAATGGAGTTGACTAATTCAATAGCTGTTTCTTCGCATAGCGCCTTGACAATAGTCAGCGCTTGGTCAAAATTTCCCTCGATTTGAATCACGCGCGCACCATGCATTAACGCTTGCGTTAACTTACCCAGCGCAATTTTCCCAGCGGGGACAACCACGTAGGCCGGAAGGCCCGCCTTCGCTGCATAGGCAGCAGCAGCGGCCGATGTATTGCCTGTCGAAGCACACATCACTCCCTTGGCTTTGTTTTCCATGGCTTTCGAAACAGCCATTGTCATCCCTCGATCCTTAAAAGATCCTGTAGGGTTCGCTCCTTCGACTTTTAAGAATAGCTCGCAACCGGGACAGACCGTTTTCGCGAGACGCGTTGCAGGAACAAGGGGAGTATTCCCCTCCTGTAGGGACACGATGGGGGTCTGACCGCCGACAGGAAGAAACTTCCGGTATTCTTCAATTATTCCGCGCCACCGTATCATATCGAATAGACCACCCTGATGAGGCCCAATCCCAACAAGGCTTACTCTCCTTCTTCCATCCTTAATAATGTCGTAGGTTCGGAAACCAGAGGAAGGGCATTAATATCTTGAAGAGCCGACTGGATCCCATGTTCAACAGAGCGATGGGTCAGAATAACCAAGGGAACCGTTTGACCTTGCCTCCGCTCTTTTTGAAGAACAGAGGCAATACTGATTCCACGATTACCCAAAATTCCAGAAATGGTGGAAAGCACACCGGGTTCATCCTTAACCATACACCGCAAATAATACCGACTCTCGATTTGAGCCATTGGCCTAATCGTTAAAGCCCGTCGTGACTCCCATTGAAACGAGGTTGCCGGAACCCTCGCCGATGCCTTTTTTATTTGATTTCGAGCCAGTTCAATAATATCTCCTACGACAGCACTTGCGGTTGGAAGCGAACCCGCTCCCTGCCCATACAACACGATATCCCCCACCGCATCGCCAACCAGATGAATGGCATTGTACACACCGTTGACCTGTGCAATAGGAGACCCTGTAGGCACAAGCGTAGGGTGAACCCGCGCCTCCACAACATCATCCAGCAATTTTGCGATACCGAGCAATTTAATCGTAAAGCCCAATTCGCCCGCAAACGTGATATCCAGAGTTGAAATCTTTGAAATTCCTTCGGTATACACCGCACTCATGGGGACTGGAGTCCCGTAGGCCAAGTTTACCATAATCACCAGCTTATGAGCGGCATCGATCCCATCAACGTCGAGCGACGGATCAGCTTCCGCATAGCCTTCTCGTGTGGCTTCGTTCAGAATGTCCTGAAAATCTCGGCCTTCCTGGGTCATCCGAGACAAGATATAATTTGATGTCCCATTCATAATGCCCATGATTGAAGTCAAATTGTTCCCACCAAGGCCTTCTGTCAAGGAACGAATAATCGGAATTCCCCCTCCTACACTGGCTTCAAACCCCAGATCAGCTTGAGCTTGGGCGGCGACCTCAAACACTTCTTCTCCATGGTCGGCAAGCAAGGCTTTATTCGCCGTGACCACTCCCTTCTTGTTCGCCAACGCTCGAAGAATAAAATTTTTGGCAGGCTGATGCCCTCCGATCAACTCCACGACGACATCGATTTGAGGGTCATCCAGGATATCATTCGCGTTCGTGGTCAAGACCTGAGCCTCCACCGTAACTTTACGATCAGTGGTGATATCCAAATCTGCAATCTTTGCAAGTATCACCGAACATCCTGCCCGTCGAGCGATAATGTCGGCATTGTCCTGAAGAATTTTTACGACACCTGTCCCGACAGTACCAAACCCTATGAGCCCAATCTTCACAACCGGATCCACTACAACGCTTCCTTGAGTTTTAACGCTTGGCGAATGCCCCGCACCGCTTGAAAAATTCGGTGCTCATTTTCCACAAGAGCAAAACGCACATACTCATCACCACCTTCGCCAAACCCAATTCCTGGCGACACGGCGACTTTGGCTTCCCGAAGAAGGAGCTTGGAGAATTCTAGAGAGCCCATTCCGAGATAGGGCTGCGGAATTCTCGCCCACGCAAACATCGTGGCGCGTGGATAATCTATCGGCCAACCAATTCGATTCATGCCACGCACCAAGGCATTGCGCCGACGCTCATATCGACCAACGATGTCTTTCACACAATCTTGTGGCCCGTTGAGGGCAATAATGCTGGCAATTTGAATAGGTTGAAACATCCCATAATCTAAATAACTTTTCACGCGAGTTAAGGCGCCAATGAGCTCTGGATTCCCGACACAAAAACCCACGCGCCATCCTGGCATATTATAACTTTTCGACAATGAGTAGAATTCCACCCCAATCTTCTTGGCCTCGGGAACTTCCAACAAACTGGGAGCACGATACCCATCAAATACTAAATCGGCATAGGCTAAATCATGAATCACCCACACCTGATGTTCTAACGCAAACTCCACGACTTTCTTGAAAAACTCGAGGTCAACAACATGAGTAGTCGGATTGTGCGGAAAACTGATAATCAAGGCACGGGGAGACGGTTGGGTCTGTCGAAAGGCACGGGTTAAATTTTCAAAAAAGTCGGTATTGGGTCCCAGCTCTACTCCACGAACTTCCCCGCCCGCAATGATGACACAATACATATGGATGGGATAAGTAGGAGTAGGCGCTAAGACTACATCCCCTGGACCTACGATGGCGAGGGCTAAATGGGCCAACCCTTCCTTGACACCCAACGTCACAATCGCTTCGGTTTCTGGGTCTAAGCTGACATCATAATTGCGTTGGTACCAGGCACAAATCGCATGCCGCAATTTCGTAATACCCCGAGACGCAGAATAGCGATGGTTCCGACCATTTCGAGCTGCTTCTACTAACTTCTCGACGATATGCTCGGGAGTAGGTTGATCAGGATTCCCCATGCCTAAATCAATAATATCTTCTCCGCGTTTGCGGGCTTGAAGCTTGAGATCCTGGACCTGGGTAAACACATATCCAGGAAGCCGTTGAATGCGGTAAAAAGGTTCCATTATCGATGAAAAGCACGGAAACGCCTCTCCGGACCTCGGAGAGGGTAAGAATTGAACGCTATACGGCTTATTACCGAGATTTTATTCTAGATGAGGCCATGAAACCAGTCAATTTTGTCTTACGAGTTTTTCGAGAAACAGGATTGTATTTGGGGGGTACGCTCATCTACCGTACCATATTCATTTGATGGTCGGGGTTCTGTACAATTGCGATAATGGGACTGTTGAATAATTCAATTTCACGTTACGAAAAGGCGTTCAGAACACTGGTGACTTTAATTCGACGGGAATGGTCAAAAAAGTTCGTCCAGCAAGACCGCTTACTGCCTGGCTCGTCTCGAAGAGCGACTCCATTGTTGTGCGCGCGGAGCGTACTGGTACGACGTGAGCGCTCACGCCACGAAGAGGGCTCTCGTTTGGTCCGTCCTCATAGGCGGTACCGTCGCTGTGAGCCCGAAGGTCCGGAAAAATGGCGAGAACGCCGCTGGCGGCTTTTTTCAACATTCCCATAATCACGATATTCATTTGGGAACAGAATAGCTATGGTACGGTTGGGAGTTAACGTAGATCATGTGGCAACGCTCCGCCAAGCTCGAGGCGGGCATGAGCCTGATCCTGTGATGGCCGCTGCCCTCGTACAACTCGCTGGGGCCGAAGGTGTGGTTGTCCATCTGAGAGAAGATCGCCGCCATATACAGGACCGAGACCTCGCAGTTCTTCGAGAAACGGTTCATGTCCAACTCAATTTAGAAATGGCAGCAGAAGATTCGGTCGCAAAAATTGCTCTGCAAGTGAAACCCGATATTGCGACATTGGTACCAGAACGTCGACAAGAGCTTACAACCGAGGGCGGGTTGGACGTTGTAGAACATCGTGAGCGCATCCAAAACATGATACATCTCCTCCATGAAGGAGGAATTCCCGTCAGTTTGTTCGTCGATCCAGATGGAAAACAAATTCGAGCGGCACACAAGGTCGCTGCTGACTTCATTGAATTACATACGGGTCGCTATGCCAATACCCGACGACAACATGAAACTGATCATGAATATGATGCCCTCGTTCAGGCTGCCCGACTTGCGACAAAACTGGGACTACGCGTGAGCGCGGGGCACGGCCTCAATTATCAAAACGCTCAACGGCTCACCAAAATTCCTGAGATTGAAGAATTTAACATTGGTCACAGTATCGTCGCTCGAGCTGTGTTTATTGGATTAGACCGTGCGATCCGAGAGATGAAAACCATCCTCACATAGCGAACATCAATCCGTCATCTGTACCTCAGTACACATCATGTGGCTAGTTACCCCAGAAGAAATGCAACGGCTCGACCAGCGAACGATCTATGAAGCAAAAGTATCTGGGTCGAAGCTCATGGAACGAGCTGGAACTGGAGTCGTGACCCACCTCCTTAAGCATTATGGACCTGTGAGAGGGAAAAACGTCGTCGTGTATTGTGGAAAAGGAAACAATGGTGGAGATGGCTTGGTAGTGGCTCGCCTCCTGCAAGGCAAAGGCAGCCACCTTAAAGTAGTCTTGATGGCTCCATACAAAGACTTGAGTAAAGATGCCAAGACCATGTATCAGCGCTTGAAAAAGAAGATAAAACCCTCCTGCCTATTGATTCGACCCAATCAACAAGATTTGGAATCTCTGACCCACAGAGCCCATATCCTTGTTGATGCACTTTTAGGGACGGGCCTTTCAGCGACACTCCGCGATCCTTACACCACCACCATTACCATCATGAACCGTTCAGACGCGTTCAAGGTGGCAATTGATATTCCATCGGGCCTACAGAGCGAAACCGGAGCCATCTTAGGCACTGCTGTGCAGGCTGACCTGACAGTGACATTTGGATGCCCCAAGATTGGTCTGTACGTAGGGGAAGCCATTGACCATGCTGGAAAAATTGAAATAGTAGATATTGGCGTTCCGCCAGAGTTTGTCGAAGACCTGAAACCTCAGAGCTCTTTGTTAACCCAGGATTTGATCCAAACCCTGATTCCTCGGCGGCCCCTCTCCACCCACAAAGGATCATATGGCCATGCTGGAATCGTAGCCGGCTCATCAGGGAAGACAGGAGCACCAGTCCTTGCAGCTCTAGGGGCGCTTCGGGCCGGGACGGGATTGGTTACGGTCGCAACCCCACAGTCGGTGACAGCTATTGTCGAATCCAAACTCCTAGAATGCATGACACAGGCTTTACCAGAAAACCCAGAGCATCTGATTGGACCCGAATCTGAAGACATGCTTTCCTCCTTCTGCCAGGACAAGTCAGCCCTGGCATTTGGGCCAGGGTTAGGCGTCTCGCCCTCAACTGCCAACATGTTAGCCCATTTTCTTCCACAGGTGGATGCACATTGTGTGTTGGACGCCGATGTCCTTAACAATCTGGCGAGCTATTTGGATGTGTTTGCTCGGATGAAAAGGCCTCCGGTATTAACTCCTCACCCTGGAGAAATGGCGCGGCTTCTCTCAAACAGTTCATCACGAGCCGTCAATAAGGATCGCATAGGAATCGCTAAAGATTTTGCTATAAACCATCGAGTCATTTTGGTTCTTAAAGGGGCCAGAACGGTTATTGCCGATCCCTCTGGGAAAGTCACTATTTGTCCAACTGGCAACCCAGGAATGGCCTCAGGCGGGATGGGGGATGTGTTAACTGGTGTGATTACAGGGTTTTTGGCCCAAGGGTTGTCACCATGGGATGCAGCTCGAGCAGGAGTCTATGTCCATGGGTTAGCCGGCGATCGGGGCTCGATACATATGGGAGAAGCGGGCTTGATTGCCAGCGATGTTATTTCGGCCATCCCTGGCGCTCTCATCCAAATTACCTCGAGATAAAGGAAAGACCTAGGGCCTTGGAGGCAACCACTGAATTGTCTACATCACCAAACAACTCTGTAAAGCTGGTTCTGGATTCAACAGAGGCAACACTCCAAATCGGACATGAGTTAGGCCTCCTGCTCCAAGGCGGGGACATTCTGGCCTTAACCGGTGGCCTTGGAGTCGGGAAAACGGTCTTAACCCGTGGCATTGCTCGTAGCTTCGGCATCCCATCCAAACAAGTGAGTAGTCCGACCTTTACTCTCATTCAACGCTACGAAGGAAACCCGTCACTGGTCCATGCCGATCTGTATCGACTTGAAGATCCCACGGCTATTTTTCAATTAGGGTTGGAAGACAGTTTTACCCCAGAAAATATAGTCATTATCGAATGGGCAGATCATTTCCTTCAATTTTTCCCCGCTGACTATCTGGGCATCCATCTTGACCATGGCAACCTACCCACAGTCCGGCATTTAACCATGACAGGAACAGGAACCCGCGGCCAAAAGATCGTACCCATGTTTCGTCGCCGCACAGAAAGTCATCAAATCACCAACTTTTAGTCAAAACTACCGATTCATTGTCTATGAAAGATCAAGAACTGTCCCCCTTAATGCGCCAGTACCAAACGATTAAGGCGCAACATCCTGAAGCCATCCTGTTTTTCCGTGTTGGGGATTTTTATGAAATGTTCTTTAAAGACGCGGAGGAAGCCTCTGGCCTACTAGGCATTGTGCTCACAGCACGAGGAAAAGCCAAAGGCACATCGATTCCCCTCTGCGGTGTCCCGCATCATACCGCCACCGGGTACATCGCCAAACTCCTCAAAGCTGGAAAAATCGTGGCTCTGTGTGAACAAGTTGAAGATCCAAAAATAGCAAAGGGGCTGGTCCGACGAGAAGTGGTTCGTGTGTATACCCCTGGAACGTTATATGACGATGAGTTTCTCCCTTCTCACGAGGCCAACTATATTTCATCAATTTATTATCCTCCTCAACCTAGTTCTGGGAGCTCTGGCGAGAATCTCGATTTTGGGTTAGCCACCATAGATCTTTCAACAGGAGAATTTTGGATTTCAGAAGCACCCTATGAATATTCCCGACACATACTCGTGGACGAGCTCGTTCGCATCGACCCCAAAGAGCTTATCTACCCGAAGGAGATACACGCGGAACTATGTCAAACATTGGAATCATTGCCCATCGCTCGCCTTGTTCCCCGTGAATTTGACAGCTTTGCCACAAAGACCAGTCTCCTCACACTCACAAAAGTCTTTCAAGTAGACGATATCAATGATCTTCAGTTATCCGGCCTTACGGTAGGGTACCAAGCCAGTGGAGGACTTCTTCAGTATCTCGCTGATACCCAGTTAACTGCGACTTATACTCATTTGCGACGACCATGGATTCGCGTACTTGAACAGGAAATGCAGTTAGATCAGACCACAATTCGAAATCTCGAGATTCTTAGGCCGACATCTGAACAACGCCATAGCCCCACCCTGCTCACGACATTGGACCGGACCCAAACTCCAATGGGCGCCCGCTTACTGAGGCAATGGGTTGTTCGCCCTTTGACTCAACTCACTGAAATTCTACGTCGTCAAGATGCCGTGAAAGAACTCGTTCTGGAGGTTCGTGGGCGGATGTTGATTCGAGAGCACCTAAAGTCCATCAAAGATCTCGAACGATTGAACAGTCGCATTGCGCTGGATGTAGCTAATCCCCGTGATTTGGTGAATCTCCAACATTCCCTCACACACTTACCAAAGATTCATGAACTCTTGGTCTCGTTTCAGTCGGATATCTTGACCACCATGTCTACCGAGTGGAACTCTCTTCAAGACATCCGTTCTCAGATATCGGAAACGGTTGAGGAAAACCCACCCCTTTCCAGCAAAGAGGGTGGAATCATTCGTGAAGGAGTCAGTGGTGAACTGGATGAACTTCGAGTTTTGTCTCACGAAGGCACTCGTCTACTAGCCGAGCTAGAAATCCGTGAGCGGACTAAAACCGGAATAGATTCTCTGAAGGTAAAATTTAATCAGGTATTTGGCTATTACATTGAAGTCACGAAAGCGAATGCCTCACGGGTACCAACCGATTATCAACGCAAGCAAACACTCGTAAACGCAGAACGCTTTACCACTGAAGAGCTTCAGCAACTTGAAGACCGGCTTTCCAATGCTGCTCAAAAAATGAAGGGGCTCGAATGTGAGTTATTTTCCAAGATTCGCCGTGACATCGCGTCCTCGACCACAGTCCTCCAGGCTGCCGCACAACGCCTCGCGACGCTCGACGTTCTCACCAGTTTCGCCGAAAGCGCGACGGTCAATCGCTACATTCAGCCCACCGTCTATGAAGGTGGCATGCTTCAAATCATTGAAGGACGGCATCCAGTCATTGAACAGGTCCAAATCGCCGATGGGTTCGTTCCTAACGATACCGAACTGAATCTCGACACCAACCGGTTGCTCCTGATAACTGGACCCAACATGGCCGGGAAAAGCACGTATTTGCGTCAAGTGGCCCTGATTGTCCTGATGGCTCAAATAGGAAGTTTTGTTCCAGCCGATTCAGCACGAGTCGGTCTCGTCGATCGAATCTTTACACGGGTTGGTGCCGCTGATGACCTCAGTGCTGGCCAAAGCACATTTATGGTGGAAATGACGGAAACAGCTAGAATACTTGAGTCGGCCACTTCCAAAAGTCTCTTGCTCCTAGATGAAGTAGGAAGGGGTACCAGCACGTATGACGGGTTGAGTATTGCTTGGGCGTTAGTCGAATATATTCTTGACCGACGGATCCTTGGCGCCCGCACTCTTTTCGCGACTCATTACCATGAAATGACGCAACTAGAGTTACAACGCGAAGGGATCAGGAATTACACCGTGTCGGTCCAAGAACAAGGACAAGACGTTTTGTTCCTTCGAAAAATCATCCCCGGTAAAGCCGATCGGAGCTACGGTATTCAGGTAGCCAAGCTAGCCGGAATCCCTTCGACAATTCTTGATCGGGCTCAGAACATCTTATGTCAACTTGAAGAAAACCCGGCTCAATCTGATGTTTCACCACTAGAACACCCAGGTGAACCCACTTTTCTTCTTCACGACCATTCTTCTCCTTCTCCACATAATATTATTTTGGAGGAAGTCAGACAGATGGATTTATTTTCTATGACTCCTCTGGAAGCTTTGAATTGCTTAGCTAATCTCAAAGCTCGCCTAGAAGATGAGACAGAGACCAAAAAAGAAAGGCCTGTGTGACACACACAGGCCTTTCTCACCAACCTTCAAGGTAAAGTATATTATTTATCTGGTGACCATACTCCTTGACCTTGATCAGAATAAGGAATCACCCCAGCAATAGCCGGACCACCAGGGATCAACACATCGTATTGCATCCCACGGTTCTGTGGCCAACTATTCTCTGCAATAGACTTATCCGGAGTCGTCGTCCGCAAGCTATGGATGCTGCGGGGTTTTGCTGGAGTCCCAGCAATCTCGTCCACAGATTTTGCGGAAAGAATGACACGCTTGTTTTGTTCTTTTTCTTGGACCACAATTTCAACCAATCCATAATTAGATGGCTTGGTGCCAGTCATGACCGCCTGGCTGTGAGAATCTTTTCCTGCAGCTTTCAGAGCCGCCAACACTTTATCATCGGCGGCGTGTGCCTTTAGACTTTTTCCAGGAAAATATTTTTGCCAGTAGTAGCCACTTTCGGCATTTCCACCAAATACCGCGATGTTCACCCATACAGACTTATCATAGGGATCAACAACAGCAACTCGACCACGAAGCGTCGTGGGCTTACTGAGATCACCCCACTCAAACCGTTCTTGAAATGCCTCGATTGCCACTGCACTGGAGGCCATTGTGCCTACAAGCGCCATGGCTCCAACAAAGGCCCATCCTTTCATCTTAGCACCTTTCATAATGGCTTCCCTCCTCAACTAAAAAGTTGTATGTCATATTTAAAATTATGAGATTTTCTCTCTAGTTCAAGACTTTAAAGCCCGTCACCGTATGCCCACTCACTTGAACTTCCATCGCCACAAAGTCTTGCGCGGCTTTCGTCATCTGGTCCATGAGAGCCTTGTCTTTCACTGCTAGTCTTACCGTGGTTTGAGGAGTGTACCACCCAGCATACGGGTTGTTTTTTTCTGTTCCACCTTGATAACCCCATGCACAACAAGCCACTAAGGGATCCGGTAAGGTTTGGATACGGTCATCAGAGGCACGACCTGGAGGATTTCCTGCTTCGGCTGGCTCAGAGGTATTCCAATATTGAATACCAAATAAAATTTCTCCTTCGGGATTATCAGCCCAATGCCCGAAGATTCGACCCTTTAAGCTCTTAGCTGCTTCACCCTTAAAAGAAATATCACCTTGCATGGTTGTAGAACCATCGCCCTTCGCTTTAGGGTTGTTCGCTGCGGGGCCTTTTTGGGCATAGACCGCTCCAGCCATTCCCAAGCTGAGCAGGCCAAACGCACAGAGAGCTACCATCGCCCGACGTAGAGATGACTTCTTCATCTGCTCCCTCCTTACAGTGTTAGAATGACAAAAATGAAAAAACAACTTGACCTTGTTTATTTCTCAACCAACGTATTCCGAACAATCGTTGACATCTTTTCTACCCCTCAAACACCCCTAGGCGCGAGGAGGGACAATGCTACTCATCCCAGCCATCGTTGTCAAGCAAATAAACTGATGATTTTTCCAGGTTACCCCCACTTAGCTGATACTTTTCTAGGTATTGGCCCTAGGGCAGTAAGAACAAAATCATTGACATCTAACAACTTTTGGCTGAGCCCCCTGATTTGAGGCATCGAAATTCTATCGATGGCTTTGACCATTTCTTGTAGGGTGACATGACGTCCCTGATAGAGCTCATCTTTTGCGAGTTTATTCATCCGACCATACGTCCCTTCAAGCCCCAACATTAGATTGCCTTTTAACTGCGTCTTGGTGCGCTCCAGTTCCCTTTCTGTTACGCCCCGGCGACGCAAGCGTAATGTTTCTTTTTGAATCTGATCAACAACCTGCTCAATCTCCGTCGGACGGGTCGCCGCATACACCGTCAGGGTCCCACCATCAAGAAAGCTTGAAAGATGGGAATAAATCGTATAAGCCAGGCCCCGTTTTTCTCGGACTTCTTGAAATAGCCGAGAGCTCACTCCGCCGCCCAGAATCGTATTCACCACATGCGCGGCATATCGGTCAGGATGCCCTACTGGCAGTCCCTTGAATCCAACACAGAGATGAACTTGTTCCAACGGTTTGTGATGCAGACTTCGGCGTGTTCGCGGCACTTCGGGCCAATTATCCGTTGTGCGGCTTTCGAAACCGGTTGTGGTCTTCAGATTGCGCCACTGTCCAAAATGCTCGTTCACGAGTTCTCCCAACTCAGAAACCGTAAAATTTCCCGCAACGGCCACGATCACATTCTCAGGTCGATAGTGTTTGTGTTTATAGTTTAGAAGAGTCCGCCGACTCATTTGGTCCATGGATCTTGAAGTTCCCAAAATCGGTCGGCCCACAGGATGATTCCCCAAGACGTCACGGGCATGTAATTCATGAATATAATCTTCAGGATCGTCCTGTACCGTTCTGATTTCTTCAAGGACAATCTGCTTTTCTTTCTCAATATCCCGAATACCGAAACGGGAATGATGAAAAAGGTCGGCTAACAAGTCAAAGGCTGCACCAACTTGTTGATCCAAGACCTTGACATAAAATGCGGTCGCCTCATGCGTGGTGAACGCATTCATTTCGCCTCCCAGCGCATCAATTTCATTCGAAATCTGCGAGGCCGAACGTCTTCGCGTCCCTTTGAACATCATATGTTCAATAAAATGAGAAAGGCCTTCCTCGCCTCTTCCCTCGTAGCGACTGCCGACGTTGGCCCAGACACCGAGAGCGACGGACTTGAGAGAGGACATTCGTTCGAGTACGACTCGAACACCATTATCCAATACAATTTTTCTGTACACAGTTCTGTAGCTGGGATAGGTTAGGCGGTGGCTTGATCTTGTTCGACTTGTTCGGACATCGCCTCTTTTCGACTCAAGCGAATCTTTCCTTGACGATCAATCTCCAAAACTTTGACGAGGATTTGCTCGCCTTCAGAAATTTCATCTGCAACCGACTGTACACGATGCGGGGCTAACTGCGAGATATGAACTAATCCATCCATATTCGGCAGGATTTCGACAAACGCTCCGAAATCGACAATCTTCTTGACTGTCCCCAAATAGATTTTGCCAAGCTCGACTTCTTCCACGAGCTTCATCACAATATCTATGGCCTTTTGAGCTGATGCTTCATCAACCGCAGCTATCGTCACGATTCCCGTATCCTCGACGTTCATCTTGACACCGCAGTCCGCAATAATGCCCCGAATGACTTTGCCCCCTGGCCCAATGACATCACGAATCTTATCCTGTTTAATCTGAATGGTACTGATACGCGGAGCATAGGCCGCTAATTGCGTACGAGGTGTCATCAAACATTCTTCCATTTTGGCGAGAATCGTGAGGCGTCCTTCCCTGGCCTGCGCCAAGGCTTGTCGCATAAGCGATGGCGTCACTCCACCAATTTTAATATCCATCTGCAAAGCCGTGACACCGTCTTTTGTACCAGCCACCTTAAAATCCATATCGCCGAGGTGATCTTCCATCCCTAAAATATCAGACAAAATGGCCACTTGATCTCCTTCGAGAATTAACCCCATCGCAATGCCAGCCACCGGCGCTTTGATCGGAGCCGCCGCATCCATCAGAGCGAGCGTCCCACTGCAAATCGTGGCCATGGATGACGAGCCATTGGATTCCAAAACTTCGGAGACGACACGGATGGTGTAGGGAAATTCTTCTTTGGTGGGCAGCACCGCACTTAAGGCTCGTTCGGCTAATTTCCCATGTCCCACTTCCCGCCGTCCTGGCCCTCGCAGCATACGAGCTTCACCAACACTAAATGGCGGGAAATTATAATGGAGTATAAAGGATCGAGAATATTCCCCTTCTAACGCATCAATTCGCTGTTCATCATCGGCAGTTCCTAACGTCACAACCCCTAAACTCTGCGTTTCACCTCGGGTAAACAACGCTGAGCCATGTGTTCGAGGCAAGATGCCTACTTCACAGGAAATGGGTCGAATATCAGCTAACCCGCGTCCATCGGCGCGCGTCCTCTTTTCTAAAATCGTCCGACGTACTTCGGAATACTCCAACTCATGAAACACTTTCTTGACTTGAGATTTCCGCTCATCATCCTCACCAGCAACTGATTCGATCGTTTCTTGAAGAATCTGGTCAAACCGCTCTTGCCGTTCAGCTTTCCCTGGAATAAACATGGCTTCGCCAATGGCGGAAGCCGCTTGCTTCCGCACGGCTTGCTCCACTTCTGCATCGAGCTCTTCGATCTCAAAGGCACGTTTGGCTTTCCCAACCTTCTCTGCTAATTGAGAAATGGTTGTGATGATCTTTTGAATTTCAGCATGAGCCAATTCTATGGCATCAATCATCATGTCTTCAGACAGCCCACTGGCGCCAGCTTCCACCATCATCACCGCATCATGGGTCCCTGCCACAACCAAATTTAACTCGCTAGCTTCTAATGTCGCGTGATCTGGATTCACCACAAATTGCCCGTTGGCCCGACCAATCTTGACGGCGGCCAACGGCCCAGCGCTTGGAATATCTGAAACCGCCAAAGCGGCGGAAGCTGCTATAATACCCACAACATCCGAGGACATCGTTTGATCGATAGAGAGGACAGTCACCACAATCTGGGTTTCATAAAAAAAGCCGTCCGGCATCAACGGTCGAATTGGGCGATCAATAAGGCGGCTGGTTAACACTTCCTTTTCGCTTGGCGCCCCTTCGCGACGGAAAAATCCACCAGGAATCTTCCCGGCAGCGTAGGCTTTTTCTTGGTAGTTGACTGTCAGTGGCAAGAAATCCGCGTCGGGCTTGAGGGTCTTTGAAGCCACCGCTGTGGCTAGAACCACCGTATCAGCGTATGTCGCCAGCACTGCACCATCGGCCTGTTTGGCCATACGACCAGTTTCTAACCGAAGCGGACGGCCGCCAACTTCCATTTCAACTACATGAGTCATGTTTCAACCTTTCTGATTTCCAGAAGCTTTTCGGGACAGTACAACCTGATCGCTGGCTTCGGATGGAAAATGTGGACATAGCGACTTCACCTACCAAATCTGTAAGCTGTTGAGGAGGGGGCTTTGCATTATTTACGTATACCTAGAGCAGCAATCACGTTCTGATATTTCCCTTCATCACGCCGCCGCAAATAGTCTAAGAGCTTACGTCGCTTGCTGACCATCCTGAGTAAGCCTCGGCGGGAATGATGATCTTTTTTATGGGTTTTAAAGTGCTCCGTTAGACCGGTGATTCGTTTGGTCAAAACCGCAATTTGAACCTCGGATGACCCTGTGTCTCGATCATGAAGTTGTTGTGACTGAACCGCCGTCATCTTGTCTTCTTTGGTCAATGCCATAATGCCTCCTTCACAGTATATTTCCAAGCAATCTCCTCTAACTCATACAGAACAGATCGGCCACAGCGTCAGCCCATCTCCGGCGCCCCAAATACTAAATCAGGGATCAGCGCCGGCCCATTCAACCCAAGTTGCAATGATGGGCCTCTTCCTAGCGCCAATAATACACCAGCTTCGCTCTTGACTCGAACACGTTGACTTTCTCCAAACCGTTCTTGGTTCAACCGCACATCAGACAGATTCACCCTATTCCAAGGTACAGAATTTCCATGAAGCACTTTCCGAGCTTCGTCTTCCCGTACCTTTACCGCCGGAAATACTTCGAGGACTCGATCAAGACTCCACCAAGCTTCTAATTGCGATAATTGAACACCTTTGCGCAGCGACATCACCTCGACAGCTTGATCTATATGCATCGGACCAACTCTTCGGCGCTGCAACCACTTCAAATGGCCACCGACGCCCAAACGATCTCCAATGTCTTCGCACAAAGTACGTACATACGTCCCTTTGGAACACGTCACTCGGAAACGTACTTCTGGTATATTGACTTGCTGGACTTCTAGATTATGCACCACAACGGTCTTGGCCTGACGTTCAACCATTTGCCCCTTGCGGGCTTTTTTGTATAAAGGCTGGCCAGCTACTTTGACAGCCGAGTACATCGGCGGTACCTGTTCGATTGTGCCTTGAAACGCCGTAAAGACCGATCGAATCGCATCTTCCGATAGTGACTCGCACGACGCTTCTTTTACGACTGTTCCCCATGCATCTTGTGTGTCGGTTTTTTGCCCAAGTTGTAAAACTCCGACGTATTCTTTGTCCCAGTCCACGAGATATTGAGCGACCTTGGTTCCCTTTCCGATCAATACTGGCAGGACCCCTGTCGCATGCGGATCTAGCGTCCCGGCATGGCCAACTTTCTGTATACCCAAAGTGGATCGAATTCGCCCAACCACATCATGCGAGGTCCACCCGTCGGGTTTATTCACAATAAGAACGCCATGATCCGTATTAGCGCCACAAGGCCGTTCAATAACTGGAGAATTGATACAAGGAGACACAAGTGTCATGGGAGTTCACCTGGAGTTTAGGACTCTGAAACAGAAGATTGTTCTGGCTCCTGATGCTTTCCATGAGGAAGGGAGTCAAGAATCTGTTCGATCCGGTGAGCATATTCAGCAGTCGTATCTCGATAAAATACCACTTCCGGTGTATACCGCAAATGAAGGCGACGCCCCAACTCTGTGCGAATAAACCCGACCGCACTCTTAAGACCTGGTGCCGTTTGTTGTTCAAAATGTTCTTGATCCAAGGCCGTCACATACACGCGAGCAATTCTCAGATCAGCCGTCATCTTCACATCTGTGACGGTCACAAATTGCACTCGCGGGTCCTTAATTTTTCTCGACAAGATTTCTGCCACTTCCATCCGAATTTGATCGGCAACCCGCGCTGTTCGACTGGTGGTTGATTTTGACATCATGACAACCATCTTGACGCGTTATATCAATTCAATCTTTGACCGCAACATTTCAAGTGATGGATGGGCTTGAATGTCATTCAGTACATGATCTAATGTCTGATTCACTCGTCCGGTATCATTGGCGATTGAAGCAATGCCTAAGACGGCTTTTTGCCACAAGTGACTTTCGCCTATTTCGGCGATCGAAATATTGAAACGATTCTGGAGTCTCGCTTTCAAACTCACCAGCACTTTTCGTTTACTCTTCAGCGACTGGGCATCGGGAAAGTGCAACTCGACTGTACACAATCCCACGATCATTCCCATGACTGTAATCCTCTGACGTTAACCGTCGGTTAATTTCGCTGCCTCCTCCTCGACGACATAGGCCTCTAACACATCACCGACTTTAATGTCATTGAAATTCTCAATGCCAATCCCGCATTCATATCCCTGCTGCACTTCACGGGCATCATCCTTAAAGCGGCGTAATGAACCAATTTTCCCCTCATATACCGTGACCTGATCCCGAACCACCCTCACCTTCGTACTGGACCGAGATATCACACCGTCGTTCACATAGCAGCCAGCAATCGTGCCAATCTTTGGAACCGAAAACAACTGTCGCACTTCTGCGTGGCCCAATACCCGTTCCTTGACCGTAGGCGCTAACAGTCCTTCTGCAGCCGAACGAATATCATCCAGCACATTGTAAATAATGGTATAAAGCCGAATTTCAACCCCTTCACGTTCAGCAACGTTCGCTGCTTTATTATCTGGCCGCACATGAAAACCTACAATAATCGCCTGCGAGGCAGCGGCAAGCAACACATCGGATTCGTTAATTCCACCGACCCCACTATGAATGATCCGTAGTTTTACCGCATCAGTCGTAATTTTCTGCAGGGCATCAGCCAACGCTCCTACTGAACCCTGAACATCGGCCTTAATCAGCACTGGCAATTCCTTCGTTTCCCCGTCTTGAGCGTCGGCATAGAGATCATCCAGGGTTCTCCGGGAAGACGTCGCTAATCCAACATCTTTCTGTTTCTGGAGACGGGCCTGTGCAATTTCTCGAGCTGCTCGTTCATCTTTCACAACGATCAGCTGGTCTCCAGCTTCGGGAACTCCGAGCAAGCCAATGACTTCAACCGGAGTAGATGGGCCAGCATTTTTGAGCCTTGCCCCTTTATCTGAAGTGAGGCCACGAACCCGCCCACTCACCGACCCAACAACGAACGTTTGGCCTACTTTTAAATTTCCGCCCTGAACTAAGACTGTCGCAACGGGTCCTCGCCCTTTATCAAGCTTCGCCTCCAAAACAATACCCCGAGCAGAGCAGGCTACATCCGCTTTCAGCTCCATCACCTCAGCCTGGAGCAACAGCATATCAAGTAATTGCTCTAACCCTTGATGTTGTTTCGCGGAAACTTCCACAAAAATCGTTTGTCCGCCCCAGGATTCAGGAAGAAGCCCATACTCAGCCAACCCCTGTTTGACTCGGTCTGGATTTGAGCCAGGCTTATCGATCTTGTTGACTGCGACGATAATCGGAACATTTGCAGCCTGGGCATGGTTGACGGCTTCGATTGTTTGAGGCATGGGACCATCATCTGCCGCAACCACCAATACCACGATATCGGTCACTTGGGCTCCACGGGCCCGCATGCCAGTAAAAGCCTCATGGCCCGGTGTATCTAAGAACGTCACACTTTTTTCGGCAACCTTCACGACTGACGCCCCAATATGCTGTGTAATTCCTCCCGACTCTAGATCGGTAACTTGAGTCTTGCGAATGGCATCTAATAACGAGGTTTTCCCATGGTCTACATGCCCCATTACAGTTACGACCGGGGCTCGCGGTTCCAACTGCAGTGCACTGCTTGGCTCTAGAACATCTTCCAATAGTGCCTCTCCCCCCTTTGGAGCTACCGTTTCAATAGCAATACCGTAACCTTCTGCGATAAGAGGTGCGGCATCAAGATCCATAGGCTCATTGAGCGTTTTAATAACGTTCAAGTCCATGAGTTTTTTCACAATATCTGTTGCCTTCTGACCCAAAAGCTCCGCAAAATCTTTCACGGATGTTCCCGTTGTCACTTTGATGACCTTCTTGCGTGGCTTCGTCACCTCTCCAACTGAAGCCGTGGGCACCTGTCGGGCGCGCTCCTCACGACGCAGAGTCGGAAGAGGACGGAGATCCTGCCAGACCGCAGCATCCTCAAATCGGGCAGCAAACAGCTCTTCGTCTTTTAGACGTGAAGTCTTTCGTGACTTTTTAACTTTTTCTTCGACCTGGCTCTCTTTCGACGACGATCCCTTCTTGTCAGCCTTCGCCTCGCTTTTCTTTTCGTGACCCGCAACTTTTTTGTCTGATGAAAGTGGGGGCGAGACGGCATCCGTGACACTACTAGCTGGATCGAGTCTGTCAGAATGGATCTCAGCCGCATCCGATATGGGTGACGTCGGTTCGCCAACAGTGGGCTCTTCCGAGGTCGAAACACTTGGGGTTGATAAACTTGTTCCTTTCTCAGAGAGAGATGTCTCAGCACCTTCATCTTTCAGAGAGGGAAATTCCAGTATTTCAGCTTGTATTTCGTCCTCAGATTTTTTCTTTTTAATCAAGATATGCTTCTTTTCAGGCTTCTTAGGCACCTCAGTCGTAACCTCGGCAGTCACTTTCCCTGAAGAAGAAACACCTTTTTTGAGGAGGCGCCCCACGGATTTCTTCGTGCCACCTTTTCCTGCAAGATTCTCTGGCAAGGCTCCCCCTTTAGGGGCCGCAACTTTCCCTTGGAGGACATCCATCGCCCATCGGGCGGCATCATCCTCGACGCTATTACTATGCGAAGTCACGTGAATACCTAATCGAACCAATTCAGGGATCACTAAGCGACTTTCCATCCCGAGCTTCTTAGCTATTTCATGAACTCGCATACCCATCCTCTCACGATGAGGAAGAATCCTCCGGAGTTCCTTCTGTCACTTCGTTTGTAATTGGTTCAGTATCTGGCATGTTGGATTCCTCAGAACCTCCCTCACTTTCTGACCGATCACTATTCTCTTCTGGTGCTGTTCCATCTTCCGCTATCTGGGCAGTCTCTTCAGCCAGAGCAGCTTTGATCTCCCGATCCCGCTCCATTTTCTCCTTCTCATATTCCGTTGAACTAATAATGTCAATTTTCCAACCTGTTAACTTGGCCGCCAGGCGGACATTTTGTCCATTTTTCCCAATTGCTAGAGACAGTTGAGAGTCAGCGACAACCACGAGTGCCGATTTTTTTTGTTCATCAATCCCCACTTTTTCAATGGAGGCAGGATTCAGAGCTTCCCCGATAAACACCCGTGGATCCTCGGTCCAGGGAATAATATCAATCTTCTCCCCCCGAAGCTCTCGCACAATGGCCTGCACCCGAGACCCTTTCACACCAACACAGGCCCCCACCGGATCCACGGCTTTATCGCGTGACCCGACCGAAATTTTCGTACGATCACCCGGCTCACGAACCACACCCTTAATTTCCACAATTTTTTCAGAAATTTCGGGAACTTCTAAACCAAACAACTTCACCACAAACTGGGGGTGGGCCCGGGACAAGATCACCTGCACATCTTTCGGTGTTCGGCGAACTTCTAAAAGTAGGGCACGAACTCGATCTCCTCGGCGATGTGCCTCACGAGGAATTTGCTCCTGCACGGGCAGCAACGCTTCAGTTTTCCCAATATCCACGAGATAATTACGCCGTTCTTGGCCTAAGATTACCCCGTGGACCAATTCACCTTCTTTCTTGGAGTACTCCCGTTCTATCGATTCCCATTCAGCTTCTCGTACCTTTTGACAAATTACCTGCTTCGCCGCCTGGGCAGCAATTCGTCCAAATTCCTCCATATCAATGAGTGACCCAATTTCATCGCCCATCTCAGCTTCATCATCAATTTCTCGCGCTTCTTCTAATGATATTTCGGTCTTGGCATCCACGACATTTTCAGCAATGGTCTTCTTCTTCACGATGGAAATCTCCCCCGTTTCCGTATCGATATCAACTTGAATGTTATCTCCTTGACCGAACCGTTTTTTAGCAGCCGTCAATAACGCCGATTCCAATGCGGCAACAACCTTCTCTTTTTCAATACCTTTTTCGCGCCCAATCTGGTCAATCACCGACATCAGTTCACTTTTCATGTTGGTTCCTCACAGCACATCATTAGCAGCAAAATGTAGGTTCAGACAAAACAGCTGAACACCTGGATCCTGGCTAGAAATCGACCTCAACCTTGGCCTTTAGAATTTCTCGCCAATCCAGATGGCGCTCTGTTACGGCTTGGTGGGCGCCCACTATCAATTGAATCCCTGTATCAGTTACATCGACCAGTCGTCCGATGATCACAGTGTTATTCGTCGTACTGTCGTTCACAATCACCCGAAGTCGTTCACCCTTCACCCGAAGAAAATCTCTTTGGTTCTTGAGTGGTCGATCCAAGCCTGGGGAGGAAATCTCAAATCGACATGCCAGTTCCGTCGGCTGAGTTACTTCCCACGCTCGACGCAGAGATTGATGAAAAGCTTCACAATCCTCGATCTTTACTCCCCCATCTTTATCTAATGTGAGACGCACCAAGGGGCGGGGGGCTTTTCCAACACACTGCACTTCAAGAATTTCGACTCCTAGGGCAAGGGCAATTGGGTTGCCGACTTCTCGAATGAGTTCAGTGAGACGTTCATGTGAGGCCACTATAATTGAGAGGCAGCCATGTCTTAGGACCAAAAAAAAGTGGGCTCACGCCCACTTCACTAATGCTTAAGGTAGCATTTTCCTCATTCAAACGCAAGACAACCGAAGGGAGGAACCGAGCCCCTACTCCGGAGATCGCCTATCAGGATCAGCACTTCTATCCTCTGGCCGTTCAATAGGCATAAGAAGAGCCTCATGATAGAGTAAATTCGTGACAGAAGGCCGTGCCGTTCCATAGTGTCAACATGACGAGAGGAATTCGCCAAATGCCAACAATAATGTCTGTGGCTTCCGGAAAAGGTGGAGTAGGAAAGAGTATGGTGGTTAGTAACCTTGGACTACTATTGGCCCGACATGGCAAACGAGTCATTTTGGTCGATATGGATATCGGCGGTTCGAATCTTCACATCCTGTTTGGGATGTTTCATCCTTCGGCAACCCTGACGGATTTTTTCTCGCGCCGCCTGGAAGACTTGGATCAGATCGCACAACCGATTGCCAGTCCCCTGCCACTCAGGCTGATTCCCGGAACCGGCGAAACACTGATTACAGCCAATCTTCAGCATGCTAAGAAAAAGCGTCTGATTCGTCATCTCAGGAAACTGGATGCCGACATCATCCTTGTTGATGTCGGCGCGGGTACAAGCTACCACACGTTAGACTTCTTCCTCCTCGCCGACTATTTTCTCGCGGTAGCCACCCCTGACCCAACTTCCATTCTAGATCTTTATCGATTTATCAAGCTGGCGGCGATCAGAAAGGTTTTGAGTGCGTTTCTGGCGCGCGACCCGATTGCTGAGGCCCTTCTCAGCAAGGACTTTCACAGCGTCACTGATGTCCTAGAAGCCGTCGGTCGTACGAACGAATCAGGTGTGGAGTTAGCCCAACAAGCTCTAGAAAAATTTCGGCCAGCGCTTATTTTGAATCGTATGAAACCAAAATCCCGCATCAATACACTGCACTTACAACACTTGTTGAAACAATATGTTGGATCTGACCTATCAGTGTTGGGGCATATTCCAGACGATCCGCAGGTGCATCAATCGATACTCAAATATTTGCCAATTGTAGAGTTCTCGCCACAAGCACCGGCAGCCCAAGCTTTAGCGCAAGTTGCTGAAAACACCTTGCATTTGATTCAAGACGAAGAACCAGCACAACCGACTCGCGTAGAACCTCGAAAATTACGCGCTTAGGGCAAGGATTTACTCACAGGATTAAGAGGGATCTGAGGGCAGTAAGTTCCGTATAGAATTGGACAATGATTTCAGAGTCATTGAGACACTTTCTAATTCCGCACCTTTTTTCTGCAATTCCGACTGCATCGTCGAAACCTTACCAACCAATCGGTCTCGTTCCTTGGACGCTTGAGATAGATCCGAGACGGAACCTTCGAGTTGTTTGACTTTTTTCTCCAGTTTTGTGTTGGCGTGCTGAGCCGCCTGGGATTCCTCTTTCGAAGACTCCAACTGGACTGTCAAGGATTCAATCATGTCTTGGGATGATTGCAAGTTTTGGCGAGCATCTACCCGATCTTCTTCGCTCTCCAAAAATTGTTGATTGAGCTGGTTGATGACTCCTGTCCAATCTCGGGCCACTCCGTCCAGCCCATCGGGAACATCGGGCAACGACATCTCTTTTCCTAAGTGGGTAACGGCTTGTTGCATCCAATCAATAAACAAGGTCGCTTCACGAAAATTAAGATCTGCAGGAGGCGTAGAAGGGGAAGTCGGTACCGTAGAACGCGGCGCTTCGGTTCTCGTCGCTCGACCCGACGGCGGCGGAGGTGCGGGCTCTGGCGGGTTCAGGGAAGACCCACTATGGAACTGATGCAACAACACCGCAACACAATGTCGACAAAAAGGTTGTTCGGTTGAGGGACACGAACATTTTGTAGAGAGAGTCCCCCCACGTAATTTAATAGTCTGTGAATACACTCCATAGGTTCCATTAACCTCGGCGACAACTTGCGTTTCATTTGCTTCGACAATATTCACCCGTTGATCAGAAAAGTATTGATTGCCAATCTTAAAAACTTGTCCCCCCACGACCGACTCAACCATATCAGGATCTAATTGCCCAAGTTCCTGGGCGGAGCAGGAAATACGATTTCTCATTCTCACCCTCTCATGGTAAAAAACTTAAGCATCTCGTTAAACATTGCATATCACCACTCATCCTCAGAAAGGATGATTTTACCGAGAATGCCCCTCAGGATCCAACTATGAAACCAGGTTTCATCAGGAAGCCCTACGGGGAATGTTGAAAAAAGCCGCCAGCGGCGTTCTCGCCCTTTTTCCGGACCTTCAGGCTCACAAGCTTGGCGCCCTTCGCGCCATGAGCACTCACGTAGTACCTGTACGCTCCGCACGCAAAATAATGGAGTCACTCTTCGAGACGAGCCAGGCAGCAAGCGGCCTTGTTAGATAGACTTTTTGACCATTCCCGTCGCATTGAAGCCACCATTGCTCTGAAGGCCTTTTCGTAACTTGAAATTGAATTACTCAACGGTCCCATACTATATAGTTCAGAACCTAACGTAGCTCACCAACGAATGGCCACGATACGTAGACCTTTCAGTCAACACCTACGTTTTCGGCAATAACCCCAGGAAGTCTTAAATCTCATTAGGGGAGGCCAGACGCGAATCAATTAATTCGAGTCTGACCCTATAAAATACTCGATACTCAAACCTGGTGAGCCGCGTTGGGCTCGAACCAACGACCCTCGCCTTAAAAGGGCGATGCTCTACCAACTGAGCTAGCGGCTCACCGAATGCGATGCTAACAATGGTCCTAGTCGTTGTCAAACAACAACTGAAAAACCATTTTGAGAGAAATTATTTGGAACGAGCACGCACGAAAGGATTTCGGAGGACGATGGTTTCTTCACGTTTAGAGCCTGTTGAAATCATGGCAATGGGGCAGGATGCAAGTTCTTTGACACGCGACAAATACTTTTTCGCGGCGCGCGGCAACGCTCTATAGGATGTCAGTCCGGTTGTATCAGTCGTCCAGCCAGGCCAACGTTCATAGACCGGCTGACAATTTTCCAACACTTCTAGATCAGCAGGCATTTCCCGATACAGCTTTCCTTGATAACGATAGCCTGTACAGATTTTCAATTCCTGACAACCATCCAGGACATCCAGTTTCGTCATCGCCAGGGCAGTTAAGCCATTAACTCGCACGGCATATCGCAACAACACCATATCAAGCCACCCACACCGTCGCGCTCGTCCAGTCGTGGCTCCATACTCGTTGCCCCGCTTCATGAGTTGTGTACCCATCGCGTCGTCCAATTCGGTGGGAAATGGTCCCCCACCCACTCGAGTGGTATAGGCCTTCGTGACACCTAACACCGCTGAAATATTAGTAGGGCCGACTCCGCTACCCGTGCAAGCACCTCCCGAACATGAACTCGACGAGGTTACATAAGGATATGTCCCAAAATCGACATCAAGATGGGTTCCTTGAGCGCCTTCAAACAAGACCTGCTTTCCGGTTGCAAACGCACGATCAAGCAGCACAGGCACATCAGCAATATGAGGCCGCAAACGTTCTCCATAGGCTTGGTATTCTTTGAATATCGATTGCACGGTAAATCCCTTAGCGTGATAAATGCGTTGCAAAAACGCATTAATCTCTACTAAATTTTCCTGGATTTTCTTCTTTAAGATCTCAGGATTCAGCAGATCACCCATGCGAATACCCACCCGTGCCATTTTATCGACATACGCTGGGCCAATACCCCGACCAGTCGTGCCAATTCGACGAGCCCCTTTCGCTTTCTCCGCGGCTTTATCAATCGCTTTATGGTAAGGCATAATGACATGCGCACGTTGACAAATAACAAATCGTTTCCCCACCGCAATGCCATTCTTCTTCAATCCATCTAATTCCCCGATTAACCCGCCTGGATCGATCGCAACACCGTTGCCAAGCACGCACAGCTTCCCACGATAGAGAATCCCTGAAGGGATCAAATGAAAAATAAAGGTGCCCTTGTTCGTAATAACGGTATGTCCTGCATTCGATCCGCCCTGATAGCGGACAATGACGTCCGCATCCTTTGCCAGCAGATCCACAATCTTGCCTTTTCCTTCATCACCCCACTGCGAACCAACGACGACCAACGCTCCCATGATTGCTCCACTTACTCCTAAGCACGAGACAAAAAAAAAGCTCCGACTTGTTCCCGTCAGAGCACTGAGTATTAATCGTATGTCCGAAACCTTAGATTGTCAACGAAGAATTGCCTTAAAGTATGCTACTAGCAAACAGTGGACAAGGCCTAAATAGCTTTCACCTCGAGAAAACATTCAACTCCCGGCAAGCTTTCTTGACCGCACCCAGAACCCGTGATAGCATCATTTTCGGTGTGGGGCTGTGGCGCAGTTGGGAGCGCGCGTGAATGGCATTCACGAGGTCGCCGGTTCAATCCCGGCCAGCTCCACCAACCTTCCTTATTATTTCTGCCTTCTCTGACAGTCGTCCCTCACAGGAGAGAGTCAGTGTAAGCGGCCAAAATGCCGAGAAATAGTTCATGGTGTAACCATGCTACATATTGAACGCCTTTCGAAAACATTCCCAACCAAGCCGTTGTTTCTTGAAGCCTCGGCTCATCTCAAACCCAACACACGCGTGGGATTGGTCGGACCCAACGGATCCGGGAAGACCTCGCTCATGCGCATGATTTTGAACGAAAATGACATTGAAAGTGGACGAATCCGCAAACGGCCCCATCTGCGAATCGGCTACCTCCCACAGGAGCTAGAAACTCTTCCCGGGAATACGATCCTGGATGCCACTCATCGGGATGAATTTCCCGAGTACGAAGCCAAACGCATCCTTTCCGGGCTGGGCTTTCAAGAAAGCGACTGGGATCGAAAGATCAAAACGCTCTCAGGCGGGTATCGAATGCGTGTCGCGTTAGCCTACTTGCTCTTATCGAGTCCCGATGTACTGATGCTGGACGAGCCCACCAATCATTTGGATACTGGCACACAACGCTGGCTGGAAAATTTTCTGCTCAACTCCGGCTTTACGCTCCTCATCATTAGCCACGATATCGCGTTCCTGGACAAAATGGTCACCCACATCTGGGAAGTCCGCAATCACACATTGCAGGAATACCGGGGAAACTATACTCGCTTTCAAAAACTCAAAGCCGAACGCGACGCCCAAGAGCAAGCTGCCGCCAATCGGCAAGCCAAAGAAATTTCTCGTGTGCAATCCTTCGTGGATCGCTTTCGCTATCAAGCCAATAAAGCCAGCCAGGTCCAATCACGCATTAAACAATTGGAGAAGGTCAAACGGATCGAATTGCAGCGGGACACCAAACGTCTTAGGTTTCGATTCCCCGAACCCTCCGCGAGCGGCAAACAGGTTCTCGACATGCGAAACGTCCACAAAGCCTACGGCGAAAACATCGTCTATCAGGGATTGGACTTCGCGGTGGATCGGGGGCAACGTGTGGCCCTGGTGGGCGAAAACGGGGCAGGGAAATCCACACTGTTAAAAATGCTGGCAGGAGTCTTGGAATTTGAAACAGGAGAACGGAACTTAGGTCATGGAGTCTCGGTCCATTACTTTGCCCAACATCAAGCCGAAATCCTCAATCCCGAACATACGATATTAGACTCTCTAGAAGAAGCCGCCCCCCAAGCCGAGCGCAATTTTCTTCGTGGCTTAGCTGGTGCCTTCCTCTTCTCTGGCAACGATCAACTCAAACCTATTAAAGCTTTAAGCGGGGGAGAACGAAATAGAGTCGCCTTAGCTAGGATGCTCGTGGAACCAGCCAACACACTGCTATTGGATGAGCCCACCAACCATTTAGATCCTGCGTCTGTAGATATGCTGACCGATGCTTTGATCCAATTCCCAGGGACCATCGTCTTTATTTCTCATGACCCCACTTTTTTGATGCGCGTATCCACAAGAGTCGTAGAAATCGATGAAGGCCAAGCCAGAGACTACATCGGCGACTATGAATACTATTGTTGGAAACGAGCCAAGGAATTAGAAGATCAGATCCCACCAGAAGCCAAGCCCCAGAAGAAAAAAACCAAGAAAAAGGAAAAAAGCAAGGCTGAAGCCGTTACCAATGGTAATGCCACAACTACGACAGCACCTGCAGTGCCCTCTCGACGAGATCTCTCAAAAAGCATTGCCAGACTGGAAAAACAGGTTGGCAAGGTTGAAGAAGAAATTGCTCAACTCGAAGAGCAACTTAAAAACCGCGATGTCGAACTCGCCGATCCCGAAACCTACCAAGACTATTCCCGCTGGAATACCCTCCATCAAGAACGGGAGTCATGGGCCAGAAACCTGGACCGCCTCACCCACAAATGGGGCGACCTGAACACACAACTTGAATCCCAAAAATCCCAGATTTCGTAAGATTTAACATCTCTGTTTGGATGTACCAGAAAAGTTTGATATTTTATGGATTCACATACTTGACCGATCATTTTTATTCAAAAGAATTCCTATAACGAACCAGACTTAAGGCCTTCCATAAGCATTATATTTAGGGGCATAAACACCAAATTCCAATTTGCATGGCTAGGAACCAAGAAATAAAATTGCGATGGAAACACCCATTTACGTCGCCCTCATTGCCGCAATCTTGACTGCCATTGGTTGGATCGTAAACCACCAACTAACTCATCATCGGGATGAAAGATCGCGACGCCACCAAGCATCGCTTAAGTTTATAGAAAGGCAACTTGAGGAGCTCTACGGCCCACTTGCATTTCTCTTGCATGAAGGACGAAGAGCGTTCAGCGACCTTTTAGAGAGTCTAGGTCGAAGCCATATCTTTACAGAAGGTGTCGAATTACCAGAAGAGGAACACAGTACATGGATGTTTTGGGTCGAAAATTCATTCTTGCCCAAGAACCAAAAAATCAAAGAGTTATTAATGACGAAGACGCATTTAATTGAAGGAGAGCAGTTTCCCCAAAACTATGTTGCCTTCCTCGATCACCATAATTCATGGATGATCCATCATGAACGTTGGCTGAAGGAAAAAGTTCCATACTCTTGGCATTCCAAGGTTAACTGGCCCGTGGAATTCGAGTTCGAAGTACTTCAAACGTTTGAATCGCTAAAGCGAAAGCATGCAAAGTTGATTGGAGAACTGGAGGAAGAATGATATGCCCTCTTTTAGGAAATTCATTGGAGTATGGGAGGAAAATAAAGGCAGATGCAAATTAATTACACCACTATTTCACTCAAAAACCTAATTATACGATATTACCAGGGCGCGGTGATCTCTTCTTCATCATCATCGATGAGTGACGATTCGTGAGGTTGGTAGTACCGTCTCCCTTCCAATTCTTTTGGGAGGTGGCTTTGATTTTTCGCTCCTTCCGGATCGTCATGGGCGTAGCGATAATCCTTCCCATAATCCAGCTCTTTCATCAAAGAGGTTACCGCGTTGCGTAAATGGAGAGGGACCGGCAGATTGCCTTTTTCCTTTGCATCTTTCCTTGCCGCTAACAGCCCTTTGTACGACGCGTTGCTTTTCGGAGCCGTGGCTAAATAAGTAGTACCATGTGCCAGATTGATTTGGGCTTCAGGCAAACCCACGACTTCCACGGCATGAAACACCGCCGAGGCAACCAGCAGCCCTTGCGGGTCGGCATTCCCGATATCTTCCGACGCAAAAATCATCATCCGGCGGGCGATAAACTTGGGATCTTCTCCTCCCTCCAACATGCGCGCCAGCCAATAGAGAGCTCCATCCGGTTCCGAATCACGCATGCTTTTGATAAACGCAGAGATCAGGTTGTAATGTTCTTCTCCATCACGATCGTACCGTAAGGCTTTTTGTTTCAGAGCCTGCTCAATTTTGGACTGATCGATAACAGCGGGCTTGCCCTCTTTCGCATACTGTCTCACCACAAATTCCAACCCAGTCAACATCGACCTCGCATCTCCATTGCCATACCCTATCAATAACCTTTTGGCATCCGATGTCAGCGTAATTTGTGAAAGTCCGAGCCCATTCTCTACATCTGTGAGGGTACGATCTAGAATCCGAACGAGAGCCTCGTCGCTCAAGGCCTTTAACACCACTACCATCGTACGCGACAACAACGGTGCGATCACTTCAAAAGAAGGGTTTTGTGTGGTCGCTCCAATGAGCGTGATATCGCCACGCTCAACGTACGGCAAAAAGGCATCTTGTTGGGCTTTATTGAATCGGTGGATTTCATCCACAAAGAGTAGCGTGCGTTGTCCCGAGACCTTTTGGCGTTGTTGCGCGGTCTTCAAAACTCCGCGCAACTCTGGCACACCGCTCAACACTGCTGAAAATGGCACGAACGCCGCTTGCGTCTTCTTGGCGATCAGACCAGCCAAGGTTGTCTTCCCACTCCCTGGCGGCCCCCACAGAATCAGGGAAGGCACACGATCTTGTTCAATGGCCGCTCGTAGTGGCTGGCCTTCGGCCAACACCTCCTCTTGACCGACAAAGTCTGAAAACTCCTGCGGGCGCAGGCGATCTGCCAACGGCACCTTAATATGAGAAGCCGAAGTGGTACTCGGGAAAAGATCAGCTTGAGATTCCGAATCAAATGTTTCCATTTGCTTTCAAGCAATCGGGCTTTAGTCGACTGAATAGCGTGACCACACCCTTTATCGCCTCAATATGCTATAACCACGTCATTCACTGCAAATTCATCCTAGAATTGCATCATATACTCATTTACTCTTCTAAAACCAAGAAGATTTCCCTGAAATTCATGAAAGGAGAGGCTCATGATTGGAACGATAAACGAAACAAAAGTCGGGTATACAGACCAAGGGTCAGGAGTTCCTCTTCTCTTCGTGCATGCATTTCCCCTTTCCAAAGCCATGTGGCAACCCCAAGTGGAAGACTTGGCCGGTGCCTATCGGGTGATTACGATCGACCTCCGAGGACATGGAGAATCCGAAACCATTCTCTGGAATTTTTCCTTAGAGGACTATGCTTCCGATATCATCGGCCTGCTGGATCATCTTGAAATTTCCGAGGCGGTGTTCATCGGTTTGTCGATGGGCGGATATACGTTATTTTCGTTATATCGGACCTACCCAGCTCGTGTAAAAGCTCTGGTCTTTGCTGATACCCGGGCCCAAGCTGACAATAGAGATGGAAAGGTCGGACGCCGTGCGATGGCGCAGGTAGCATTTAAAAAGGGACCTTTTACGATCGCCGATCTGATGCTTCCGAAACTGTTGGCACCTTCCACGGTCCAACAGCAGCTGGAAATCGTAGAGCAGGTTCGTTCAATGATTCTTCAGACCAAACCCGAAGGCATCATCACCGATCTCATGGCCATGGCTGCCCGTCAGGATTCTACAGACCTGCTTGGAAAAATTTCTTGCCCAACCTTGATCGTTGTCGGGGAAGAGGATCAGGCTACTCCCCCTGCCGAATCGCAATACATTGCAGACCGTGTTGCAGGTTCCACATTGGTCACAATCCCTGCTGCCGGTCATCTTTCCAATTTTGAACAGCCTGCCTCCTTTAATCGGGCCATTCGATCTTTTTTAAAGGCCCATGGGTTCTAACAATTAGAGCAAGCCAATAATAAAAACATTTTTAGCATTCAAGAAGCCCTTTCTTCGCACCTCAGTTCATCTCCTCTTCACAAGGCGCAATCCATCCATTCAGAGCCACACCAGAACCACATAACCCAAGTACCCCAGATACATGGCAAAGACTGATCCCACAATGATTTTGGTACCCGTCCACCTGGCACTTTTCCAAAGCCATAGACCAACTATGAGCACCATCAACACTTCAGCGATCGTAAACATCTCTCCATAAAAATTGGGGTCCCAATAGGATACTGGACTGGTAAATTGCCAATCCGACAAGGGAAAGAAATGTCGATGCGCGTCATCATGGTGCAATGGGAAATCACCCAGACTATGCAAGAGCATACTGGCCCAAAACAGGGCAAACCCCTTCCACTTGGCCCATACACTCAGTGCCCAACCACAGATTGCCAGAGGAAAGGAGTGAAAGAGATCAAAGACCACTTGCCAGCGCGCGTCGAAATAATGCTCCCAAATTACAGGCTCCGGCATGTCTCGCCAAATCTTTTCCCAGAAGTAAAAGACAAACATCGGCACGTCAGGAAGGAGGCTCCCGGCCAGGACGGCTAATTGATGGATCGGTGCTTTCTTTCTTCCCAAAAGACCTAAGTTGAGCATCATGTGCGCCGGTGTATTCACAGAAAATTTTGCCTCACAACCTGGTCCAAAAACAGGAATGACTTGTTCTTAACAAGAAAGGCAGTGAAGACGAAAACAGTCGGGAAAATAACAACCCAGACAGGAAAGACTCCAAGGAGCTTGGTTCGATCTTGTGGACTTTATGAACCTTTCACCGCACCAAAAGAAAGGCCCTTTTGCAGAGAGAAAAAAAGGCTATGAAACCGGCGCCTCCTGCGCTCCTGGCCCATCCGTGGAGAAAACCATGACAGGAAGAAAATGAAGGATGATTAAAACTAATTTTCAGAAAATGGTCAATAGAGGAGCAATTTTGGTTTTCAGACGAGATAAGTCTTAGACAAGCACTTAGTCGGCATCACCTCCTCGTTGGCGAATCAATTTCAGAAATTCGTCACGCGTTTGTTGTTGTTTCCGAAAAACCCCCAGCATCTCACTAGTAACAGCCACCGTATTCTGTTTTTCAACGCCACGCATGCTCATACAAAGGTGTCGTGCGTCCATTACCACACCCACACCATGTGGATTGAGTTTTTCTTGAATGGTATGAGCGATCTGCACAGTTAGCCGCTCTTGCACTTGAAGACGTCGACTGAACATGTCCACGATCCGCGGCACTTTGCTCAGCCCCACAACATGTTTCCTCGGTATATATCCCACATGGCACTTCCCGAAGAACGGCAACATATGATGTTCACACAGGCTATAGAAATCGATATCTTTCACGATGACCATTTCATCATATTGAATCGGAAACAAGGCATCGTTCAATAATGCGTCGATATCTTGATGATAGCCCTGAGTTAAATAAGTAAGAGCTTTAGCCACCCGCCTAGGGGTCTCGTGCAACCCGTTGCGGTCCGGGTCCTCTCCCAGTTGGCTCAGGAGTTTTCTCACCGTCGGTTCGATCTCCTTGACCGGTGCCGGATTCATGATTTCAAAATTGTCCGAGTCCACCAGGCTCCGAACTTTTCGACCACGAGACACTGACTTCGATGATGTTGGTTTCTTGCGCATGAGGTTCCAGTTTTTCAGAAGTGGTCGTTTCTCATTTTATCTGGGATGGCTGATCTCCCCTATACTCAAAAAAATTGTCGCGGGTTTCCAAAACACCAATCTTGACAAGTTGCCCAGAAGGTATTCGATCCACTAACAATTCCCAAATTAATCGCGCGAGGTTTTCTCCAGTCGTCGGCAAATTTTGAAACGCTGGATCAAAGTTCAAATGTTGATGATCGAATCGCTTGACAATCACTTCTTGCACAACCTGATCCAGCCTTTCACTATCCACGACCAGCCCAGTTTTGTGATCCAGATCACCCTGCACCGTCACCGTGACTTTATAATTATGCCCATGCCCGTTGAGATTATTACATTTGCCAAATATGCGTTGGTTTTCTGCATCCGACAAGACATCAGTGTGCAACCGATGGGCTGCGCAAAACTTATAGGATCGAGCAATCAATGTGGTGGTAGACATGAGAGACGACGATCAACCCTATGCTGATGAGAGAATTCAGAAAGGACGACGCTCGAGTTCTGCGAAAATGTCCAGGTGTGGTCTTCGCACTCTATTGCGAGGCGTTCACCTGCTCAGTTTGATCGAAGGACGTGTTGCCCCATTTGTCTTCCGGGACTTGCACAATGACATCCCCTAACACTCGTGCTTGACATCCCAGTCGTCGGTACGGTTCGGTTAGGGCTTCCCGATCCAACAAATCTTGTTCATCAAAATCAATGTCAGAGAGATTTTCCAGGCCAGCAACGACATCCACACGACATGTCGTACACGACGCATTGCCCCCACAATCATGATTCAAGGGAAACCCAATCTGTTCGGCTGATTCTAACAATGACAGCCCTTCTTCCACGTCACCGCTTCTGCCCTGTGAATGAACAAACGTCACTCGTGGCATAAACTGCGCTCTTATCCAGCCGCGACCGGTGTTGGCTTCATCGGACACCGCCCCAGTTCAATATGTTCTTCAAACTCATGTCGAAAGAGTCGCAAGCTATTTTGCACGAGTACGGCTGCGCCCGTCACCAAGGTACAAAATCCGGTGCCTTTCACAAACCCGCAGACTTGCAAGAGTTTTTCGAGATCCGCTTCTTCACCCTGTCCATTCTCGATTTTCCGCACAATCGTGGCTAGCTCTTCGGTTCCGATTCGACACGGTGGACATTGACCACAGGTTTCTTCCTCAAAAAAATGCGAGAACTTTAAGGTCTGCTCTACCATACAGGTAGCATCATCGACCACAATCACGCCCGCAGAACCGAGCCCGGTCCCAGCCTTTTTTAACGAATCAAAGCCCATGGGCAAATCTAGCTGATCACTCCCAATCATCGAAAAGGACGGACCACCAGGAAACACCGCTTTGACCCCATGTCCATTCGGCACACCTTGCCCGCACACCTCAATCAAATGGCGAAGGGGAGTCCCTAACGGCAATTCATACACACCGGGACGAACGACCGATCCGCTCAGCGAAAACAACATCGTTCCAGGAGACGTACTCGTTCCTACTTCACGAAACCAGGCAGCGCCATTTTGGAGGATCTGCGGAATATTCGACAGCGTCTCAACATTGTTGACTAAAGTCGGTTTTCCATGCAGTCCAAACTCCGTAGGATAAAAAGGTGGTTTTTGCTTAGGTTGGGCCGGACGTCCTTGCATCGACTCCAACATGGCGGTTTCTTCGCCTGCCACATAACTCCCATAGCCATCAAAAATTTCTATGTCTAAGTTCAGCCCAGTTCCCAGAATGTTTTCGCCGATGAAGCCTTTACCGCAAGCCTCTTCTTTTGCTCGCTCAAAAATGGCTTTCTCCTCAGCAAATTCGTGATTGAGATAGATATACGCTTCTTTGACTCCAACCGTATGGGCTGCAATCAAACACCCTTCTAGCAACTGATGGGGCCGATGTTTCAACAAATACCGATCCTTAAACGTGCCCGGCTCATGTTCACCGGCATTGCACACAAAATAGCGCTCGGTGACTCGATGATTCAGTACTTTTTCCCACTTGATCCCGGTCGGAAACCCGGCCCCGCCCCGACCACGCAAATGCGCGTCTTTCAATTGGTTAATCACAGCTTGCGGGTCGTTCTCCGTCACGCAACGCTTCCAAGCCTCGTATCCCCCAAGTTGGCAATAGGGTTCAATATCCCAAGCTTCTCCTGGGATCTCCCTCAATACTCGCAAGGCCATCTGTTCTGCTGAAGAATTGTTAGATAATATTGACATGGTCTATTCATCAAATATGAAGAGAATCCAATAGTCCCACTCACCCCAGAGACACAAGATATTCACTATACGAATGGGTCGACAAAGCCGTCAAGGAGTGATTGCTCGTTGCATCCTCACGGCAGAATCATTCAGGTCATACAAGAAGAACACATCGACGGGATTGGTGAGGCTAGGCAGTTTTTTTTCTAATTTCACTTACCTGTTTGCACAACTCACGTACAGCCTTGGCAGAGGCCTCCAGGGCAGCCTTTTCCTCAGCCGAGAGGGCATATTCAATAATGGCTTCTGCTCCATTCGAACCAAGTTTCACTGGGACACCCAAAAATAGGTCGTGGAATCCATATTCACCTTCGCAGAGCGCCGCACATGGTAGGATTTTCTTTTGATCTTTTGTAATCGCTTCCACCATTTCGACAACAGACGCCGCGGGGGCATAAAATGCGCTGCCGGTCTTTAACAGGTTGACGATTTCAGCTCCGCCCTCACGTGTGCGCGTGATCAGCGCTTCCAACTGTTGTGGTGAAAACCATTCGTCGATCGGCCGCCCAGCCACGGTCGTATACCGGTTCAAGGGTACCATAGAATCTCCATGCCCACCTAACACCATCGCATGGACATTCTCGACGGAGACTTGCAGGGCTTCCGCAATAAACGACCGAAACCGAGCGGAATCCAGCACACCCGCCATCCCCAGAACTCGACTCTTAGGGAAGCCGGACACTCTATATGCTACATCCGTCATGACATCTAACGGATTAGACACAATGATGAAGATCGCCTGAGGGGAACGCGAGGCTGTTTCTCTGACCACAGTAGACACTATATTGGTATTGGTTGCGAGCAATTCGTCTCGGCTCATTCCCGGACGACGTGGGATTCCCGAGGTAATCACGACCAGATCAGAGTCTTTTGTCGTGTCGTACTCGTTTGCACCAGTCACGAGAGAGTCGTAGGCGCAGACAGGTCCTGCTTCAAGAAGGTCGAGGGCTTTCCCTTGCGGCAGCCCTTCAACGATATCAACCAGTACAATGTCATAACAGTTTTTTTCGGCTAACCGCTGTGCAATCGAACCACCCACATTTCCAGACCCGACCACCGTGACCTTTATCCGACGCATGAGACCACCTATTCCTCTCCAAGCCCTGCTCGGCCAGCCTTATTCCTCATCATGGCCGGTCCACCCCGCAACTTTAAAGTTAATCGTGCAGACAAAATTATCACCATCATAAAAATTGACTTTAATCTTTTTCTTGCCATATTCTCGCGCTAAAAATTCTTCGGGCTGGTCAATAAACTCTTGATATTCTCCAGCCCCATAACTGCACAATTCATGGAAGGTGACTATCATCCCGGTTTTGACTTCCTGCAACATCTTGGTCGTACACCGAGGGTAGATTTCCCAGAACTTCTCCTGTATCTCGTCCGGAGTGGGCTCTCGTTGTTCACCCGAAGCTGGCCGATCCTTTCTATCAAACTTAGCCTGCCGACGTACATAGGGATACTGATGTCCGGTGAACAGCTTATACACCCAGGCCGGAACTTCAGGGCGTGTGGTTGATTGGTTCATGGCAATTGTTTATATCCGCCGCCTTCTACTTGGTCGTCAGACGCTGGTAAATTTTTGGCAATCGAGTCGGAAGGGACTCAACATCCTCCACGACCAAAAACCCAACATCGCCGTACATGCGCCGGACGTAGTCGGTAGCCGATTGATCGATCGTAATGCAAAACGGATGAATCGCCTGACTACGCGCCTCTCGCAAGGCCATCTTGGTATCTTCTAGCGCATATTCTTCTGCATAGTCATCATCAAGTGGCTTTCCATCACTGAGTAAGACCAGCAAACGCACTTTGGCAGGTTGTTGCATCAGACGATTCGCAGCATGACGAATCGCCGCGCCGTCACGGTTTTGTTGCCGTGACTTAATCCCACTAATTTTGAGGCTCACGCGACCACCGGGTGGATGATCAAAATCTTTCAGAATGTGTACGTCCACCGCTTGTCGCGTTTGGCCAGAAAAACCATAGATGGCATAGTCATCGCCGATCGCAGATACAGCCTCTGCGAGCAGTAGTAATCCTTCTTTCTCGATATCGATGACAGAACGTGCTCCGCTTCCAATTTGGCGGCCAGTTGAACCACTCATATCCACCAGAAACGCGACCGCAACCTGTCGGTCATGTTTTTGGCGCGTAGCATAGACTCGATCGGGCGGTTCCTGTCCCTGTCGCCGATCCACAATCCAACTCACGAGCGCATCCAGATCAATATCCTCTCCATCAGCTTGACGGCCTAACCGACGGAGAGCTTCAGGGCGAATCGTTTCAAAATAGCGTCGGATAACACGAACCATGGCGCCGTAGGTCTGAAACGTCTCATCCACAAAATCTGGCAAACCGTCCACCCCTACTTGCTCGAGAACTCGGCACCATTGAGGGCGATAGTCTTGGACGATGCCATCCCACTCAGGGTAAAGATATTCACTAGGCTGAAGAGCCTTGCCGCCAAGACCCTGTTGTCCACGAAAATTCGGTTGGATCCATCGCTGTAATGGTGAGTCTCCGAAACGGGCATCCTGAGAATCTTGTGGCTTTTCGGATTGCGCATGATCAGATTCATGACGAGACCCGGTCCCTCCATCATTTTTTACTTCTGAAGATCCCCCCCCAAACTGTCCGCCCTGGGATTGTGCTTCCGACTGCTTCATATCCTCTGCTTTCACTCGATTGGGATCAAGAATCCCTCGGAAATCCCAATTTTCGACTGATTGATAGTCTTTCTCCAAATGTTCGCTAGCCTCATGATATTCGCCATCATCCGCGATAGCACCCGTTTGAGAAAATGCTTCGAGTTCACGGTCATCTTGGTCATTATCAAAAGAACCAATGCTTAACTCTAAGATCCGATAAACCCGATCAGCCAGCTCAAGTGCATCATCAGCCGTGGCATGGGGGTGGAGAATCGTTTGAGCTTCCTCCCATACTTCGTCGATAACCTCTTGCAGGCCCGGCCTGGAAAAATCGTCTTTGGTTAGCTCAGAAAAATGAAGTAGCATGGCATCCAGCACAATTTCTCGCGCGGTCATACCATGTGACAACGTGCGCGTCGCAACCGCCTCTTTTGTCAAAATCGCCAAATCTTCCCGTAAACCTGGATATTCGTGCTTCAGCATAAAATCAATCCGAGCATCTTCAATCACTTCCCACAAGTCCCGAATAACTCCCGCTTGTGGATAGAGGTTAAATAGATCGCCCAGAGTGTGAATCAGCTCAATTGACGTGCGCGGTACATGATCATACCGGGCCTGTAGATTGGAAGCGAGTCGGTGAACAAGGCGCTGTGATACACGATACGTGCCAAATTCCACATGCCCAACCTCATGCGCCACCATGACGGTATACCATCGCCGATTTCCTTCTTGCGTCGGCGACCGCTTCATCATAAGAGGAAGATAAAGAGTCAGAGTCTCAGGGTGTGAATGCGCTCGCTCCGAGTGGATGTTCCGCAAGTCTGCATCCAACGCTCCACCACTGGGCCCACTAGCAGGAAGCGGCTCAATGTTCACGTCATCCCCGCACATGGCTCGGGCAAACATTTTCAGAGATCGTCCGACTTGCCGAAGTGGAACTCCCGTCAGTGCCTCTTCTACTGCCACACAAGCCTGCTGCGTTTCTAAAGCAAAGAACGCTCGCCCAGCTTCAACGCTATAGTCCAACGCCTCCATTCCCTGGCCAAACCAGGCATCGAAGACAGCCATGTCTTCAGGGGCTCCTTGCAAATTCATCACTTCAGGAACCTGCCGGAAATAGGTCAAGGCTGCTTCAACATCTTTGTCGACCACTAACAATCCAAATTTCAATGCCCGGAGCTTCCAGTCTTCACATGATAGCCGTGCAAGCAGAGCCGGCGCCTCAGCAAGAAATGTCATCGCTTGTTCTGGCGAGCGATCCGCCAGATTCGACCCGACTACCACAACCTGTTGTTTGACGTCCGGCTCCGTGATTTCTCGAAATAAATTGGGACTTGCTCGAAAAAATTCTAAGGTGCCGAGATAATCCGGCTTCCCCAGACTGTTCTGAACCATCAACTTCATGCCAAATCCAATCCAATCTCTTGCTGATTCAAGCGGAATCGCATCCACAATAGCTGGGCTCTCACGAAAAAACTCATTGCCGACAACATAATTCCATCTGGCCAACTCCATCCCCAATTCAGCCCATTGCTGTATTTCTTGAAGTGAATGCTCTTTGGACAACTCCGGCAACACTTTCAACCACTCATAGGCACAATGTGGAGCTGATTCTACAGATTCGTCTGCAAGTTCTAGGACATGCGCAAGTAATTGATGCCGGAGTTCAGACGTCTGAACAAAATAAAGTATCGTTGGGCTTTCGCTAAAATACCGAAGACCTAAGGCCCCAGAGGATTGCGTCAAGACAATACCCAAATCCAACCACGGCACCACACTCGGCAAACAGTCCTTCTCACTCATCTCACTCAACACTGAAATAGCTTTGCCCTGCACTTTTGAAGACATCTCACCCAATTCGTCGAACAATTCGAAAACGGTTGTCTCGCAACGAAATTCGGCTAGTTGTGTACACACGTCTTTGGCCCGGGTTACCTCCAGGTGATCCAACAACAGGGTGTGTAAACTGTCTGATTGTGGTGGATTATTCATATAGATCTAGAATGATCGATAGCTAGAATAGGTCAATGAGCTAACACAAACGTTAGGCATGGTCTTCCACTTTTCTTTAAAACTCACTCTTGTCATAGTGCTTTTTGGGAAGCTGGGCATTATAAAAGTGCCCTGGAAGCTTGTAAACCGAACGGTTTTATGACCATGGCCAGCAGCCAATCGACGCTCGCTGGGAGTTTTACGACTTCAGACGATCTTCAATGTCTTGGGCCTTGAGGCCGCTGAGCAAAACAAGCTTCCGCCGTCCTGTTAATCCGGACAGAATCCGTAGTTGCCGCTGAGTTATACCAAAAAACTTGGCTAAAAATTTTATGAGCTCTCGATTGGCGCGCCCTTCAACTGGAAGAACAGCAAGGCGGACTTTGAGCGTATCACCATGTTCTCCAGCTATTTCCGTCTTGTTGGCCCGGGGTTGGCAGTAGATCCGAAGCTCAACACCACCCTCACAATCTTTGATACAGCCGTGTTTGTTCACTAATCTCTCTCAATATTTATGATGCTCAGAACATTTCTGTTTACTAAAAAAGTGAGAAAAGAATGATTTTGGTTTAGCAACAAAAATTCCGCCGATCGTTCAACCGTAAATCTCCATACTATCAATGAGTTATACGGTAATTTCTTCGCTTGACAGCAGGCCACCTTCATAGTAAAATTAATTAAATTTGAAAACCATTATCATTATCGAATTACAAAAACCAACCGAATACAACGATGTATATCTGCATTTGTAAAGGCATTAAAGAATCTGATGTTAAGGAACTTGGAAGAGCTGGGGTTACCTGCCCTAAAAAGCTTGCTTCGACATTAGAACTTGATGACAAACAAAATTGTTGTGGTCGGTGCATAAAAAACATCTCAAAATTTATTGAACTCGCCGAAGAAGAATATTCCTGCGACTCTAATCCGGTCCTTGGATAACACCTTTACCTTCCTACCTCTGACCTGAGGGTTCACATCTCATCACCATACAAAACCGGCCATTGTTTTTATCAATTTTTAATTAAGTATTTATTCTTAATATTTAAGGCAAAAAGCGGGCAATACTATAATTGAGTTACTTCCCTCTTTTTCTCAAGCAAAATCCTTCCAAGCAAAAGATTCTGACTGCTGGATTTGTTGCATCTGAAGATTTTGTGTGTTCTTTATACTTCATAAATCAGTTTAATAAAAAGCGGTGTCATTATTTTTTACATTTTTGAAATCCTAATCACTCACAGATGCCTCATTCATGTTGAAAAACACCCATACAATCTTTCAGAAATTTGCAAGAAACCTCATTATTTTCCAGCAATGCCTTAATGTGAACACTGTATGTACAGTGATCAACCAGTCACAAACTTATATGGCCTAAATATTGCTGTTGTACACGATAGCTATAATAAAAAATTAAACAAAGGTATTGATTACAACAAATAGGACTGGACGTTGCCTGGCATTCTAGTATAGTCTAAATACCTATACGTAGAATCTAACAGCTCCTAATTAAGAATGGAGGAAAATATGAAGTCCTTTCTCAAGAAAAATCAGATGCTATCCCTTTCTTTGGGGCTCGCGCTAGCACTCCTCCCTTCATTGGGTCAAGCGGCAGGTATTGTAGGTGGGTCTATTGTTACAACTAGCACAGATGACGTGATTGTTACATTCGAAGGAAGTAATGCAAAATATACAAGCACACTCTCAATTAATGGCGTAGACCTTTTTAGCACTACTGCCGAAAAGGGGTTCGAAGTAAATCTAGCGGACCTTGGGTTAACTTTCGAGGCCGGTGAAGTATTAACTTTTTCTATTTTGGTGGAAGATACGGGAAAGATATTTTCCACTGGAACTGACTATGCGATTGTCTCGGATCAAGAAGATGGATCCACTTTTGTCGGCTTTGAAGACTCGAAAGACATGGATCGTAATGACCTAATGTTCTCCTTTTCCAACACCAACACTGAAACGAAGTTAGTTCAAAATCCAGAACCCTCAACAATCGTGTTGCTTGGATCCGGACTATTAGGTTTGGGAGCCTGGAGACTTCGGAAAAAACAAGCGTAAAGACATTTTGCAGCAATTCTTAAGATTAAGATATGATGGCCTATTCAGCGAAACTGAATAGGCCGTTTTTTTTGAATGATGCTTTAGAAACTGACATTGAGCGTACCAACGCCATACCATCGCATCCAGATACTGAGACTCAACAAAACACTGAGAGTAGCTATAACTACGTAATCCATCGCCTGCATCTTTGCCCTTGTACACAATGTCCGTTTCGCGGTTGGGTGAAACCCTTTCGATTCTAACGCCATGGCGAGCAAATTCGTTTGTCGCAGAGCATGCCCTATGAGGGGTACCGCCAATGGCACATACTTACGAATTCGTTGCCCAATTCCACCGGACGACAAATCCAACCCCCGTGCTTGTTGGGCTTGAACGACTCCTAGTCCAGTCCCTAACAAAATACCCGCCCATCGAAAAGCCAGAGAAAAGGCAAAGCTCATTGGGGACGGCAACCCCAATTGTTGGCAAGCTTCCGCTAATTCTTCGATCGCTGTCGTGGAAAGCAACCATACGCCCACCCAAACCATAATAAGTAAACGGAGCCCCATCCCAAGGCCAAACGTACATCCTTCCCAAGTGATGCCTAATTCGCCGAAAATCGGAATGGGCGTTGCTCCTTGTACAAAAAATGGCCATAAGGTCACGCTGTAACACACAAGCAACGTAGTGAGAACCCAAATTTTTTTGACATTGAGCCCTGCATGGGCAACAGCTAGAGCTCCTACCACAATAGCTAAGACACCAAAGAGATAGACTGGATGTGAGAAACACAGCGCCAGACCAAAGAAACCTAACGCTGCCAATACCTTCGTCCGCCCATCTAACTCGTGAACCCAGGTCTGGTAGTTTAGGTACAGGGACACACTCATCGGAATTCACTCATCCATCAATTCCAAGTCATGACATTCAAGTTGCGGTGCTCAAGTCCAATCGAATGGCATTCATGTGGAGAGCAGCTTCAAAGATGCCTTCACTTCCTCGACCGTTAATAAGGTAAATCCCCACCGTTGACTAAATCGCACCAAGGGAAGACTGCTCAGCGAGGCGGTTTGAACCAGGTGCGGATTATCAAAAATATCTCGCGGTGATCCGTCAGCTACAACCTGTCCATCTTTTAATAAAAGACATCTGTGAGCATACTCCGCAACTATTCGCATCGAATGAGTAATCATAATAATGGTATGACCAGCTTGGTTTAACTTGCGGATCATCTCCATCATACGATCTGATTCCTGCGCATCGAGGCCAGTCGTAGGCTCATCAACCACCAGCAGGGACGGCCGCATCGCTAGAACTGAAGCCACAGCAACCCGTTGCCGATCCCCCTTCCGCAAGGAAAATGGATCGAGGGTGCGACTCTTCTTAACCGATAAACCGACGGCCTCGAGAGCTTCCTGTACACGCACAGAAATTTCCTCCTCAGAATACCCAAGGTTCTTCACGCCAAAGGTCACTTCCTCCCAAATAGTCTCTGCAAAGATCTGATGATCGGGATTTTGAAAAACCAAGCCTACCTGTTTGGCTAATTCGTGTATCGATGCTATGCGCGTATCCATGCTATTAATCAGAATTCGCCCCTTCGTTGGGGAAAGAAGTCCATTTAACAACCGAGCCATCGTGCTTTTTCCAGATCCATTTTCGCCTAACAACGCCACAAACTCTCCCTGGTATACAACGAAATCGAGATTCTGAAGGACTGGTCGATTAGCATAGCGGAACCATACGTCTTCGATTCGGATCAATGGCTCTCGTTCCGCCTCGAGGGGATGTCGTGATTTCCCCAAACGCACCGTGTCATCTAACACCTGAGGGGGTGCTTCAAGCGTCAGATGTAATTTCTCCATGTGCGACCAAGCTTCTTCGACCGTTAGAGGCAACGAAGCACAGGTCAATCCTTCGAAACATTCTGTCAATGCCAAAGGGCGAATCCCTCGGTCTCGCAACAAGTCTGGCTGTCGGAGAAGCACCTGAGGGGCTCCTTCCCAGACCATCTGACCATGATCTAACACAATCACACGGTCAGCGAGTTGAAGATCTTCGTGATCTTGTTCCGTCATGATCAACGCCGTGTCTTGATCTCGTAACGACTGCATTGTCTGCCGAAGATGTGTCCGGCCCGCAGGATCCAAATCTGAACCGGGCTCATCCAAGATCAACACCTTTGGTTCTTGCACAAGAACTGATGCGAGTACCAATCGCTGTCGTTGCCCCCCTGACATCATCATCGGATCACGATTAAGGATCGGCTCAAGCCCCACGGCATCAAGTCCTGCGGCAATCCGTCGATGAATATCGCTGGGCTGTAAGGGTGGATTACGATACTCCAACGGATGTAATAGTTCCGCTTTGACGGTAGTGCCGACTAGCTGGGTTTCAAAGTCCTGGAAGACCAATCCTACCAACGCTGCTCGTTTCCATACGGGATCAGCTCGAGTGTCTTGTCCACATACCTGCAGGGTGCCGGACAATGTTCCGGGTATCAAATGCGGAATCAGTCCTTGACACAGATAGCAGAGCGTAGATTTTCCAGATCCACTTCGGCCTAACACCACCACCAGTTCACCAGGAGCCACCGAAAAGGAAACATGCTGTATCGCTGGGATTGTACGATTGGCATAACTGAACGAGACATTTATGCAGTCCAAGACCGTACGAGAACTTTGTACTTTCAGCTGGCCGGAAACAGGCATATCACCTCGAGGAAAATCCTCATGCGCTGCACTCACTTTGACGGATTCATGTTCGAGGCACATGTCGTCATAGAGTAAATGCCAGCGCTGGACTCTGGGATACAGAAATCCCAACAATGGCGGCCCTAATACCAGGCTCATGACAATGTTGTTAAAAAAGATCGCCGGAGCCAACATCAGAAATGGGAGCAGCCCCAACCATTCCACACCCCAACTAATAATGCCAGCACATACTCCCGATGCGATAAGGCAGATGACTCCATATTCCAGGCCTTGATCCCAAGACTTGATAACAGGGGGTTTCCCCGATGACCAGTAACCCAAACGCCCCCACAAAAGGTAAGGAATATAGCCAAAGAAAAAATTTCCCCAAAATCCAAAAACACTTGCCGGTCCTAACGTTCCGAAACAATCTCCAATGAGGTTACCAATGCCGGCCCCCCAAGCCGCAGCGGGACCAAATAGCAATGACGCAACTACTGGGATGGCATTTGCCGGACGGAGTTCCACAAATCCTGGAATAATTGGAATGCCGGCTTTAAAGGGAATAAGAATGGCCGCGTAAATGCCGGCAATCTGAGCCGTCATAACAATCAGCCGCGTGTCTTTCCAGACTCCAGCCAGATCCGTCCACCAACGGCGTGGGTCGTGACGAGCATATGGAACGTTCATAGTCACCGAGAAAGGCGTTATGGGCAGAGACGTATCAGCGTAGGCCTTCCAGCAAACGGGAAAGCCGTGGCAATTCATCACGGCAAGAGGATAGAACATCACATGGGATGTTTAGGTCTTGACGCAGCGAAAGGCCGTATGGGCATAGGGGTAGTCTTGCCGAAACCAATTGCGGAAAGAGCGCCGTAGCAATCGACTTGCAGTCTGTGGTCCTGCTCCTTTGACGACATAGTGATCTTGATCAAAGAATCGCGCTGAATACCCAGGATATGTCGGAAGGGGGTTGAACCCTTCAAACGGGTAAAACGGCGTCGAGGTCCATTCCCAGCCATTGCCCACTAGTTGTGCGACACCAAAAGCACTGGCTCCGTCTGCGTTGGCCGTGACAGGCACCGGATCCCAAGCTTGAAAATCAAAATTCCCATGCGCGGCGTGAACGGACTCATCCCCCCAAGGAAACTCTTGCTCGAAGCCTGCAGGATTGCCATACGTTGCACGATGAAATTGGGATTCAGTCGGAAGTGCCAATCCCCTCCAATCGGCATAAGCCCGCGCCTGTTGTCGAGTCACATAGACTGGCCAGGAAAGAGGCAAGGGCACCTCATGAAACATCGTCTCTAACATCCACTGTTTCCCTAGACGTTTCCACCGCGCAGGCACTTCCCCACCTTCATTGACAAATTGGAGATATTGGCTATTGGTAATCTTATACCGACTGATAGCAAACTCTGGCACAAACACCTCATGCGCAGTAAATTCATTGTCCCAACCAAATCCATCCTCGCAACGCCAACCTAAGGTCGCAAATCCGGCAGGAATCTCCACCAGTTCGTCTGAAGGAGCAAGTCCATTCAGTGATAGTGGCTTGGATATCGGAACCTGTTTTTCATGACGCTCCAAATGCCACAACAGATAGGCAGTCGTTTCGGCATGCATGAGACGATGCTCGATAGCCACATGAACCATTTCTCCTGGCACCTGCGGAATGGCTCGATCCACTTCTTGTCTGACTCGAGCGTTGTAGTCTTCAACCTCATTAATGGTCGGCCAATCGGCAGGGCTATCGGTAGAAGCTGAACCCACCGCTGGATCAATGCCCGCCTCAAATAGTTGATCAAATGATGCATGAAATGCCGGCTTGTCTAATGTCCATCGACACAGTTGATTCCAATCAAATGCCTCAAGGTGGCCTAAGTAAAAAATCAATCGATGGCGCTCGGGAATTGGGCGAGCATACATGCCCTTTGAACTGACCAAAGCAAATAGACTGTCTGTCCGTCTCCGAGCTTCTTCCAACTCTTTTTGAAGGCTAGAGCATTGAGTCATCATCCTTGACCTCATTAATGAAAGCGGAGCAATAAACAAGAATTAATATTCGCACAAAAGAAAAGCCCCATACGGGGCTGACAATACTATAACGAACTTGACAGCATTCGAAAAGTTCCCACTCACCTTCTCAAAATTCTAGCTAACGCAGAGACCAGTAGCATGACTGATACCACGAGCCAGAGTCTTATTGGCTAGCCACGATTGCCATTCCTTGCTATCCTGCCCACAGTCCCTTAGCTTGAAATCTCCAAACTTACCCGTGCAGTAGTGCTAATTTGGACATGTTTCCTCCCTCTATCCTAGATTTCCCGTGACAACCACCCAGGAGCTTGAAGTCCAGCAGGTCAGCAAACGATTCCCTGACGGCACCTATGCGCTTCAGGATATCGATTGGGGAGTGAAGCAGGGCGAAACCATGGCCCTTATTGGTGAGAGTGGCTCTGGGAAAACCACACTTCTGCGCTTACTGAATCGTCTCACTGAACCTTCTTCTGGGGAAGTCTTCATTCAAGGTCATCTGGCAAACAATCAAGATCCTATTACACTTCGTCGCCGATTGGGATATGTTCCTCAGGACGGAGGCCTCTTTCCGCATTGGACTATCCGACGCAACGTCTGTTTAGTACCGCAGTTATTAGAATGGCCTATTCAGCAACAATATGATCGCCTCAATACCTTACTGCCTCTCCTCAATCTCGATCCAGCACAGATAGCTGACCGTTTTCCCATTGAATTATCCGGCGGGCAACGCCAACGTGTGGCCGTCGCCAGGGCATTAGCCGCTGATCCTCCAATTGTGTTACTCGATGAACCGTTTAGCGCTCTAGATCCCCTGACCCGCCATGAATTGCACGAGCAGTTTCTCAACCTCAAAACCACCCTCCGAAAAACCATGGTCCTAGTAACCCACGATATGTCAGAAGCCTTTCGTCTAGGTGATCGTATCACCGTGTTAAAAGATGGACGCATTCATCAAATTGGAGATCCACAAGAGCTTGTGCATGCTCCCGCCACCCTATATGTCACCTCTCTTATCCAACATCACAAAGCATGACCACATAGCAATGAGACCGTGGCTTTCCGATATATCACACGTTTGGGCATTACATACTCAATGGGTGAAGAGAAGCCTTTGCGGTACAGTCATCTTCTTGTTCTTGATCGGGACAGCCATGGCCTCAACTAGTACAACGATCACGGTGGGTTCAAAAAACTTTTTGGAAAATCGACTGTTGGCAGAAATGTTTGCCCAATTAATCGAAAACCACACGACATTAACGGTTGAACGACGGTTAGGTCTGGCTGGCACACAAATTTGTTTTCAGGCCTTAACGTCGGGCAGCATTGACCTCTATCCGGAATATACCGGCACCGGGCTCATGACCATCCTTGGCAAACCAGCCATGCAAGATCCCAGTCAGGTGTTAAACCACGTGCGTAGTGAATTTCGAAAACGCTGGAACCTGTGGTGGCTCGCACCACTAGGGTTTGATAATTCCTATGCCCTGGCCCTACGACGAGATCGTGCCCAAACATTAAATATACAGACAATTACTGACTTAGTTAGCTCCGCACCCATATTGAAAGCCGGATTTGGCTATGAATTCATCGAACGGGCTGATGGCTTGCCAGGGCTCAACCAATTGTATGGACTGAAATTTCGTGAAGTGATCGGCATGCAACAAGCCATGAAATATCAAGCGACGGACAATGGCGACATTGATGTCCTTGACGTCTATACCACCGATGGCCGCTTGGCGGTGTACGACTTTGTGGTCTTAGAAGACAACCGTCACTTTTTCCCACCCTATGATGCCGCCGCCTTGGTACGTGGAGAAACGCTGGAGCAACACCCTGAACTCAGCCAAATCCTCAGTCTTCTCACGCATGCACTCAGTCCTGAACGCATGCGACAATTGAACCTACGTATCCAAGAACAGGGTGAAAGCATACCTCGAGTGGCCCATGACGCCTTACGCACATTGCGTTTAGTTGAAGAAGACCATCAAAGGGCTGCAACCTTGCCACAAGTATCCCAATCTTTTTTTTCCTATATGTGGGAACAACGAAAGCCTTTATTGGTTCGTACTGGAGAACATTTAGGATTGGCGGGGCTAGGCTTACTGCTAGGAATTATCGTCGCCATCCCCATCGCATTCATACTGGAACGTTGGCGAACAGGCGCGGAAACCATGATCCGCCTCATTGGCATGTCGCAAACCATACCCTCCATTGCCTTGTTGGCCTTTATGATTCCGCTTTTTGGGGTGGGCGTACTGCCCGCTATTATGGCGTTATGGATCTATTCCCTTTATCCTATCCTGCGTAATACCTTTTCTGGTTTGCGCGATGCAGCCCCATCAGTTGTTGAAACTGGTCGAGCCCTTGGGATGACGGAATGGCAAATTTTACGATCAGTCCGCCTTCCCCTTGCCGCACCAACCATCATGGCTGGAATTCGAACCGCCGCCATTTGGACGGTAGGCACCGCTACCCTCGCCGCCTTCATTGGAGCTGGTGGATTGGGCGTTCCCATCGTTTCAGGGCTACAATTAGCGAATGTGCATGTAATCCTTTCAGGAGCCCTACCTGCCACTTTTTTGGCCCTACTTGTCGATGGCTTACTCGGGTGGATCGAACGATGGGTGCGCCCACAAGGCTTGGAATCATCGCGATAACCATGGAATAATTTTCCCCTCCGTTCGTTCATCCTCGTTATTTGCAATCTCACCGCCACTCTTGGTTGCATCAATGGGTCAGGCCCAGTATAGTATCCTCATCATTTCATTTTTCATTCTTCCCTCATCCTCTCCAATTCACTTTTTCTTCTCATCAGAATGATGCAAGTTGATCCTGAAACGTACCTGACACGTCTATCACAACCCAGTTGTTAGAAGTTTTCGTCAACCCTATTTGTCTGTTCTCGAACCAGGGAGGAATACATGAATTCCAAAACCGAGGCATCGATAACCATTGACGTTCCCAGCACCAGGGAAAATGCTGACACCTTGGGAACCATCGTCAGAAGGGGCCTCCTGAGCACTCCGAGAACGTTGCCGTCAAAACTATTTTATGATGAACGGGGCTCGACACTCTTCGAGCAAATCTGTGAATTGCCGGAATATTATCAAACACGAACTGAGCATCAATTGCTGGTCAGATGGGCCGACGAAATCGTCGCATTGAGTGGGGCGGAGGAGCTCGTGGAATTGGGGTCAGGGGCTGCTACAAAAACACGAGTGCTTTTAGATGCCATGGCCGAGGCAGACCAACTCCACCATTTCGTCCCATTTGATGTGGATGAAACGATTGTCCGTCGGGTCTCCGAAGAATTGATTAAGGAATATCCTGGCCTTCAGATTCACGGCGTCGCGGGAGACTTTTTAGTTCACCTGGAACATATTCCTGAAGGCGGCAAACGGTTAGTCGTGATTTTAGGAGGGACTATTGGCAATCTTCCAACAATCGCGGCAGAAGACTTTCTCACTGCTGTGAATACCGAAATGGCCTCAGGAGATTATTTCTTATTAGGCGTTCAACTCATCACCAATCCTGCCCGATTAGAAGCCGCCTATAATGATCCAAAGGGCATTACGGCGAGATTCAACAAAAATATTCTCCGAGTCCTACAGACCCAACTGGGCGCCCAATGCAACCCAGACAAATTCGAGCATGTGGCGCGCTACAACCCAGACGCGCACCGCATTGAAATGTGGTTGCGATCCTCAGAAGATCAAACCATAGACATTCCAGAGTTACATCTTTCGGTTCCGCTGCAAGAAGGAGAAGAAATCCGCACCGAACTCAGCACAAAATACGATCGTGCTTTAACCAAAAGCCTTCTTCTTCGATCCGGGTTTGAACTCGTGAAATGGTACACCGACCCCGAGCAACTCATCGGCCTTGCCTTGGCGAAAAAACCGTAAATCTCACTTCACCAGGAATGGCACAACGAACTGACCACGTTCTACTGAACGATCGGTTGGATTCCGGTACAGAGCTGCTGATCGCTTTGAGACAAGCCGCGAAAAACACGAACCAACGAGGGGATATCAGAATCACTCGACGGCGGGAGAGACAAGAGTCCTAAAAGGCTTAAACTATTTTGGTAATAGTCATCGACCTGCTGGAAATACTGGTTATCTGTATCAAACCGTTTTTGTACTTTTTGCAGCACATCGAAGGTCAGGGGAGATTGCATGACGTATAAGGCAGGGAGTGACATCGCATAGGCACCAACCTGTTCTTGAGTGTCAAGAGCTTGTCCGACTAGATCATATTCAAGGAAGAATTTGCCGTTTCTTTTCTTCCATTCGTGTGTCCAAAACTCCGTGATGTCCCGTAAATAATCCTGTCCACAAGCCTCCTGCCCCCACAGCTTATCGAGAGCGACCCGCCATGGCATGCGTACCGCATCCCATGTGACATAGGAAGAAAACCCTTCGGCATGGCCAAAGTTGCCCTGCGGATCAATTCCGACCCAATCTGGAACCAAACCCGGTTGAATGGGTAAGGTCTGTTGACGTGGCAATCCATGCAAGAAAGCATAGGTGCTTTGCAGGAGTTCTTTCCATCGGACATCGCCAGTTACGGCATAAAATAGCCGAAAATGAGCTGGAGAAAAATAAGAGGGATTCAGAGGCTGAACGGCAGTGTCCAGACGCCAATTCCCAGGAAGGAGATACCGTTTCCCAGCAATCACTTCGGTTTCCAAATCCAAAATGTCCTGCAATAACAGAAGAGCTTCCCGATGGTACCGCTCGTCTTGCCATTGTACATGCGCTAACAGGAGAGCCAAGGCCAGATCCACTTCTGCGTCGGCAGCACTATTCCAGTCCGTCACGCCTTGTCCGAGTTCCCAGTGCCACGCGAGAAGACGGTCGCCAAATTGTTGTGAGCGTGAAAGATGACGGGTCGTCCAAGCCAAGACACGATCAAATGTTGCTTGATCGTCCAACGCAACAGCTATCAGCAAGGCATAGGCTTGTCCCTCGGAGACGGTGTCGTTTTGATTCAGTGGACGGCGGACTCGCCCTTCAGCCTCGATAAATCGATGCTGATAACCTTGCCAAGCAAGCGGTATCAGTTCATGAAGAGGCAACACCGACTGCGAAGATTGGCAGGCTGAGAATACCACGGGACTCAGGAGAACCAGAAGAGAACTAAAGACCCTGGAGATTCCAGGAAATCTCCAGGACCGCAATGAGGGACGAAAACCGAAGGACACGATTCAGCCATGTGCCTTAAAGTGGGGTAACCCTATACAACATTCTTTGTTTAAAGATGACATTGCACAAATCCATTGATGGAATCCTGATCCACGACATTAGCCCGTATCAGCATGCCGGCCACATGCAAATGACATCGCCGTGTCATGGCATAGGCAAACGACGCCGAGACTTGGTGATAGAGATTATTTTCATCATCCACAGAGAATCCATAATCCAGACTGTAGCCATTCAACGGAGTTTTGGGAAGATACACCGGCCGTGTTGGCCAGCCCAAATATTGTGCAATGTCGATTCCCGAATATCGATTCTTCATCGGAGTTTCTCCATGGTATTCCTTACGCCGTGGAAATCCTAAGAAGTGTTGCCAACCAACCCCAAATGTATTCTTGGCAAAAAATTCTGGAGAAAAATACACCCGCTTCTTGTCGAACCCGAACGCATCAAGTTGATACCGTACGCGAAGGGGATGGGGGAACGGCAGTAAATCGTATGCTCCAGCAAATTGTCCGTTCACATTCCAATTGTTATCCGAATAGTCCCAATAGCCCACACCCGCGGTGAGCTCCAGATCCCGTGTCACATGATATTCAGCTCCCGCTGCATAGGAATGATAGGAAATGTTCCGCCGAATAGTTTCTGCATTTTGCCAAAGATCTTGTCTGCCAGTTTCGATGCGGCCCTTCAAACCTGATTGCCATTCATAGGACACCCCTGCACCAAAATTCACGTTCGATTTCTTCGTACCTGAATAGCTCAATCCACTGACGTAGCCATCCACATGCCAAAACAGCGAAGGAGAATAACGCGCCATCACCCGCCCAATATTGGCGGAGGATGGTTTGCCAGGGACATCAAACTTGACCCATTGGTACCCTAGTCCAGCCCACAAATCCTGTGAAAATGGGGCAAAGATCTCGGCAGTCACCGGCAGATATTTCGTGAGCAAGGAACCATCGAATCCGTCCATTTTGATGTAACCAACTCCGACGGTGATTTGTGGACGGGCAAAGATATTCGTGAGGTTAAGGGATTCACGTGCTAACCAGTGACCCTGATTACTCGCTAGTAATCTTCGATAGTAGGGTCGACCATCTTCAAATCGAAATCGACTACTGTGTATCTGCGCCAGATCGCTTAGAGCTTCTTCGTGTTGCGGCCATGATTCTAGAATTTCCCGATACCGTCGAAAGGCCTGCCGCTCATGTTGACGCCATAGTTCCCGCTTGGCACTAAGCTCTAAACGGACACTTTCTTCCTTAGGGAACTTCGCCAGGATTGCCTCATATTCCCGTTCCGCTTCGGCATGCTTCGATTCCCACCCGAGAAATCTCGCCTTTTCAGTCCAGGCAACCACATCATAAGGTTTGAGAACTAAATATCGATCGTAGGCTTCAATAACAGGCCGAGTCTCGTGCATCTCCCGTGAATCCTGATCTTGCACTAGGCTCCGAGCCAAACCGAGAGCCACATCAGGGCGACGTGGATTGTCACGGTAGAGTCCCTGATAATGCTGCGCGACTTCGGCATATCGTCCTTGTTGAGCCAAGAGCGCCAAATAGGTCAGTCGCATATCCAGACTGCTGGCATCCTCGTCGAGGTGGCGCGCCTTGAGTTTTTTCTGAAGTAAGATCTGATACGAAGGATTGGTACCCTTCGCATACACTAGTAGATTGGCCAACGCAGGCCAGCCGTTCTGAGGACAATCATCAAATAACCGAGTTAATAATTCTTCGGCTGCTGTATTCTGATTCACCATTACCAAGCTTGTAATAACGCCGATTTGAGCGAGTGTCGATTCACGATCACGTTGAAGCACAGCAGAGTACGTGTCTTTTGCGTCCTCGTGCTGCTCTAGTTGTTGATACAGGTGTCCGCTCTCCAAAGTTGGAGAGGCTGCCTGGAGAGTCGTGATGGCCGCCGATTGCTGTCCTTGGTGAGCACGGAGCGTGGCTACGGAGACTTTCATATCTTGAGCGGATTGCTCACGCAGAGTCCGTAGATGGACAAGCCCCTCTGAAGCCCGTCCTGTAAGAATCATCGCGCGAGTCCACTGCGGAAAAACTGAAGTCGCTTGAGGGGAGTCTCGAATGAACCGACTCGAGACGTCGCGAATCCCATGCCAATCCTTAAAGCGCGCCAGGAGCTGTTTCGCGCGAAGGGCTTCGCCTGGACTCTTGACGACATCTCTCCACCAATTTTGATCAACATGGGTATTCCCCCGATCCACTCGATGATTCAAATAGACAGCTTCGAGGATATCTGGCTCCTCATGGAGCACCTGCGCTATCTGATCTTTTCCGGCTTGCCAGCGACGTTGATGAATCAGCGTTTCTGCTAGCAACAACTGCGCTTCCAAGTCTTCTGGGAATTGCTGAAGAACCGCTTCAAGGGCGCTGACTGCCTTCTCCTCATCATGCTGTCCCAGATAGGCATAAACAAGACCCATCTGTACGGCATAATCCCCTGATTTCTCAGCAGACAACTCTGAAAACCGCTTTTCTGCCGCATAATGTTGCCCAGTGATATTGAGCAGTTCCGCTTCAGCCAGCATCCGAAGAGGGGTCTCATGAATCTTTGGAAGCTGATTGTAGGCAGAAGCAATGCGTCCTTGTCGCCCCCAAAGCAACACTTGGTGTTTGTGAATATAGGGATCTTGAGGATACTGTTCGGGAAGCTCATTGAGATACTGACTGGCAGAACCCAGGTCTCCGCGGGCCAAGGCGACATTCACCAACCCCATTCGACTTTCTTTATCCACTGACGTGCCTAGCAAGCTTTGGTAAAGGCGCTCCGCCTGTAGAAACCGGTGACGTTGGACATAGTAGTCCGCCAATAGCACCTGTACATCGAAGTCGTTCGGAAACCGCTCCAGTAAGGTCTCAAGTTCCTTCTTGGCTTCCCCAAAACGCCGCTGGAACAACAAGCTTTCGACAGCTTGTGTAGGCAATTCACCAAACGTTGGAAAATCAACACCAGCTATTTGCAAGTGCTGGCGGCCTTCTTCTTGGTCTCCATTTTCAATGAGCAGCCAACCGAGTTCCCGATGCCCTTCGACGCTCTCTGGGTAATGCTCGAGGAATGTGCGATAACGTCGGAGAGCTTTTTCTCGGTCCCCTGCTTTCAACGCGTTCCGTGCTCCAAGAAGTAAGATTTCTGCTTCAGTTGAAAGGGATGTGTCTGCTGCAGTGAGTACTCCAACCCCATTAAAAAGCAGAACGATAATCAGAATGCTCGAAATGCCCCAACGCATGGAATGTTAGTTTTCCCCCATTAAGATGGCCAGATGCTTTTCCGCTTCATCGTATTTCCCTTGGTTATGTAGGGCTACCGCCAGTTGTTTCCGGAGTTCGCGATCTTTAGGTGAAAGTTTGACCAGTTTGGCCAGGACTTCATATTCGGCTTTTCGATCCTTTGCTTTTCGCACGCCTTCTAGTCGCCCGCGGAGCGCATTCGCGTTATTAGGGTCAGCTTTTAAGACCGTCTCAAATTCCTTCTGACCCTCCTGATATTCCCCAGCTTTTATGAGGACCCATCCCAATTCCGAACGGGCTTTCACATGCGTGCCTGGCATCTTTAACAGCTTCCGATATCGTTCGATCGCAATGTGATGTTTTTCAGCCTTTGCCGCATTGCGAGCCGCCATCAACATCATGAATTGATCATCTAAATCTTTGGCCATCACGGGATGAAGGCCGCTTGTGATGCCAAATATCAGCACAATCATACTTACGCTTAGCCATACTCTCATGACTTGCAATCGTTCAGTTGTGTTGTTCATGGGTTGCCTTGCTCCTCTAAAAGAATAGAAAAATGTGGTTCAGCTTCCTCATACAAACCGGCGTTGTGCAACGCCAACGCCACTTGAAAACGCAGCGCACGATCTTCGGGATTCCGTGCTAATAAGGCCAGGCTCACTTGTCGCGCCTCAGGAATATGCCCCTGATGGATCAGGGCTTCCGCCAGGCGCATCAGCATGACATCGTCTCGTGTCCAGGCAGCCTGCCGTTGAAATCCTCCGTACAGCTCCATCACATCCTTGCTAGGTACGTTTGTGGGCGAACGAAGCAACGAGGCCTGAACAATTTCCTCATGATTGACAACGACAAACACCCCCCATATGAGGAGGAGATAACAACTCACCATGATCATTAAAAACCACCGACTTTTGAGAAGCATCAGTGCTGGGGCAATCATGATCGCGCACCCCCTGCCTTAACAGGTAGAAACGGATACAACGGGTGGTTCGGGTCGTCAATCGTGGTCAAAAACTGTGCGCCAATCATATGGGTGTAGCCAGGTGGAATGTGTTGACTGCTCCGGACTTCAATCTCGAGCTTCACGCCGCCCTCATGCGTAAATATTTCGATCTGAAGTCGGTCTCCTACTTTGAACGCCTGGTGCGAAATAAACGCAATTCCGGAGGGACTGAGGTCATTCACTACTGTATAAAACGAAAACAGCCCTGAAACTTGACAGGGGAGCGTCACTAGTCGACGAAACGCGCGGTTCTTGAATCGCGTCCGGTTGGCATACCAATTCGTTAACCGTTGCCCCCAGGAATCGCGTTGAGCATAGTGATGTAAATATTTTGGCAAGACCAGATGAAAACAGAATTGTTGGATAATATCTTGATCGACTTGAGATAACTCGGCAAACTGAATCCCAAAAGCCCGCAGGGGTTGAGGCAGAGGTTGATCTGGCTCCTCGGCATATTCATACACGACAGTCCCTTGCACATTGACCATGTGCGGACCCAAATGGACTGTTAAAAGAAGCGAGTCTCCAATCATCAAGTTTTCGAACGTCTCCAGCGCGACGCCAGTTTCGTTCAGATCCTTACTCACACCAATAAAGGAACCCTGAGCAGTCGTCACTTGAATGGGAACTGCGCCAATAAATCGAAATTTCTTACGGTCATACCACGCCGTTGTGGTTTTCTGAATCACACTGACCGCTAACGCGCCATTAACTCCAGCCCAGAACACCCCTATCAAATAAATGAGATAATCTCCCGTCAGCCCGTACCACACATTCAACGCTCCCCACCACATGCCCGCCAGACACAACATCGCAAGACAAATCTGGGGCATCAAGTTTCGAAGTTGTACGCCTTCAGCCGGGCCTTTTGGAGTAACTAGGAAGGCCGACTTTATCTTTAAGAAACTTTTAAAGACCGCCTTCAACAGGACAAAGAAATTGGTCATATTGTAAAGATTGTTGAACCCGATCCGGCCATACCCTCGACTGGCATACTTAAACCCGCCGATGAGTACACCTAAAAACACGAGATAGACCACAAGAAACTGCCAATCAAAGGGATCGATCGGATACCATCCTGTCAATAACATGATGGCAGGAGTTGTAAAATAGATGGTCTCGGGTATTCCCACAAACCACCCAAAGATGGTAGCGAAAAAACAAATGCGCTGTGGGATGGTCAGCCCCCTTTTAGTTAGGGGATTTTCGGCAAACAGCAAATTGATGTTGCCCTCTGCCCATCGTAGCTTTTGTTGGTGATAGGAGCCTAAATCACTGGCGGCAAGGCCGTTTGACAGCACTTCATTGTGGTAAACACCCTGCCACCCTTTGGAATAGAGACGAACACTGGTTTCCACATCTTCTGTGATCGTATCAGTCGCAAATCCGCCGATTTCTTCCAAGGCTTCTCGTCGAATGATGGCTGATGTTCCTGCGAAAAAGGCGGCGTTCCAGTGATCCCGCCCAGGCATGATAAACCGATAAAAGGCATCCTGCTCATTCCATTTGTCACGCTTTTTAGAATTAATCCAGAATTGGAATGAGTCCACGTTGTAATAGTTATGCGGTGTCTGAACGAACGCGACCTTTGGATCTTGAAAATAACCTAGGGTCTGAGCCAGGAACGTCGGATGAGGGACATAATCGGCATCAAAGACCGCAACAAAATCTCCATTGGTCAGAGTCAAAGCATGATTGAGATTTCCAGCCTTAGCTTGCGTGGGCTTTTCTCGTTTGAGATACCCACATCCCAATTCTTTGGCCATATGCACCAGTTCCAACCGATTGCCGTCGTCCAAGAAGAACACATTGGCGGGATAGGCCATGCCTAAACAACTGATTGCTGTTTTTCGTAGCAGTTCTAAATCCTCATTGTATGTAGGAATAAATATGTCAACTGTGGCCTTGTCGGGCGGAGGAGGGGGGATACGATTCGTGGGATGCCATATCTGGAAAAAATACAGTGCCAGCGCGAACCCAGCGTGAATCTCCGCATATAAAAAGAGCAGCGAAAACCCCAGGGCCTCAGGATTGAGGGTGTAAAGAATGCGGTAACCTAGATAAAAGAGGTATACCGCCAACACCCCAACCATGACCAACTGACGGGTCGTGAGATCCACCTTGCCCCAAAAAGAAGAGGGCGGTGGAGTTGGAGTCTGAAGGCGTACCGGGGAATCTTCGACTTGTACCTGTTCTGAACGAGGTCGTTCTAATACCGAAGAATTCTTGCTCACGATAGAATCCAAAGGAAACCGAATGAAGACTTCAACACATCGCGAAGGCTACACATTCATGACGACGGCCTATACCTATGCCGTAAGTTAAGAGGCTCCACCGTCATACTGCCTGTCTGGTCTATAGGGTCACACCCCTGTACTAGTGCCGAGGGCACTGGATCGAGCAGAGCTCATCCTTGCTAGTTCTTCGGTTCTGACTCGCAACAACTTAAGTTCTTTAAGCTTAGACAGCGTTTTTAGAGGGGGCCTGGAAGACTTAGGGAGGTCCGCAAGACAGGAGCAAACAGGAAGGATGGTCTATTTCGATGTTGAAGCAGTCCCGTCACCTATGGCAAAGCTGGTCTGGGCTATCGTGACCAGCAAGCCCTGGGGGTATCTTCCTGATTCAATGATTATCGAAAATGATACACTTTTCCAAATCAGATTCCTCGAAACAATAAAGATCGCCAGAATGTCATCTCGAAGACCCATCGGCATGTCGCCATTCGAAAATACGCTCTGGGCCACGATATTTTTCGTCTGAATGCACATGAAATCGACGCAATAACCATCATCACACGTCTTTATTTCCATATGGCACCATCCTTGCTGTCGAATGAGAAATACCATATTTATCTTTAAAACAAGGATGTTTTGTCACACATTCCCCACACAGTGATGCGGGAATGGAACACTTTTCTGGTAAGAAAGAGGTACAGTCAGATTATGGTTGAACAACCAGCGAAACCGGCAGTCAAAAACATTCCGACGTGGTGGCATCGCAGGCCATCTGAACAGGTAGAAGAATGGGAAACACGGGTTCCAGATGAGGAAATCAGTCGACGACAGGGTCGGTGGCGACCCTCACCTTCTCCCACGCCAGACCATACATCTCGAAAACCTTCTGCATCGTAACCTTGCCTAACCGCCATTAGCCCGATATTACTCCGTCTTCGGAACAATCCCGGGCTTTTCCCCTGTGCTCTCGTAAAACTATCCTTCTTTTCCAAAACTTAAACCAATTCTACATGGATCACTGGATTGTAATCTGAGGCCAATCAGCTTCGGCTTTTTTGCATATTTAGCTAAGCCATTCGTTCTAGCCGGGCCTCCAGGCGCTTGAGAGCTTCCTGCGTTTCTCGCAGATCTTTCAGAATCTCGTCTTGCGTGACCGGGCCTTGCAACTCGGCTAGCCGTTCGGCTTTGGCTTCATCCAGGTTGTTAATCACCACGGCAATAAATAAATTGATGACGACGAATGTCCCGAGTATCACAAAGCTCACAAAATAGACCCAGGCCAGCGGATGAAACTCCATGGCCGTATACATGACATCGGTCCAGTCTTCCAGCGTCACCACGCGGAATAGGGTCAGTAGCGACATGCCTAGTGAACGCCAATGTGTGGGGTCATGTTCATGGAACAGCTGGTAGCCTGTGATGGCATAGATGTAAAACACCACGCCCATCAGCGTCATTACATGAATCATACTAGGAATCGATCGCACTAACGTTGAAACGATCAGTCGGAGTTCAGGAATCGTCGAAACAAGACGCACGACGCGAAGCAGCCTGGCTAACCGGGCAATCATGGCAAAGTCGCCCGTGGCGGGAATTAACGAAAAGACAATGACAGAAAAGTCAAAAACATTCCATCCATCACGAAAATAGCGCCCAACTTGCGGCGAGACTGCGATCATTTTCAGAGCGGCTTCAAGGATAAAGATTCCTAGAATAGCCTGATTACCCAGGTGCATCAGCCCCCCGTATTCCCTGACCAAGGATGGCGACGTTTCCATTCCCAAAATCACGCCATTGATCAAGATAAAGGCGATAATCACCCGCTCAAACCACGGCATCTCGACAATCCGTTTGACAGAATCTTTCATAGCCATCAACTTACAGGCTCGTGGTTCGTCCTCATCTGAGAATCCAGATTCCGACGGGCCACGAACACCAACTGTTAGAAAATTTGGAGAAGAAACACAATGAGCGTATGCAGTAGCACAACTCCGTGGGAAGCTTCAACTCCCCGCTGTTTGCAGGTAGCCACGAAGCAGATCTCGGCGGGCAACAATACCAACAAGGTGGCCAGCATTGTCGAGGACGGGCACACGAATAAGATGGTTATTTTGGAGCACATCAACTAATGTCATGACGTCAGTGTCCTGGGTCACTGAAATAGGGTTCGGGGTCAGAATATCGCCAGCCGTCACCTCTTCCAATCGTTTCCCTTTTCGAAGCGCCGCCAGGAGGTCAAATTCCGAAACGATGCCAACAAGTTTGTTGTGAGCATCAACAATTGGCACTGACCCGAATCCTTCCATCATATAGGATGCCAGCATGGCTCCTTTTATGTCCTTTGGAGCACTTTGGACTTCCATTTCCATGATCGCAGCAACGGTTAAGTGTCCAAACTTACTTTCTCGTAACGCGGTGCGCCCTTCGGCTACGGCATTCATACGATACCTCCTCCCACGACCAACAAATTTTCTCAAGATTCCCGGATTGGCCTTCCACCAAATCCAGCTAAACTATCGGAAACTGTTATAGACGATCTTCTAAGAGTAAATCGGTTCTGGTAGGTGTTAACTTAAGATCTCGGACAAGGTGTTCATCCCATGCAGCTTGAGGAACCAGCCCTACAATCTCGCTTTCTAAGACCTCGACTTGATATCGGCGCGCCTGCTGCATCACGGCGTCAAAAGCCTGGCGCAGCGATGTTACCCGAAAATCGGCGAGATTCATGGAAACTTGGACTACTCCGCGGGAGACCAACGGTACACCCATCGCTTTCAAGGCGGGCAACCCGCCTCCAGACGTCCGAATGGTTTTTGCGATATGCCTAGCCACATTGAGATCCTTGGTCCTGAGTACCACATTAAAGGCAATGAGAAAGAACCGTGCGCCAATCACGATGGCCCCAGCCGTCTGGTGTAGATGAGGCGGACCATAATCGGGCAGCCAATCTGAGTGAGTCTTTATACGATTCTCCAAGGCCAACAGCCCACCTTGTCTAACAATTTCGAGTTTGCTCCGAGAAGACCTGACAGTCGCCTCTTCATAGAGGAACACTGGAATAGCGAGTTCTTGGCCAATACGTGCGCCAAGATTTTTTGCATAGAGGACACAGTCATCCATCGTCAGATTTTGGAACGGAATCCACGGCACCACATCCACCACACCGATTCGAGGATGTTCTCCGTGGTGTCTTCGAATATTTATCAATTGCTGTGCCTGTTCGACTAAACCAAAGAGAGCGTGGCCCATAGCATTGGGGTCCCCCACGATTGTGAATACCGAACGGTGATGATCTGGATCGATATGTACATCCAACAACGCCACATCACCGACTGCGCGAATTCCCGCGGCAAGCCTGTCGATCACTCTTCGGTCTCGCCCCTCGCTGACATTGGGCACGCTTTCCACTAATTGCCGTATCATGACTCTTAAAAGCCCCTTGCTTCCTCAGTGTACCCAACTACTTGACACCCAAAAAAATCAAGGACTATAGTCGAACTAGCTGATTTTCATGGGTTTTCTTCTTGGTGATCTCAAAAGATCCTCATAATAGTATCTTCCATCTGGTATAATTGTGTCACAAATCTCTGCCTGTGAAGACAAAATACATAATATGTTCAACAATGTTCTTTAGACAAAGGTGACAAGCCATGAACGCCACAAAGCTAGAACCTGCCGCCGCCCTAGCCGAATTAAAAGAAACCAAACCCGACAGCGTGACCCTCGTGGTCCTAAGTGGCGACATGGATAAAGCCATGGCTGCCTTCATTATCGCCACCGGTGCAGCGGCCATGGGCATGAAAGTCACGATGTTTTTTACGTTTTGGGGACTCAATATCATTCGGAAGCCAGGATCAACCAGCTCGGCCAAAGATTGGATGCGCCGAGCGTTTGGATTTCTGAATAAGGGAGGGACTGACAACTTACCCCTGTCACGTTTTCATTTTGGTGGCCTGGGAACCAATATGATGAAAAAGGTCATGCGAAATAATCGGATGCTTGGCATTGGCGAATTATTAGAAACCGCGCAAGACCTTGGCGTGCAAATGATCGCCTGTACGACGACGTTGGGCATGATGGGCATATCGAAGGACACGCTCATCGATGGCGTCGACCAACTCGCTGGCGTCAGCACCTATCTAGCGGAAGCACGGCAAGGATCCGTCAATTTATTTATTTGAATCCTGCACCAATACAGAAAGTCGAAACCATCATGATTCCAGCTGATGTGAAACTTGATACGCTTGGTTATTTTTGTCCGATGCCCATTATCCTCACTTCGAAAAAGATCAAGGACCTTGCACCTGGCCAAGTCCTAGAGGTGGCATCCGATGACGAGGGGATTAAAAAAGACATGCCAGCCTGGTGTGAAACCACCGGCCATGAATGGGTCGGACTGGAAGAGGAACCCGGCGGAGAGAAAACGGTTTACAAAGCCTACGTCAAAAAAGCCTGAGAAATATTTTCAAAGACTGTCTGAATGAAAGGCCGTTAGTGCGGATGTGCTAGCGGCCTTTTCTTTTCCCACGATGAACCCCTATTCATTATCTGACATCACTATAGAAAACTGGGTACAAGGTGGCCCTCTGATGCTAAATGATTTTATCGGTTCAGTGGTCTTAGTGGAAGTGTTTCAGGTGAATTGTCCTGGATGCCTTCTGTATGCGTTACCGAAGGCGATTCATTTACATGAAACATATCAAGACAAAAGCTTGATGATCATTGGACTAGCTACAGCGTTTGAAGATTATGATAAAAACACCATAGAAAACTTGCAACGATTGGTCGAAGAGGGCCAAGTCATCGGAGAAACTCGGAGAGCCTTAACTCGACAAGGAATGTTGACTGACGGCAAGCTTGAATGGCAATTACCATTCCCAGTCGGGATGGATCGCGTCACCCCCAATACGGAACCCGTAACAGAAGAACGCGCCTTACACTATACTAGAGAAATTCTTCCAGGATTTGATGGCTTGAATGAGGACAAGAAACCAACGACACTCAATCAAGTCAGAAAGTGTTTACAACAGAAAACCATGAAGGCTGAAACCTTTGAGCATTTTGCTCTTCAAGGTACTCCCTCTTCAACCGAAAAGGCCAAGCCCAAGATATCTCATTTGGTCAGACAGATCACCAACAATCTCTAATTGAAAAATGCCTTACCCAGCAAGCTCGTGCCATAAATCCCAACACACAAAAACAATAAAGTTAAGATTGATCATCCTTACTCCGTTTCTGAATTTCCATTTACCATATCATGGGTAAAATTGAAAATAGTTACTGGAATTGTCACTGGCAAAATAGCCGTATCAAGCGCCAGGGAAAATGGAAAATCCAAACATGCTCCATGATTACACTGAATTTTAAAGTGCCGAATTGTACCAGAGTATATTTTATTCTTGGTTTCTAATTCTAAAAGCGTCCCCACTGTGGCACATCCAATTGTCAAAGACAGAGAATATGCCATGACCACAAAAACAACATACGTCTTCATAATTGATCCATGGTTCTTTACTACTAAAGGGTCAAGACAAGCATTTCTGCTTCTAGACAGTTTTTCTCCTCATGACTCAACCAGTGGCACACGAAATACCGCAACCTTTTCCAGCGCTGACATAGTAAATTGGTCAGACACTTTAACTCCTTACTATCGACGCTGCATTCATTCAATAATTAACAAGATCTAGATACACGGTTTTATATTCAGTATGAGTTTCTGTTTCGTATGCATGTCTTAAATCGTGATATTCTGGCATAAACTTATAAACCCGGCTTCGTGCGTATCGTCTGATGGTAAGATTTTCGTCATTAATCCATTCAATGTCTTCGACACCTAAACTCGTCGCGTCATACTGACTCCATTTGAAATGCTCGCTTCCCGCAACAAATTTCTGGCCATGTGGAACTATGAATAGTTCGAATCTTGGCGTACTAAAAGCCATAAGCTCGTATCTGACTATAACTGCATCATATTCTTTATTTGGTGACGATAGTCTCGCCTCTTCGAGAGATCCAGCAAATGGAAATGATATTTCTAGAAAATAATGCCCCGAAAATGCCAAACACGAAAGTAGCCCTATAATCGCAAAGATAGCTCTTAGAATTCGATACACTTTCATGGCCTAGAAGCCTAAGGCTTGAGGGTACGTCAACGCAAAGGCCGACGATTGGCTTGAACCGTTCAGTAGAGCGCAAGGCTCGCACTCACGTTCTGTGCATGAAGAATCTCTGAATGTTGAACTAGCTTCCTGTAGAACTCGATGGAGTAATGATCCTACGAAAAGCTATACCCGAAAGGAGGTTAATGTTAGCTTGTTTGAAAAATACTCTCCTGGATTTCATGCTCCTGCATGGCTCTTCCACGTCTCAACTAATTTTTTGTAAAAACGCTGGTCACCATTTCCTTCAGTAGAAACGACCAAATTAAAACTATGCTGCTCATCAACGAAAATCTCAATTATTGAGTCGTCAAGAAAGCTCTCAGAGCTATTGTGTTGTATATTCGTTATCTCTTCAAAATTCGCAGAATAAACATTTCGCTGATTCGTTTCCCCATCAACCTCATATGAAACTACTCTGGTATCTGTAAAAAAATTCCCATAATCTACAAATGAAAACAGATCTTCGGAATAGAAATAGTGTATTTTTTCGCTTTTTGAAACTATTCCGGCTTCACGAAGGCTTTCCAGTGCGCCAGAAGGGAGATCTTTACCCTTAACAGCCTTGCTATCTGGAATCTCGCCCATAGAAATAAATACCGTCAATGCTATACCCAACAGAACAATCAGCGTGAAACCGTATTTTAAAATTTTCCCCATTTCCATTTCCTCCTAGATATTAGACTCATCGAACAGAGACACAGAAAGCGAACACAGCACAACTGTTTGGTAGTTCGACGCACTTGAGTTATTAGCTTCACCACACATGCTGCTTTACCTGTTTTGGCCTCAGGATCGTCTGCACCTGCTCCAAAATTTCTGTAGCATTCTCGTGCCTCTCCCCAGGCGCACCGGCAGCACGAGAGAGAAGAGCAAGTGCCGACTGAGCTTGCTCCTCTGAAAAGCTTCCCCTACTTGGCTCTAGAAACTTTGGAACCTTACGTCGCAGCTCCGTTCCATCGCTCAATAAATAGACACTCGACACTAGAAGTTCCGCCGCATCTTTTTTAGAAAGCTTAAAATCTGTTTCGAACATATTGAGCAGATTGCTTTTATCCTCTTTGGTCATATCCCCATCAGCTTTCACGACTGCCACCATTAAGATGGCAGTTGCATCCATTGGGCTCGCAATCGTAAAGAGAGGGTTGCCCTCGCACATCTTTTTCCATTTTCTACGACGATGCCACAGAAAAGGGTTCAGACCACCAAGATCAATGCCAGCATCTGCAAGTCGGTTCAGCAAGATGAGGATCGTAACGATCGTGCCAAGTAGGCCAAGAATGATATGTATCACGCCTCTCCTGGGGTCTTAGGACAAACTAACAATATGCCGTCTGCCCATTCTCCTCAAGATTTTGAAAAACTGAAGGTTTGTATTTTTTTGCCCTTCGCTCCCACTGCTAAGGTATTGGCTTTTGGACCTTCAATGGAAACCAGAACACTTTCGGATGCCGTATCATTCCAATCGGTTTGTTTGGTCACATTCACCTTAAACGTTTTGGGGCCATACGGCGCCGACTCAGGAGCTACGCTCACTACTTCATAACGCACTTCAACCTGATTTTCTCCCTGTTGTAAATATTCATTGACCGTAGACATGAACATTAACTCTCGCGGTGGATTCCCTTCAGCCACTTGTTCTCCATTGAGAAACACCGCGATTTTTAACTTCATTGCGGTTTGACCATCAATAGAAACTATCGGCAACTTCTTCCCATTCGAAACATAGTGTTCCATCACCTCTTCTGAAAAGCCCATTTGCTGCGCAAGTATTTTCGAATCTTGATGTGCTACACCGTTTGTCATCGTTTGCGATTGGGACTCGCTGCAAGCACACAACAGGACCATTGCAGTAAATAACAAGAGTGAACTCCAGACATGATCTCTTTTCATTGCAACAACCTCCGTTCATAGCCTCATGATTATTAAGCCGGTCCCATAAGATGCGGAGTGCTAGTTTTCTTATTGGAATTTCTTTCTAATAGCGAGGCCCCCTAGCCTAATGTTGACTGCCAAGTCATCCATTACGACTCTTATACAGATCGGCATCACCCACTCAACCTTGAGAGAATTACAAGCCCTAACGAACGTTACTTTCTCGACCAACTGTCATGCCTTCAAAAACAATATAATTCTCCCGTTCCATTGCTTTCATCTCTCTCTTAGGGATCATTACTATGAAATATGCTACTATTTCGGTAACATGTAGAAGAGAGATTCTTCTTTAGTTCCTACTGGCAAACAACCGATACGTTAATAAACATGGCTTAACGACCCGTAATCTGTTTAAAAACAAAGGAGCGGTCACACCGTGCCGTGGTGGTATTGGTCAATTTTAGGACTGATTCTTATTGGGATTGAAATCCTTACCCTAGGCGGGCTGGGGAATTTTTATTTTCTGTTCTTTGGAATGGCTTCGTTAATGGTCAGTGGCTTGACCTGGTCAGGCCTTATTGAAGCCGCTTGGCTCCAATGGTTTTTATTTGCCGTCTTAGGGATTATTTCTCTCCTCGTCATGAAGAAGCCTCTGCAAAATAAAGGGAAGATTGAGGGCAAGGACGAAACCGCAGTGGATTCTATGGTGGGAGAAATGGCAAAAGTTATAGAGCCTCTTGAGCCGAAGGCCATAGGCAAGGTGGAACTTCGGGGATCTACTTGGACAGCACGGAATACCGGAGAGAATCTCCTTGAAAAAGATAGTATTGCGAAAATCGTTCGAGTGGATGGTCTCACACTTTGGATTCAAGCCGAATCATTGATGCGGGAGGACGAACATGTCGGGTGAATTATTAGTCACACTTGTTTTTGCTGGTCTGGCCTTACTCATCCTGAAAAAAACCGCCGTGGTTGTGCCTCAACAAAGTGCATACGTCGTGGAACGGTTGGGAAAATATTCATCGACGCTTAATGCTGGTCTCCATATCTTAGTTCCGTTTATCGATGTCATTCGCTATCGACATTCTTTGAAGGAACTTGCTCTTGATGTCCCTGAGCAAATTTGCATCACGAAGGACAATGTTCAAGTCGGCGTTGATGGTGTACTCTACATTAAGGTCTTAGATGCCGAACGTGCCTCATACGGCATTACAGATTTCCGATTTGCAATTTCTCAGCTGGCTCAAACAACGTTGCGAAGCGAAATTGGGAAGATCGACCTGGACCGGACTTTTGAAGAGCGCTCAACAATTAATGTGTCTGTCGTGAACGAATTAGACAAAGCCTCGGCGCCCTGGGGAGTCAAGGTGATGCGTTATGAAATTCGGAACATTAATCCGCCTCAAGACGTCGTGAACGCGATGGAGAAGCAAATGCGGGCCGAACGAGAAAAGCGGGCCGTCGTGCTGAGCTCAGAAGGCCAACGAGACGCGGCCATTAATGAAGCCGAAGGGGAAAAACAACAAGTCATTAAGGCATCAGAAGCCAAGCGGCAGCAACAAATCAATGAGGCGGAGGGGGAAGCCTCAGCAATTCTGGCCATTGCCACCGCCACCTCGGAAGGGATCAGGAAAGTGGCGGAAGCGATACAAGATCCAGGCGGTTACGAAGCCGTGCAACTTCGGGTAGCGGAACAATATATTGGGGAATTTGGGGAATTAGCTAAAACCAGCAACACGCTGGTGCTCCCAGCATCAGTCTCGGACGTTGGTTCAATGATCGCCCTCGCCATGAATGTCATCAACAAGAACCCTGGCAAGACACCAACCGTTTCGTAAAGATTCGCCACTGAGGCCCCTGTGTTTCGATTGATGACTGGCCCCGACCATCATGCAATAAACCACTACGTTCCTACCATGAATCCCATTGAATTTCTCGAAAAGCTATCGGACGGCCATACAGCGAGTCCGTGCGGTGACGAACCACCCTACCTTGCCCACCTCCCTGCCCAAGGTTAATTGGCTCTCCAATCTTAAGGTTCTTGCCTTGAGCGATCCGTTCTTCCGCAACTTGGTACAATCTGGGTTCACTCTCTCGGCCCGATACTCCCATAGGATGAAAGGTCTCGATCTCATCTAATCCAAATTTTTGAAGCCCTCTGGTATGTACCCATGTCCGCAAGGATTCCATCTGATCATGCTGTTCGACTTGGATATGATCGTCGATCTGGAATACACACAGATCATGATCCTTCCAATCTGAGGGATTTCGGTAAACTCCTGACCCAACATCATACGTCGTCCCTTCCAACAGCAATGTCAGTCCCCGTGCAATGCGCGCCAAATGTAAGATGAGATCTTGCTGATCCGTCTGTTGTGTTTTCGTCAGCGCCGTTACCTGAATCAGCCGAGGGTGTTCCCAAGGAAGACATTCATTCCATTGTTGGACTTTTTCAGCTGAGGGCGCCAACTCAACTTGCGCCTTCCATGACGTATGTGTTGCTTCAAAATGTTGATGGCCTTGTGTCGACAGAAAGCGAATCTGCAATGGTCCTCCATAAAGCTGATCAAACCACGCCGAAAGGTACCCTGGCGGAGGCACATCTCCATGAGTCCAGCCAACAAGAAACGCCGGCATGGCCTGAGCCCCCGGTTTCTTTTTCTTGATTTTTTTCATGTCTTGTCTGAACCTGAAAAACCTCGAAACCCACTGACGGAAGTATAATCTACTGGCAGGAATGCAAAAAGATAGGAACCGTGTCAGATTGCTTCATCAACTCGAAGACCTGGAGTGTTTCAACGTCAAAGAGGTTAGTATTCCCACCGCACTCGAACCCTGCACCTCAACTTCACCAAGCATAGCTTGTTTTCCTTTTCTTCATTATTGAACGAATCCATTGGCTTGATTCCAGTCGGTCATCTCGACGTCCCTCAGCTCGCTCGCAGCCGCCCGATCCATTAACCATACAACATCTCCTTCGACCGGCTGGATGAGTTGCGCAGGATATAAATGCGTTTGATAGGGCCCTTCTAGTACCGCTTTGGCTGCCTCAGCTTTGTCCGATCCTCCTACAACAAAGAGGACTCGCCTAGCGGCATTTAAGGTAGGTGGCGTTAACGTGATTCGATGCGTCTGGAATTTTTCAACCCAAGGTGCTGCGACCCATCGCTTATCCTCTTCGAGAACCGCGGTTTCGGGAAACAGAGAGGCCGTATGTCCATCTGCACCCATCCCTAACAGAATTAAGTCAAAACGCGGAAAGCCGGTATTAGAGGATGGGAAAGCCGATCGAAGAACATATTCGTACCTCATGGCAGCTTCATCTGGCGCTCGCTCCCCTTCCATGCGAAATATGTGATCAGCAGCAATGGGTACGTGATCTAACAACGTTTCTTTGGCCATACGAAAGTTACTATCGGGATGATCGAGAGGGACCGTACGCTCGTCGCCCCAGAAAATCTGAATCGACGGCCAATCGACCCGTGATCGGTAAGGCTCCGCTGTTAGTCGTCTGAACAATCCACGAGGCGTCGATCCCCCAGCAAGGGCGAAGGATCGCAGTTGAGGAGAACGATCTGAAACGATAAGTGATTGAACAACAAACTGTGCCGCTGCATCAAAGAGGTGTTCCTGGCTATCACACTGGATTATCTGGCGCAACACCACAGCATCCTTATGGGGTCACCCATACATGCATCTCCATCTAACGACGACAATGATAGCCACACATCCAAAGCCTGAACCATTCACTGTAGTTCTTCGACGGACGAATCACGTTCCTCAACAGTCGGTCAATTCGTAGTCATCCAGCATTTCTTCTTTGTCAAAGTCCAAAGTGATCTGGCATTGATTCGGAGAAAAATTAAAGAACGGGAAATGTGTTTCACCTCCGGCAATGCGAGAGTAAATCCAGCTTTCTCCACCAAAAAATCGCGAGGACTTCGCACTGGGCTTGCCCCAGTTTTCCTCAAACCAGGCTTGATCTTTCCCCTCAAACTTTGCCGGATCCAGCGAGGCTTCCAAATACGGATTGCCACCACAGCTTGCACAGAACAACCCGAGAATTACACTGAATACATATCGTTTCACATTTACCTCCTTCGACAGGAATCATTGACCATGACGATCATTTGAAGTATTAAGAAAATTCTAGCCCTCGTGCTACCATCAGTCAAACAAGGATCGGAACTTCTTCACCCAACGCCTAATCATTTGTCCAAGGTGCGTAGGTTGATTACAATAGGCACAGAGATCTGGGGGCACCGCCTGCCCCCTTTACCAACAAGGAGATCATCATGAAACTGTATTTAGACACCGGGAATGTCGATGAAATTCGTGAAGCCGCTAGCTATGGGCTCATCGACGGCATCACAACCAATCCTTCCCTTGTCTCCAAAGAGGGACGAGAGTTTAGAGATCTTCTTGTTGAAATTTGCTCTCTGGTTGATGGACCGATTAGTGCCGAAGTCGTCAGTGTCGAAGCCCAAGCCATGGTCAACGAAGGGCGAGAGCTGGCAAAGATTCATAAAAACATCGTCGTGAAGGTTCCCCTGATACCCGAAGGGTTGAAAGCCACGAAACAGTTCGCGAGTGAGGGAATCCGCGTCAACGTCACGCTATGCTTCTCACCCACTCAAGCACTCCTCGCCGCTAAAGCCGGTGCCTGGTGCGTCTCACCGTTTATTGGCCGGCTAGATGACATTAGTTCGGAAGGAATGGAACTCATTGAACAAATCTTAACCATCTATGAGAATTATGGTTTTCCCACCCAAGTACTCGTGGCAAGCGTTCGTCATCCACAACATGTTGTCGAAGCAGCGTTACTGGGCGGACATATTTGCACTATGCCCTATAGCGTCTTCCAACAACTCGTCAAACATCCATTAACGGATATTGGGTTGAAAAAATTCCTGGCGGATTGGGAATCGAGAAAACTCACACAACCGTAAAATCGCTACGACGGCCTTGCACGGTCTTAGCTGGGACCAACGAGTTTTCTTGCCCGCCGGAAGACTTGGTGAAACATGGCGCGCGTGAGTTTCCCGGTAAAGGTGTTTTGCTGACTCGGATGATACGACCCCAACAGGACCGTGCCCCACGCTAAAACATGTTCAGACCCATGTGAAAATTTTGGTCGGGGTGAAGGCAACACCTCTCCCATAGCTCGGCAAGCTCGCAGATATTCGTCAAAGGCGATTTTCCCCAGCGCCACTACAACTTTGACCTGATGAAGTTCATGAAGCTCTTCCACAAGAAATGACCGGCAAGCCTCGAATTCAGCGTTGGTCGGTTTGTTAGCCGGCGGAGCACACCGTACAGCTGCAGCAACGTAGCAATTGGTTAACGCAAGACCATCATCTTTATGAATAGATTCTGGTTGGTTGGCAAAACCAAAGGTATACAACGCCTCATACAACCAATCTCCGCTGCGGTCTCCCGTGAACACCCGCCCCGTGCGATTTCCACCATGAGCCGCCGGAGCCAAGCCTAGAACGTAAATCTGTGCCTTGGGGTCCCCAAAACCTGGAATAGGCCGGCCCCAGTAATCCCAATCCTGGAAACGCCGAACCTTTTCTTTCGCAACAGCCCGCCGGTACTTCGTTAAACGAGGACAGCGAGTACAATTTGAGATGGTGTTTTGTAAGAGTGTGAGGGATTTCATGGACAACGCCCGCTTCCTGAATTGTGCCACATCGTTGATTCCCTTGTATCTTCATCAACAACCAGGAATTTGGCACGAAGAAAACGCGAGGTCATTAAGAAAATTTGACATTAGTTATCAAAATGGGCAGTCTTTCTCATAGAATTGATTCCCTCCTGACCTTTGCAAGGCCGTTTCTCAATACCCGAGGCTCTGAGATATAAGGCCCAGAAAGACGCACATGGACGACAGCTTAGTCAGCGATGGAAAGCCGAGGCACTCCACGTTTCCCAGCACATCCACCAGTCAATCCTCTACGGTTCTATACCAACAGGTCAACCACTTATATTCGCTCGCGCATTACGGTATCGCCGCTTCTCTCATCAATGGGATTGTGCTCCTGGTACTACTGTGGAATACAGTTGCACATTTCACTATGGGGTTATGGTACCTGAGTATTGTGATTATCAATGCCTTATGGGTTCTCCTCCTCTTTCATTATCGCCAAGCAACCTCATGTGAGACCACACTGGATCAATGGGCCTCTCGGTTCCTCGTCGGCAATGCAGTATCTGGCTTACTGTGGGGGATAGGTGGAATCCTTCTGTACCCCTGGAATTCCATTGGGCACGAAGTCCTGCTTACATTTATTTTCGGAGGAATGGTCGCCGGTGCCACCGCCCTCTATGCTTCTTATTTTTCAGCCTTCCTAGCTTATAGCATTCCCACTTCGGTTCCCTTAACGCTCCTTTTTTTCTCGAGAGGCGATTCATTACACATGAGCATGGGGATCATGGGAACCCTTTTTATCACCATCATGACGCTCACAGCCAGGCGCAATCAGAAAGTGCTGTTAGAATCCCTGACTCTGCATCAGGAAAACTCCCACCTGATTACGAACGTAACCCAAGCCCGGGATCGGGCCGAGAGACTTAACGATTCGCTGAAAAACGAAATAACCCGTCGCGCGTCAGTCGAAGAGGAGTTACGGCGCCACCAAGAACATCTTGAAACCCTCGTTAAAGCTCGAACTGAAGCGCTCGAATCCTCAGAGTCACGTTATCGATTTGTGACCGAAAATATTTCAGATGTGATATGGATGATGGAGTTGGATGGCAGTTGTTTTTCTTATATTAGCCCATCCGTCCTGCAGTTCCGTGGATACTCCGCTGAGGAAACCGTCACCATGTCATTAGACGAATGCCTCACGCCTGCATCTGCTGAGAAAGCACGCGTGGCAATACGTCAAGTGTTAGACCAATTGCCACATACACCAAAACAACAAGGCGATTCTTTGCTTTTAGAACTCGAGCATCGCTGTAAAAACGGCGGTACAGTGTGGGCTGAAGTGCGAGCCAGCTTGTTATTTGACCAGGCGGGTCAACCGGTAGGATTCGCTGGAGTGACACGCGATTTGACAGAACGTCGAAAAATAGACGATGAAAAACGTGAATTGGAAGCTCAACTGTTACGATCACAAAAAATGGACGCTATTGGGACCCTTGCCGGAGGCATTGCCCACGATTTCAACAATCTTCTGACGAGCATCTTAGGGAACATTACACTCACTCAACAGATCAAGAAATTACCACCTCAAGGAGAAACATATCTTACACGAGCGGAACAGGCCACGTGGCGCGCCAAAGACCTCACACAACAGCTATTGGCATTTGCCAAAGGTGGAGACCCCATCAAACACCTCATCTCGCTCCGCGATGTGGTGATCGAATCTTCGGGCTTCGCCTTATCCGGATCGTCGGTACTATGTCAGCCACAACTTGCATCAGATTTATGGCCAATCGAAGCGGATCCCGGACAAGTAAGCCAGGTTATCCACAATATTGTCATTAACGCGGTGCAAGCAATGCCCAAGGGAGGAAGGTTGACGATTAACGGTGAAAACATTTGGATCAACAAGGTGCGAGAGATGGGACCTCTTCCACTCTCACCGGGTTCGTATGTCCACATCTCAATCACCGATGAAGGCATTGGTATTCCCAAAGACGATTTAGAGAAGATCTTTGACCCGTATTTTTCTACAAAAGCAGACGGACAAGGCTTAGGCTTAGCTTCAACCTATGCCATCATGAAAAAACATGGTGGTCATATTTCCGTGAAATCTCACGCCCATGTAGGTACCACCTTTTCCCTCTACTTCCCGGCTTGCGCCAGCGGCGCAACGCCTCTCAAACTTGCCACGGTTCCTCTCAGTCACGGACAGGGCACCATTCTACTCATGGATGATGAGGAACCAATCCGGCAAGTAGCGAAAGAAATGCTATCCTATTGTGGATATCAATGCGTATTGGCCAAAGATGGCCATGAAGCTATTACGCTTTTCCAACAGGCATTGAACAACAAAACGCCCTTCTCTGCCATCATTCTAGACCTGACCGTTCCTGGAGGTTTGGGAGGAAAGGAAACCATTCTCCGACTTCGAGAAATTGACCCCCGAGTTGTGGCCTTCGTGTCGAGCGGCTATTCGAATGACCCGATTATGGCCAATTCCCGCACTTATGGATTTCATGGGGTCATCAGCAAGCCATATTCCTTGATCGGCCTTAGCACCATTCTCCATCAACACCTCAGCTTACGCTCTCCTCAAACCACTGAATCGGATCACACCGGGGTGGTATCCTCCACACATTCAGAAGTAGAAACTCCTTAGAGCACTCGAGCTCTGCATGGTGCTACATGTAAGTTGACGCGCCTGGATCGTCTCATGCCAATAAACATTGATGTTTCGGGTTCCAGAATGAAACGAGAATTGGAGCAACTCCTCCGAAGCAGCTTGAAAGCCACTGATGCCTCCAAATTGATGAAAACATGCTTGGCCAGGAACAACCAGGACCTCTGCATAAAAGGAATCCACTATGATCTGAGAACATATCGGCGTGTGCTGTGTGTCGGAGCGGGAAAAGCCGGTGCCCATATGGCCCGTGGGGTTGAACAAGTATTAGAGAGATATTTAGAAGGCGGCATGGTGATCGTGAAAGATGGACATGGGACCGCCACGAAGAAAATTCGCGTCATGGAAGCTCGCCACCCAATCCCAGACCAACGAGGCGTTCATGCCACTAGAGAAATTGTTAAACTGGTGCAATCGTTGACCAAGCACGATTTGCTGATCGTTTTGCTTTCAGGAGGCGCTTCCAGCCTTCTTTGCGCCCCTGCCCCCGGACTCCGGTTGGCTGATAAACAACGAGCAACCAATCTACTGTTGCGTCGGGGAGCGAACATTCATGAACTCAACGCTGTGCGCAAACATCTGTCTGCTATCAAGGGTGGACAACTCGCCAAAGCCACGAAAGCTCCAATTCTCACCATTGGTATCTCTGATGTCCTCGGAGATGATGAAGCCACCATTGGCTCCGGCCCAACAGTTCCAGATTCTACGACGTTTCGAGAAGCAAGGGCCATCTTGAACCAGTATCGAATCTGGGACAAAGTTTCTGAACCGGTGCGCAAACATATCCAAGCAGGCATTCGAGGGCATCGTCCTGACACAGGGAAGATGAACAGGCATAAGTCATTTCATCGACAGTTCGTTACCCTGGCCAACAATCGAACAGCCATCAATGGCGTTGCCATGGAAGTCAAACGCCTCGGATACCACTTATACATTCTCGATGCTCCTTTGCAAGGTGAGGCACGAGAACTAGGTGCCCTTTTTGCCGAAATAGCCAGAGATATTCGGCTGTATGGCAATCCTATTCCTCCACCAGCATGTCTCTTAGCAGGGGGAGAACCGACAGTCCAGATTAGAGGACGAGGAACAGGGGGACGAGCTCAAGAATTTTCGCTAGCTGCGGCTCATGAACTAGTAGGGTTAGAGAATATTGCTGTGGCAGGGTTTGGAACAGACGGTACAGATGGTCCTACAGAAGTCGCGGGTGCTATGGTTGACGGCATGACCATTAAACGTGCTCAACAAATTGGCATTGATCCTTTCAAGATGTTACAGACGCATAATAGTTATCATTTCTTTAAAACGGTGGGAGGCCATATTCGCACTGGTCCTACAGGCACCAACGTCAATGATATCTACTTGGCCCTCGTACGATGATAATCAAATGCCCCCTCTTTTCTCATGAGGGGTTGGAGGAGGTACAATAATTGAACGCCGCGCAAAAAATGGTTCAAGAGTTTCATGAAGAATTTGACATTCATGTTGCTTCGACGCCATCGCTTCCAACCGAAGCCACACAAACCCTCAGAAATCGACTCATTCAAGAGGAGTTTGAAGAGCTCCAAGAAGCCATGCAGCATAAAGATTTATCCGCTATCGCCAAAGAACTAGCGGATTTGTTGTACGTGGTCTATGGCACCGCGGTTTCTTTAGGGATTGACATGGAGCCTGTTTTCAAGGAGGTCCACCGCTCCAACATGAGCAAGGTGGGTGGATATAAACGAGAAGATGGAAAATGGGTCAAGCCTCCCACCTATTCTCCCGCATCACTCGACGCCATCCTCGAAACCCAATCCTCTTCAAAAGAAGCCTAACTTCATAGAAGACGTTGATAGTCCTTTTATGGGATAAATCCCGTATAATATTTGATCTTAAGGCTGGATATTGTCACAATAGATTATCCCCTCCGATTTTTTCTTTCATCTCTTTCGGGTATAAAAAAGAGTTCTGGGACTTTTTGATCCCCAGTCAATAGTTCTTTGAATGGTCTGTCAGACTTATACCAAAAACGGTTGTTTGATAATCACGACTATGTGTTACAGAAATTCAAAAAGTTCATTAGGGCGAGAGTACGTTAAAAAAAAGGAGGGATAGGAAATGCCAGTCTACTTTCGATATATGCTTCTTACCTTATTAACAGTTGCCTTGTTTCTTTCTGGTTGTGGATATAACGATCTCCAAGGTCTTGATGAGGAAACCAACGCCGCCTGGAGCGAAGTCCTGAACCAATACCAACGTCGAGCAGACTTGATTCCGAATCTGGTCGCCACGGTCAAAGGCTATGCTGAGCACGAGCAGGAAACATTAGAAAATGTCACACAAGCTCGTTCTCAAGTAGCGGGGCTCAAGCTTACACCGGAAGCTCTAAAAGATCCCAGCCTCTTTCAGAAATTTCAACAAGCTCAGTCTGGACTTACGTCAGCGCTCTCTCGCTTGATGGTCGTGGTAGAAAAATATCCCGACTTAAAAGCCAATGAAAATTTTCGCGACTTACAAAGCCAATTAGAAGGCACCGAAAACCGCATCACTGTGGCCAGAAAACGGTACATCGACAAGGTGGCGGAATACAATAAAGGTGTTCGGTTTTTTCCAACGAACCTCACGGCCAAGTACTTGTTAGGGCTGGAAGTGAAACCCAACTTCACCGTGGCTGACGAAAAGGCCGTGACAACTCCTCCCGAGGTAAAGTTCTAACTCTCCTCTAGGAGAAGTCCGAACATGAAATGCCATTGGCCAAAATCCTTCCGGTTTCCTTACCGGTTGGGATGGTTGGGTTTTCTAGGTATCGTTTTCCTGACTTCGGCGGTATGGGGCTTAGAGATTCCTCCGCTCACCGGCCGGGTCGTCGATAAAGCTCAGCTTCTCTCACCAACTGCCGCCTCCAAGATTGATTCGGCTCTCGCCGCACATGAATCTCAAACTTCCAACCAGCTGGTGGTCCTCACACTGCCGTCATTAGAAGGCCAGCCTCTGGAGGAGTTTTCTCATCAGGTGGCCACTGCCTGGGCGCTTGGGCAAAAGGGCACCGACAACGGGGTCCTGTTTTTGATCGCAGTCAAAGAGAAGAAGCTTCGTATCGAAGTGGGCTATGGCTTGGAAGGCACGCTAACCGACGCCAAAAGCTCGCGAATCATCCGTCATGAAGTCGTGCCACGTTTCAGGGCAGGTGATTTTTCCGGAGGGGTGGTCGCGGGAGTGAACGCTATCCTCGGGACTATTGAAGGCACATATACAAATCCCAATTCGTCCTCCCCAACGGCTACCCCTTACATGGGACTCTGGGGAACTTTTGCGTTAGCTGTGGCCATCGGCACGATTTTCGGGTTTTTTTTAGGAGCCGGACCACGATCAAACGGGAGTGTTATAGGCGGAATCGTCGCTTTTATTGTGGGCGTAGGTGCTGCATTTTGGGTCGGCGTTTTTGCGGGAGCTACAGCATTATTCCTAGTGAGTCTATTTTCCAATAGAGATGGAGGGGCATCTTATGACCCCTTTGCCCGTGAGTCCGGCTTGGGGTGGCCCGGTCGTTCTTGGCCCATCGGCGGACCGATGGGTGGTTCAGGTGGGTTTGGTGGTGGCCTCGGCGGAGGATTTGGTGGAGGTGGGGGTGGATTCGGTGGCGGTGGCGCTTCGGGAGGCTGGTAAATGATATTTTCCGATCAGGATCATGAGCGCATTCGCCAGGCGGTCACCGATGCCGAACAGCACACACGTGGTGAAATCGTACCGATGGTCATCCAACGGTCGGCCCGGTATCGCGAAGCTCGGTATCGAGCAGGAATAGGATGTGCGTTTTTCATACTCAGCACGCTCCTCACGATTGAATGGGAATGGATGCCCTGGGGATGGCATGCTACGAACGCCGGCTGGCTGCTCCTCACCGTAATCGGAGCATATGGCTTAGGCTATTGGTTAGGAACGTTAGGACCAGTGATTCGGTTGCTGACTTCCAACGAGCGAATGGCTTACAAGGTGAACGTTCGAGCTCATCAAGTATTCCTAGAACATGGACTCCATCGAACCGAACTGGGAACCGGGGTATTAATCTTGGTTTCTCTGTTGGAACACCGCATTGAAGTGTTGACCGATCATCCCATTCTTGATCGTGTGCCACAACAGACTTGGGAAGATATGGTGGCGCTCATCAGGAATGGATTTCAGAAAGGTAACCCGGTGGAGTCTCTCTGTCAGGCCGTCAGCACATGTGGAGAAGTTCTGGCCAAAGCTTTTCCTGTCGAAAAAGGCCGCCCCAACCCGAACGAACTGCCCAACGACCTTATTCGTGAGACCTGATATGTTGACATGTCGTCTGACATTCAGGACTTCTTGGGAGATTTCACGAGCATATTATCGATGAGCCGAACATCCCCTAGTCGAATCGCACCCAGGAGAACCAGGTTTCCTTTGGCAATCTTGACAGGTTCAAGTGATGTAGCATGACAGATTACAAGATATTCCATGTGTATTCCCTTCACGGACCTCAATATTTTCCGCATGTTCTTTTGAATAGTAGAGACACGGTGCTCCCCATCCTGAATGGCCTGCTTTCCATAACGTAACGCAGCCGATAAACACGTGGCTTGTTTTCGCTGTTGGCCTGAAAGATATCGATTTCGGGAACTTAGCGCCAACCCGTCCGACTCTCTGATCGTGGGACATCGAACGATTTTGGTGAGGATATTGAGATCTTGGACTAATTTCTGCACCACAACAAGCTGCTGAAAATCTTTTTGACCAAAATAGGCATAGTCTGGTCTTACCAAGCACAACAATTTCGTGACGACCGTCGTGACGCCTTCAAAATGTGTAGGACGAGCCTCCCCTTCCCAACGCTGACTAAGATCATGCACTTGCACCGATGTTTGAAAACTCGATGGATACAAGACTGCTTTGGAGGGGATAAAGATCACATCGACCCCCGCTTCACGACATAACCGTGTATCCCTTTTGATCGTGCGTGGATAGTGCGCTAAATCTTCCTCTGGACCAAATTGCAACGGGTTGACGAAGATACTGACGACGACGATCGAACACCGCTGACCCGCCCGATGGATCAACGAAAGATGGCCCTCATGCAAAGCGCCCATGGTCGGCACGAATCCAATTGGGGCACCCTGGTTTTCTTCCTGACGTCGCCAGGTTTGCAGCCCGCGAATCGACCGAATAACACGCATAAAACTTACTAAGAGGGCGGAACCGAACAGATAGGTGGGGAAGGATATTTCATTCCGGGTTTCATGGACAATTTCTTGACTTTACTGGAATCCTTGAGATTGTCCAGCAACTCCTTGAAACTACGGTGGAGCGTGGGATGGACATACCTAGGATTGATCTCCACCAAGGGTTCAAGCACAAACCGGCGAAGGTGAAGACGCGGATGAGGGATCTTGAGACCAGTCTCCTGGATCTCGTGCTGCCCATATAACAGAATATCTAGGTCTATGGTACGCGGGCCATCGCGATGACCATCTTCGCGTCCTAGTCCACGTTCAGTTTCTTGAAGAATCTCAAACAGATGCCTCGAATTCAATGATGTTTCCAGTCGTACGACACCGTTGTAAAACCAATTCGGTCCCAGAGTCCCCTGTGGATCAACAGGTTGAGTTTCGTAGTAGGAGGACACCTCGCTTACATGTGAAAGCGGCAATAGGTGCATCAGTGCGAGCGCTCGATCACACAGCTCCTGCCGGTCACCAAGATTTGAACCAAATCCAATAAAGACGATTTCCTGCGGCATACACGACGTAACTATTATAGGATTGCCTGCTTAAAGTCCGACGGTCCGAAAAGACTCCCCACATCCACTAATAAGTCAGGATCGAACGAGGTATTCCTGAACTCCTAGTTCAGTCTTACTCTCATTGTAATGAAGGAATGAAAGGCTGTCGAGATTTGGGCGGAGAATGGTGTGGTGGGAACACCCTTCGCGAAGAAGAATGTCCCCAAAATTGGCAATATCTCGTGTTTACCACAACGGCGATTTCACACGCGACCGTTGCTTGGTTTCTGTGGCCACTCGTCGTGTTAGCCGAACAGATGGTGACGGTTGAATATCTTGAAAAGCTTCATTGCGTTTGTTGGCCATCGCCGAGGAAATTCCCAAATACACCTTCCGTGCCGCTTCAGACCACTTCGGATCAAACGGGACTCCTCTAAAAGCTGCTTCTGCAGCTTTCCTTTCATCGTGAGTTAACGGTCGGTATTGTTGCGGCATAGCTACTCCTCCATTCCATTCGCCCGTGACGACGTATTTATGATTATCTAATGGACAAGGGGTTGTGGTTCTTTTTCAGCTTGAATACGTTTTCCACAATTCAAACATGCAAAGTACCATATACTCAACCCAACCTCTAAGTCCACGGCTCGTTCCATCACCATTGACCCTTGACATTTTTCACAAGTTTTCATGCTACACATTCCTTGGCTATTCGTTTGCTTCTCTGTTTGAGCAAATGACATGCCGTAAAAACCAGGACGAGTAACCTGCAAGATCATCTCAAAAAAACTAGCTAACACACCAAATTGGGTAGGACCATCTACCTCGCCTGCGCTCGAGGCTGATGATCATTCCAAGTTTCTTGTTAAGATCATCGACATCACAAACGAAAGCTAGATACTGCTCAGTGAAAGATAGTGATCCTTGTTAGAACGTAGGACTGTGTTGGAGGCCGAGAAGTCGTTAATTATTTCGACAACTCAGAAAAAGAAGAGAAGAAAGGTGTAGGAGCAGATAGAAGATTTGCCACATTGCCACCATCGCTGAGATTAACAAAAAATAAGAGGATACCCTCGGCCTGGCAACATGGCTAACACATGAGCCCACCAGAACACTACTTTGTGCCCTGTCCGACAACGACGGCTTGACGATATGTTCAAAAATATATGCGACTCGGGTGTTTACAAAGTCCCCATGCTGACTCGTCCATTAAACACTCCGCCTGTTTCCACTGAAAGTCTTGGAGCACTCATGGTTCCTTCAATCAAGCCCGGGGAAAGCAATTTGATAGATTCCTGGGCCCGAACATCGCCTTGCACATTGCCTTTGCAGACAACGGTCCCAGCTTCAATCTTCGCCTTGACCACAGCACGGTCACCAATTGCCAGAGTTCCTTTCGTATGAACCGTTCCTTCTAATTGTCCATCAATTTGCATATCTCCGTCGTACCAAATTTCTCCGACGCATTCGACACCCGTTCCTAAGAATGCCACGACTTCCTTCTTTGTTTGTAGAACGGGTACTGGAACCTGAAAGGATTTTTGAGAACCAAGAGATGTTTTGAAATCTTGAGGTGAGGATGAGACTTCCAGTTCACTGGTCGATACCATAAAAACTCCTTTCTCTGTGAGAAACGCTCTTGAGTTACCAGTTTTTATTCGGTGGTCCGAATCATTTGTCGTACCTTAACTCATTTCTATCCTAAATCAACTCGTTGTTGTGTATCAGAAACTTGGTGGACCAAACCACACTACTGCAAGGGCGAGATATCCTCAAGTTCGAGTTGATTAGTCGTGCCTACCGATGGAGCATGACGCAAGACTACCTACAAATCAGAGAGGAGAACAGTTCCGCTATTTTGCTAGACTGATGGAGCCGGCGAGTGGGATTGAACCACCGACCTACGGTTTACGAAACCGTTGCTCTACCACTGAGCTACGCCGGCTCAAAAAGGAAGGAAGATTCCGAAGAGTCTCACACGAGACACGACCCGTCAAAATGGCACTGATGAGGTCGTTTATACCTGTCGTCCGTTAGGGTCGTCAACTCAAGCTTCTATTGAAAATTTTCGCGGCCTAGGAAAAGTTTGTCATGCAAAGATGTCGTTTTCTGGAGTCTCCCCTCATCCATTGACATGCGTGATCAGATCCCCTAATTTGCTGTCTGAGACACCCTTTGAAGAAATTGGCGAACGTATGACGAAGAACAGATTCATGATCCTGCTGCAGGTCAGTATGTTCATGTTGTTACTAAAACCATTCCCTGCCCTAGCTGAGTCATACTTTCGGATTGAAGCCGTTGCGTTATCGAAGTCCATCACTAATCGAAATCCTGTTGGTGCCTTTTCTCCTCCTGCCTATTGCGAAAAAGATAAGAATGGACAAGCAGCGATCCCCGTGGTTGAGATGTCTCAGACCTCAACAGTGACATTCTGGACCAAGGTTGCCGCAACCACTCAAGGTGCCCTACGCCATAGTTGGCACCACCAGATTGCTGGCACCTGGACCATGGTCTCAGAAGTTCACCTTTCCATTCGTCCCTCACCGGGATATCGAACCTGGAGCAAGAAATCCCTCAAACCCGCTTTGCATAGTGGTGAATGGATGATCGTCGTGGCTCCAGCCAAAGAACCTGAACGAATCCTATGTATCGCCAGATTTACGGTACAGTAAGACCAGTCTTTGCTTCGAAAACTTTCTTAATCTCAATCTATCTGGCGACATGTTCCTTTAGCTGTTCGTCCTGAGTAACACGACAGATCGATCGGGCAAGAAATGCAGCCCTCTCAATCCTCGGCTTCTTCACCGTCCCTCTTTATCCCCCAGCTCAAGGCATTTGCTAATCTGATTCGTTTGTCTAATCAAACGGGCACTTTGCTTTTGTTATTTCCCACGCTGTGGTCGCTCATCTTAGCCTCCCGAGGTTGGCCATCACCAAAATTGCTCTTAATTTTTGTTCTAGGCTCCTTTCTCATGCGCAGTGCCGGAGTCGTTATGAATGACTTGGCCGATCGACCATTCGACGGCCAGGTGGAACGAACCCGTTACCGTCCGCTAGTTTCTGGACAGCTCAATCCTAAACATGCTGTTGGATTACTCTCGCTACTCCTGGCAGGTGCGACCGGGCTTTTATGGTTTCTGAATCCTTTGACCCGGATCCTGAGCCCGGTGGCTTTGGGACTAGCCGGATTATACCCTTTTTGCAAACGTGTTCTTCATATTCCTCAATTGATCCTAGGAGTAGCCTTTGGATGGGGAGGAATCATGGCTTGGGCTGCGGTTCGCAATGGGTTAGAGACTGAGACGTGGCTCTTATATGGTGCCACAATCTGCTGGGCAATCGTCTACGATACAATCTATGCAATTCAAGACCGAGAAGATGATATGAAAATTGGGGTGAAGTCTGCGGCGATTCTTTTTGGAACCTATACTTGGTTAGGCGTAGGCCTAGCTGGATGCTTTATGTTACTTTTTCTATCGCTAACGGGAATGATCGGTGGACTAGGAGGCGGTTACTTTTTTGTGCTGGCCTTGGTTGCTCTCATTATGGGTTACCAGGTAGTTCTCGTCCGTTCGGGGATCACCGCAGGCCAGGCGTTTTCTCTGTTTAAACAACATTGTTGGATCGGGGTACTTGTCCTGGTTGGACTCCTCGTAGGCCTACCGTAGTTCACAGCCCAAAGACAGTACTGAATGAGCGAATATCTCAGTCGGCTGGAAATCTTTTAGCCAGTCCGATTCCCAAACCCCTTATTCGGGCTCAGGAATAGGATGCTCTGGCCTTGGAGCTCGTAAGGTTCCCAAGTAATACGTCAGTGCTCGGGCATCTGCATCGGACGCCCCTAGATTGGGCATGCGGGTGTGCTTTTTGATGGCTTGCGGATTACGGATCCATCGATAGACCCAGGTGGGATTCAACCTGAACCCTGCACGATCTAACTCAGGGCCAACTAATCCGCCAACATCATTTAAACTATGACAACCATTACAGCCATAAGTGTTCGTATAGAGTAGTTTACCTCGTTCAACCTGTTGGATCCGTTCATCTTCCGGTATAGTCAAATCTGGTCGTTCGATTCGTGTTTTCTTCGGGCGTTTGGAAAAGTTGTCAACCGCAGCTTTCGCTTGTTCGTATTTCGAATTTGCCGCCAGAAAGACCTCTTCTTCGGGTAACGTGATTTCTTCTGGTTCATAATCTTCTAATTGTTCATCCGTTAACGTTTCTTCATAGGCTTCCTGAGCTGCTTCAGCTTTTTCTACCGCTGCCTCATAAGCCGCTTTCGCTGTTTCCATTTCTTGTTGGACCACCTGCAAAGCGTCTTGAAGCTCAGATTTTCGCCCCTCCAGGTCGTAGGTCAACGACATCCCATGGAGCGTCCGAACATATCCTACAATACTCCAAATTTCTTCCTCGGAGAGCGTGTACTTAAAGGTTGGCATCGTTGCGACCGCAAAGTAATTATCATCATCCAACACTACTGGATCTTCCGTATCACGCATGTCGCGGTACACAGTATCGAATATTTCCTTATCACTGAACGTCGACATCTCAGCGTTCGAAGCCAAGTTTTTTGGCCTGGGGTCTGGCATTCGTTCCCAATTGAAGCCTTCACCTTGCTGACCTGACTCGCCGTGACAGTGGCTACAATAATGATTATAGAGTTTTTTTCCTTTTGCCGTTCGTTCATCCCCCGCACAACCATAGACGAGTAAAGCAACGGCAATGACTAATCCGACACCCCGCAACACTGCCATTGCGTGTCGTTTGGCCAGTCTATTCATGTCGATTGGCCCTTTCTCAACTTCCGAATAATGACAAACTCAAAGGCCGCCGCAAGAGCAAGGCCAAAGATGACCCAGCCATAAATAGAATTGTCCGCACTCGGCTCAGCTCGAATATACCACCAAGATGACACAGCCTTTTGACTACCCTTTTCTTTAACCAATCCATCAACCACTGCCCCATCCCAAAAAGCGAATGCCACGTTTCTCCATTCCCCAGGTTCGATCTGGACATCCTTTTCGTCACTGGTTTTAAGAGAACGCGAAAAAACCACCCGCCAGGTTCCACCCTGCCACGCGCCAAAACCCTGAACATCTTGCGTATCTTGAGTAGTGAGAGTCTTAAAACCTTTGGCACTCATATCCAAAGCTTGCCCATTTTCCTTCTTCCAATACCAAATGTTCACCGGCCCACCTTCGACCTGAAGCATCTCCTGCCCATGTGCGAAATGAGCTTTCTTATCACCAACCATAAATTCCACGGCGGCGGCGTCCTTTGGGTCATCTGTGGGATCTTCATATTCCAACAAAATTGCCATAGTCTGCCCATCATGTAATCCCTTGACCTTCACGGACTTTACAGTGACTTCTTGAATCCGATCAGGCCAATGGACCTGGGGAGCCAGTTTAAATTCAGATCCTGGCACAGAGTCCCACTGAGCAGAATTTGGATCATCCGCTGGCAAGGTACCCTCAACCTGGTACAGGCGGACAGAGACACTCCCACCCGCGTCACCAGGCGGAGGAGGATCACTCGCGAAGACATTTGGAAAACCGAAGATTCCGACTATTGCTACAAATATGCCCATTGAGAGGAATCTCAGTTGGTGCAACATAATTATTTTCTCCACAACGAAGTCATTCGGTTGCCAGCAAAGGACGCGAAGGCTTCTCTATTCTTCTTCTTCCCAGGTCCGAGGTGACTGGTGTGCCCCATCGTATTCCCCCATGATAATCTTCCAGATGAACTCATCCGGCAGTTCAACTTCCCATCGTGGCATCGCGGATTTCCAGGGCATCCCCTCAACTGGAAGTCCGACACCACCTTTTTTTATCCGCCAGAACAAATAGGATTCTTGCAGCTGGGCAATCGTTCCAGGGTCACTAAAATTCGCCGGCGGAGGATTAAATCCTGGTGCTGCCGGACCTTTACCATCGTAATTGGCACCATGACAGGGCGAACAGTACGCCGCATAGAGCCCTTTCCCCATATTAATATTGGCTTCATTCTTTTGATACGGATTGGCTAAACCAACGAATTCCCCTGGTGGAGCCGGATGAATGGTTCTATTTTCGGCGGGAGGAAGATCACTTGGGGCCAGCCGGGTATAGGTCTGCCACCCCACCAAGAGCGGGAACAACACGAGGACCGCCAACCTTGCCATTTGACCAATCCCTGACTGCCCTTCTCCTGACAAAAATCGAAACACAGGCCCCATTAGGGCTTCCAACGACGAGGCACTCATGGTTCCAAATATCATGATTCCACTTAACGTCAGGGCTAGGTAAAGATAAATCAGACTCGCGGGAAGTGGAGCCGTGAACAGCGGAAGAATAAATTTCAAAAAGATAAACATGCCAACAAGAAGGATCGCTCCGCTCGCTATTGGACCTTTCATCTTGTTCCCCCTATCTTCCGGTATTCCATTTCATTGAACCAAGACACTCGCCGCAAATTACTCCTCTTTAGCCATCGCATCTATCAATGCGACTTCCACAGCTTCAGCCTCATCTGCAGCAGAGTCCATGATATCTTCAACCTTAATACTGATTGGTTCACCACTCATTTTTTGTAAAAACGCGATCACCGAGTAAATTTCTGGCTTGGTTAACCCTATGGGGTCTTTATTAATATAGGGCATACGCGCCGGATACTCTTCCGGCTTCGTCCCATGGCGAAAATCTAAATAGATGTACGCCTGGGGTTGTGTCAGGCTCTCATAAATAAACTCTGGAGCTAATTTTGCGCCGATGCCATTTAAATCGGGGCATCGCGCCGACTCACTGGGTCCAATCGAATGACACAGCGCGCACTGCCCTTTGCTGAAAAAGATTTTTTGTCCAATAGCCGCCAAGTCATCAGGGCTTTTCACACTGGCCAGATCGAACGTTTCAATAGCTGGCGGTAACGACGCCATCTGGGGCACACCCAAAGCAATTAAACTGAACATCCCAAGAACCATAGCGACGAAGCCCACAACTCGGGTGAACATTCCCTTGACGAACAGAAGGATGAGAATCCCTGCTCCGACAACGCAGAGTCCAATGATTTGAAGCAATGCTACTTCACTCATGACGCCTCACTTATGGTTTTTCAACTCCTTGGCCTCCATATCCTCAACTGAACTCGGGGAGCCTCCAGCCATCGCTGGAGCCCCACCAGGTACGTCGGACAGTCCAGCCTTTGCCTGTTGCGCTTTGGCTTTATCACCCAAGGTGGCCACCCAGAAAATAAACGCGACCAGAAGGCAAAAGACGAAAGTATTGAGAGACATAAAGGCAGCCGCATATCCTAATGCTGGGGAATAGGCATATTCTGAGGTATCCCGCATCACCCCATAGATATGCCAGTGCACACGAGAGGAAGATCGAGCGTATCCCATCAACGACATCAACAAAATAACCATGACGGCATTCAGCACGAGACTATATCCAGCCCGTATTGGCATCTTCCCCCAGACCATTTCTGTCGTCGTTTTCGCACTTTTCATTAACAGCGCAGTCAGCGGCGTAAATGTGATCATGATAAAGAGCACAATCAACACTTGGGCCACAGAGAAATAATTAATACGAATAATAGCTGGCACAAAGTACCCCCACACACCGAGCACAATCACAGCAATACCTGCGATGACGAGTAGCGCGCCCATCACAGCTTTTGCTGCTTTAGCCCAGCCTGCTGTTTCTTGTTTTCCTGCCCGCCAATACATGATAAAACTCATGAAGGTCACGAGAATCATCAAATTTGACACAGTCATTTTCGCGGACATCACGCCAAACACCCCGAGCAATGGATGGTGAGTTCCTCCCATTTTTCTTGCTTCTTCCAAGCTGGCGACCAAAGAATGTGGCGTCATCCAGACGCCCAGGCATAAGAGCAGGACAATGAGCATCGCCATGATGGGTTTCTTGTACTGATTTTCCGACCCTGGTATTCGGTGGGTAATACCCATCCAGAAATAATAATTCGCGCCAAGGAAGAGAACCCCAATGAGCATCGCTTGAAGAATAAATAACCAGGCGAGGAAGCCACCCATGAGGGTAATCCCCATCTGCTGATTGTATTGATAGACCTCTCGCATTAGCCAATAACCCGCAAACGGCAACGGTAACATGCCGAATACCCCAATAAAGTTTCCGACATATCCCATCCAGTCATAATGTTCTCGTTCTTCACGAGAGACCGCTAATAGATACCGAATACCAGCATACGCCCCCACAATAAATCCCCCTAGTACGACGTTAGCGATTAGCCGGTGGATATTGACGGGCCACCATGTCGGATTCTGCATCGCTGCCCAGGCTCGTGCCCAGGCATCTCCATCCGCAACCACGACTGGGCTGGCTTGAAATGTTGCCCACGAATTGGGAACGATCATAATACCGATAGCGAAAAGGTTGAGAAGAAATCCTAAAAAGAGATGAAAGGCCTTTTTGTTTCCCTGCATGTAATCCCATCCATACCAATACATATAGAGCGTCGCTGTTTCGGCTAAAAAGAGCAGGCAGTACACAATAAAGGATGGGAAGAACATATCAGTCAGATAGGCCATCAGCTTTGGATACAGCCCAATCAGCAGGAAGAGAAGAATCCCTCCAAACAAAGCGGTCGTAGCGTAAGCTGAAGTCAACAGCTTGGTAAATTCTTTGGCTAATTTGTCATATCGAGCTTCTTTTGTTTTCCATCCAACCAATTCGCAAACCCAAGCAAAAATTGGGACACCCAAGACAAACCCGGCAAGAAGTAAGTGTTGTTGCGCCACCACCCAGACAAGATTTCGACTACCAACACCCGGGACATCCCGGTATTCGACGGACATCGCCTTTGTTTCCGCACCAGCTGCCATGGCCAAGGCTGGCAGAAACAACACCGAGAGGAACCCGACCCACTTGAGGATCGTCGGCATCTGTTCTATGAATCGCGTAAGCTTTGGTGGCGACAGTTGGCCCGCTGCTTTCATAACGAGGCCCCTTTCACTGGTGCGTTTTTATCAATACAGGACATAACATTTACGGCTTGGGGGGTTCCTGCGCGTCTTTTGTTGTGACGTCTTTCACAGGATCACCCTTTTTAGCATCCTTTGCATCCGTTGATTCACCGGAATCTTCGCCTTTTTCTGCCTCGAGTTTTTTGACGACCAACTCTGCTTTGGCCAAAACTTTCTCTGCCTCTTTCAGCACTTTCTTCGGTTCAACCTTTACCTCTTTCGCTCTTGACTCGGTCCATTCATATTCGTCATGGGGATGAGGTGTGGTAGAGGGTAACAAAGTCCAAAATACAAAAACCAGGACTACTCCTGCCCCCATAAATGCCGTTAATAACAATGGTTGATCTTTTGGGATGCGAAGGCCGTCCCAAAAACTTGCTTGATCGGCTTCTGTACCATCAACCGGTCGAGCATTCCGGACAAAGGGCTGGGTAAGCCAACCAAGCCCCCATAACCAACCGACCAGACATACAATCAATACGAGTGACGCGACAGAACCCCACATAACCAGTTCTAGACTGATCTGCTCGGCGACCGGGAGCGTGGGATAGACACTTTCCTTCAAGGAATGAACTATGCTGGATGTCATGGACTTGGCGACTCCAGTCACACTAGAGACGATGATCTTAATGAGCGGTAAGGCAATCGCTGAAAACACCGCCCACCTGACCCAAAGATTGGGACCAATCCCAGGCTGGGGATCGACTTTCAGTCGATCTATCAGGACTGTTCTCGCACACAAACCGAGTGCCCAAATATCAATAGGAATTGATATCAACATTAACAGGAAGAGGCCAGACCCTTCCCAGGGATGCATATGTGCGGCAAGCAATAAAAGACAGAACGCGAGTTTAATGGGAAACCCGGTCCAGAAAGTGGGCCAAAAAACCAGGAGTCCTAACTTAAGGTTCGACATGGAAATAGAAGAGCGTCCTAATGCAAAAATTCTCGATTAATGATGGCCGACACAGTAAAGATGAGAATACCAACCATTATGACGATCCACCCCACTAGGGCAATAGGCCGCTTGAAGATATCCCGCTCCTTACTCGTGTCAATAAAAGGCAGGGCCGCCAGAAAAGCCATAAAGGCCCCAGGGATTGCGATGGCTCCTAAGAATTGGCCGAATTCTCCACCAAATATCTTGAGCCGTAGCAACTGAAAGAGAAACAGGAAATACCATTCAGGCTCGGGATGATAATCTCCGGGATCTGGCGTCGCTTGCTCCAGCAAAACGACAGGTTCGATAAAGGCCAACGAACAAATAATAAGAAAGACCGTCGCCATAGCCACGATGTCTTTCCATATCTGACGAGGAAAGAAATAATCCGTTTTCGCTTTCAGTTGCTCAGGGGTACCCCTAAACGGCCCGGCAGGGCCAGCCTTCCGGAATAGAAAAATATGGAGCCCTGCTAATCCTGCTAAAGCTGCGGGCAAGACCATCACATGAATCACAAAAAACCGACTGAGGGTCATTTGACCAGGAGTCGGCCCTCCTTTGAGAAACCGTGCCATGAAGTCCCCGACGATTGGGGTCTTATCCATAATTTCTACCCCCACAACCGTGGCCCAGTAGGCCCGCTGGTCCCAAGGAAGCAAGTACCCGGTAAACCCAAACCCCATCACGATCCCAAAGAGTGCCAGTCCCACTAGCCAGATGAGTTCTCTGGGTTTCTTATAGGCCCCCCACAAAAACACTTGAGACATATGCGCAAAGACCATCACGACCATAGCCGAGGAGCCCCAAAAGTGGTAGCTCAGAAGAAACCAGCCATAATCAACTTCATGAATGATGTATTGAGTACTATCGTAGGCATGGTCAGTGCTCGGGACATAATAGAACATCAACAAGATCCCGGTGACCACTTGCAGGATGAAAATGAAAAGGAGGACCGACCCAAATGCATAGGCCCAACGAGACCCACCAGGGATGGGCTCGTTCAACATTTTGGCCTGTATGGTCTTCAGCCCGACGCGTTCATCGACAAACTCAACAACTTTCTCAAACGGATTAGGCTGATTAACTGAATGGGAATCCTGCTGCATGAAGGAGTATTCCTCGATTGATAGACGAAGATTGACTACAGAAGTCGAATCTGATTTTTCACGCCGGCTTTATACTCAATATCAATAATTTGTATTTCTCCGGCGGCATCAACTTTCATGGGTAGGACATCAAGGCCTCGAGGAGCTGGACCATCGATCACTTTTCCAGCTTCATCATACAGACTCAAATGGCAAGGACAGAGGAATACCCCATCTGGATTACTTTTGGTTCTTCTCCACTTGTATCCGCATCCGAGATGAGGGCATTTTCCAGAATACCCAATGTATGGAGAATTGGCCTTATTTACATGTAGGACATCACCCTTATTACCAAAAAACTTGGTGTCTTTCCCGCCATACACTGCCTTTTGCACTTCCGGCGTAGCTTTGACCACCCAAATATTTTTTTCAATCTGCTGTTCCGGCATAAAGGCTTCCTTGAAACCCCGAGTAAATTTAAATTGAAAGCCAATATTTTCCTTCTTAATTTTTTTGACATTCCCCACAGAGAACCACGCGTTATCGAACGGCTTAAACATCGGCTTCATCAAGTACTTCAGCACCGGGAACGCGAGGGGAAGGGCAATCAGCGTCCCAATCGCATGAGTCATATTATTAAAGAATGTTCGTCTCGGCACACCCTGTTCGAGACGAGGCAGGGGAACCAACACTTCCCCCGGCTCCACATCCAAGTGATCTTCCAAATGGGCAATTTCAACGTCATGAATCGTCACGTATCGATCTCGATCAACTACTGGAAATTTCACAAATTCTTCAGGCGAACAGCGCAGGACTATTTCCTCCTCACTAACAACTTGCTGAATTTCCGCCATCGGGATTTGTCGGTCCACGCCTTGGGAACCATATTCCTGGACCACCACATGACTAATTTCATGCGAAAGAGGATCGACAATGACCTTAGAAACCTTTCCGACTTCGTGGTCACCACACAAGGCTCTGGCCGTCAGTTTCGGCTGCATCACAATCGGTACTTTCTGAGTATCCTAATTCATTTTAATCGGCTTGGGAGTATTCACCGATGTATCTTTCAATGTCGCCAGAAATGCCACTAACGCATCGATTTCCTCCTCAAACATCAGATCACGATACTTATCTGGCATTTTCCCTTTTTTATACTGCTTATCAAATCCTTCAGCCATCCAACTTTTTGGGTTGAGAATTTTCTCTCTGAGGGCCTCGGGCGTCATGAGATTCCCTATGTTATCGAGTATAGGACCACGTTTTTTCCCACCTTGCCCGAATAACTTATGGCAGTTATAGCATTCTTGAAGCTCCCACTGTTCTTTCCCCAAAGCCACCAGATCACCGGAAGCGGCCCCAGAAGCACCGGAATCCTCTACCACTTCAACCTTCGCTGCACCTCCTAACGAAGCCAACTGTTTTGAAATCGCCTTCGCTCGTTCATCTAAGGCTTTTGCCCGGGCAATCAGTTCCTCAGCTTTACCCTGCTCCGATGCGGCCTTTCGCCTTTTGAGAACCTTTTCAATCTTGCCTGCCTCAACACTAGGGTCAAATTGAGGAAGAATGGTGGCACCGGCGATATACATACCCGAAAGCAAAAGATAAAACACGACCAAGGCCCCAATCGCCTTGACTCCTTCCAACCGTTTCATGGCTGGAGCATCCAGTAGAATAAACACAAAAGCCCCTAACATCGCATAGATAAAAAACATCACCTGAAAGACAAATGGGAAATGAGTCATCTTGGCCGCGACCACTAATATCACGCCAATGATAAGCCCAATGATGCCTTTCTTTAAGACATTTTTTGTCATGCTCTGATTAGCCATACTGTTGGTTTCCTTTGTTTTTCGTCTATCCCTTTTCAGAAAGTCTATTTAGCTGGAGCGGGAACAGGAGACCCTTGAGGCTCCGCAGCCCTTGCGGCTCCTGGCTTGAGCGTCACGATAATGGCAAAACTCACGACCACGTAGAAAACAATCGTGACACCGGTTATCCACCACGCCGAGTAGGCCAAGGTTGGGGTAAAGGCCTCTGGAGTAAAGTCCGGCACCAAATTATAGACGTGGAAATATTTTCTTGTGAGCGAACGAACGGTTCCCATTAATCCCATGGTCCAGATCGCGCTAAATGCTAAGAAGATGAGGACAAATTGCGAGGCAAAATCAATTTTCCCCCAAATGATCGTTCCACGCTTAATGGCCCGGTTATACATGATGTAATTGACAACCGTGAGAAAAACCAGGGTGAAGGCAGCCGCATTTTTCGCTGGCATCAGGGCCAATTCTTCAGCCCACTCAGGCAATTCAAGATCATGAGTCGCCAATCCTTGAGTTGGCACAAATCCATGAGGGGTCATCCAAATCGCATCGGCGACCACAATCATAAGAAACCCTATTTTAATCATCGTAAACGCCGAAACCGTAAAGTTACTCAAGCCTGGAATTCTGCCAAGTATTGCTGGTACAAAGACGATGCCAGCCAAGAAGAGAAGCGATTGCCATTCAGGCGGTGGGAACATTTTCCACGCAAATCCCATAACTGCCGGCATGAGAAGAACCGCCAATGCAACAAACCCGGATATGCGTATCTGCTCAACTCCCTCAATCCGCTTAAGACTTAACCAAATATAATAATTACTGGCCAGAAAAATCAGGCCAATCATGGCTCCTTGCATTTCAAAGAACATCGACAGTTGATCGGCCATCATGTAAGGACAAATCGAGGCATCGTAATCACAGAGTTCATACGCCAAGAGATAGCCCATGAATGGAAGAAGCAATAAGGCTCCCACGCCGATCATATTGCCGACAAACCCCATCCAATCATAGTACGAACGCTCTTCGTCGGTTTTGGACCCCATATACATATAGGCCGCAATTAACCCAGCTATAAACCCTCCAAACGTGACATTTCCTACTAGCCTATGAAGATTTAACGGCATCCAACTATAGTTGGCCATTTTGTCCCATAAACCCGCGTTGGCAACGAACTCCACCAGTGAGACACCCTCAGCAGCTTTAGCCGGGGTATTCATAAAGGCTGTCGGACCGTCTATGACAAACAAGGTCACAGTCCCTACGATGTTTAAAAGGACTCCTAAGGCAATGTGACGCCCCTTCTTCGCCCCTTTCATCGAATCCCAGGAATAAAAATAGGTATAGAGAATGATCGTTTCCAGAATAAAGAGGAGTGGATAAATGACAGCAAAAACCAAGAAGAAATGCTGAATCAACCAGGTAGAGAAATCCGGATAGGTCGCCAACAACACAAAGATGAACAGCCCGCCGGTTAAGGCCGTCATACTGTAGAGAATGACGGTGACCTTGATAACTTCCTTGGCCAAGCGATCATATTTGGGATCGTTATTTTTATACCCTAGCCACTCCGCAACAACTGCAAAAATCGGAGCCCCTAAAATAAAGGCGGCAAACAAAATATGTAGATTGGCGACAACCCAAACACCTGTCCTATTCCCTGCATAGGGAAAATTCACTGGTGGGGCATCGGGAACCTGACCATATGCCAGTGCAGCTCCACCAAGGACTAAGCCACAGACCATCCATATACTTCTCGGTAAGGTTTTCAAGGGTCTTCCCCCTCCTTTTAATCTTTCTTTCCGTCCTGGAGCCAGCGCTTACGCGTACATTTAGTGAGCTGCATCCCCCGCTGGAGCAGAACCGGCTGTTCCTGCTGCCACCCATTTTTTTGCTGCCACGTCATATTCCTTGCCTTTGAGCCCAAATGTCGCTTCATAGGCAATCACTTTCCAGATTTCATCTTCCGAAAGCTTGCTCTTCCAGGCTTTCATTTTTGTGCCCTTCACTCCTTCATTCACCCGCCAGAACCAAACGGAATCGGAATAGAGCTCCATTTGTTCCGTTCGCCGAAAATCTCGAGCCCCTGCCTTGACTGGCTTTCCATTTTTCCCATGACAGCTCGCACAATTGACATCAATATTTTGCTGCCCAGTAAAAATTGCCTTCCCTTCTTCGAGAATCTCAGGGTTATTCCAATACCCGTCAGGCATATGCTTATCGGCATATTCCGGTGGAGCCGGGGGTGGCGGTTTCGGTGGCCCCTCACCCCCACCACAGGCAGTCAGTGATAGTCCGATTACGGCGGCTGCAATTACAATGAGACTTCTTACATCTCGGTATTTGTTCATTAGTTCCCCCTCGCATCGTTATTCGTAATACGATCTCTACCTTTATTTACAACTGGATTTCCCTCTTGATTCGTTAATAGCCCAGGTCGAACAACAAGTTGCCCTGGAAACGGGAGGCCTGAAGCCTCCTTCCTGCGCACTTGCTTCTTGAAAAAATTCACTGCAGTCAAAAAAGACATGGAGCAGAGCGGTAGGATGACTCGAACTCAATCTTAAGTTAGGATAAAGAGGATGGCAATTTAGAGCACCCTAGACGACCTCAGCCCTACGCCTTCTACTGTTTGATCCACATTTCTACAAACGCAAATACCCTCTCTTTTACCAACGGAAGCCTTCGTATTTCTAAGAGCCTTCTGCTGGTGTATCTGGCACCACGGAAAAATGACCTGGTTTTCTATCACAGACCAGACTCGAGCGTCAATCAATTCTTAGACTGCTTGGAGGAGTGGCGCGATCCGAGGAACTGACGTTTCACACCCCGCAATTTCACACGATCAAATTCCGCATTTTTGAAGGAGAAAGTATACGCGACCTGACCAGTGTACTCTAAGGCACTGATCGATCTTCAACGAGCCTCATGCTTCTTCCACTTCTTGGCCCAATCTTCCCAAGATCGGCCAAAGGCTGTGTCTTCTCCGCTGAAGGCAACTTCGAGAATTTCGTCGTATGCTATTGAACGTGGCTCTACGCGATTAGGTAGGTAGAGTTCGAGAAAAGGTCGGACCGAGCTCTCTTGGCGATTAAATACATAGCCAACCACCTTTTCCCCAGATCGCAGACTAAGCGTGATATCTCCGCGATAGTCACAAGCAAGACCTACAGCCTTCTGTAGTTCCTCTTTTCCAGTAGGCCGCAGGTGATGCCCTTCCCAAGACGAGGGATGGTCGTCGCACTGCTTATGATCGGTCATGAACAACCCGGACGGTACCAGACAGGTTGTTGGCTACGATGATCTTATACAGGAAGCCCAACACGAATGAAGACCATTGATCATACCGCATTAGGGAAGAGGGTAGCTCTAACGGTTCCCCAAAATCCTCCCACCGAACTGAAGGTATCCTTGACTGCGGAGGCTTCATAACCGCAATGAACCATACAATCTCGACATTGCTCATGTCGCCCTGTCCCATAGTGCTCCCATTCTGTTTCTTCCATCAATTCCCGAAACGTCGAAACATACCCCTCTTGCAATAAATAGCACGGACGTTGCCACCCAAAGATATTGTAAGTGGGATTGCCCCACGGCGTACATTCGTAATCTCGCTTCCCCATGAGGAATTCCAAAAACAAGGGTGACTGGTTGAAGTGCCAATGTCGCTTACGTTCGGCAAGCAATCGAGAAAATAACGACTTGGTCCGATCTCGCTGGAGAAAACTACTTTGATCCGGAGCCTTATCATAGCTGTACCCCGGAGAAATCATCATCCCTTCGATTCCCAACTGCATCATATCATCGAAAAATTGACGCACACGAGTTGGTTCCGCATCGTCAAACAACGTCGTGTTGGTCGTTACCCGAAATCCCCGCTGCAATGCAACTTTAATAGCTTTAACCGCCACGTCATACACGCCATCCCGACAAACCGCAAAGTCATGCTCCTTTTTCAATCCATCCATATGAATACTCAACGTGAGGTATTTTGAAGGCGAATAGTCTTGGAGTTTTCGCTCAAGCAGAATAGCGTTGGTACATAAATAGACGTATTTTTTCCTCCTCACAAGTCCTTCGACTATGGCCGGCATTTCTGGATGAATCAGTGGCTCCCCACCAGGAATACTCACGATGGGTGCACCACATTCATCAGCAGCATTCCAACATTGTTCCGGAGTCAATCGGCGATTGAGAATATGGTCGGGATATTGAATCTTCCCACACCCAGCACATTCAAGGTTACAACGAAATAGAGGCTCTAGCATAAGAACCAGCGGATACCGTTTCACACCACGCACATGTTGCGACAACACATACTGCGCAACGGTATACATTTGAGAAATCGGTACGGCCATTTCTTGCCTCACATGACTACCATCACAGACCGATCAAAGAGAACAGGTCTGTATGGAGGCGCCGAGCGGGTTCGAACCGCTGAATCGCAGTTTTGCAGACTGCTCCCTTAGCCACTTGGGTACGGCGCCCTTGGTTCCATTATACGGAGTCGTTTTTGTTGGACACAACCGAAAAACTGATTGAGAGAGATCTTCGTAAAAAAAGGGATTATTGGGCAGGTAACACAGGAATCTCACGCGCGGGCTTGTCGGGCATATCTAATCCTAATTTCCTCAACCAGGGCGGGACCGAACTTGGTAAGGAAACAGGACTCTGCAACTCCTCATCTGTGGCTTGCTCCTTAACCATGGACTCTACTTCTTCTATGAGGGTATCCATTAATTCTTCTGATGGCACACGCTTATAGAGCTTGCCCTTTTTAAAAATAATCCCGACACCTTGCCCACCCGCAATACCAATATCTGCTTCTTTGCCTTCGCCTATTCCATTCACCACACAGCCTAATACTGAGACCGTAATTGGTTCCTTAATATGGCCTAGGCGATGCTCTAGTTCATTCGCCATCTTGACGACGTCAATTTCGACGCGTCCACATGTAGGACAAGCAATCACATTTACGCCCCTATGACGAAGTTCCAAGGATTTCAACAGCTCGAAACCAACCTTCACCTCCTCAACCGGGTCAGCCGCTAATGACACACGGAGCGTATCCCCAATTCCCTGAGTCAATAACCACCCCAATCCTATCGCGGATTTCACGGCCCCCGTCATGGCTGTACCGGCTTCTGTAATACCTATGTGCAAGGGATAATTGGATTGCTGGGCAAACAACCAATAGGCATCAATCGCCATATGAACATCCGACGCCTTTAGCGACACTTTCATATTCGTAAACCCTACGTCTTCTAAAGCATGAACGGCATTGAGTGCCGATTCGGCTAGGGCTTCCGCAGTAGGATACCCATATTTTTCTAACAGCGGTTTTTCTAACGATCCCCCATTCACTCCGATTCTCAGAGGAATCCCGTTGTCATTGACTGCTCGCAATACTTCTTCTGTTTTCCACCATGGCCCAATATTGCCAGGATTGATACGAACACAATCCACTACTTCGGCCGCTTTCAGAGCGAGTCGATGATCAAAATGAATGTCGGCGATCAAAGGCACTGCCATATACGCCTTGATTTTTGGCAGAGCAAGCGCCGCATCCATATCCGGAACGGCCACTCTGATTAGTTCACATCCGGCCTCTTCCAGCCGATGGATTTGGTCCAGCGTGCCAGCCACATCAGCTGGATGAGGAATCGTCATGGATTGGACCGAAATCGGCGCATCTCCGCCTATCTTGACGGAGCCAACTTGGATCTGGCGAGTCTTGCGTCGAGAAATTCGCATGAAAGAACTAACGGAGGATAGTCTGCAATGACACGCGGTCGTAGAGAGCTTTGGCTTGATGATAAATTCCGTCAGCCGTCAGCCCATATTTTTCGCGGAGTAATTCTTGAGGGCCTTGTTCGATGAACCAGTCTGGTAATCCTAAGACCTTTGTCGGCAACGACCAGCATTCTTCTTCGGAAAGAAATTCCAGGACCGCTGAACCAAATCCACCCATTCGGCAGCCTTCCTCGACCGTAACCAAACACTTCACCTTTTTTACCACCTCACGAATAAGATCTTTATCGAGTGGTTTGACAAACCTTGCGTTGATCACGCTGACAGAGATCCCGTCTTCTTTCAACTGTTCAGCCGCCACCATCGCCTCTGATACCGTAACTCCAATCCCTAGAATCGCGACATCTTCTCCATCAAGAAGTTGTTCGCCTTCTCCAATCTCAATCGGTAATGGCTCGGAGTCTAAGGGAACCCCAAGATTACTCCCTCGTGGATAGCGGATTGCTGAGGGGCCATCATGTACGAGTCCCGTCTGGACCATATGCTGCAGTTCATTTTCATCCTTCGGGGCCATAATCACCATATTCGGCATATGACGGAGATAGGCAAAGTCAAACGCTCCATGGTGGGTGGTCCCATCTTCAGCCACCAGCCCGCCACGATCGATGCAGAACATAACCGGGAGGTTTTGTGTGGCAACATCATGGATCACTTGATCGTACGCCCGTTGAAGAAATGTTGAATACATACAAATAACAGGCCGCATATTCTCAGCCGCCAAGCCAGCCGCATAGGTGACAGCATGTTGCTCAGCAATACCAACATCAATCAAACGATCTGGAAATTCCCTTTGAAAACTCGACAATCCAGTGCCTTCACACATCGCCGCGGTAATAGCTATGATCCGATGATCTTTTTGGGCTTGACGCAAGAGTGTCTTGACTGCAATAGAGCTATAGGACGGATGTCCAGACTTTTTCGCAGGTTCCCCTGTTTTACCGTCAAAAGGTGAACAGGCATGAAACCACACAGGATCCGTCATTGCTGGTTCAAACCCAAGGCCCTTTTTCGTAATGACATGTAATAGAGTTGGCCCCTTGAGTTTGAGAACGTTATCCAAGGTGGGGAGTAAATGCTCAAAATTATGCCCATCGATGGGCCCGACATATCGAAACCCCAGCTCCTCAAACAATAGCCCAGGGAGGAGAAACCCCTTAGCCAATTCTTCTGCTCGAATCGCCATCCGCTTCACCGGCTCTCCAATTTGTGGAATCGTGTCCAGTAATTGGGATGTTTCTTCACGAAATCTCGTATAAAATTCCCCTGTAAATGTCCGGTTAAGGTATGCGGAGATTGCCCCAACATTCCGCGAAATAGACATTTGGTTATCATTTAGGATTACAACGATATCTTTCCCCATATCCCCGGCATGCTGTAATCCTTCTAGGGTCATGCCAGAGGTCAGCGCCCCGTCTCCTACGACACAAACCACTTTGTTCGATTTGGCTAAATGCTCTCGTGCCTCGACAAACCCTACGGCTGCCGAGACCCCCGTCCCAGCATGGCCAGCATTGAATGTGTCGTACAAGCTTTCTTCTCGTTTGCAGAACCCACTGAGCCCGCCAAACTGCCGAACGGTGTGAAACTGCTCTCGTCTTCCCGTTAACAGTTTATGGGTATAGGCCTGGTTACTGGTATCCCAAACAATCTTGTCCTCCGGGGCGTTCAACAAGTAATGCAACGCCACGGTCAGTTCGACCACACCAAGATTTGAGGCTAGATGCCCGCCCACCCCCGAAATGACGTTGATAATGAGCTCACGTATTTCCTGACACAATTCAGGGAATTGTTCCGGAGCTAACTTCTTTAAATCCGTAGGAGACTCAATCCTTTTTAACAAGGACATGCTTAACCCTTTCTACTTCTACAAACACTTAGAACTTTTTCAGGGAATAATTGGAAACTGATACACTGATCTTCTTAGTCAAAATCTTCCCATAGCTGCTATATGCTGTCAAGCAGAGGCTCCTTCTCCTTGCTCCCAACCCGATGGCAACATGAACGGAGAGCATAGGCCTGCTGCACTACTCTCAACACGACGAACTCCCACTTAGAAGAGTTTTGACAGGAGACAACTACTAAAATGAGGGCTGTTACCGGTGGATTTATACGGCCTTGCTCGTACTTGATACGCTTGTCGCTTCAAAACTGAAATCTCGTCTACGTGCAGAATAGGCTGAAGCCTGTACATCGCGGGTAAGAGACTCACGCCCAAAAGTAATAAGATGGTGCGCAACCATCGCAATTTGGAAGACCGATTCGATATTACCCTGCCGGAGCTCCCGTCTCGACATTTTCCAGAATTCCTTTCGATAGTCACTGCAAATTCCCACCCGCCACACCATCCGGGAGAAAATCTGGATCGCACGTCGAAGATTAGGCCAAGTGAGCTGATCCTGTGGACGCACTGGTCGCTTGCGATAGGGATACGTCCTCTGTGATTGCGCAGCATAGCGCTCGTATACTTTTCGAGGCTCATAGATTTCACGAATCAAATGCTTCCAGTTGGCTACCACTTGTTCGTAAGGCAGCAGATACTCAATATTCGAATCACGTCCTTCACTAAAATTTAGGCGATTGGTTTTTTGCAGGCGCTCATAGAGAGGTGTATGCGGCAACGCAACGAGTAAGTTTGGTGTCACGATGGGAACCTGGGAAGTCTCAATGAATTCTAAAATCGCGTCGGTTGTCTCCGGCGTGTCGGTATCCAGACCCACAATAATCCCCGCAGCAATTTCAATCCCATAACTGTTAATCGCGTCCACGGCTTCCAGCATCGGCATACGGACATTCTGCCTTTTGCTCATCGCTCGCAGCGCATTCGGTTCCACCGTCTCGATACCGATAAAGACATTGGTCATAAATGCCTCGTGCATCGACTCCAAAATCTCTGGATATTCCACAACATTGAGTGTCAGTTCACAGGAGAGGCGAACCGAATAGTCGCGCTGCTGCTGCCATTTCACGAGATGTGGCAACAGTTCTCGCGCTGCCCGAGGATTGGCAATGAAATTGTCGTCTACAAAGTAGATTGAAGATGCTCCACCGTCAGCCAGTTCATCTAGTTCGGTTATGATTTGTTGCGGGGTCTTCAGCCGAGGATTTCTCCCATACAGCGCGGGAATATCGCAGAACTCGCACGTATAGGGGCAGCCGCTGGAATACTGTACACACCCAAGAAGATACTGTCTGACGTCAACCAAATGATAGGCAGGGATCGGAAAATCAACCATTGGAAGGCGAGAAACCGCTCGAAAGATGATTTGTTGTTCCGGTCGGTCAGGAGTTTCATCAATTCGCCGGAAGAGTTCCAATGTCCCATCTCCTACTTCGCCGCAATGCAAAAGATCAATGTCCGTATAGTTTTCTGGTGCGGCTGAAACCGCCGGACCGCCAAGTGCCACGACCTTACCAGCCCGATGGGCACGCCGGGCGATATCGAGTATTTGCTCCCGTTGGATGTGCATACCTGACACCAGGACGGCATCAGCCCAGGCCAACTCGCTTTCTAACACTGAGCGAACGTTTTCATCGATGAACCGGACTTGCCACTTCGATGGTACAAGTGCCGCAATCAGAAGAATGCCTTGTGGAGGCATGAAGGCCTTCACCGGCCCCATCAGAGGAAACGCATGATCAAATGTACCAAAAGCCCTGGTGTAAGCAGGGGAAATACAAAGTATACGCCGAACATTCACTGGCCGGAATGTCCGAACGGTGATCGATGATGCGGTCAAAACGTTTAAAAAATCTGACAAAAAATTTCTTTCTTCGTCAGAGGGGGGTCAAGAACATCAACATGCCGTGGAGCGTTATCTCAGATTCGACTAACTGCGTTTAACCAATTAGCACACTTTCTCGGAATCGTTACACAGGAGTTTTTACCACCTCCTCAGGCTGTCGATAAAGAAAGGCAGGCAAGACCACTAAAGATCCAATCAATGTTAACAAGATCCCCAGGCTCAACAGTTGTCCCATACTGGAAATCCCCACATGTGAGGTATAGGCTAGGTTACTGAAACTTAGCAGCGTCGTGACACTGCTGAACAACACGCCTCGTATGGTCCCAGATCTTAAAAATACTTCACCATCCACCGGTCTTTTTCGCATGCGTTCAACAATATGAATACCGCTATCCGCACCAAGACCAAAAATCAATGGCAGGGCAATGACATTCGCATAATTGAATGGCTGGTCAAAGAGTACCGTATACCCTACAAGACATAGTGCTGCCAGGCTCAATGGAAGAATTACTAATAGAATATCCCAAATATTTCGAAAGACAATAGCCAAAATGACGACGATGACCACCAAGGCTGAGACAAATGCTTGTTTGAACGCCCTAGCGACCTCTTTGCCCCCATCTAGGTAGATGACAGGTAAGCCTGTCACTTCTGGAGCAACACTTCGCACGTCGTTGACAAACTGTTTCAGCGCATTGGTGTTTCTCAAGTCTTTTTTAGGATAGACTTCCATACGGTAGGTGCCATCTTTTCCAATCCAACGTTCAAGCAATTTCTGCGGCAAGTCCTTTAGCATAATGAGCCCAGTTGGTAACACAGTGGCCTGCATGTCTATTGGACCCGCAGGTAAAGACCCCAACAAACTGTCTTCCAAGCGATCAAGAAGATCCATTTTCATTTGCTGATCGACATTATGGAACCTAACCACGAGACTTCTCATTGCTTCTCTCAGTTGGAGCACCGAACTACCGTCATGACTCAGCTCTGCTCTCTGAATATACTCTTCTAGGGTAGTCAAAAAAGATTGGATCGCATTGACGGAAGAAGCCTGGTTTGGAGAAGAAGATAGAAACTCCGAACCAGATGTCTGCGAAAAAATGTCACTCGCAAGCTGTGCGAACAGCATGAATTTTTCGAATTGCTGTGCGGGGATGAAATCATGAACCGTCAAAACCTTCTCAACTGATTCCAGTGCTTCAAGTCTTGATCGATAGTCTGTTATCTCATTCTCAGCGGGTAATAGAGTGAGAGACCAAGTCGCTTCCTTTTTATCCACCAACAGATCATCCATTGTTTGAACTGATTCAACATTGGGATCCCGCAAATTGTGGGGGTTCCAGTCAAATGAAGCCTGAGGCAGTAAAACGATCGAACCAAAAAAAATCACGATGGTTCCCCACCGTATAGCCGCACCATAGTGGAGAGGAAATTGATAGATAGGCTGCCATCTAGGAGTAGAAGAAGGGAATTGGCAATCCATTGTCGATGGAACCATCAATAGAAGTGCCGGCAATACTGTGAGTGACACCATCAGTCCGATAAACATACTGGTTCCCGAAATCACACCAAGCTCTGACATACCCGTATAATTTGTCGGGACGAAAGTATAGAAACCAAGGCCTGTGGTCACCGCACACAATACTAATGAAGGACCAACCTCCTGTAGGCTCGTTTTCATAGCCACAAACGATTCGGTGCCCAAGCCACGAAGTTCTTGATATCGGAGACAGAGATGGATCGCATAGTCTACAGCAAGCCCAATAAAGAGCACAGCGAATGCTAGCGACAGAATATTGAGTTGTCTTACAACCGCGGTCGCAAACCCTGCGCTCAAAGAGAGGCCGACAAGTAATGTCAGCAGTGTGATGAGCGCAAAACGCCACGAACGAAAAGCTAACACCAGAGTCAGGCAGACCATCACAAGGGAGAGAATGGCTGCAATCCCTGCACGCTGGCTGACAACCTGAAGTTCTTCGTGTGCCAGCGCAACTTCGCCGGTGACACGAACCTGAACTCCTGGAATGGCCGAGACACCCGACTCGTGGATAACACGGCGAATGATCCGAAGTGCTGCTTCAGCCGGAAGCATTTTCTGATAGTCCAGTTGGGGTTGTAGAAGAATAAAGCGTCGCGTCTGGGATGCGTTGAGGTCATTTTTCAAAATTACCGAGTGCCATGCAAGAACATAATCCAGACCAGCCAAACTGGACTGGATACCTTCAGCCATTCTCCTGAAAAGACCGTCGAGGAGAGGTTCATTCATCCAATGTGCCTGATGGTAATGATCACTCAACATGGCAAAGAGTCCTTGGATATTCCGATTTCGCATCAGCTCTTCAATGAAAGGTTTGCGTTCAGCGACTGAGGCTATCAACGTTTCAAGTTCCGAAGGGTCGAGGTATAACATTGCATGTTTCTCAAAAAACGGTCCTCCGACTGGCGCGTAAACCGACTTGATGTGCTCTGATTCATCTTTTAATCTGTCTTCAAGTGTTTTGACGACGGTATATGCCATCTCGGGCGTATGGCATTCGATCACGAGCAGGATGGAATCCGTATTCTGCGGAAAAAGCTCTTTGTAATGTTCGCGGGCTTCTTGGATGGGGACATCAGCCGCTAACATCTCTGTCGTGTTCGTATTGATACCCAGATATAGAACTGCATACGAAAGAGAAACGATTGTTGCCACTGTCGCTAGAGCTAGAACCCACCAGGTCCTATCTTTGACCAGATCAGCAACGTGACCGAGCACTCTAGGTAACCAACCGTATGAGGACATGACCTGATTGAATCTGTGTTGAGGGCACAGGCCTCATTACCTGCGCGTAGCGCCTATTACGATTCCTTCATTGCTGCACTAAGCGTGACACCAGACAGGAACAGCCTGTAGTCGGCGGTCGGTGGAACTGTCTACAGCACGTCATTCATGCATGCGCCTACTATCATCTGGTTTTGATGAGGCAGGTAGGCATACTCACCAACTCAACCGGATTCATCACTACTTTACTACTTTTAAAACACAATGTGAGAGGGGCCGTGATGAAAACAAGATCGATCAAACGTACTAGTGGAAATGAGAGGCAATTGCGATGAGCTGGTACTGATACAAGTATATCACTGCCTAATGGTTAAGATATAAGATGATCGACAGACCAAAAGTCTAAGCCAAACATCAACGACTGTTGTTCTTTCCAACCTCCAATCAATCCCAACCGGGGATATTGTATCAGGGTTACCACATGAGCATTCTCTTACTCCAGAGGACCGGGAGATTCACCAACACGTATCTGTTGCAACAGAATTTCCGCCTCTGGCCGGTGAAGACGTTCCCAAATCCATCGTTTTTTAAAGGGAGGTGTATCGATAACTTTCATGAATTCTGCCGCCGCCTTCTGAGAGTCTCCCCGCTTTAGATACCATTTTCCAAGATCCAATCGTGCAGGCGCATACCGGGTATCAAGAGCAAGTGTTTTTTTGAGATACTCGCCGGCAACATCAGAGTCCCCTCCTAAAAACCACGGCAATTCCTCATACATCACGCCCAACATGTAATGGGCTAAAGCATGTTTCTCATCCAGTTCTAACACACGATTCACATGATATTTCAACGTCTGTAAAGCACGGGCGGCCGCTACCCAACCTTGCAATTGGGCGGCCTTTCCAAAATTAGCGGCATATAAAAAATGAGCTCGAGCCGAAGACTCATCCAGTTCCAATGCCTTTTTGGCCATCCGAGCACCTTCTAGAAAGGAATCTATTTTATCCTTCGGATCACTATACAAAGCATACCCTAGATCTAAGTACATGCTTGCTAATCGTCGTAGCTCTTCCGGATCTTCGGACTGGGCCATACCAAGGGACACAAGGCGTTGAAGTTCTTTTTCCAAATCATGAGGAGATTCTGATTTATGGAACAACTCCCCAGTGCCGCAAACTGGCCAACTGCATATCGACCAAACCAGCATAAACCATGGAATCAGATACCCATTCGTATTTGAGTTCAAAGTTATTCCCCCATTCCTAGCTCATTAAAACGGATAATCCAATCCGGCAAACACCGCCCCACCTTCTCTACTATACCCCCAGTCTACTCGACTCACGAGATTGGGCCGAACCAGACCTCGAAATCCGATCCCAGGAGTCACCTCCCAATCATTAAATTGCCGAAATGCAAAATCTCGATAGGTTCTGCCCATATCAACAAATGGCGTGGCTTCGAAATCTACAGTCACATTAAATAGCTTCACTTGCAACAGGTGAACCCGTTCTTCGACGTTTATTGCCACCATGTGCTTATCGATGAACCGATCCCGCCCATAGCCGCGAAGATTCGTTTCGCCTCCTAATGAACTTTGTTCAAAAAACGGGATTCCGTCTCCGAAACTGAGCTGGAGCATACCTCGGATGAGAAATATGTATCGTTTTGAAGGACTCGGGAAAAATCGCCGAGCATCAAATCCGTATCGAAAGTAGAATTGGTCATCGATCTCCCGCCGATCGAAATTTTGCGCGAGCTCTCCAAAGGCTTCGAGACGAGTCCCAGCTGTTGGTGTTTCGAGATTATCTCGAGAATCATACTGAAAGACCAAGCGATGCGCTAAAACCGTGGCCCCATCTATTCCAGCAACATCGGGATATTGGTCTCGTGTAAAGGGCTCATCATCAACCCCACCAGGTTGTATTTGCACATCGCGAAACCGTTGATTGACCGACAAGCGCGTGACATCATTGAGATGAACCCCAAAGTTCCAGTGTACCCGAATTTCTCGCCCCGTATAGTTGCTCTCGTTTGATTCTGGAGTCACCTGTCCTAGGCCAAAAAATCGTTGTGTTGCTTTTTTGAAGAACTGTGCCCCAATATCGATAAAAAACAGGCCTTCAATAAACCCTGGATCTTGGTAACGCAATCTCAATTTCCGTTCAATCTCTTCGGTATATGACCCTACGGCATCCAATTGTCGGCCTCCCGACCAATAATGGAAATAATTCAACGTCCCTCGAACACCGAGAAACGAATTATGGATTATCATTGGCGCAAATATAGATCGGAGATTGCCCTCATCATCCGAATCCAAAACAGGCACAATTAGACCAAGATCCCGCCCATCGTTTTTGGAAGTAGAAATAGCCGGGACGACAAACAATGATTTTTTGGCATAAGCCGTTGAGGGAATGAGCGTCGCCATAAAGGCTAGGCAGACGGTCGTCGCCAGGCACGACGCACGGAAACCTATCATCTGGGCAGGCTTTCTTAAGAGGAGGAAGGCGACTGCGTTTTAGAACGTAATTTATCGAATAACGCGTTTAAAGAAGAAGACTTAATGATCCGGGAAAATTGTCCGCGGTAGTTTTTGGTCATACTTACCCCATCGATAATGACATCATACACACCCCATTGACCATTTTTCTTCAGTAGACGATAGTCCAAAGGAATCTGGACTTTTGGCGAGACAATCTTTGTCTGAACCTCAGCAAAATCCCCCTTCAGCCGCTCTTTGACATACTCGACTTGTTCGCCGGAATAATCCCCAACATTACCCGCATACGATTGGGTTAGAAACTGCTGGAACAGCAACACAAATTCTTGTTGTTTTTCAGCATTGAGCTTCTTCCATTGTGCAGCAAGTGTACGCTTGGCCATCTCTTCATAGTTAAATCGCTCTTTGATAATCGCTTCTAATTTCTCACGCCGTTCACCTTCTCGGTTGGGATCTTTCAATGCTTCATCCCCAAGCACTGCCAGCACTTGATCTATGGTCTGTTTAACAGCTTGCGTTGGCCCCTCTTGCCCCCAAACAACGTTCGATGTCATAAACAAACCCGCAACACAGGCCAAGACCATAGCACAACGCTGTAAAAACAGTAGCCGTATACCAGACGTGAGAGAACTCTCCCTTGTACAGAGTCCTTGAAAATGAAACATGTTGTTCTTTAGCATGACTCTCCTCACAATTTCACACACAACCTTCTCACTCATTCAACATTACCATGAATAAACTGACTGATGACTTGCTCCAAGTCAATACCAGATTCCGTATCCAGGATTGTTCCTCCTTGCGCCAACGGCTTTCCGGCCCCACCGGGAGACAACCCCATAAATTTTTCTCCAATGATTCCCCGAGTTTTTATCGACGCAATGGCATCATTATACACCGTGATGCCTTTTTGAATAGCGAGCACAACTTGTGCTTGATCTTCTTTCAGCATAATCGTTTTCACTCGCCCAACCTCGACTCCAGCGATTTCAACCGAAGCCCCCTTTTTTAATCCTGAGGTTGAGGAAAAATCTGCGACTAACTCATAGTAATCACCTCCAACCAGCTCTAATTTTCCAAGTTTGATCGCAAGATAGCTCAGGCATAGGATCCCCACCAGAACAAACAGCCCTACCACAAATTCAAGTTTTCCACGTTCCATCAGTGCGTCTCCCTACGGCGAACCATTAACTCAGAAATCTTCTCATAAAAGCCAAACTTGGTCAGAAACTTCTGTCATTCAAAGGACGTTTACGCGACACCTTGTGGGACTGAAATAAATTCACGGACTGCAGGATCAGACAATCGTTGAAACTCTTCAGACTTCGCCATCGCAAGAACTTTACCATTCTTCAACATTGCCACCCAATCCGAAATCGGAAAAATCTTTGGAATTTCATGGCTGACCATGACACCCGTGAATCCAAATGTCTTATGCATGGCTAAAATGAGATCATGAATCGCATGCGCCATAAGAGGATCCAAGCCCGTCGTAGGTTCATCAAACAAGATGATCTCCGGCCCGACCACGAGTGCTCGAGCTAACCCCGCTCGTTTTTTCATTCCACCACTGAGTTCTGCCGGAAACTTGTGCCCCATTTTTCCGAGGCCAACACGTTCTAACATTTCTGGCACATAACGTTGAACGTCCAACTCAGACACGAGCCGTTTCTCCCGAAGCGGAAATGCCACATTATCAAAAACGTTCATAGAGTCAAACAACGCGGCTGATTGAAACAACATGGCGAATTTTTTTCGGATGTGATTGAGCTCCTTGTCATCGATCTGAGCCAGATCTACTTCATCGACGAAAACATGGCCCCGATCCGGCCGCATCAAGCCAATCATATGCTTCAATAAGACGCTCTTTCCTTCACCACTTGGCCCAATAATGGTGGTAATGGCGCCCTTGGGAATCGCCAAGTCAATTCCCCGTAGCACCGGTTGTCCTCCGAGAGTCTTTTCAACACCTTTGAGCTGAATACCCGCTGGGGATCCCATTGCGAAATGGCCGCCCTCTACAACAGGACCGATGTTAAAAAATAATCCCACACCAATATGAGGACCGACGCTAAGACGACAGACTCGGTCGTGGCTTTCCCTAAACCCTCAGCGCTCATTTTGGTGAAATACCCTTTATAACAACACACCCAACTAATGATGAGACCAAAGCTAATGGATTTCAATATTCCTCCATACACATCTTTCCATTCCACCGCCGACTCGATCGAACTCCAGTACGAGCCGCCACTCACTCCCAGCAACTTCACGCCGACAACATAGCCCCCGCTAATCCCAACCACATCAAAAAGTGCGACTAAGAGCGGCACTGAAATCAGTGCGGCGACTATTTTGGGGGTAATTAGATATTGAAGGGAATTAATGGCCATCGTTTCCAATGCATCAATTTGTTCAGTAATCCTCATAATACCAATTTCTGCCGTCATAGCCGATCCCGCACGAGCCGTTACCATGAGCGATGCCAGCACAGGGCCCAGTTCACGGATCATGCTGAGTGCCACCGCCGACCCTAAGAGAGCTTCTGATCCAAACTTTCGCAAGGAATAATAGCCCTGAAGCGCAAGAACCATCCCGGTAAATAGCGCTGTCAAGATAACGACAAAAGTTGATTTGAACCCAACAAAGTGCATTTGCTTAATAATTTGCAAGACCCGCACAGGGGGCCGAAACAGCCATCCAAACGCCCGCAACAGAAACAGCAACATGGCTCCCATTTCTTCGACTTGGTCAATAACTTTGGCCCCAATGTTCCGAATGATGTTCATCACCTAGCCTTTGGATTCATCATGTTGCCACTGTCGAACCACTCGAAATGGAAAGGAAGAACGCATCAAAGAACTTCGTGAGCTGTCGCGAAGCATATTTCGAATGACGATAGAGATCAAGGAAACCCTTCCATGACCCTGGGGTGGAGAGAATCTTAAGAAGTCCGGGCACCCATCCCGAAGACCGTAGAAAAAGATTGAAGTCAACAGGCAAGTCATGATTAATTCCATCAGATACGGTTCGCACGATCAAGAACGGGCAATCATACTCTTGTGCAATTTCTCCTATTGCGGCACTTTCCATATCAACGCCTTCTGCGCCCGTGGAGGTTCGGAGTTGTTGTTTGTCGACCGAATGAATCAATATGCGATCAACACTCACAAATTTGGCTGTTCGTAACATTCCTTGTTCAATTCCAGGCAGGCTCAAAGTTTTGGCAATCCAATCTGAATGACACGGAATTGCAGTTCGACGGTCAGGCCTTTGTGAGGTCGATGGCACAGACGACACCTCCTGTCCGACGAGAATAGCACCAACCTCCGCACCATCAAGATCGCCTGCAAAACCAGTAGAGATCATCAGATCCCATGAGGCGTTAGTAACAAGCTGTCGCACTGCAAACCGAGCATTTTCTGGTCCCATACCAGACTGCACCAGTACGACATTGATCTCATCGTGGGTGCTGGTAAGCGCTTGGTAACCGTAGTGGGGAAGTGAATGAGAACGCGTTAGAGCCTGAGCAACGGCACGGAATTCTATTCTGGTCGCCGCAACTATCGCAATCTTGATCAGATTGGGCTCCTGGCTATGATAATTGGAGCAATACGGGCTTCGTGAACAGTGTTTTACAGGATTCTTCGTTGACGTCGGGAGGCCTGAGCAGCCTTACGGAGATTATCAACCTTGGCTTCACCAGTCATTTTGATATTTCGGTACATACCCAACGCCCAAACCGGAAAATATTTGAAATAGCCATGATACCGTAGATAAAAAACCCGAGGGAAACCAGTCCCAGTATGAACGGGTTCGTCCCACACGCCGTCATCACGTTGATGGCGAATAAGCCAATTCACTCCGCGGACGACACTGAGAGAATCTGAGGCTCCAGCTTGCAACAAGGCCATGATCGCCCAAGCAGTTTGTGAAGCGGCACTCTCTCCTCGTCCAGCCACTTCGACATCCGCATACGACTCACAGGATTCTCCCCACCCGCCATCCGAATTTTGAACAGTTTCTAGCCAAGTCACTGCATGCTGAACCCATGGCGCCGCCATATCTACTCCAATTGCCCTCAGACCCGACAGCACACACCAGGTCCCATAAATATAATTGACGCCCCATCGTCCATACCAACTCCCATTAGGTTCTTGTTCGTGACGCAAGAAATCAAGTGCGGGTCCCACAGCCTCATGCGACTGGTCATAGCCAAGTGTGCCCAGCATTTCCAAACACCGTCCGGTCAAATCAGCCGTGCTCGGATCCAATAAGGCCTGATGATCAGCAAACGGTATCTTGTTAAAGATCAGCTTATTATTGTCCTTATCGTACGCACCCCAGCCTCCATCCGACCCTTGCATCGCCAAGACCCAATGAACTCCTCGCTGAATCACCTCATCGTGGTCCGAAGATTCTTCGCCATAAATTTTGGCCATCGCCGTAATAACCGCTGCTGTATCGTCCACATCCGGATACCACGCATTCTCAAATTGAAAGGCCCATCCGCCAGCTTTGGCTTCCGGCGAGGAGACGACCCAATCCCCAATTTTTGTCGATTGCCGGGAGCGTAGCCAGGCATCTGCACGAGCTAGGGCTGGGTGATCGATATCAACCCTTCCTTCAAGCAACGCATTCATTGTCAACGCCGTATCCCACACTGGGGAATGGCAGGGCTGCAAATGGAGCATATTGGCACTATTCATCTGGCCAGATTTCGAGGTAATTTCAAGTGCTTCAATTTCCTCTAACGCCTTCTGAATGAGTGGATGATCAGTGGAATACCCTAAGGCGCGAAGGGCAAAAATAGAGTTGGCCATCGCCGGATAAATCGCCCCAAGTCCCCCTTCGCCATCCATGTGCTCAATCATCCAACGCTCAGCTTTTCTTAACGCTCTCTTTCGTAGGGACTTGATTGGATAGAATTCATAAAGACGAAGAAGACTATCGACCCACACGAAAAAATTCCTCCAGCTCATGATTATCGAATCTCGATGCAGCGGAGGGACTTGAGAAAAATCCACAGTTTTTAGGGGTTCGATAAAAAGCTCGGAGATACCTTGGTCTTTAGAGATGGCACAGACAGGACGATGGGCAAAGATTATTAAGAAGGGAATAATGACTGCACGAGACCAATAGGACACAGCGTATAAATTAAAATAAAACCATTGAGGAGCTAAGAAAATCTCTGGCGGCATACAGGGAATCCCCCGCCAATCATACTGGCCAAACAACGCTAAGGTAATTTTTGTAAACACATTCGCCTGAACTACACCACCTTTCTGGAGAATCAGGTCTCTCGCTCGCTGCATAACCGGCTCATGAGGTGAAATACCGGACAACTTCAACGCAAAATAGGCTTTCACCGTCGCACTAATGTCGGAGGGGCCACCTGAAAAAATCGGCCATCCACCCTCTTCAAGTTGCGTGTGTAACAGATATCGAATAGCTTTTCGTTCTCTCTCTACATCAACGACCCCTAGAAACCGCCGAAGCATCAGGTATTCGGATGTCAGAGTTGTATCCGCTTCTAGCTCCTCGACCCAGAACCCTTGCTGAACATCCTGTCGGCTTAACAACCACCGCTCCCCTTTTTGGAGCGCGGTTTCCAAAGCTTCCATAAACCCCAGATGAGCCGAGCGCTGGGAAGGCAGATCTTTGTCGACCGCAGGGCGCACATTTGAAGACACGAGTTTCAAAGAAGGTTGAGGTCTTTTGGTCCGTTGCTGACGAAATTTAGGAACAACCGTACCCAAGATATTCTCCGTTACTCGAACAATGAAATGTTTCAACAACTTCATGGCAACCTTCTGCTACGATCTAATCGTTTCAAAACTGGGGAAATAGAATATAGGGAGAATGACTTGCTGTGAAGACAGTGAGCTCGTGACACAAAAAGGCCCAGCACGACCTGGGCCTTATACCGAAAAACACGTAGACTGTCAACTGAGCACTCGAAACGCTTGCTGATCCTTCATATAAGAAGCGATCGCTCTTTCGGCATCTAGGTCGACAGCAAGACGATCTTGTCTCGATTATTGTGAACTTGACGTGTTCCGTTCCTGGTATCAAACACTACTGGTGCATGATCCACAATCATCTGATAATCAAAGGCTGAATGAGCCGTCAAAATTAAGGCGCAAGCACAGTCTTTCAATAGTTGGGAATTGATGTCTTTCCCCTTATACTGTTGATCCCCGATCATTAATGAGGGAGTATAGGGATCAACATAATGCAAAACCGCCCCCTCTTTTTGCAAGAGTTCCATGACCTTGGTGGCAGGCGACTCCCGAGGGTCTTCAATGTCAGCTTTATACGTCACTCCCAACACTAATATCGTTGACCCTTTCAAGCATTTGCCCATTTGGTTCAGGACTCGCTGCAACTTACTCACGACAAAATACGGCATATTCTCGTTAATTTCACCGGCCAATTCGATAAAGCGAGTGTGAACATCATATTCCTTAGATTTCCATGCTAAATAATAGGGGTCGAGGGGAATACAATGTCCCCCGACTCCAGGCCCAGGATAGAAGGGCATAAAACCAAAGTTTTTCGTGGCCGCTGCATCAATCACTTCATAGACATTAATATTCATCCGCTCACACAACAAGGTGAGTTCATTCACTAGCGCAATATTCACTGATCGAAAGACGTTTTCAAACACCTTGGCCATTTCGGCCACGCGGGGAGAACTCAGTGGAAAAACCTTGACGATGGATTGTTCATAGAATAACTTAGCGACTTCTCGGCAGCCTTCTGACACACCTCCCACGAGCTTGAATGTATTATGTGTTTTAAAGTCCGCATTTCCAGGATCAACCCGTTCGGGTGAAAATGCGACAAAAAGATCTTTGCCAATCGTCAGGCCTTTTGCGGTTAAGGCAGGGAGAATGACTTCCTCGGTTGTTCCAGGATAAGTGGTACTTTCCAACACCACCAGCATGTTCGGATGGGCGTAGCGGGCGAGATGCCCAAGAACTTTCTCGATTGCAGAGATATCGGGTTCTTTGTTCCTGGTCAAGGGTGTGGGAACGCATATCAGAATAATATCGCATCCCTGCAAGACCGAAAAATCAGTTGTGGCTTCCAGTTGTTTTTGATCGACAACTTGTCGCAGTTCATCGTCATTGACATCAAGGATGTAATTGTGGGCTTGGTTGACCATTTCAACCTTTCCTGCCACCTCATCAATGCCAGCGACATGATACCCCGTTTTTGCCTGCAGAACGGCTAATGGCAGCCCAACGTAACCCAGGCCAACAACCCCAATTTTGGCCGAACGATTTTTGATTTTTTCTCGGATATCCACGTATTCCCTCCTCTTGAGGCTTGAACCCTAGGAATTCTTGTTCCTACCTACTTCGGGACAAAGACGCATCTTCTTGAATTGTCACCACACGGCTGATTCACATCCGAACGCTCTCCGTTACGAGGATACATCATTAGTGACGTTCGTTAAGACTTTTTGATCATTGATTGTCCAGACATCACAGGTCGCATCACCATCAATATTGCCTATAGCGACGGCAGTAAATCCCGTTGGACTTACAACATCCAGCGTAGAGGCCGTACACCCAGGTGGCAACGTTCCCAGGCTGGCACCACCTAATTCGTAGAAATATCGCTGCGAGGCTCCACTCACGGCAAAGCCTATGGCATTAAAATCGTCGACATATCCATTGTTTTCAGCAAAATAGGCTATTTCAGCCGTATGTAGCGCGACTAAGTTGTTCTTGGCTTCAGTCTGCTTGGCTTTAGCTTGGTATTGAAGAAAGTTCGGAATGGCAATAGTCGCCAAGATTCCAATAATGGCGACAACAATCATCAGCTCTGTCAAACTAAATCCCTGTTGCTTATTATGTAGATATCGATGAACCATTGGAACACCTCCTAAGGAGAATTGTCCGTTTAATTGTTGATTGTTTTTTTGTTTGCGACCATCATACATACGCTATGACGATGAAACCAGGGGCACCGTGATACACGGTGTCATGGGATGAGTCCAGTATTACACACTAAAATACTACAATCTTACTCAACTGGGATTATTTTGACAAAACAGATTAGATCCCCCACTCGTTTGTACCCCCCTCATCGTCAGTCACAGTACGAATCTTAAGAAACCTTTCGAAACACCTCGCAACAGGAACCAGCCTCGATCACTCGCTGAAAGACACAATTGAAGAAGACTTAGATGCCGAGCAAGCAGCCCAGGCATGAATTATTTATGGGGAGTAGGTAGATTGCTGAGAGAGAGTCGGAATCGGTTCACCAAAACCAGTATCCCGAAACCGCTGCTTGAGATCTTCGTTGGTCGAGTCCAACTGAAGGGAGTGAATCCATGCTTCTCGTGCCTTATCGCGTTCTTCTCGTAGCAAGAAAATTTCTCCCAGATGTTCATAAATGACCGGATCATCCGAAACCAATGCCAGAGCCCGCTGCATCATTTTCAAGGCTTCGTCGAGGCGACCCTTTTTATATAAAGCCCAAGCTAAACTATCAACGTAGTAGCCATTATGGGGTTTTAAAGCAACGGCACGCTGGGTCAAGGAGATAGCTTCCTCAACATTGATGCCACGATCAGCATAACTGTAGCCGAGATAGTTCAACGCATCAGCATGATCAGGATCCAACTCCAGAGTCTGCTTCATCTCACGCTCAACTTGATTAAATTGATCGAGTTTGTCATAGGTCGTACCCAAATTGAAATGGAGCTCGGCATTCGACGGATTTTGATCCAGTCCCTCTTCGAATTTGGATTTCGCCAGCTGATATTTTTGCATTTGAAAATAGGTCAGCCCCAGTAAAAGATAAGGTTCAGGACGCTTCGCGTTCAATCTCACGGCCTCTTCAAGATACGACAGGGCTTCATCATTCCGTTTTAAACGATAAGAAATAAAACCCAGATGAAGAACACTGTCAAAAAATGTGGGATCAATTTTCAGGTTGGCTTGATAGGCTTCAATGGCTCGTTCGTTCTCTTTCATTTCTTCGAATAGCAGGCCAAGAAAGTCACGCACGCGTAGTTCATTCGGGCGATCACGCAACACAGTTTCCAATTCGTCTACGGCTTCTGAAAATTTTCCCTGTTCTCCATAAATTTGCGCCTTCCTCACTTGAGCATGAAGGTCTCCGGGATTTTGACTCAGGAGGTAATCAAGATGATGATGGGCTTTCTCCATCTCCTGTTGAGCCACATATACACGAACCAGTTGCAATCGAAATTCCCGATGATGAGGGTTCACATCTTCGAGAAAGTCTTCCAGCAACGCCATGGATTTTTGTGATTCCCCCTCTTCCTCCAACAGCGGCAGTAATCGACCATAGGCACGTTCAATCGACGGATCCTGTCCGATGGCTCGCTCAAATTGCTCCATCGCTTCACGCTTGTCATCCTGTTCCAACGCCACAATCCCCAAATAGTAATACGCTTCATCTGCTTCGTTGGGGACATGGTGCAGAAGATCTCGGAACACGTTCTGAGCCTGTTGATAGTCTTTATCCGTCAACAATAAGGTGCCATGGGAAATATAGAACCGCGGTTCAGACGGGTACTTCTTCTCACCTTTTTCCAAAATCTCAAGGGCCCGCTCCCGGTCACCAGCACTAGAAAAAATCTTGGCCAAGTCTAGAAACATGGATGTATTGGATACACGATCGACAGGAATGTCTTTCGCCACCTGCACAGCGAACGACATCTGTGCCATCGCGAAGTGAATTTTCGCGATACGGAACTTAAGAAAAATTGAATCAGGATCTAATGACAATCCTTCTTGATAAGCTTCCAACGCCTTCGCACTATTGTTATTCAGCTCTGCCAGAGCCCCTCTTAAAAAATGGTAATACGCTTGAGGATGAACATCGTCTTTGATAGCAATGGGAGAAACTTCTTGACTATGTAGCCCTACCTGAGGAGCGGTACCACATGACACAATAAGGAGAGGAATACTGAACACACACGTCCGAATTCGGTCAAGCCATCCTGCACGTCCCTGTAGAGAACGACTATCGCGAATGAGAACTCTCGAAGCAGGCATGAAAGATAACGATAGCAATTGATGCATTCCTATACTATAACAGACCGCGCATCTAAGTTATTAAATTTGGCATAACTGTCGTGAAACTGAAGCGGAACTTCGCCAATCGGGCCATTACGGTGTTTTCGCACTAAGATCTTTGCGATACCTTTATCATCCGTATCGGCATCATAGACTTCTTCTCGGTAAATAAACATGACGACATCAGCATCTTGTTCAATCGCACCAGATTCTCGAAGATCAGCGAGCACGGGAATCGGAGGCTTTCGATTTTCAACTGCCCGGCTCAGCTGAGAGAGTGCGACAACAGGAATATTGAGTTCCTTGGCCAACCCTTTCAACGCACGGGAAATATCTGATATTTCTTGCTGCCGAGATTCAGACGTGCTACGTCCTTCCATCAATTGCAGGTAATCGATGATTAAAAGATCGAGTCCATGCTCCGCCTTGAGACGACGAGCTTTTCCCCGCATTTGCTGAACGCTGAGATTTCCTGAATCATCAATAAAAACTTTGGCCTCTTGTAACTGACTCGCAGCCTTTGTTAGGGCCTCCCAATCAGCACGTTTTAATTGTCCGGTTCGGACAGAGTGGGAATCGAGTAAGGCTTGTGAACTCAACATGCGAAGCACAAGCTGTGCCTTTGACATTTCTAGACTGAAAATTCCAACAACGGCTTGGGCTCTCAGCGCCGCGTGTTCAGCCATTCCTAAAGCTAGACTGGTCTTCCCCATACTCGGCCTACCGGCCACGATTATTAAGTCTGAAGGTTGAAGACCAGCAAGTAAATGATCTAAATCCGTGAAACCTGTGGGAACGCCTGTAATCCGTTCTTGCCGGGAATACAGTTTGTCGACGATTTCGATGCTTTCTTGCAAGATATTGCTAACCGGCGCAAAAGTCCCTCCGAGGTGCCCCTGGGCTAAGCGAAATATTTCACGTTCAGCATATTCTAGCAATTCATCCGTTTGGGTCGTGCCTTCATACCCTCGCATGACGACGTCGGTGGCTGTACGAACCAATCCACGAAGCAAGGATTTGTCTCGGACAATCTGGCAGTGATAACGAATATTCGCAGCACTCGGCACGATTTGTACCAATTCAGCAAGATAGGAAGCACCACCCACTTGTTCCAACTCTCCACTACTTCGTAGGTAGTCGGTCAAGGTGATCTGATCAACGGGCTGGCTACGTTCAGACAAACCTACCATGCTGCGATACAGGATCTGATTAGCCGTTCGATAAAAATCTTCCGCCGAAAGAATTTCCATCGATCGATTGAGCGCAGCATTATCCAACAGAATGGCACCTAGCACGGACTGTTCCGCTTCGAGGTTCTGAGGAGGAACCCGAACACCAGTAATCTCAGGAATGGCCATGAACCTCCTGTTTCAGCCAATGCGGAAGTTCTTCGAGCGTGACTCGAATTTGGCGCGGCTTACCAGTAGTCTTTGAGCAACCTAGATATGTAACAGATGCGGACGTTTCTGCGTTGCGATCATGCAAAATAACATGCGCTATCCCTCGACGATTGGCGTCACGAGCCACCACAAGGGGCGATGCTCTGCGTTCTACACTTTCCTCAATCACACTGATGCCGATTGCTCGCAAGTTCTTCGCCACGGCAAAGGAATGCTGGCTTTGAGCTCCTACCGTGAGCAATAACACCGGCCCTACACCGTTACTGCTAACTTGCCCACCACGTTCCAGCGCTGTAAATAACCGATCAAGATCTAATCCGAAACCAATGGCCGGCAGGTCTCGGCCAAAACGGCCGATCAGGTGATTGTATCGACCCCCTCCCCCGATTTCACTACCCACGGTGGAGGTGAAAACATCAAAGACGATGCCATCATAGTAGTCGAAGCCGCGAAGCTCCCCAAGGTCCAGCAACACATGCTGTTGCACATTAGTCCGTTCCAGTTGCCGGAAAACCTTTTCCAGCCGTTTTATTGGTTTCAATAATTGCGCATCGCGTCCAGCAATGCGTTTCCCCTTTTCTAAGACATCAGCCTGTCCACAAGACTCAGGAACCTCCAGAATGTTTCGCACCTTTGAGCGTGGCAGGCCTTCAGTAATCAGGATTTGCTCTAACTTTGGCAAGTCTTTATGAGCTGCCGCGACTTCCGCCTGTTTCTTTGCACTGAAAGATAATCCTGACCGAGAGAGCAACGCCTTAAAAAATCCCACATGTCCTAAAGAAATCTTCCATTCAGGCAGACCGATGCGTTCTAACAAACCTGCCAACATGGTCACAATTTCTGCGTCCCCGAGAGGAGTATTATTCCCCACCAACTCAACCCCAACTTGAAACACTTCGCGATCTCGGCCCCGGTGTTCCACCTCATACCGAAAGACGGTGGTTCGGTAGGAAAATCGCAGAGGTAACCCCTTCCCCCCAACACCCATGGCAACCATCCTGGCAATTTGGGCCGTCGCGTCAGGGCGCAACACCAACATTCGGCCGGACGTCCAATCGGCAAATTTGTAACACTTTTCCAGTATCTCTGGAGCCAGTCCGACAGAAAGGACGTCGAGATATTCAAAAGTGGGCAAGATAATTTCCTGGTAACCCCAAGTCGCCACTGCAGCCAACAATTGATCTTCCAGCTGTCGAACTCGCTGGACAGTTTGGGGCAACAGTGTTGCGGTACCGATGGGAATAAGGGAACGGGGCGGTTTCATGAACCCTATGGGAGAGAACTGATGAATCAAGCTGCGTGGGCTACGGCTAATGAATAACCACAAAAAACCACGCTAAGCTAAATCAACCATGCGAACTGACAGGATATCTTTCTCCTGCTTGAGGAGATTGAGGACGGCTGGTGCCAACGGCTCATCTAACCCAATGATTAACAGCGCTGATTCCCCCCGTTCGACTCTGGAACATTGCATGCGGGAAATGTTGACATTATGTTTCCCTAAGATTTGTCCAACCATGCCGATCACCCCTGGGCGATCAACATTGTCTATCAAAATCATCTGGCCTTCTGAAACTACTTCGACTTGAAACTGATTGATCTCAACAATCCGAGGTTCTTGCCGGTGAAAGAGTGTGCCCGCCAAGGTATAAGTTTGCTTACTTGTTCCGACCTTAATACGAATTAAACTTGTAAAATCCCCTGCATCACTACTTTTGACTTCCTTGACTTCTATTCCACGTTCTTTTGCCACGATTGGCGCATTGACGAAATTGACGACGTCTTCCAGGATCGGAGCAAGTAGTCCTTTCAAGATCGCCACCGTGACCGGTGCCAGGGCAAGATGGGCCACCTCTCCAACATATTCTACAGTGACGGATTTAAGACCACCATCTAGCAACTGTGACTGAAAACGCCCCAACCGTTCGGCTAGCGACAGGTAGGGTTGTAACTGCGGCAACACTTCAGGCGCAACCGATGGCACATTCACCGCACCACGGGCAACGCCTCTCTTGAAATAATCAACAAATTGCTCTGCAATTCCGATGGCGACATTCTCTTGGGCCTCTTCTGTGGATGCCCCAATATGAGGAGTGCACGTAAAATTGTCCAGAGCCAAGAGGGGGTGCTGAGGGTCAACCGGCTCTTTCTCAAACACGTCAAAGGCTGCTGCTGCAACCTTGCCGGATTTCAGAGCATCACATAAATCCTGTTCGTTGATGATGCCTCCCCTCGCACAATTGACGATCATCACACCGTCTTTCATCTTTCCTACTGCCTCGGCATTGATAATTCCTCGAGTTTCGTTTGTCAGAGGAGTATGAACCGAGATGACATCCGCACGATGAAACAACTCATCAAGCTCAACAACCTCAATGCCCATTTGCTTGGCGCGATCGACCGCTAAATACGGGTCGTAGCCAAGAACATTCATTGACCATCCTTGAGCTAACTTCGCAACGTAGGATCCAATTTGTCCTAACCCAACAAGCCCTAAGGTTTTTTGATAGAGCTCTGTACCCATAAACCGGCTCTTTTCCCACTTGCCCTCTTTCATGGAGTGAGTCGCTTGCGGAATCCTCCGACTCATTGCTGCGATCATCGACATCGTATGTTCGGCCGTCGTAATCGTGTTTCCCCCCGGGGTGTTCATGACAACAATGCCTCGCCGACTGGCGGCTTCGGTATCGACATTATCTAACCCAGTCCCGGCTCGACCCACAATGCGGAGACGGCTGGCCGCATCAATGACATCCTTCGTGACTTTTGTCGCAGACCGAACAATTAAAGCCTCATAGTTGGCGATTTCTTTCAGTAATTCTTCTTTGGGCAGTTTGGTCTTCACAGCAACGGAAAACCCTGCACGTTCCAATACTTCGACACCCTTTGGCGAAAGACTATCGCTGACTAAAATATTCATATCCCTCTGCCTCCGTCATAATGAAAGAACTCAGGCTTGTGGTGTCCGGGTCAGGCCTTACGTTTCTCAAAATCGGCCATATAGTCGATAAGGGCGTCGACCCCAGATTCTGGCATCGCATTGTAAATACTAGCTCGCATACCCCCGACCGAGCGATGGCCTTTCAAGGTCGTCAGTCCCGCCGCCTCAGCGCCAGCCAGAAAATCTTTGTCTAAATCTGAATTGGCCAGGATAAAGGGCACGTTCATCCACGATCGCGAGCGTTTCTCAACTGGGTTACTGTAGAAACCCGAAGCATCGATGGCCGCATAGAGCTTGCTCGCTTTCCGCTCATTGATGGTCGCCATCGCCGACAAACCACCTTGTTTTTTCAGCCATTTAAACACTAAACCTGCCAGGTAGATCGTATAGGTGGGAGGTGTATTTAACATCGAATCGGCTTCGGCCTGTTGCGCATAATCCAACACACTTGGCGTGACCGGCTGGACTTCTCCCATCAGATCTTCGCGCACAATCACCAGCGTCACCCCTGCTGGACCAATATTTTTCTGTGCTCCAGCATAAATCAGCCCAAATCGGCTTACGTCTAGAGGACGCGATAAGATGGTTGACGAACAGTCAGCAACTAATGGCACATCTCTCGTATCAGGGATCCAATGAAATTCGACACCACCGATAGTTTCATTGGGGGTGTAATGGACATACGCAGCATCGTGATTCAATGCCCAACTATCGAACGGCGGAATAGCCGAGAATTTCTGACTTTCCGACGACGCCGCCACATTTACGGAGCAATATTTTTTCGCCTCGCTGATGGCTTTCTTGCCCCAGGCTCCGGTCCATATGTAGTCAGCCGTCCCTTTCCCCCGCAACAGGTTCATGGGAATGGTGGCAAATTGCGCAGTGGCACCTCCCTGAAGAAATAACACCTTGTAATTTTTGGGAATATTGAGCAACTCGCGAACGTCTTGCTCGGCTTCGGTAGCCACGGAAACAAATTCTTTTCCCCTATGGCTCATTTCCATGATCGAGGCGCCAGAGCCATGCCAGTCAGGTAACTCATCTTGCGCCTGTTTGAGGACGGATTCCGGTAACATTGCCGGACCCGCACTGAAGTTATACACACGTGACATAATACATTGAGCCCCTCAGTTCCAGCCTAAAAATAATGAAGACGCGACAGGAAGGAAAAGCGAGAAGCGCCTCACCGAAAAGGAAGTTACGCTAGCATAGGGTCTTGGGCCAGTCAAGGCGACCTGATTTCTTGTCATTCCAATTCTCAATCACCTACAATTGGGCTACGTGATGGACAATTTACCAGAACAAACACATGTCGCTGCCAGGAAGATCGAGGAAAAACCTGGGCTGCGGATAGAGCTACGTGGCCCAGAAAATTATTACAAATGCATCCTCCATATCGGAAGTACACTCATCCCCATTAGCGATGATATTCTTGAGGAACTTCGGACGAAAACAGCCGTCACACCAGACGAATTTTTCCCTCTCTTTTTGGAAAGGGTTGGTTATTCGTCTTATTTGAAGGAACAAATCCATCAAGAAGTCAGTAAAGGCGGAGACCTCAACTCGCAGATCTCAGCCATTCAATTGGCCTTGCGCTAAGATTAGCACTACAAGATCAAGTACCAGGCCCGAGAAGACGAAGTCTCTCAAAATCAAAGATTCTTCCCGTTGTCCTCCTTCTATCCTTCGGCTCGCAAGGACACGCTGTTTCAGGTTAATCCAGACGTATTGGTCAAAGCCACGTTTGGGATCTGCCTTGTTCTTGAACTGGGACTAGTCTTCCTGGATGCCGCCATTAATTACGGCGAGTGGATTGAGCAACCCCCGCTTCAACGACTGGTAAACATTACCCGAGAAGACGGAGTGGCCTCCTGGTTCGCAGTCACACAAACCTTTGTGGTGGCACTCCTCTGTTGGGCACTCGCGTTCGTTTCTGGGCAGCGCGATCGAAAGCCCAGCAATATGGCCTGGGGTTGGGTGGTCAGCGCTCTGATTTTTACTTACTTGGCATTTGACGATGGTTCAAAATTTCACGAGCGGGTGGCCACAGCCTTTGATTATTCCGTGGAATCCCTTGAAGACACGGACAATAACAACTGGCTGTCAATCGCCAATCAATACCCCAGTTATTCCTGGCAACTTCTGTTCTTACCGGTATTTGGACTGTTAGGAGGGTTTCTTCTTTGGTTTCTCTGGAAAGAATTCCCTCAACGAATCGATAAGATACTGTTGGCAACAGCCTTTGGCTGTTTAGCCACGGCGGTGGGGTTAGACTTTCTGGAAGGATTGAACGACGGATATCACGCGATTCAGGAACGCTATGGTCTGGATGAATACACGGTTTCCCATTTCTCAAAATCCCTTGAAGAGTTCTTAGAAATGTTCGCCATGACCTGTTTTCTGGCAGTTTTTTTCCGGCACTTGACCCGGGTGGGCACTACCATCACTTTGGCATTCAGAACGACCGTTAGGGGTGCCAGAGAGTAGAAAGCCCGAGCCGCGTCAAACCATGACACGGTTCGGGCTATCATCGGTCAGTATTCCTACTGGATCAATCAGTAGAAGAAACCAAACGCTTCCAATTCTGGACTTGTCTAATTTCGCTCACGCCGTCGCTTCCCACGTTCTCGTTCCATCTCAGCTTCATGTTTAGCACGTTCCCGCTCTATTTCAGCATCTAATTTGTCGCGTTCTCGCTCTAACTCATCGAGATGCTTTTCCCGCTCTCGGTCCATTTTCTCACGATGTTTCTCTCGCTTGCGCTCCATCTTTTCACGGTGCTTTTCGCGCTTTCTCTCGAATTTATCGCGATGTTTCCCTCTTCCTCTCTTTATTTTTCCCTTGCCACGACCTCGATCTTCTGATCGATCATCACTGATATCATCGCTCCGATCATCGCTATACTCAGGATCTCGACTCCGGCCATCACGGTCGCTACTGATATCGTCACTGTCCTGACGATCACGGGGCCGTTCTCGCCGATGTCTACGACGATCTTGTTTGTCACGAATATCTTCTCGATCACGATCGTCTTTCTCGAATTCGCCATCCTTAGTACGACGTTCTTGCCGCCGTTCCTCCATACGATCTTTTCGACGATCCCTTTTATCGCCGACATCTTCCTGGTTCCGTTCCTCTTTCTTCCCAAGCTGTTTTCGCTCAGCCTCTTGCTTTTTCTTCAAGGCTTTGCGTTCTTTCTTGGACATACCCTCTTTTCTAGCTTTCTTCAATTCCTGCTCATGTTCTTGTTTTAGGGCTTTGCGTTCTTTTTGAACTTTCTGAATATTGGCTCTCCCAGCTTTTCGTAATTTTTCTAGCTCAACGGCTTGTGACGCCTTTATCGCTTTAATCTCCGTTTTACTCTTGCCTTCAGCTTTTGCCTGTTGTATCTGCTCCTTATGCTTCTTTTTTAGGGCTTTGACTTCCCTCTCCAGTTCCTTCTTATTGGTAATTCCTTCTGAGTGTTGAACTAAAACCACAGGAGAGGGAAGCTGGTTTGTCCATTCCAAAGAACTTCCTATTGAAAAGGGCTTGGCCACAACAATTTGAGAGGCCAGGACCACACCACAGGTAGCGAGCAGTCCCACAAGAGAAATTTTAGAGATCATGTATCTCATATGACATTCCTTTCATCGAGGAGGGGGAGGTGAGCAAAAAGGTCACAGTCATAAAGAACGTCTAGATTTCAGATTATCAAAGAGATCTTTTAAAAGACAGGTCGCTCGGAAACTTTCCAAAATCTTTGCTTCTGATTTACAAAAAACAAGTCCTTTGTAAAATATCTACGCAGACATTCTGTAAAACTAATGTTGGCGGGCCAGTCCACCGAAAAGGGTTGAAACATCTAAGATAAGGAGGCACAGAACCAATGAATAGATATCGATATTTCCTTGTGGCAATACTGTTCGGACTGTTCAGCGTCAGCTGCATGTCTTCACAGATTCAATGGGTCAATCCACAAGACCCTAACGACGACGGGAAATATGCAAAAAGAATGTGTGACGTCGAATTAGGCCTGGTCGGGTCACCAGAGGAAGGGGCAACTCAAGACGAACGGGACTGGAATTATCGGGCATTCAGCTATCCAGAAGATCTCCGACGATGTATGGAACGCAAAGGGTACAGAATGGGCTCAACTCGCTAATACCTTTTCAGAATTCCGAATGAGAACCGCTGCAAGACTTATCGGAATCCTGAAATAGAAGAAGAATGTGATACAGCACACTCCGTGAAGGTTCCCCCAGATATATCCGCCTTCCTCTTACCCACCCTAAAACCCTACTGCTCTGTCATCTCATCCTAATACTCGGCAAAAATTTCTCCTTAAACTCAAGTCGGTCATCAACCGATATAAAATAGGAGGAGGATATATTCTGTCGGCTGATTTCGTTTCAGAGAGGCTAAGGATCTCACCCTAGCACAACAAACATCCAGTATTTACTGCCGTTTGAGTTAGGCCGGTTCTGATAAAACAATTGCACCCCAAAAATCACGTCTAGATGAGAGAAGGGAGAAACCGCCAATGAACAAAGTTCTTCGTTTACCTATTATCACGCTGGGAGTAATACTCATTCTTGCGGGTTGCGCAGAAGACGACCCATACCGCAAGACCAAAATGGGAGCCGCAATTGGAGGAGTCATTGGAGCCGGAACTGGAGCAGCCATCGACAAGAAAAACCGAGCTCGCGGGGCAGCCATCGGAGCGGCCGTTGGCGTGTTAGCAGGTGGAGGAGTCGGCTTGTATATGGACAAGCAAGCAAAGAAGATCGAAGAAGCTCTGGCTGAAGAACTTGCCCACCACGATGTGGAACTCAGGAAGCTCCCTGATAACTCGTTGGAAGTCGACCTGAAGGGCGAATCCACATTTGCAACCAACAGTACATCGGTGAAACCTGGATTTCAAACCGCATTAGCGAAACTGGGAAATGTGGTGACAGAATACGACAGCACAATTGTGCATGTCATTGGCCACACTGATGCCCAAGGAAGTGATACCTACAATCAACAGCTTTCTGAGAAGCGAGCGACCTCTGTGGCGAATGTGCTAAGCACATCTGGCGTCCACATGACGCGTCTATACACGGAAGGCCGCGGTGAGGCTCAACCACGAGCGAGCAACGCGACGGCCGACGGCAGAAGCATCAATCGCCGTGTAGAAATTTACTTAAAGCCTGTCGTCGAAGGGCATGAATCCGAAGCCCTCGAATCACCAGAATACTAAGAGCACCACCAACAGACAACTCCAACCAACGGCGTAGCCGAAGCAATCGCGGCTACGCCGTCCTTATCTCTCATCCCAATAGCTTGTCCATAAAATTAATAATCCGCATCTTACGGTCAGGGTCTTTTTCTAAGGACAGGGCCTGCTGATAATGTTGGACAGCTAACTCCGGTTTGCGTTTTTCTTCGTAAATGCGACCAACACCAAATGTGGCTTGCGCATCATTCGGATCGGCCTTTAATGCACGGCTGAAGTAATCCATCGCAAAATCGTCATGCCCTTTGTCATAATGAAACCACCCGATGGCGGTCGCCGCCGGCGCAAAACCGGGGTTGATGCGAAGCGCTTCTTCGTATTCCCGCTTGGCCAAATCCATTCGCCCCTTGTTGTCGTATAAACCACCCAAGGCAAACCGCACCTCGGCATCCTGAGGGTTCAACGCCAACGCCTTTTTATATTCCTGGATGGCTGGGTCTAACTTTCCCTGTTCAGCCAAGGCGCAGGCTAAATTGGTATGGCCTACGGATTCATCCGGACAAAGCTTGAGCACTTCCCGGTATTGGGGAATAGCCATTTCGAGTTGCCCTTGTTCTTGATACGCTAGACCAAGTTTTAGACGAGCGGGCACATAGGTCGGATCGCGCCGAATGGCTTCACGAAAGGATTTGACGGCACGATCCATACGGTCCTGTCGTTGATAGATTTGGCCCAAGAAAAAATACGGGTACGAGATCGTCGGATCTTGAGCGATCACCTGCTCAAAACACGCGAATGCATCATCCAAGCTCCCAGCTTGTGTATGAAAAATCCCTTCACATAACCGAAGGTGCGGTGATTCGGCATGCTGACCCGTGAGGGCCTCTAACCAGTCTCTTACCGTTTGGACAAGGGCCTCCTCTCCAAGCGCCTGCGGGAATGCCTGCCAAGCCTTCCCGAGATTCCCACGCAACAGGTACACCACATTCAGTACAAAAAATGGTAAGGGGCCGCATTCAGGCTGGGCCGACCATCGCATGGCCTGCTCACATACCCCATCCCACTTCCCGTCAGCTAAATCTCGTTCGATTAATGATTGAAAGTCCGTGCTCATAGCTCGTACGTACGACAACAGTGTTTTTTTACTATCGCGTGAGCGTATCTTCGACATCAGGCGAGGTAGCCTGGATCAGACTGCCCAAATACGGATGCCGGCAGAGCATCTGTTGTTTCATTTCCCACGCGACTGTGCGATACGACCAATGGCCTTTGACGCCTGAACGCAATTTGGAAATATATTCTACTTCGGCAAAGTCCATCTTAAAGAGGCAGCGAACGCGGAAACCAAAAGGAATGGCATAGAGTGCGGCTTCTTGGTTGGCCTGACGCAACCGTTCGATGTCCTGCCGCACGGCATCCATAGCTTGCCGGTATTCTTTTTCGACGCCAGCTTCAGCCAAGACAGACGGAACCTCATATCCATGAATGGTCGTGAAGTTTTGCTGCACCTGCTGACACCGCCGGTGCCGATGCATATCTCGCCAACCCCCAATATCCATTAACACATCAAAAATAAAGGCATAGCCTGATCGGAATTCCTTGGCCAGCTCATCATACGGTCCTCGACTTTTGATGGCCGCATCAATCACCTCTTGTTTCTCTTTTTCCGACCAATCTTTCACCCAATCTAACAAGAGACGGTAAGGAGCTTGGCTCACGCGATACATAAATGTCGTCACGAGCTCATCGAGTGGTGCATGTGGTTCAAGCAGATCCACAGACTGCGTATGATGTTTCCAAGATTGCGGATCATCAAATCCGGACTTTTTCAACAACCCTTTCACATATCGCAGCACATCGCGATAGACCACACCTTGATAATCACTAGGAGCCGCATAGCGTGCTAAGGTCGGCGCCATCGGCTCGAGGTTCCTTGGCGGTTCCTTTTGTAAATCGCCCCAGACACTTGAGGGCTTTCGAGCGCAAGCCTCTTTGAGATCTTCACCGATACCTAACAACTCAGGAAGTTGCGACGACAACAACCGGGTCATTTGTTTTTCCAAGGTTCGGATGCTGACGACTTGTCCCACATTGGTCTTGGCCGCCAGCGGCAATAAGTAACGGATCACATCATAAGTCCTGGCGCCAATCGTGCGATCGTAATCACCAGATTTCATAGAATCTGGACGAGGATACCGATTGGTGAGATGTTGATGAAGCGGATCCTTGAGCAGCCGGTAAATATTGTAGAGGCTCCCTAAAATGCCACGGTACACGGCTTCGGTTTCGCTATTCGAAATTTCACTGGGGACATAGCAGCCTGCAGCTGCAAAGTTTTGATAGCGACTCGATTTGGCTTGGCCATCCCAAAGCGGCTCATCTTCCAGCCGAATAGCGGCCAGCTCCGAGATATTCTCAAAACAAATGGTCACATGGCCAAGATCGGCAATCGAGCCATGACCATACGCAAAATAAAATTGTTCCCAAAACTTTTCTGAGGAATGAGCATGAACCCATTTCAGGCTCTTTTCAATCGAATCCGGCGACCGGCTGTAGCGTGCCAAGGCATAGGCGGACTTCTCTGGCGGCATCGGCGCCAACGCAATCACCTTGCGATCTCGTCGTTCGTCACTCATAACGAAAGCTGAAGCCTGGAGCACAGCCAATAATGTTGATGGACACACTAAACACCCGACGCACTATAGTCAGAGGAGGACCTCTACCTCAAGTTCAAATCCTCCTTAGCCGATGGCAGGATGAAAAACGCTTGAAACAACACCCCTTCTTGATTAAACTGTTTAAACCCTTACGGATTTTTCTCCACCTTCATGAACATTCCTGATCGTCAATCCATGCATGGCCAGTGGTCCTCCCGCTGGACCTTTATCTTGGCCGCCACCGGTGCGGCAGTCGGCCTCGGCAATATTTGGAAGTTTCCTTACTTAACCGGCCAAAACGGTGGCAGTGCGTTTGTGCTGATCTATATGATTTGCGTCGCGGCTTTGGGGATTCCGCTCATGATGGCTGAAATTCTCTTGGGGCGGCGAGGACGCTCCACGCCTATTCGCTCAATGCAAATCTTGGCCGCAGAAAACAACGCGGGACAATGGTGGCAGATCATCGGCTGGTCAGGCACCATCGCGGGAATCCTGATCCTTTCTTATTACAGTGTGATCGGGGGCTGGACACTCGCCTATATTTTCAAGTCGATTGCCGGCACGTTTAGCGGTGCCACGGGTGAATTGGCGGCCTCAACGTTTGAAACCTTTGTAGGAAGCGCCAGCAGCCTCTTCATTTGGCACACGGTATTCATGTTGATCACCATGAGCATCGTGGCAGGCGGCGTGCAAGGTGGACTGGAAAAAGCCGTGCAGTTTCTCATGCCCATGCTATTTGTTCTGCTACTCCTCATGGTGGGCTATAGCATGACAACCGGCTATTTCGGAAAAGGCCTGGCGTTTCTCTTTACGCCGGACTTCAGCAAGCTCACCGGTGCCAGCATGCTCTCGGCTATGGGCCAGGCCTTTTTCAGCCTGAGCTTAGGTATGGGCACGATCATGATTTACGGCTCGTATGTTCCGAAAGATACATCCATTGCGAGCACGTCTGTCATGATCGCCATCGCTGATACCGGCGTGGCGTTGCTAGCTGGTATGGCAATCTTCCCCATAGTATTCGCCAACCATCTCGAACCTGGATCTGGACCTGGGCTGATCTTTCAAACCTTGCCAGTGGCCTTTGGCAACATGACGGGTGGGATTGTCTTTGGCTCTCTCTTTTTTATTCTTCTACTCGTGGCTGCCTGGACCTCGTCCATTTCGCTGATTGAACCCTTTGTGACCTGGCTCATTGAGACATTCGGACTCTCACGTATCACCGCCTCGCTGTATTCGGGCCTTGCCACGTGGTTGCTGGGTCTGGGTACCGTCTGGTCGTTTAATCTGTGGGAGGATGTAAAATTTTTCGGCTTGACGTTTTTTGATCTCTTAGATTTCATTACTTCTAACCTCATGCTCCCCTTAGGCGGTATTCTCATCGCGTTATTCGTAGGTTGGATCGTAGCTAGAAAAACTAACCGCTTCGAATTACAAATAAAAAATGAGTTAGGTTACAACATCTGGGAGTTTCTCACCCGTTTTATTGCTCCATTAGGAGTTTTAGTTGTAAGCATTCTTTCCCTAAAAGCATTAATAAATAGTCCAAGTTTTATTGTGGGATTCCGTGACTCTATGGTGATTGCAATAATCCTTATTATCCCCATAAGGAAAATTTATAAAAAAGCCGGCCTTAAACCGGTAGGGTCATTTATTGTATTCGTACCTTTTATCGGCCTTTTACTAGTCATGTTTAATCTCGCTTTTACTACATGGCCAAGCGTTAAGCCAAAGGTATAACTTATGGAAACCCTTGCAGCGAACTTGATGCCGATCGTAGTAGTATCAATTATATTTTTCGGGGTTTTGTCTTGGTTAACCATATTTCTAAATATTCAAATTTTAAAAAAAGCTGGATATTCGAAATGGTGGGTTCTTACTCTTCTTATTCCAATGGTTAATATTCTTATAATATGGATTTTCGCTTTTGCAAAATGGCCAGTGTTTTCGAATAACACCAAATCAACCTGATATTTTTATCGAAGAAGAAATTGTCTTTTGTGAGCTTAAAATCTTCCAAACCCTGTAAACTAAAAACTGCAATCTTGTCTAGTATAGCCTCCAATCAAGCTCTAAAGGCTGAGATTGCGCCAGTCGCCGTCTTCATCGTGCTGCTGAACGCAATTGGCCTTCTCTAGCCTGCCCACCTGACGCAGCCTCGAGATCTAGTTCATCTCATCAGTTTCCTGTTCCAGCTCATCTTTTCGAATTACCGGATGTAACCTTAAATTGGTGTACAATCTGAAAGATCAAGTTGTCCCATAGTTGGCCGATATTGCATTTGTAGTGGGCAACTGATTTCAGGAAACCTTCACACCAAAGGAACCGTTTTATGTCACAAATTGGTGTCTTAAATGCGGCAAATGCTCTGGCGCAACTCTCGCTCCCACTTATCGATGCGTCCACGCTTTCCACCAAAGGAAAAACCCCAGCGCCATCCATCGACGCAGTGCAGAACCTAAAGGATACCGTTTCTATTTCCTTGACGGCCCAGGCCAAGAGTGCAAGAGAGACGGCTCCGCTTGCCTAAACTCCCTTTCATTGTCCTTCTTGCTTAGACTACTAAAGGATCGGTCAAAAGCTTTTTAAGATTCTGAATAGAACAAAAGCTGCACGCCAATCGTAATAACAGCGACAGCCCAGAGGATTTTAAGGATCGGTCGTTTTCCTTGATGGGAAAATGTTGGAGTTGCACGAGTTGGACGATGCACCCATTCCCCGGCGAACCAGGCTAAGCCTCCTGCTAAGGCAAGCGAACCCATGATATTGTGGTGTATTTGGATTTGATGACCGGCGGGATGTGGACCATGCATATGAATAAACAACATCAAGCCACCAACGAGCGCAAAGCCCGGTAGCAGCGCACTCCACACCCAATGTGACAGTCTTCCGGCGCGCCGCAGCCATTCCACCGTTCCCACGCTCAGCGCCAAGATGCCAAAGATTTTGTGCTGCAGCATTTCCGGATCTTTTCCGGAAAGCGTTTCTGCTAAGGTCCAGGAGCCAATAGGCCAGGCTTCGTGATCGCTCCAAATCAGCAGAAAAATGCCGGACCCGACCAATGCTATTGGGAGCAACCATCGCGACCAGGCCAACGCTGTCCAACCTATGGCTGTGCGTAATTCCGTCAAGCCCACCACAATCACTCCAAGCCCAGCTAGGGCATGATTAAATTCCGAATAGGCAATGCCCTCCGGTGACCCTTCCCACTGTCCAGGCACAGCCTCCTGCCCATGACCATGTCCCCCATGCGACATGTCCATTGCCATGTCCGCAAGACCCACAGTGGGGATACCAATACCGATAAACCCTAGCAGTACCAGTAGACCGAACCGGAGGACGACACGGTTAGAGCACCTTATGCCCCATAACGATTTCATGAAAGTAATGTCCATGTCCAAAAAGAATTTAAGGAGAAAAGAACGACACACCAAAATTAAACAACCAAGCATTCAGCCCGATATTGCGCTCGCCAATGCCTGAATTAGAGATGTGATGAAAGCGAGCGCCTGCGGTAAGAGCCCAATTTTCTGAGACGAAAAAAGACACACCCGGCCCAGTTTCCAAAATGAAATTAAACTGCGTGCTTTGTTCGGGAATTCGAGGGGCAAGATCGGTCCACAACATGCCGGCGCCCCCATCCCAAAACGGCATCCATCGGCCAAATGATAGGAAATTATATTTCAACACTAATGACCCGCCAAAGGCCGATGCGCTAAACGGCTCATCGTAATGTGCTGCCATTGGCTCAAGAAGCAGCTCTACATTCCCCGCCACCATGCCACTCCCAATTTCATCTGTTAAGACTTGCCCCAGCTGTGGCAACAGATAGATGGCGCGGCGATTGGAAGATGGAGCATTGCCAAAAATGTTACTTCCTTTCCAAAAACCTCCGAGCAACCCAAATTCCAGCGTCCCTTTTGTGACCCGGGCACAAGCATCAAACTCGGCAGCTTTGGCAAAATTACAAAAAACACAAGATACAATCAGACTCAGAATCCACCGCGTGTAATGTTTCTTTAGCAACACCGCACACCTCGTTGGCCATGCTCCACTCCAGCTTTCACCTATATTCATGATGCCTGTTCCGGGCATACCGTTGAGACAATTTTCGAGACATCGTTGGTTTGATTATTTACCATTCTATTAAAAACGAACAGAAATCTCCCACAAAGGGCAGAAATAATTCAATGATCTTTTCCCTTCCATTGTTTACAATAAAGTACGCATAAACGGTACTCGTGATGACGACAATTCCACCCCCCTCATCTATGCCAACCAAGACGCCTAATCGTGATCCGCTTCAACGTTTGTCCTCTGCCGTCAAAAAGTTAGACCAACTCATCAATCGGGCATACCAATTGGGATCCTTCACTGATAGATTTTTGCGGGAAGATGGGACAGACAGAACTCTTTCGGCCCCAGAAACCAAACCAGCTCCGACAAGCTCTTCGAATTCCTCGGCAGAGTCCAAGCCACAACACACTGTAGAAGAGTCATGGGGTGAGTGACGGGTTTCGAACCCGCGACCTCCGGAACCACAATCCGGCGCTCTAACCAGCTGAGCTACACCCACCACGAAGGATTATGTGCGTTGAAAAGGTCCAAATCTTATCAGAGGTCCAACAGGCTCGCAAGCATCTTGGCGTGTAGAGGGATCAAGACAATCCCTTGCCGATCAGTCGTGCGACAGCATCGAGGCATACCTCTGACACATCTGAATGTTTGCATGAGGTTCTCAGATCAATAGGATTAACAGTTGACCGAATTTAAAAAGCTGTGGTAAGTAGTATTCTTAACTCTTTTTGGGGGAATTCATGGCCAACCGTCATCAATCTGCGATAAAAGCCGCTCGGCAGTCTCTACGACGACAAGAACGAAACCGATCGATTCTACGACGGGTAAAGACGTTTATGAAGAAAGTGAATCACTCAATCGAAGAGAAAAATAGCGAAACAGCCCAAACATCCTTACGGGAAGCCACCTCCGAACTGCATAAAGCTGTGACCAAAGGCACCCTGCACCGCAATACAGCTTCTCGATGGATCTCACGCCTCGCCACCCGCGTCAATTCAATCTAACAATAAGCTTCACCTCCGGTTTCTACTTCTTGAATCCTTCGTAACTATTTGCTTCAGACGGCACATCACAAGTGTGCGATCTTAAGCTTCATCTGCTGGCAGAGCTGAATAACTAAGTCATCTAGAATCAACTTGGGAGATGACGCTCGACCGCCCTTGAGCGCAGAGTCTGCAGCAGCGAAGGCCGTCCATGCCTGACGAAGTTGGGTTTCGTGCCAGCGTCGGGCTTGTTGCATAAATTCACGCGCACGAAACGGAGGAATACCAACCTGCCGAGCCACCTGATTGTGTTCGGTTCCCTCATACAGCAAAGCGTTGGCTTTCCAGATACGCCGCATTTGCCATAAGAACGCTCCTAGCATTCGTAAAGGAGCTTCGCCAGTATCCAAATTTTTGGCGACGATATCCAGCGCACGGCCATGATCACCGACCGACACAGCATCAGACCAATCAAACACTGAAATCCCAGGTGGTTTGCCACGCACGAGTTCTACATCTTTCACCTGCACCCGTTGTCCTTCAGGTATATAGGCCGCTAATTTTTCCAGTTCTTGCACCACACAGTAGAGTCCTTCGGCCCCGTGCTCTTTCAACATTTCCAGCGCTGGACCTTCCAACTCTAGACCCCGCTGACAAGCTTGTTGACGAATCCACCCAGCACGGCTCTTTTCAGGGAGCGGAGCACAGTCCACAACTATCGCGTGTTTTTTTAAGACCTGCACCCATTTGGTTCGACCATCCAGTTTGCCCGCAGCAAAAATTAACGTCGTCTCAGGATTCGGGCTCTGTAAATAAGGGATCAGACGCTCTCCATCTCGAGCTGCCAGCTTGTCGGCCCATTTCACAAACAGCCGACGTCGGGAGGAGAAAAAAGAGACCTCTTCAGCCAATCCAAGAATTTCGGAGGCATCGGTTTCATCTCCATAAACAACATCGGATTGAAACATCTCATCATCGGAGGCGGTGGGGGCGGTCGCTGACGTGGCGTTTGGCAACCCACCGCAGCCTTCTTCGTCGAGACCAGCATGGCCTAGAAGATCCAACGCCAGATCCCGGAAATATGATTCTTCCCCAATCACCAGGTACAGGAGGGCTAAACCATCTTGCTTGATCTGACGCTGCAAATCGTAAACATTCATCGGTAGGCCATCCGCCAGGGCGAGTCCATTGAGCGCTGGATCTATTCCTTTGATAGCTCAGAGGCAGGACGAGGCGAATCTTGGGTGGGCAACAAAGGCACACCATCGTCTAATTCTGGAACCCCTGGCGTGGGATTGGAACTTATCCCAAACTGGCCTTGATCTCGGGCAGACAAAAATTGATCGGCTAAATCCTCGGCCACCCCTTGCCCGGCTTGTTCTAACGCACGGTCTTGCAAAACTCGATTAAACTGCAAACCACTGGCCGCCGCACTTGTACTGGATGAAGCTCCTACAAAAAATTCTGCAGAATTTGACGCCGTCTGCTTCCATCGTATCTTCCCTGTTCTCTGCTCCTTTACCTTCACCGCTACCTTGACTTTGACACGGCTTTCCTGAGTTTGTGCTCGAGAAAAAGCTAGAGAAGGTAGTTGGACCGAGACGATGGCACCATCCAGCACAAAATCGGCTGAGCGGTCATCGTCGACGATCGTGGCACTACCTGCTGATTGTAATGCTTGTCGAAGATACTTGGTATATTTGAATTCAAGATTGGGTTCAAAGGTATTATTTCTCAACGTATGCAAGGCTAATCGAACTGGCGACCCTTCTGCCACTTGCCCGCCTCCAATCTTAGGCCCGGGACCTTCGACTGTAAATTGATACCCACATGCTGCCAAGGTGGTCCCCAACAGCAGTGCTACTAAGCTCAAAGGCAAGTACCTGGACCACGGCCAATCAGCTAGGTTGCATTTAGAGAACAAAATTCACCAATTTTTGTTCGACGTAGATTATCTTGCGAGGTGTTTTCCCCTGCAGCCATTCGGTCAGCTTTGAATCTGTCTCTGCCGTGGCAATAACCTGGGCTTTCGTCGACCCCGCCGGAACACAGACTTTACTCCGCAACTTACCATTGATTTGGATCGGAATCGTCCATTCCGCCGCCACAACATAGTTCGGATTGAACACTGGCCAGGATTGTTGGCTCACACTGGGTCGATTCCCTAGAGTTTCCCACAATTCCTCAGCCAGGTGCGGGGCAAATGGCGCTAACAGAAGAATCAGCGTGTTCATCGTAGATCGCCACTGCGCGCGGTCCTGATCGGTTAATTGGTCTAGCACGACCACTTGCCAGAGTTTATAGAGTTCGTTCACGAACTCCATAAGCGCTGCAATAGCCGTATTGAATTGAAAGTCACGCTCTAGGTCCTCTGTGACGCGTTGAATCGTTCGATGTGTAATTCGCTGCAACTCCGTTGGCACTGCCGAGGGGTCCGGGCTTACCAAATCGGCCTCCTCACAAATCACAGGAAGCTGTTCTTGAACCAACCTCCATACGCGATTGAGAAACCGGTAACACCCTTCGACACCCGTATCGCTCCATTCCAAGTCTTTTTCCGGCGGTGCAGCAAATAACGAAAATAGCCGCGCAGTATCTGCGCCATATCGGTCACACAATTCCTCTGGCGAGGCAATATTCTTTTTGGATTTGGACATTTTCTCGGTCCGCCCGATCGTGATCGCATTCCCGCATTGCCCACAGACTCGTTGTCCATTTACTTTCTTGAGTTCCGAGGGCAATAACCAACGATGCTCGTCACACCAATAGGTTTCTTTCGTGACCATGCCTTGGGTCAACAAGTGTACGAAAGGTTCATCGACGGTTGTCAGTCCCAAATCACGCAAAACTTTCGTGAAAAATCTGGCGTACAACAGATGTAGGACGGCATGTTCAATACCACCCACATATTGATCCACCGCCATCCAATGTCTTGCCGCGTCCGGGTTCACTGGCTTCATCGTGTCTCGAGGGGAACAATACCGCAGAAAATACCAGGAGGAATCCACGAAGGTGTCCATCGTATCGGTCTCGCGACGAGCGGCCCCGCCACAAGTGGGACACGTAACCTTAGAGAACGAGGGAGATTCTTTGAGTGGCGAACCGCCTTTGCCCGTAAAGGGTACATCATCGGGCAAAAGAACTGGGAGTTCATTCTCTGGGACCGGCACAAGGCCGCATTGCTCGCAATACAAAATAGGAATCGGGGTACCCCAGTAACGTTGCCGAGAAATGCCCCAATCCCGCAATCGGAAATTGATCGTGCGTGTTCCCCACCCTTCCTTTTCAACATGCTCGCCTATCGCGTGCTTGGCTTCAGGCACCGAGAGGCCCGAAAAGCTACCCGAGTTGACCAACCTGCCCGCCTGCTCTTGTTCTTCATACGCAGCATCTAGGGCATTGGGTAACAAGGTGTTCTGAGGATTCTGAATGACCAGACGAATGGGAATGCCATATTGGGTCGCGAACTCGAAATCGCGTTGGTCATGCGCAGGCACGGCCATAATCGCACCCGTGCCATATTCATAGAGCACGAAATTCGCGACCCAGATCGGGATACGTTCTTGCGTGAATGGATTGATCGCATAGGCACCAGTGAAGACACCTTCCTTCTCCCGGTCCGCCGCCGTGCGCGTCGCTTTGTCCAGGCGTGAGACTCGTTCAACAAATTTTCGAACATTGTCCGCTTCTGGACGCCCTGCGATTAACTGTTCGACCAATGGCGATTCAGGAGCCAGGCTCATGAATGTGGCACCATGAATGGTATCAGGGCGCGTGGTAAACACTCGAATGGCGGTCAGGTCATCGTGAGGGTCGGCCACAGGAAAGTCGATCTCCACGCCTTGGCTTCGGCCAATCCAATGCCGCTGCATCGCGAGCACCCGAGCCGGCCAGCTCGTTAACTGGTCGCAGCCATCTAGTAGTTCCTGAGCATAGTGCGTAATCCGAAAAAACCATTGCTCGAGTTCTTTTTGAATAACCACAGATTCGCAACGCCAACAGACTCCGCCATCTTTGCCTTCTTGAGCCAACACCTGTTCATTAGCCAAAACGGTTTCGCAAGAGGGACACCAATTCACCGCTGAACGCTTGCGATAGGCCAAGCCCCGCTCCACCATTTTCAGAAAGATCCATTGGTTCCAACGGTAGTAGTCGGGCTGCGAGGTATTCACTTCACGGTCCCAATCGTAGGACAAGCCCATCCGCCGGAGTTGTGTTTTCATATAGGCCACGTTCTCTTGCGTCCAGGCATTGGGATGCACGCCTTTTTCGATGGCTGCGTTTTCGGCTGGCAGCCCAAACGCATCCCAGCCCATCGGGTGCAACACGTGAAACCCCCGCATAGTTTTGTACCGGGCGACCACATCGCCAATGGCATAGACCCGCACATGTCCCATATGAATCCGGCCCGAGGGATACGGAAACATTTCCAAACAGTAGTATTTGGGAGTGGCCAGATCTTCTTTGACTCGAAAAAGCCCCGTGTGCTCCCAATGGGTCTGCCATTTGGCTTCTATAGATTGGTGATCATAGGTCTGCGCCATCACAATACCTTATCGATTAATAGGAAGGGGATTGCTCTGCCAACGGTTCGATCCGAGGCGAGCACTACGCGTTATCTACGGGTTCTGGTCCTTGATGGATTCACGCACAAGAATCTAGCACAGAGGGGTTCACCCGACAAGCAACGTTGATGAAAAGCGCTATCAATGAAGCTTTCTCAGAATATGGGGAATAGGAGAAGAAGCGGGAGGTACAAAAAAAAGATCAGCGTCTTGATTGTTGTGACTGAATCGCCACTGGAGCAGGCGGACGGGCGGAAGATCCTGAAATCGCAGAAACAATCTCCTGATGTTGTTTCTGCTGTTGACGATGATTCTCTATGATTGGATCGATAATTTCCCCACACATCAGACACCGCCACCCTGGCATCCAAATTTCGCCACTCGTGGCCATATCCACAAAATGATCAACAACCATGGTTCCCTGACAGCGCGGACATTCCATCAAATACCCCTTAATTCTAGGCTTCGAATCCACCTTTTCCATCGGTGTAGACCCGAAAGAGCTTAAGGGGTATTTCCTCAATATGGCTAAATTGTTTTTTTGACAACACCTAACTACAACGTGCAGAAACTCCTAACATCAAAAGGATAACCATCTTTTTTAATGAAATTGCTTGTATCAACGAGTCAGAGGAATGAGCGCTTGGCTACGAAGTTTGCGGTGGTAGGCGATGGCAAAGCGATGGGCTTCATCTCGAATGGTTTGAATGAGCCGACTGGCAGGAGATTTCGATGGCAAGACAATGGGGGATTTCTTACCTGGGAGATAAATACGTTCGTCTTTTTCACCTTTGGCTTTAGCTAATCCACAGACCTGGACGTTCGCCAACCCAAGACTGGTGGTGGCTTCCACGGCCGCACCTAATTGACCGATTCCTCCATCAATCACAATAAGATCGGGAGAGGGTAAGATTTTCCCGGATTTCGTGGCCAACGACCCTCCGTATCGCCGCGCCACCACTTCATTCATGCTCGCAAAATCATTGGCGCCTTCGACCGTTTTAATACGAAAACGACGGTAGTCAGGTTTTTTCATTCGGCCATTTTCCCACACCACCATCGACGCCACTGATTGCGCCCCCATGGTGTTGGAGATATCGAAACATTCCACACGATGCGGCGGAGCCACTAATCCCAACAACTGCTGTAATTCCTCCACCGCTTCTCGTGATTCAGCATGGACGCGAAGATGTTCATTCAAGGCAGCCACGGCATTTTCCTGAGCCAGTTCCTGTAACTGACGCTTAGCCCCACGCTCGGGCACCACCACGCGCACGGCTTGGTCTTTCTTGTTCGACAACCATTGTTGCATCAGTTGCTGACCTTCAATTTTTACAGGCAACAGCAGTTCCTTAGGCGGCAGGAGAGCTTTATTGTAAAACTGTTCAAGCGTCGTCCGCACAAGCTCCTCATCGGAAACACCCCCAGCATCAGGCCAGAAAAAGTCTCGCCTCCCAATCAGCAAACCGCCTCGCACAAAGAGCAATTGCACATCGGCCGCCGCCCCTGCCCGGGTCAGACCCAAGACATCCTGATCGATCGGACCAATCTGTGCGACACGTTGCTTTTCCAGAGTACGTTCAATTTTGAATATACGATCACGCAAACGTGCCGCATCTTCAAACGCTTCACGCTCAGCGAGGCCATGCATGTCATCTCGAAGGGACGCCAACAATTCCTGGTCGCGTCCCTCTAAAAACCACCGAACCTGACGAACAATTCGATGATAGTCTTCTTGAGTTTGATGGCCCGTACAGGGAGCCATGCAGCGTTTAATTTCAAACTCTAGACAGGCGCGGTCGGCCGTCCCATCAATGTCAATCTTACAAGTCGCTAAAGGGAATACTTTGCGAATGACTTTCAAGGTTTCCCGCATCGCGCCGGTTGGCACATAGGGCCCAAAATACAGAGCCTTATCGTTTTTCACTCGCCGCACAATAGAAAGACGAGGGAAGTCGTCTTGAATCGGCAGGCGAAGATACGGGTACTGCTTATCATCGCGCAGCACGATATTGAAGCGAGGACGGTGCCGCTTGATAAGATTGCTTTCAAGGACAAGAGCTTCCAGTTCGGACTGAGCCACGATCGTTTCCAGATCAACCGCAGAGGAGACGAGCGCACGAATCTTGGGACTCAGGTCCGCGCCTTTCTGAAAATACGACCGAACCCGGTCGGCCAGGATCGCTGCTTTTCCGATATAGATAATTTCGTCGACCTGGTCCCTAAATAGATAGACTCCTGGCCGTTTCGGAAGATTCTTGAGTTTTGCTTCCAAAGACCGACGGTCGGTTTCGTGCTTCACCTTCGATAAAACATTAGACGGTTTCACTTGGCTTCACTCTATGGACTATGGGTGGCTAAACAATCGCGACTCCATCTGGCCGCTCAATTAACTCAATTTCATAGCCATCTGGGGCATCGATAAAAATAAACCGACTCCCCGAGGACGTTTGTGTCGGACCATCCGTAATCGGCACACCTTTAGTGTGTAAATCCTGAATGGTGTCGTCCAGATCATTCACCTCAAAGGCCAAATGGACCAAATCTTCCTGAACACTCACAGGCCCACTTTCTGGAAAACTACAGAGTTCAATGAGCTCCTCACTATTCGGCACTGCCAAGAATGCCAGATGTGAGCCCCGAGGAGAGACTTTCTGCTCAACAACTTCTAATCCGAGGACCTCTTGATAAAATCGTAATGTTTGTTCCATATCACTCACGCGCATGCGGGTATGTAAAAGTTTCTTTACCGTCACCTGAACTCCTCCACTTATAGGTTCGTCGACCTTGTCAAAAGAACACCATGCTGAGCCTTCCGTGCACCAATGTCATGTCCTCCTGTTTGCGTCAGTTGGGTTTTATAGGATGATATTGCTATATTTAGCCACATTCCGTACACTTCCCCCGCTTTACAATTGACGCGCAAATCTCATGGAGGAGATGTGAGCCACAACACGACTCGTCTATTGGCCTTTACGGTCCTGTTTTTAGTATTGACCAATATCTGTGCTCCTACGTTCGTGATAGCGGAAGGGTTTCGCGTTTTAGATCATGGGGCAGCAGCCACAGGACAAGGGGCCGCCTTTTCCGCTCATGCCGATAATCCCTCTGCCATCCATTATAACCCAGCGGGGATGACCCAATTAGAGGGCATTCAGTTTTCAGCAGGCACCTTGCTGATCGGTGGCTCAACGCAATTCAAGAGTGATGCTGGACCTAAAATCAATGGGAGCTTAGGAAGTACGATATCCAACCCCCCGCCAAGCACATTCTTTCTGACAGCGCATTTGCCCGCGCTCGGCCTGACCGCTCTGCCCAATTGGACAGTTGGCCTAGGACTCACATCACCGTTCGCGCTACAGGTTGAATATCCTGATGACAGCTTGATCGCTCCGATTGCGACGATGGCCGCACTCCCCCTCATCGATATCAAACCAACCGTGGGCTATAAAGTAAATGACTATATCGCCATTGGGGGTGGGCTGGATATCTATACGTTTGCGGACTTTCTGGGGAATGGTCATGCCGAAGTCCAACAGATTGCGGCTCCTGGCAACCCATTTGGCATTCCTGCTGGAACCACCTTGGAAGGGAATGGCAGTGACACGGCTCTCGGGTTTAATGCGAGCCTCCTTTGGACACCTTGGCGCAATAGCCAGGGCCAACCGTTACTGAATATTGGCTTTGTCTTTCGCCACGGAGCTGATCTAGACCTGGAGGGTAGTTTTCTAGCCGGTGGAACACGGTTAGCCGGTGCTCAAACCACGATCGAACTCCCAGATGTCTATACCTGGGCTATAGCTGGCTGGCCTATCAGGAACGCTCAACGAGAATGGAAAATAGAAGTAGACGTCGACTATGCCGATTGGACAGATTTTGAGGATCTCAACCTAAGATTGTCGAATGGAGCCACCATTCCGAATCGCCGGAATTATGGGGATGCCTGGGTCGTCATGGTCGGATCCGAATATACGTTACTTTCCCCAGAATTTCTGCCGAGTTGGGATGTCTCCTTCCGAGCCGGCTACGTTCGCTCAGGCACACCGGTCCGAGAACGAACGCTCGATCCTTCGAATCCGGATTCGGAGTACCACGCGCTATCAGTCGGAACCGGGTTCCTATGCCAAGGCTCTGGACAATTCTTGGGCCTGCTCCCTTGCAGTGGACTGGGTGGGACCGCAATCGGGCTAGATCTCGCCTATCAGGTGCTGCTCTATGATGCCCGGGACGTCAATAACAATCAACAACCACTCTTAAATGGCACCTGGGATACCATGATCCATGTCGGAGCCATTTCGCTGACAATGAAATTCTAAGGCGTCCACGGAAATTTCTCGCCTCATCCCTTCAACCTTTTCTGGGTTTCCATTACAGTTGTATGAGCAAGCACGTGCTCCAGGATACCCGTATGTCTCTCTTACCAAAGACTCGTCGTATTCTAGAACGGCCGGTCATGGAGTTTCGGCCATTTGGACGCGACCTACAAGGTCGAACCATCCAGGATGTGAGCGGAATTACTGTCAGCGCGAATCTTGAATATCTTGAAGCAAGTATCGCCAAAGAACAAGATACCAACGCTGCGCAAGCCGCTCTCAACACACTCGTCGAGCTGTTGAATCAGCGTATTCCAGACCCTACCTATCATGTGACCCTCGAGTTTTTGAAGAATCCATGGAATAGCTATTCCTATGAGTTTGTGATGTTCTTGGCTGAGTTTTCGATTCAGCTGTCGGGACAACCGGATTACCATTTCAACATGGGACGGCAGAAATTCCTGTCGCCTATTGTGAAGATTCTGGGCCGACCATTTTCAATTGTGCAAATCTACCGGCTATTTCCTTACTTCGTAGAAAAGTTTACGAAGGGCTCATTGCAACCAGAAGTGGTTTCCGTGACCAACGGACATGCCGTCATGCGCTTGAAATTTTCCGAATCCACCTCGGCCCAATTTGGTCCTTATCTTCGTGGATGTGCGGAACGGGTCTGCCATACCACCAAAGCCACCATCGCCCAAGTTCCGGCTAGCATGTTTGGCCTCTCTGCTGCAACAATCCAAGACACTTCCTGCATGGCAGATGGGGCGCCATTTTGCGAATGGACGTTTACGTGGCACCCCCAATCAGCAACTTACTCGAATTGGGTCCTGATAGGAGTTCTCTGCGGAGTTGTGACCTTTATTCTCATGACCGCCAGTATTCCTCAATATCCTTGGTGGAGCCGAACGGGTGTCGCCCTTTTGCCAATACTGATCTTCGCGCTTGCCGGCCGACTGTGGCGAGACCGTAATGAGCTCAAGGAGAAGAGCGCGATTATTCAGGAGCAACTCGCCTCTGCAGAAGACCAACACGAAGAGCTGCGAAAGGTCTATCTTCAGCAAGAACATAGCCTCACGCAGGTCAGACGGCATGTTGACGAATTAACTATGCTCCACGATCTTTCCCTGCAGATCGGCTCGACGGTACAACAGCACATCATTCTGGACGTTGGCCTTGAAGCCCTTGTTCGATCACTGCCATTTGACCATGCCTGGATCGCGCTATGGAACGAACCCAGCCAGCAGTTTGAGAACATTCGTTCGATTGGAATGGCTTACTTCACAAACTCGAATCTCCAAGGACTGACAGTTCCCGCAATGCCTGACGATCTGTTCTCTCAAGCCTTGAATAGTCATGCCCCTCTTGTCATTGAAAGCGCCGAGCATCTACACGACCACGTTCACCCTACCACTTGCCGTCTCCTGCAAGACAGGAACTTTCAAACGGGCATGGCCCTTTCACTCTTCAGCAACAATCAACCCTTGGGGGTCATCGTTGGTGGGAGCCAGCAGACTCGACTTCTTTCAGATCCAGAACAGAATCTGTTGTCTACCATCGTGCACCAGCTCGCCATCGCCTTAGATACCGCTCTAGCCTACGACAAAATTGAAGCACTCAATATCAGTTTAGAAGCAAAAGTCAAAGCGCGAACCACAGAGCTCCAAGAAACCAATGCCGAGCTAGAGGCCGCCAATACGCGCCTGAAGGAACTCGATCGTATGAAGTCACAATTTCTCTCTCATTGTTCACATGAATTGCGGACCCCCCTGACATCCATCAAAGGGTTCGCGGAGAATATGCTACGAGGGATGGTGGGGCCGCTCGAGGAACGCCAGCACCTCTATCTGACCCGAATCAATGCCAATGCTGACCGGTTAACCCGCATGATTGCCGACTTGTTAGATCTGTCCCGCATTGAAGCCGGCACCATTCGACTGCATCATCAGTCCGTCGCACTCTTAGATCTCGTTGAGCAGGTGGGGCAAGAGTTCATGCCGCTACTGCAACCGAAAAAACAGCAACTGATCATCGATACACCTGACCAACCGCTCTTTGTCTGGGCCGACCCGGATCGCATTCACCAAATTGTGACAAATCTGGTGCACAACGCTCACAAATTCACTCCGGAAAATGGGCAAATCACCATTACGGCGTCTCAAGGGTCAAATCATGAAATCTCCCTCGCGGTTTCGGACACTGGTCCTGGCATCCCTCAAGATGCGTTAGCCAATCTGTTCCAGCCATTCGTTCAAGCTCACCGGAAGCCCGAAATTGGCACACAAGGGCTAGGACTCGGGCTCTCTATTGTCAAACAACTCGTGGAGTTACATGGGGCATCGATTACTGTAGAGAGCACCATTGGCGCGGGAACGGCCTTTCGTCTTCAATTTCCAAACCCACCGTAAACAAGCCTCCACTGCAGATTCTCCCAGCCCATCGACCAGTCTCAAATCCATCCAGCTCTTCACGTTCGAGTACACAGACGACGAACACTCACCGCACGTGTCCTCGAAGCTCGGCAAAAAATTCCACAAAAGACTCATGATTTTCTCATGCCTGCCGATAAACGTGGATAGTATTGCTTACTAATTCTTTTAAGGAGGTGATTTCATGGCCGCTAAAGTTGCCAAAAAGAAACCAGCAAAGAAAGCGACTGTTCGCATGAAGAAAAGCACGGGGAAAAAGAAAGCGTCACGATAATTCCCCGGACGTCACAACGTGTTAATCCGGGGGGTAGGGTCCTGCTCTCCGGATGACACCTTCCCATCCTCCCTATTTCTTTTTTATCATTTCGTTCCCAAAAACATTCGACATTGCGAGATACGACATCTTTATCTTCAAGTATGATGTGCTCATGAGCTTTTTCCCTCACATCTGACTTCTATAACTTCTGACTGGTCTCTTGTTCTGAAACGGTTGAGTTTAACGACCGAGTTATGTGATAAGAAGGTCGTGCATCAGACAACAGCGCAAACCAAGGGCTTATGACTATTACCGCGCAAACAAAATTATGTGGACTTCTGGGAAATCCTGTTGAACATTCCCTCTCGCCTGCCATTCACAACGCGGCGTTCAAAGAACAAGGACTGAATTTTGCCTATTTGGCGTTTCCCGTAGAAGACCACGATCTAGAGAACGCCGTACGGGGAATTCGGGCATTGGGTCACATTCGTGGCTTTAGCGTGACAATTCCTCATAAGGTGGCTATCTTGCCGCTTCTGGATTCCATCGAGACTACCGCCAAGCACATTGGATCAGTGAATACCATCGTGAAAGACGGCACCTGCTTAGTCGGATCAAACACAGATGCCACCGGCGCACTCCAAGCTCTCCGCCAAGGAGGCGTCGATCTCACTGGACAACACGTGGTCATGCTAGGGTCAGGAGGAGCGGCACGCGCGATCGCCTTCGGCCTGTGTGTGGAAGGATACATCGATCACCTGACATTGCTCGGGATTGACGACCAAGAACGAACCACCTTGGCCACAGACCTCAGAACTCGAACAACCACGAAGATTACTGATGATCAGCTCAATGCGCCAACCTTGAGCGCTACCCTCGTGGAATCAAAGCTGCTCATCCACTGTACACCTATTGGTATGCATCCGAACATTCAACAAACCTGTGTGCCGAAAGAACTTCTTTATCCAGAACTCACCGTCATGGATATTGTGTACAATCCGCTCAATACGCAATTACTCAAAGATGCACAGGCAGCTGGCTGCCAAACGATTCAAGGCATTGAAATGTTTTTACATCAGGCTGTCGGACAATTCGAACTCTGGACCGGCCAATCGGCCCCTGTGGACACCATGCGAAATATCCTCACCGCTCACTTCAAATAGCGCGAATTCAACAATTCCTTTCTCATTCTTTTCCCCTCGCCACCTTGGGGGCTGAGTTTCGAAGAGAAACTCAGGCTAGGGTGAGGGGGAAAAGATCGAGAGGCAATACGACTACCAAATCATGAACATCATCTTAATCGGATATCGAGGCACAGGGAAAAGCACCGTCGCCAAAATCTTAGGCCAACGACTAGAACGGAAGGTCCTGTCTACCGACGCCGAAATCGTTAACGAGGCGGGGCAGTCTATTCCTCAAATCGTCGAGCAATTCGGGTGGGATCATTTCCGAGAATTGGAAACACAGATGTGTCGAAAACTACAGAACCGAGACAACTTGATCATCGACACCGGCGGAGGACTGATCCTGAAAGAAGAAAACGTGAAGATCTTAAAAGCCAATGGCACTTTCTTTTGGCTGACAGCCGAAATCCCAACCATCGTGAAACGCATTTCCGGGGACACACAACGCCCATCACTTTCTGGCACCAAGACTTTTGTGGAAGAAATCGAGGATATACTCAAGCAACGCACCCCAAAATACCAAACCGCTAGCGATCACATCATCCCCACAGATCAAAGTTCTCCACAGCAAATTGCTGACGCCCTTCTCTCCCACATTTCCAAATAGTAGTCCTCGCGTAACCGTCACCGTCTTCATAGATGCCGTGTTTCGGCCAGGTAACCGGGGTCCTTTTGTTTCAGCAAAAGGACCCAACAACGGTCGCGCTCTCCGAGACGCGGCATACACATTGCTGCCCCTTCATGGTCCTACGGATTCCCTGCCATGCTTGCCAAATTCGGAAGCTTCGCAAACTCGCGAAGCCTGTCCTGAGAGTTTCTGAAGGGCTCAAACAGTGCTCGCTTTCATTCCGAACTCGTCTGCGCTTCTCAGCCACGCCAAAGGCAGCCGTACGAGAAAACTAACTTTGGTATCGGAATTTTCTTCTATGGAGATTTCTTATCTGCTTCGAGATATTGATCAAAGTCCAAAATACATACAGCACCTTGTTTCGCCTTTGATTGGAAAAGAAAGTGCGGGCCAGCTATCTGTTTCAGGGAAAAAGGTGAGAAGTTTTTGGCAAACCAACCCGCTGACTTACTCGAAACTAAACGATCATTTGTAGCTTGGACATAAAGACAGGGAATATTAAATTTCTTAGTCTTTTCAGATATTCTAAAAGTCTCAATCAACCGCAATCTATGGAGAAATACCCCAGGGCTCACTTCAGACAAGACCTGCTTCAGATTTTTAATTTGTTCTCTTGTTGCCGAATTTCCTAAACAGAACTTCCTGTACATAAAGTTAGGAACATACGCCCAAGGGATACGTCTACATTGGAACTTGCTCACCAAACGTAGTAGGGCCTTGCAAGGTGGATCGACAAAGCACATTCCGAAAATAATCCCCTTGGGATAGATTGACCACTTTTCCAGAAGAGTCAAAGCAACAAGACCGGAAAAAGATTCGGCAAGGAGCAGGGTCTTGTGAGGATCTTCAATTTTATTCTTAACTATCTCAGCAAGATCATCTAAGGAATGGTCTGTGCTTGGAGGGTAAGAGATCCGGACAATCTGAAATTTCTCTTCTAATTGATCTACCAGATTATTAAAGAGAATCCCTGTCCCATCAAGACCAGGTAATAGGACTAGTGTTCTTTTTTGAGAATGGTCCATTTTTAATCAAAGAGAAATCCAGTACACTGTACTGACATCGAAACCCTCAAGCACATCAAAACCTAAATGAATTTCCCTGCAGAAAATGAGAATATTCCATTGGCACGTTTCTGGAGAAATCCCTGGGTTGTTGAATGGACACAATATCTTCTTGAGAGCTATGTCCGTTTAGTAGAGGACGAACTCATTCTTAGAGAAGGAGATCCTGCTGAACAAGCGGAACGACTCTTCAAAAGTCCATTCGTTATTGCTTCCCATGGATTAGAAGACGATCCGATTTTAAATTATGGCAATCAGACGGCCTTAGACTTATGGGAGATGGATTGGGAACAATTTACGCAAACTCCCTCACGTTTAACGGCTGAACCTATCAACCGTGACGAGCGGGCACGCATGCTCGAACAAGCCAAGACCCACGGATACATTCGCGACTACCGAGGGGTCAGAATTTCGAGAAGTGGCAAACGGTTTCTAGTGGAACGGGCCACGGTCTGGAATATCCAAGATCCAAGTGGAACCCCACTTGGCCAAGCAGCTACCTTCTCTGATTGGATGTTTTTGTAGCCGGAACTTTTGAAAATTTTGGCTCTGGAGGAATAGAGCTTATTCCCGTTTATACTTTTTGAGGGCCCCACCATTTGTTGCCTGAGACTGCCAGGGATTGATCAGGGTTAGGCCGCATCCTTCAAAATCTTTGGTATTCCGTGTGGCAATTGAGGCTTGAAGACTTTTCGCAATAGCGGCAATCATGAGATCGACAGGATCGACCGATAAGCCCACTCTTTCCCGAGATGCGGCTATTCCTCCATATAAAAACGCGGCGTTCTCATCAAATGGGAAAATACGCCCTTGAAACCCTCTTTGTAGAAACTCTTTGAAATTTTGATCTAGCCTTTGCCGACGTTTGCCCTTTGGCAAACGCTCAATTCCACGCAAAATTTCAGCAATGGCGATCACGGTCAACCCTAAGTTTTTCGCCTCCATGTTCTGGAACCATACGACCACATTCGAATCCATCTCTTCACGCATGAGCTCAGCCACAACGTTGGTGTCCAGAATGATCATGAGACCACATGACTCGAACGACGATGAGAACCTCTCTTAGGCAGCTCAAGATCGACTCCGCCATGTGAACCAAAATAGCCCTGAGCCAGCTCCAGGATGTTACTTCCATTGCTTGACGAAAAACCTGATGCCTCTTCAAGAATTTCCCGCACATAGGCCTCAAGGGATATTCCGTTCTTTGCAGCTTGCACCCGTAAACTTTCTTTTGACTGTTCTGGTAAATTCCGAATGGTTATACTGGCCATCTGACGCCTCCCTATTATGAGATCATCATAATCAATGATATCATTGATGTCAAAAAACATGGTTTTTTTAACGCCTAAACTTAGAACATCAACGTCCCACCAGAACGTCTTTACATAGCAAATCCCTTCCCTTGCTTCATTGATTTTAACTAGGCTATGGTGAGCTCCGACCGCGAGTGAGACTTAGATACCTGATCTAATTGAGAAAATCATGATTCTTGCCGGGGACATCGGCGCCACCAAAATTAATTTAGCCCTGTATGATTGGACCAAAGGGCGGGTGGATCCAATCCGTGAAGATACGCTCTGGACGGCGGATTACGAGTCGCTGGAAGAGGCACTGACAGAATTTCTGGAAGAGCCCGCAGCCACGGACCCGGAGCTGGATGATCCAGAGGATGACATAGAAGGCTCTTCATCCCCTTCTCCCCAAGAACCGTTAACGGCCGCTTGCTTCGGTGTCCCAGGTCCAGTGTTGAATAATGCCTGCCGTACAACCAACATCCCCTGGTCAATCGAAGGCGATGCGTTAGCAGAATTCTTACATATTCCACAGGTTCGATTGTTAAATGATTTAGAAGCGACGGGCTACGGGCTTCAACTGTTACAGCCTGATGAGCTGGAAGACCTCAACCCCGAGGCTCCGTCCCCACCTCCAGATGGCACCCGCGTGTTGTTGGCGGCAGGAACTGGGTTAGGCGAATCGCTGATCTTATGGACCGGAAACGAGTACCAGATATGTCCATCGGAGGGTGGGCATGCCGATTTTGCACCCACGAACGATTTAGAAATTGAATTACTGCGATATTTACGCACCAGTTATTTACATGTCAGTTACGAACGCGTCATTTCTGGTCCCGGGCTCTATCTGATCTATCAATTTCTCCGCGATACCAAAAAAAACGAGCCCACGTGGTTTGCTGAAAAACTTCCCACCGGTGATCCCGCCACGCTTATCGCTGAAGCCGGCCTCGCCGGCAAACCCGATATCTGCAAGGACGCCTTGCAGATGTTTGTCTCCATCTATGGAGCCGAGGCCGGGAACATGGCGCTCAAAACGTTAGCAATGGGGGGCGTCTATCTTGGTGGAGGGATAGCCCCAAAGATTCTGCCCGCCCTCCAAGAAGGACCATTTATGAAGTCATTTCTGGCTAAAGGCCGGTACAAACGCCTGCTGAACAAGATTCCTGTCCGCGTCATTTTGAATCCTCATACCGCCCTCCTTGGCGCCGCGTCTTTGGCTGCCACGCTGACCGCGTAATTAGCCCCCCTCCTGGCCAACTCCCATGTCATCGACACCTGATCAACATAAGGCACAAGCTGCTCAGAAGGCCGTCGAGTTTATAAAGAACGGTCACGTTTTAGGCCTTGGGACCGGGTCCACCGTACATCATTTCTTGACCGCGTTAGGACAACGCGTTCAAGATGGCCTCGAGATTCGAGGAGTCCCAACCTCGCAAGCGACAGCAACGTATGCCAAACAGCTCGGCATTCCTTTATTAGGTGAAGATGCACCATGGGACATCGACATCGCGATCGACGGAGCGGACCAAGTCGACCCACATTATCATCTCATTAAAGGCGGCGGCGGAGCGTTGCTCCGAGAGAAAATCGTGGCTCGCGCCGCCAGAGAATTTATTGTCGTTGTTGACCAAGCCAAACACGTATCCCACCTAGGCCTACCATTTCCTTTACCGATCGAAGTCCTTCCTTTCGGATGGCGAACGACACAAGCCCATATCGAAAACATGGGCTGGTCAACCACTCGCCGAGAGCGGGACGGACAGCCGGTCATAACGGACAACGGCAACTTCATTATCGATGCTCATATCCCGTCGATCACTGACCCGGTAACTCTTGAAACCACTCTCCTCCGTATTCCCGGCGTCGTGGAATGCGGCCTGTTCGTCAACATGGCCACAATGGTCATGACAGGCACCGACCAAGGACTTACACTGACGAAAACACATCAATAACTGGTCGCGTCGGCTCCACTCTGGGATATTCCACGCTCAGATGCTAGGATGATAAAATATCAACAGCAACAAAACTGGTAAGAGTTCAAGAGTCTAGTGCTCTTAACTTGTGAAACGGATCCTGATAACCGACAAAAGAAAGTTGAGGACGTCGTATGATGATAAAGTGGTGTGAGTGCGGAGAACGGATAGAGACCTTTAACCGATGGATCATCGGGGCCATTCTCGTCGGAACGTTGGGATTCTCTCTCATCCAATGTTCTCAAGCCCCATCTCAAAGTCCGGAAGCCACACGCGCCTCTCGTGTTGCTCCAGCAGCCACCCCCCAGCCAGCAATCGCCCTCGCATCCGATTCGCCACCGATCGTGAAAGTGGCGACGCCCCTCCTCGCGTCCAACGAAACATTTGTCAAAGTGTCGAAGGAAGCAATGGCCTCGGTCGTGAATATTTCTGCCACGAAACGGACCGCTGTGCAAGGACAGACGAATCCGTTTTTTGACGATCCATTTTTTCGGCGATTTTTCGGAGAAGAATTCGAACGCCGATTCAAACAACCACGTGAGCGGCAGGAACAGGGACTGGGCTCGGGAGTTATTGTGTCGGCTGATGGTTACATCGTGACTAATAACCATGTGGTGGAACAGGCCGATGATCTGATGGTGCTCTTGGGCGACAAACGAAAGTTCCCCGCAAAGTTAGTTGGCACCGACCCCAAAACCGACCTAGCCGTGATAAAAATAGAAGCCACGGATTTGCCAACGTTACCCTGGGGCAACTCCACAGGTTTACAGGTCGGAGAACTGGTCCTGGCCGTTGGAAATCCCTTTGGCTTAAACCAAACCGTCACGATGGGCATCATCAGCGCTGTCGGTCGAGCGAACGTGGGTATCGTGGATTACGAAAATTTCATTCAAACCGATGCCGCGATTAATCCTGGCAATTCCGGAGGTGCGCTCGTCAATCTTCAAGGGCAGCTCATCGGGATCAATACCGCCATCTTTTCTCGAACCGGTGGCTATATGGGCATTGGGTTTGCCATCCCCAGTCAAATGGTCAAACATGTCATGCAAAGCCTCATCGGTCATGGGAAAGTCATTCGCGGTTGGTTAGGGGTATCCATTCAAGAGCTCTCGGATGACCTCGCTAAACAATTCGATGCTCCCGACACCAACGGCGCACTGGTGGGTGATGTGTTTGCCACGAGTCCTGCCGGACGCGCTGGCCTTCAGCGCGGCGATATTATCAGGATATATGATCAAGCCCCAGTCAAAGATCCCACGCATCTCCGAACGTTAGTCGCGGAGACAATCCCGGAGACGTCCGTGCCACTAACCATTCTGCGCAACGGCAAAGAAAAACAACTGTCTGTGTCAATTGGCGAAATGCCTAAAGATCTCGCTGCGGTGGCGAAAGTCGGCCCGGACTCAATACGGGGCGATCACGCGTTAGCAGGATTAATGGTGGAACCCGTTAAGCCTGGACAAACTGACACAGGGCACGGAGTAGTCATCTCTCAGGTCAAACCCAATTCGGCAGCTGAACGAGCCGGGATTCGGTCTGGAGATATTTTAGTCGAAGTTAACCGATCAGAGGTTCGATCTGTGGAAGATTTCCAACAACTTGTGAGTAATCTTGAAGCCAAGACTCCGGTGCTGATACTAATCCAGCGAGGCAACGGGACGATCTTTTTAACGGTAAAGCCATAGGTGATGAATTTGCATAGGAGGAGACAAGGTTTAAGAGCTGCCTGCATACTGGGAACGCTCATCGGTGCATTGTTCACCCAGCTATCCTTCATCGACGCCTCACCGGCTCGCGATATTCAGATCTACGCCCAACCGCCATTTTTCTCGCCGAATCAGCTCTCGGTTACCGCAGGCACCCCGCTAACTTGGAGAAACCGGACGCAAGAGCCGCACACCATTGTCTCCGATGATTGTCGTCGAGGAACCGGCTGTTCATTCGATTCCGGTTTTTTAGGTCCTAACAAAAGATACACGCTTCCTACCCTCAAGCCAGGGCAGTACTCCTACCATTGCGGTATCCACCCATTTATGCGTGGCATCCTGACAATTCATCCCGCACAGACATTCTCCTCGTCGGATATTTAATTTCTCCCAAATTTGGCTTTTGTCCATATCCCCAATGGCATAGTGTTAATATCAAGTGTCTAAATTTCTATGGTCTAATCAAGCTCCAGGTCTTAAAGAGTCCAAATCCGAAAAAATGAATGCCCATGACTAAGACCATACATCCCACAGACAAGGCAAGCCGACAGGCAAAGACAGCATCCCCCAAAAATCTGCTCATTTTTGCTGTCAAAAAATCAATCACAAAAGCACCAATACAGCATGTTAGCCGTCGCATATCCCGCACGGAGTCTGGGTAAGGTATAGGCAAGATGATTAGAGTATTTTTGAGCCTTTGGAGTTTGCAGTAGCTTGTCATAGTAGGTAAGCGCTCTATCGCGAAATTTGGAGTCAGTTTGCGGGTAGCCTGTATTCCAGACCGTTTCTTCTGCATTTCCGAGGAAGAACATAACATCAGGTACAAACGGCGACTGCGGGTACTTGACCAGGAAAGCCAGGCCTTTTTCGCCAACGGGTTTCGGACTGATTCCAAACCGTTCTCCTGGCATGAAGCCCATACCCATCAAGCGAACGAAGGCATATTGTCCCCAATAGGTATCAAGATGCTTCTCAGCTAATTCGACGAATGGGTCATCAAGGTACCAGTACATATCGGAAAAATGGTCGTGAACAACCCGGATCGCTTGTGCTTTCAACAACGCAATCTCTTCAGAAGTGAGCAGACCGCCTTCATGGTATTTAGCCCACGTAACAAATTCTCCCAAAAAATTTTGAAAAATCTTTAGCGCCAATGGCCTGGAGGAATTAGGAACAGCATTCGCAACCTTTTCATGCAACGTAACCAAGGTGACAAAGGGCATTGGAAACCGTTCGTCCCGTGATGTATCACGACCTTTTTGACGTGAAAACTTTTGAACGGTGAGCCAGTTCTTTTCTCCGATAATGGTTGGAATCGACGCATCCTGAAGATCCTTGATCAGGCGAGGTGGCAATCGCCACGCATGGTCCCGGAACTGTTGCCAAAATCGCTCGACTTTTCGCTCCCGATAAAACCAGTCAAAGTCGGGGTGCCATATCGCTAGTACGACTTGTGAGGGACTGCCGCCGCTCCAATGTTCTAAAGAAAGAACTCCGGTAAATTGTGCTGTGCGAATCATCTGCGCTTGCTGATAGAGCTCCCACCACCATCCATCGGTTTGGGTCGGATAACGAAAAGTTGCGCCCTGCCTCTCTAATAACAGCATCAGTGTGCTATAAAGCGTTTTAGCCTCTTTCTCATCCTCCCTTGTAAATCGAATTTGCCCCCAGGACAAAAACTCTTCATGATCCTTCAACGACGGTTGCATATGGCTATAGACCGTGAGTATGGCTCCCTGCGTTGTCTTTTCAAATTGCCGGACAGCTCCATCACTCGAGGCAAGATCCTTTGGATAATCTTCATCCCAGACTCTGTCTATCGTGACCTTCCAAGACTTCTGTAAGGGAAGCTTATCGGGAGACTTGCCAAAAGGAACTTCTAGAAGTTGATGAAAAAAATAGAGGTCACGTTCTCGTGGCTTTGCTTGTACGACAGTCATGCCATCTAACACCAATAAGAAACCCACGAGAACCACGTAAAGACTCAAAACTCTCGACCTTCTCATTCTTGAATCCTCCAGTAAGTTGCCACGACTCATGTCGTCGAGGGCTTAAGAATATGCTACATCACAAAATTTCCTGCTCAGACGCCTAGATTGGTCCATCGGAAATCAGTAGTGGTATTTTACGATGGGATGTGTGTTTTAGCGACTAGGAAGCAAAGGGGCCTCCATTGCGTGGGATGCAGTCCGAATGCTAGATTTTTCGCAGCATTCCGGGTACAGCTAACTAAACTACGATCATTGAGATTTTAGGAACTGGTCCCATCGTCTAGGCTGGTCTAGGACGGTACCCTCTCAAGGTACAGACACGGGTTCAAATCCCGTTGGGACCACCAAAATCTTATTTGATGTAAGATACCCCTTCCTTTTGCTTACACACCTGCGCGAGAACCGCCAACTCATGATCGAATAGATACCCAAACGTTGAACGATCTCTAATTGAGAGTACCCTATATGACCGAACGAACATTTCATGATGGCGAGAGTGACGGACTGGAGGCTTTAGAGTCGCTCGATCCGGAAACGATTCATTCATTCTCCGATTTACTCGGCGCGATGAAAAGAACAGCCTTCGGTGGTCGTCGGCTGGGCGAAGCCTTTGAGATATTGCTCAAAATGGTGCGAGACCCTGACTGTGCGGTGGTGATGACGCTCTCGGGCGCCATGACGATTGCCAAAATGGGGAAAATTATTTGTTGCATGTTGGATCGAGGCATGGTGCAGGCTGTTGTCTCAACTGGCGCCTTGATCGCCCATGGTCTCACGGAAGCCGTTGGGAAAACGCACTACAAATATCGCCCCTCTATGACGGACGCTGAACTCTTCGAAAAGGGGTACAATCGTGTCTACGATACGCTGGAAATGGAGTTGAATCTCAATCACGTTGAAGAGGTAGTCGGGCAGACTCTCAAACGTCTGACGCCTGAAACCGTCTTGTCCTCAGAACTCCTGACGCGCGAACTGGGTAGAACGTTACATGACCAATATCCTGGTTCAGGCATTCTGAAAAGTGCGTACGAACAGTCAGTCCCTGTCTATATTCCAGCGTTCACCGATTCAGAACTGGGGTTGGATGTGTCGATTTGGGGAATGAATCACCGACAGCAAGACCCAGCGACCAAGACGACAGGAAGAAGCGACCAAAATATTTGGAATGAGCTGCGACAATCCTGTCCGACCTTCAATCCATTTTTAGATTTGAATAGCTATACAGAAACGTTACTTTCGGCTAAGCGGCTTGGGATTTTCACGATTGGTGGCGGAGTCCCTCGCAACTGGGCACAACAAACCCCTCCGTATATTGAGATCTTAAACTTGCGCATGGGCACACAACTAAGACCACCCCGCTTTCGGTATGGCGTGAGAATTTGCCCAGAGCCAGATTATTGGGGAGGGCTCAGCGGCTGCACCTATGAGGAAGGCGTGTCCTGGGGGAAGTTTGTCCCTCGAAAGGACGGCGGGCAGTTTGCCGAAGTATTGAGCGATGCCACTGTTGTTTGGCCGCTATTGATGATGGGGCTCCTGGAACACATTGGACACTAAGTTCTTTGTCAAGTCATGTACCCGATTTTCACCAGGAATCTCCCTCGACAAGTTCTGGCAAAGATGAGACAATTATTCACGAACTCTTAGCTTACATCGCATGAGAACCCCTATGTTGAAAATCCCAGTTTTGATGAAGGTTTGTGTTGGTTTGATGTTATTCACGCTGCCGGCAATGGCCACAGCGCCGGAGTTCTTGATCCAGGACGACGATGTCGTACGGGGGGACCCAAAGGCCCCCATTACATTGGTGGAATATTCCGATTTTACGTGTCATTTTTGCAAAAAGTTTTTTCATGAAACGTTTCCGAAGTTATTAACAGAATATATCGAGACCAAAAAAGTTCGGTTTGTGTACCGGGACTTTCCTCGCGGGTTTGGAAACCCCCTTCGCGCAGCCGATGCCGCACGCTGTGCTGGCGAGCAAAATGCCTACTGGCCCATGCATGACCGGTTGTTCAATAGCGGAGGCCAGTTTAGCTCCGAGAACCTTAAGCAACATGCGACCGAGCTCAAATTAGATCAGAAACAGTTTTCTCAATGCCTCGACTCCCATAAGTATCTCACTGATATTGAAAAAGACCTCAAAGATGCAGGCGCACTGGGGATCCGCGGAACTCCAGGCTTTGTCCTGTTTCCCACTCAAGTGCCTGACAACCCTAATCTGATTGTCATTCCTGGCGCTTTCCCATTCGAGACATTTAAAGAAGAAATCGATAAGCTCTTGAATCTACAGTCCGAGTCTCACTCGCAACCCCCTGACTCGTCGCTATCGTGACTCCCTGCCGGTAACAGCTAACCACATCATTGATCTCTTTGTACGAATCGCGGTACATTGATTCTGTTTCCAACTACTAATGGTTGTCTTCCATACGTTAACCTGAGATAAGGAATTTCATGAGTCAATCATCGTCATTTTGGACAATCGAATGCCAAGAGGGTGAACCGGATCTGTTCGTCTGTTTATCCTGTTTAGACGAAGTGTTTCAGTCAAAAATTCCAGTGGATGGTTGTCCAACTTGCAGCGCGATTGGCACATTTGAGCCCTTTCACTTGGACGCAATTCGAGAATGGGGCACCGAAGCGTTAATTCGAAAGGCGGAACAGTGGCCGCCGCCGTCTCATCCTGCAACGGACTCTCGTTCTGACCAACCGGTCGTCTAAGCCTCACAGCATACCTAAGGTGTTTCACATTCATGGCTTCGAGTACAGCCAAACCCATTCTGCTCAATGGTCAATGGGTACAGACATCCTCACAGGAAGCGATTAATTGTCCCTACACTGGCAACGTACTCGCAGACGTTTGCCTCGCTGAAACGGAACACATCAACCAAACTGTCGACTTGTTACCACAGGCCGCGGTTGACCTGGCGGCTGTTCCTGCTCATGCGAGAGCCCGAGGCCTCTTGCAGATCGCCGATGGCATCAAGAGCCGATATGAAGAATTTGCCAAGACACTCAGTCAGGAGGCCGGGAAACCGATTCTTGACGCCCGGCGCGAAGTGGACCGCGGTATTCAAACCTTCCGTCTGGCCGCTGAAGAAAGCACACGTATTTTTGGAGAAGTCATCCCCATGGATGTCACACCAGGGGGTGAGCCGTACCAAGCATCAGTCCGACGATTTCCCATTGGCCCTGTTCTAGGCATCACGCCATTTAACTTTCCACTCAACTTAGTCGCTCACAAGGTTGCACCATGTCTCGCAGCCAGCAATCCCATTGTTCTCAAGCCTGCCCCTCAGACGCCACTCACCGCTTTGCTCTTAGGTGAAGTGTTCCTAACGACAGACTTACCATCCACAGCCTTAACTATTCTGCCCTGTTCCAATCAAGTGGCGGAGTCAATGGTGGAGCATCCGGCCTTTCACGCCTTGAGTTTCACGGGTTCGGTCAACGTCGGCTGGATGTTAAAGGGTAAAGCGGGGAAAAAACGAGTGTTATTAGAGTTAGGCGGTAATGCCGGGGTCGTTGTTGAACCAGATGGGAATGTGGAAACCGCAGCCAGTCGTTGCGTGGCGGGTGGATATGGCTACGCAGGCCAGACTTGTATTTCTGTGCAACGCATCTATGTCCACGAATCACATTATGACCGGTTTCTCCGATTGTATATCGAAAAAGTAAAGGCTTTGCCCATAGGAGATCCCGCGTTGGAGACCACCGTCGTCGGGCCGCTCATCAATGAAGAGGCCGCTGTTCGCGTGGAGACCTGGATTCGAGAGGCCGCCTCACAAGGTGCGACAATTCATGCCGGCGGCAATCGACATGGTTCTGTCATGGAAGCGACGGTTCTGACGAACGTTGCTCCCGTCATGAAAGTCTGTTGCGAAGAGATTTTTGGTCCGGTCGTAACCATTAGTCCCTATAGTCACCTCAGCGAAGCCTTGGCATCATTGAATGATTCACCATTCGGCTTACAAGCCGGCATATTCACACAGAACCTCGATGCTGTACATCGCGCCTATTCGACCTTGGCGGTGGGTGCCGTCTTGGTCAACGAAATTCCCACCTTCCGCGCCGATCATATGCCATATGGCGGCGTGAAAGACTCAGGTCTCGGACGTGAAGGCGTCCGCTATACCATTCAAGAGTTGACTGAGCCCAAACTTCTCATCGTCAAGTCCAGATCATAGGCAGCAAAAAGCTCCTGATCTTTTATTGTTACAAGGATGTGATGCTTAAGATCTTGCACCTTCCCTCAGACTCTTGTTAAAAATGGGCCTGTAGACACGGCATTACGTTAGTTAACATCTTTGGCAAGCGCCACCAGGCCTTTCACTGCCGTCAAGTCCTCACCGTTCATCAATCAACAAAGGAGCCACGATGGTCCCAACACATATGTTTCTCACCAAGGGTGTGGGCATTCACAAGGAACGCCTTGCCTCGTTTGAAGAAGCACTACGAGGTGCAGGAATCGCCTACTGTAATCTGGTGAGTGTGTCATCGATTCTTCCGCCTGACTGCAAAATCATTCCTCGCAAACGCGGCGAAAAACTCCTGAATCCCGGTGAGATTACCTATTGTGTGATGGCACGATCTGATACCAATGAACGCAATCGGCTCGTATCCTCATCTATTGGTGTGGCTATTCCCTCGGGACGAAAATATAACTATGGTTATTTGTCTGAACACCATGCCTATGGTGAAACCGACGAGGAGGCAGGGGAATACACCGAAGACTTAGCTGCACAGATGCTCGCGACAACCTTGGGCATTAAATTCGATCCCAATGTGGCATGGAACGAGCGAAAACAAGTGTTCAAAATGGGCAATGATATTGTCCGAACACAAAATATCACTCAATCAGCCATCGGGAAGCCGAACCTGTGGACGACCGTTGTGGCCTGTGCGGTATTTATCCCATTGGAGAACCTTCCACAAGCCAAAAAATCACGTGCTCGTTAAGCCGGTTTCTCTTAGATTTTTCTCGCATCCGACGTTTCCCGGGTTCTGAACTTGGGAAACGGCATTCCAAGACAATTGAGTTAGATAGAAAAATCTGCCCAAAGGATGGTGTGATCCGAGGGCTGCTCAGCTTTCCGAGCGTTGATATCCACTTTGATCGTCCGTGAATGAGATAACAGCCTTTGAGTCACCATCATGTGATCCACTCGCCAGCCTCGGTTCGCCTCTAGTGCATCAGGACGACGGTAATCCCAAAAGGTAAATTGCTGTAGGCGGGGAAAATGATGGCGAAAGACGTCAGCAAATCCCCAGGATACCGTGTCGTGATATGCTTTTCGAACATCTTCGTGAAAACAGACATGCTTCAGATGTTTTTCGGGATGATGAACATCAATCGGTTCGGGGGCCACATTCATATCTCCACACCAGATGACTGGTTGGTGAGCTGAAAAGTTTTTGGAAAAATAGCGTTTGAGGCGAGCAAACCATTTGAGCTTGTAAGGATATTTCGGAGAATCGAGAGAACGTCCTTGTGGAATGTAGGTATTGATAATCGGGATGCCTTGGACGACCGCGCATGCCAGCCTCGTGGAGTCGTCATGAGGTTTCCCATCCCGAAAACCGAATGTCACCACATCAGGCTCAACACGACTAAAAATCGCCACTCCATTGTAAGACTTTTCCCCTGAATAATTGATGACATAGGGTAAATCTGCAAAAGCCTCGAGCGGAAAATCCTTGTCTTGCACCTTCGTCTCCTGTACACACATCACATCAGGTTTGTGGCGGCGGAGCCATGGATGAAGGATATCTAAACGTTTTCGAAGAGAATTCACGTTATAGGTGGCGACTTTCATGGTTGACCGCACCTCACAGTCTCACATATTGAAGCAGTCTCGAACCTCATGGCAGAACGCAACATCACTCAACCTTTGACTACAGATGAATGGTCTACGTTTGCGAATCATGAATTTTTCCTCAAAAAATCCAGCATCTCATCGAAACTCAAACATCATCTAGAACAGCTCCACCAAGCCCTACGGTACGAACTCTCGGAAAAACCGCTCCTCGCACCGGAACATTTCGATCCCAATGCCTTTCAATTCGTGAAAGGCGAACACTTAGAAAAGTGTCCATACCAGTATTTGGACTTTCCACGATATTACACGCGCCAAGATAAACTGGCGTTTCGTTCCTTGTGTTGGTGGGGCCATCACCTCGCCTTTGCCCTCATTGTGGAAGGCCCGTTAGTCAATCAATATCGGCGGAATCTTTTTACACGGTTTTCAGAGGTCGCCGATCGTCACCTCTGTCTGTGCATCAGCCCATCACTGTGGGAATGGAAATCTGGCCCAGGTTTCACGTTAGAGATTACACATGATCATCGTTCTGAAGTCGCGGCAGCATTAGACCGTCGGACATTTTTCAAGGTTGCACGCTTTCTGCCAATCACTGACCTGGAGTCCGGACGGGCGAACATCGTCGACATCGGAGTACATACTCTCCAAACTGTCCTTCCGATCATCACGGTATAAACCTGTCAATGACATGGCCACAGGATCGCTTACTCATCGTCTCCCAACCCTAAGAGCCTCGTCAGATGTTCAGGTGAATAGGTCTGATTCACATGCAAGACAACAACTGAAAGGCCAGCAGCCTTCAGGACCTTTTCCACTAGCGCTTCACGTTTTGCCAGTCCTGACTGATCGAGGCGATCATGTTGAAATTTCACGACCGTCTGCGTTTGCAGACTGCCAGGATGAGCTAAGACAACATCCAATCGAGTTGACTGAATACTACGCATCAACATCCGGCGAGCTTCCTCATCCCGATCTTCGACCGAAATCACCTGCAAGATTGGCAGCTTTGCCAACACTAACCACTGATCTTGCGCCACAAGCTTAATCAGGTTGAATAATATCGCTTCTTCCGAGGTGAGTAGAGGTTTCGTCGCAATCTCCGCATCACGAGTTTCAGAGGAGAGTTCCGGAACAGGGTCCGTTGAAACCGGACGTCTCCAAATCCAGTAGAGCAGAACCATTGATGCCAATACTACAAGCACGAGTGAAAGGAGAGACAGATTAGGCATTGGCATCATTTCGTCCACAGCCAGTCACGTCTTCCGTAGCCTTGTACCTGACCATCTACCTGGCGTGACCGAGCCCAACACGACTGGATGTCTAGCTCCGGTCACACGCGGGATATTCGCACAGATTCCGTGAAAAGTTTGGTACGCTAAAATCGCGAAGGCTTGCGCCTCGAATGCCTGACTGGACGACCCGCAATCTTCCATCGTGCGGATGGGAATGGGGTGAAAAATCTTCGCAAGTTCCATCCATAATAGAGCATGACGCACCCCACCTCCACCCAGCACAACATCAGCCGGTAGATCTTCCGTCCATTGCTGAGCATTTCGAATGGTGTTCGCGATAAATGTGCAACTAGTTGCGAGCAGGTCTTCAAGAGACAGATGCCGACGGCGAGCTTGTGCCAAGACCTTTTGCACATAGGATTCTCCAAAACATTCCCGCCCCGTGGATTTTGGAGGTGTTCGCTTGAGGTACGAATGCGCCATCAACCATCGCAACAGACCTGGATGCACTTGCCCACGCTGCGCCATCCGCCCCCCCCGATCTATGGTCTTACGGCCATTCGTCCCCGCGCTCACTAGCGCATCTAGAAGCATATTACATGGCCCTGTATCGAATGCTTGCACATCAGACAACTGACTACTCAACGGCAAGATCGTCACGTTGGAGATACCGCCGAGATTCACAACCCACCGTGTTTTCGCCTTTTGACGGAACAGCAAAAAATGCGCAAAGGGCACTAATGGAGCACCTTCACCACCCGCAGCCAGGTCGCGGGTACGAAAGTCAGAGACCGTGGTGATACCCGTCCGTTCAGCAATGATCGCTGGATCGCCAATCTGCAAGGTTGAGCGAATAGGCCCGAATCCCGGCTCTCGACGCGGCGTCGGGAGATGATGAACGGTTTGGCCATGTGACCCGATCAACTTCACCTGTCTGGCAGACACGGAGCTACGCGCTAGCGCCTTGTTCACCGTCTGAGCAAATACTTCTCCAAGCAGAGCATGGAGATGACAGACTTGGTCCACGGTTCCTCGTTCCGCCACCTGCAAGATCCGCTCACGCAAGCGTCGCGAATAGGGACGGGCATAGTGCCCGATAGACCGAATAACCAAGCGCTCTTTAGTTGTGCGAATATTGACGATCGCGGCATCCACGCCGTCGGCAGAAGTTCCTGACATCAGTCCGACGACGATCATGAAAAACGGCTAGCCCGCATGATGAATGGTAGGCAATCCAAAAAATTATGGCTCAGTTGGTGAAATCGGTGGGTGCTTTCGACGATCCCAAACCATCCCGGTCTGTTCCTTATCTGAAAACCCAAGAGAAGTATAAAATCCCTGATAGAAGCGAGTACAGAGCCAGAATAATTCTACGGTGGCTAAACTAGGATGAGAGAGAATCCGTTGAACCAACCCTTTTCCAATATCTTGATCCTGATAGGATTGATCAACAATGACATCCCAAATCGATGCACGAAAGACGTAGTCGGTCAGCACACGGCCAAAGGCTACCAACCGGTTGCCATCCCAAGCTGAAATCATGACATCGGTCTCTTTGAGCATCCGCCGGGTTTCTTCCAAACTACGGCCCTGTGCCCAGGTAGCTTGTTCAAACAGCACCAAGAGTTGTTCTGGAGGAATATCGAGAGAATCAGAATATTGGATCATCGCGTTGGCAGATTGTGGCAAGATATATTACACTAAGTCCACTCTAAAAAACGCGGCTGATTCACCAGGAGTTGTTGTGATGTCCATGCTGGTTCGCAAATGTCCGAAATGTAACAAGCTGTTTTGGCGAAAAGAAGACGAAGTGGAATATGCCGATGAGAATACCTGGAAGGTCATCTGCAATCACTGCAAACAAGTGTTGCGCATTCCCCTCATTACACAGGGTGCCAATGCAGGTGCTCCCAAAATGGGGCATTAGTAGCATAAAACATAACGAGAATGTGCGTTTGAAATTCGTTTCGTTCCTAGTGTTTCATTTCTTCCTTTTTGTTTCACCTTTCTAGCGTTCTCCAAGACAGCCTTCCATGAGACAGGAACAATGGGCAGGGCTAGATGTGCGTATCACCGGAGGGCAGGACCGCCACGGTAGTGGCGACGGCCCGTTAGTGGTGTTGCTCCATGGCTTTGGAGCCCCTGGGGACGACCTGGTCGCGTTATGGCGGTATTTGAACGTTCCCGAGGAAGTACGCTTTCTCTTTCCTGCCGCACCTCTAAGTTTAGAGATGGGCTTAAGCCATGCCCGCGCATGGTGGATGCTAGATATGGAACGTATCACCCAAGCCCGCGCTCAAGGACAATGGGACACGCTATCCAAAGAAGTCCCTCGCGGACTAGCTCCCGCAAGTGGACAAGTGTTGGACCTGTTGGGCCACGCCAAAGAAACGCTGTCTGTACCACCTGGAGCGCTCGTTCTAGGTGGCTTTTCTCAAGGAGCCATGTTGTCAACGGAGATCGTCCTTCGATCCGATATCCAGGTGGCCGGGTTAACATTGCTCTCAGGCACCCTCATTGCTAAGGATGAATGGCTCCCACGTTTGCCAACGCGGCAAGGCCTCCCCGTCTTTCAAAGCCATGGAACCGAAGACCCCATCTTGGCATTTTCGATGGCCGAACAACTTCGGGGACATCTTCAGGCCGCCGGCCTCTCTGTCACCTGGGTGGAATTCCACGGAGGCCACGAAATACCCGTTCAAGTCTTGGATGGACTAGGCAACTTTTTGCGAGATGTCTTCTACTCCGAAGGGAAAATCCCGGCTTAAGAGTCGATAGTAAAAATTGAGTTCGGAGGAATCGACACGAGAAATCGCTTACTCCCCGTTTCCTCCCACTTCTTTCTTCTCACGTCTTCCTTCTTATTGTTATTGCGCAGAAATTTCTCTGTTCGGTATAGTTAAAGAACGCCAACGATTGATACCGGAAGGAACGGTCCCCATTTATGATGACCTTTGAAGAACTGAGTACCGACATACGACAAGCCTTAGGAGAAGCAGACGTGTCCGTCCAAGATCGAACGGGCACCATGGACCATTTCACTGTCACTGTGGTGTCCGATGCCTTTGAAGGGAAGAACCTGTTAGATCGACATCGTATGATTTATCAGGCCCTGGATGCACCAATGAAAGACGGGCGAATCCACGCATTAGAAATTCAGGCTAAAACTCGTCACGAAGCGCAAGGAGGATAACGTGTCATGAGCACACCAATCGAAGACGAAATCAATCAAGAAATCGCCCAACACAAAATTCTTATTTATGGCAAAGGAACCAAGACGGCACCACAATGTGGCTTTACCGTGGAGACTATGGAGTTCTTTAATAAGTTTGGGTATCCCTACGAACTCATCAACGTCCTGCCAAACCCCGAAAAACGAGAAACCCTCTCGAAAATGACCAACTGGCCAACTTTGCCCAAAGTCTTTATTAATGGCCAGTTCTATGGAGACACAGATGTCTTGGGTCCCATGGAAGAAAAGGGCGAATTACAACCCCTGTTGAAAGCCGCCTTTCCCGACCAGACGACCTAGATTCACTTGACATTACCTATCTTCGATAGGCCTATCAGAAAACTGGTAGGCCTTGTCGAGTTTAGTGGTCCCTCCATACTTCGAATCTGTAACTTAGAACACCCGCTGTCAGGTGTCGGTTCCTGCCTGTTCGCCTTAAATCCAGTCCCTTCATTGAATCTTCCATCGTCTCCCATTAAGCCCTTCTCAAGGCTTCCGATATTGACTAACGATAGCTACGGAACTACGGCTTTGAATCAGTTGCAAGGGCATGCAGTACAACTCAAAGGACAGGGCTACATTGAGAAACATCCATTACCGTGCGACAAATGTTGCCCGAATCCTAGTAGGAACCCTCCTATTGACAATAACCTCCACTTCCAACGTTATCGGGAACCATCAAGTCTTTCATTCGGCCTCCCCTCAACCATTGCAACCGCACAATGATGATAGTTCTCAACAGTCCGCGCTATCTGCGCCACCACCAACTGGCCGTACCACGACGAAGATCTCGTCTTCCCAATCTTTATCCCTAGCGCCACCCCTCACGCAAAAGCTTGTAACTCCTCGACCCACCACCAAGAAAGCCTGGAAATTCTTATTGAATGGACAATTCCAAGCTGCTGCCGCAGCCTATCGGCAGGCGATTAAGGATAACCCTCAATCTGCACATGCCTATGTAGGATTGGGGATAAGCTTGAAAAATCTGGGAAAGATGAAAATCGCCAAGAAAGCGTTTCTGAAGGCTGTAGCACTTGAGCCACAGTTACCATCGGCCTTGGTTCATTTAGGCTATCTCTATGCCCAGGGCCATTTCGGACCAGCTAGTGCCAAAAACGCCCGCAATTTGTTTCGCCGTGCCTCTCAACTTGGAGATCCGTTCGCAGATATCGCCCTCCTAGATCTCCAATCTGGTTCAAAACTTTAGTGCGTGGGGCCCAAGGTGGGCATCCCTCAAGAATGCTGTCGTTCGAACCGATATTTCAATAAAACATTAGGCCAAAAGTGTCGAAAACGGGCCTTTTGTAACTAGTTCGCGAATTCCTTCAAAGGAGCTCGACTGATGTTCACACGACAAAGAATAGGCAAGGACAGAGAACGCGGCTTTACCCTCGTGGAAATGATCGGAGTCTTGGCGATTATTGCTATCCTGATCGCCTTGCTATTACCCAAAGTGTTCCAACTGATTGCGTCCTCTAATGCCCGGGCATTGGCTTCGGCCGTACGAACTTATGAAACAGCAGTCACGAGCTATTTTGCAGACATCGGTTCATTATATCCCCTGGATGCCACTGGCATCCCAACCGCAGAAGCGACAGGAAACAGTGCTACCGCCACATCTCTTCCAGCTCGGTTAACCCTAGACATAACAGATCCGTTGAATACAGGAGCGAATCAATGGGTACGTTTTCGAGGCCCTTACGCAGAAAAATTTAATTCCGCCAATTCGCCAGGATTTGGAGCAACCATCTTGATGCCAACTGCTCCGGCGATTACTCTCGGCACCGCAACGACCGGGATCAATATCGGATGGGACCTTAAAGGCGATGATGGGAACAGTGATCTCGCAACCGGAGCACAGGTGGCCTATCTGCAGATTACGGGTGTGACCATCGGTGATGCAGAAGAAATCGATGGAATCATTGATCCTGGAATTGGAGCCACACAACTCGAACGACAACTACGCGGGAGAGTCAAATACGATACCGCGACAAACCAGCTATTTATCTACCTGGCGCATCGGTAGGCCAGCTCCTGTTCCTTCAGTCCTTGGGTGATGGTCTTTCCTGATCTGGCCAACGCTATTCCGTTGATCGCTACAACAACGGGACCTCCCTCGCACAGGTTCTTTTTCGCTCATCACATGGGTTAGTCATGTCCACGCCAACCACCACTACACGACCTCAACTCGGCAATCAACTTCTTCAAGACGGTTGGATTAACTCCGAGCAACTGGACTTAGCCCTTCGAGAAGCCAAGCGCAATGGGGTCATGCTTGGCCAAATGTTGATCAACCTAGGCTTTATTACCGAAAATCTTCTGGCTCACTATTTGGCTGAGGGCACTCAGACAGGCATGGTCGACCTCTCAGCCACGTTCATCCCACCTGAAATTTTGGACCTCATTCCCTACGATCTGGCTACGCAGTTTCAAGTGCTCCCCCTCCATAAAAAAGGGCAAGTTTTAAACTTGGCCATGGCTGACCCCCTCAACATCATCGCTGTCGATACGATTGAAAGTCATACTGGACTTAATATCAATACACAAACCGCCCCTGCCCAAGAACTCTCAGAAGCAATCGAACGTCATTATGCCCATACCGAGTCCATCAAACAGCTACTGGATGAACTGGCGGCTAAGGGTTTTTCAGACCTTGGAGAAGATGCAAGCCAGGACGCCCCTATGATTCGGCTATGTAATCAATTGATCACTTCAGGAATTCAATCCAGGGTGACAGATATTCATGTCGAGCCAGACGAACAATATTTGCGTGTCCGGATGCGAATTGACGGAATTTTGGCACAGGAACTTCTGATTCCCAAGCCACTCCAAGCTCCGATTACGGCACGGATAAAACTCATGGCTAATTTGAATCTGACGGAAAAGCGCACACCGCAGGATGGCCGCATCGCCTTTTCTTTAGGGAATCGGCGCATTGACCTTCGTGTCTCTACGCTTCCAACCAACTTTGGAGAAAGCATTGTGCTGCGGATTCTGGACAAAGGTGCCCTCAAGCTGGAATTCCGAGCTTTGGGATTTACGAGGACCGATCAATCCCGTATTCAGTCCATCATCAATCAACCACATGGAATCATTCTGGTAACGGGACCCACGGGCAGTGGAAAAACCACGACCCTGTATACGGCTCTTCGCCATGTCAATGCCAAAGAAAAAAGTGTCTTTACGCTGGAGGATCCGATCGAATATCAAATGCCCATGATTCGTCAAACACAGGTCAATCCGGATATCGGCATGACCTTTGCCGCCGGGCTACGTGCTCTCCTCCGGCAAGACCCCGATGTCATCTTGGTTGGCGAAATCCGAGATCAGGAAACGGCTGACCTGGCCTTGCGTGCCGCCTTAACCGGACATTTGGTGTTTTCCACCCTCCATACCAACGATGCGCTGGGGGCCATTCCTCGCCTCATTGATATGGGTATCGAACCATTTCTCCTTGCCTCAGCCTTGACTGCGGTCCTTGGCCAACGACTTGTCCGATGTATTTGTCCTGGATGCAAGGTAGAACGAGAAAATTCTGACCATGTCCTAACTGAGCTCCAAGTAGACCTCCCAGAGGACAAACCTCTTCGGCTCTGGACTGGAACCGGATGCCGAAGCTGCAATAATAGCGGCTATAAAGGACGGGCTGGGATTTACGAGATTATTCAAATCACCGATGAACTTCATGCTCCCATTGTCCATGGCCCAGACCTTGCTGGCATTCGTGCGATCATTCACAAACAAGGCATGCCCACGATGTTCCAGGACGGATTGCAAAAAGCGCTCAACGGTGTCACCACGCTAGAAGAAGTCTTGAGGGTCACCGGTGGCTAATTTCCATTACCGCGCAGTTGATGCCCATGGCCAACCTATCGAAGGTGAGATCACAGCACTTGACCTGTCTCAATTGGAACATCGGCTCCAGAGTATGGGGCTCTGTCTTATTCGAGCCCTGGAAACCAAGCCCAAAGCCTCCACACGCACCGGCAAACTGGGCAAAGTAAAATCTCGCGATCTCCTGGAATTTTCCACACATATGTTTACATTGCTAGACGCTGGGATTCCGCTTTCTCAAGCTGTGAAAAACTTGTCTCAGGAATCTCCCAATCTGCAATTGCGCACCACCCTGCACACCATTTACCAGCAGGTTGAGGCTGGCAGCCCCCTGCATGCAGCAATGACCCAACATCCCACGATTTTTCCCCCGCAAGTCACGAACTTGGTACAAGCCGGGGAAGAAAGCGACACGTTGAGTGATACATTTAAAGAATTAGAACGCTATTTAGACTGGACCGATCAAATACGAGGCGATATTCGCCAAGCCACGATTTACCCCAGTATTGTCATTATTGCAGTGACGGGTTTGCTGGTCTTGTTGTTTACCTTCGTCATTCCGCAGTTTATCCCCGTCTTACAAGACCTGAACGTCGCTCTCCCGTTCGTCACAATTGTCGTGATCGGCATCAGTGAATTCATGGTAAATAACTGGTATTTCTGGATGCCCATGATGCTTTCTATCCCTCTCGCATGGTGGGTCGGGCGGAGGTACATCACCGCATTTTCATCCTGGCGCGACCAGATGGTGTTGGAATTGCCCATTCTGGGAGACCTGCTCAAAATGTTGGCCTTATCAAAGTTTGTGCAAAATTTTGCGGTGCTCTATCGGGCTGGAATACCCGTGCTTCATTGTCTGCAACTATGCCGTGGCCTGGTTGGAAATCAGATCGTGGCCGACGCACTCCAAGACATGCAACGCACGATCGCAGAAGGTTCGACCATTCATGATTCCCTTCGGCGCCATCCCATCTTTCCACCCATGATGATCCAAATGATTTCCGTTGGCGAGACCACCGGGAACCTACCCAAGACCCTCATGAATGTGGCTGATTACTACAACAGAGAAATTCCCCGCCGTGTCAAAAAAGTATTCGCTATCTTGGAACCTGTCATCACGCTGGGGCTTATTGGCATCGTGGGCATTGTCGCATTAGCGCTCTTCATGCCCATGATGAGTCTGATGAGTGAATTTTAGTGCAGGTCGTATGGAAGGCGTTCCCAACCAGGGCCTTCGCTCCGTCAACATGCCATTTCGCGTTGGTCCTCAGCAGGGAACATCTCTTATCGCTCTGATCGGTGTTCTCGCGGTCATCTCCATTGGCTTGTCGATCGCCACGCCTGCTCTCATACAGATCTGGGATCGCCGCCACCAGGACAGAGAAGATCAACAACTTCGCCTCATCGCACATGGGATTCAGATCTTTCTTGAACAGAACAAAGCCTATCCCCCGTCCTTGCCTAGCCTGGTTCCTGACTACGTCCCCTTTTCTGCCGCACAAATAGCCATCAATGCCAGAGGATACCCTCGCTACTATGCCATCCATCCAGCCATGACCAGTTTTAACAATAGCACGGGCCTATCCGCCGCCGAACTAGTCAATGCCCGATTCCTCGTCATTTCCAATCTTTCACAGGATGCAGCACCCATCATCACCACTCCAGCGGATTTTGATGTTTGGTGGGCGATGGACGAAAGCCTTGTTCCCAATCTACATATTCATCGAGGCAATGTTGGAGACCTCTTCTATTCTCTCCTCATTACACCTGAAGGCAATGGGGCAAGCTTTCTGGTTAGCTCAACACCTGCAACTAATTCCGGAGGAGGGTTACTGCCGACACACAATGCCTTCCATTTAGTAGGCACCACGATCGGCTTTGATGAAGCTGCGACTTACATTGTCCCAGAAGTCCAATTTGCTCTGACCACCAACACCGCATATTGGTTTGACCCCCATTGTCCTGCCACCAAACAATGGAACCCCCTTGACCCCATTTGTGGGGGGGCGGCAGGTACTGTGAAAGATGAATTTACTACGATTGCGTACAACGGGAACGATGGGACCCAAAATTGGGCAAACAACTGGCAAGAAACCGGGGAAGCCGATGGGCCAACAAGCGGACAAATGCAAGTTGTACTCGATGCTCATTGTGCAGCAGGGAACTGTTTTCAATTTGGGGGAGGCGGACCGGGACCACCGACTGGCGTCACCCGAGAAGCAGATCTCTCCGGATCTACGACAGCCACCCTCACCTTTAGTTACCGACGGAGTGCCGGGGCTAATGGAGGAACCGTCAAACTGTCGATCTCAGGAGATGGTGGCACGAATTGGACCGTCCTGCAGACCTACAAGATGAACGGAAGCGATGCTAGCCAAGTCCCTCAATTCTTTGACATTACAGCTTTCATCGCGGCAAACAATCAGATTCGCTTTGAGCAGTTCGGCCCACTACATCGTTTGTACTATGTGGATAATATCCAGATCTCCTGGCACTGAGAATCGTACGGCGTAAGTGGAGGCAGGTCTCTTGCCCCTTCATTGACGTCCTCCCTTCTCATTCTTCGCTAGTTCCTTGTCCTTGCTTCCAATAAAGATTGGTTCCCGTTTCTCCGACATAATGAGTGAAGGTGTACCCGGCAAAATTTGCCACGATCGAACAATAATGAGGAATCCGGCTCCTGGCGCTCAAAGAAAAGGCGCAGGGAAACCTTGAGCTGAACTAGCATGATGACAAACAAGAACCACCAGTCTAGACCAGCAATCTTTATACAACCGACTCCTGTTCTGACCCGAGCGTATGGCTCGATTCCTACTTCGGCATCGGGCTTCACGCTTGTGGAATTAATTGGGGTGTTAGCCATCCTAGCTATTCTGGCCAGTTTTATTGCCCCCAACCTTATTAGTCAACTTCGGAGCGCCAGGCGTGACGCTGAGGACCAACAACTCGAGAACATCGCCCAGGGCATTGAATTGTATATTCGGCAAACCCGGTCCTTCCCGGAAAATTTCACGGCATTGAGCCCAGATTATGTTCCAACGTCCTCTGGACAACTGACGAATAATCCCAATGGATTTTTACGTTATTTTTTTGTTCAACCCAACATCACTGGCTTCAATAATGTCATTGGATTACCCCCTAATCTCCTGGCTGATGCCAGATTTCTCTTAATTACCAATTTGACCGCCAATGCCAATCCAGTCATCAACAACGATGCCACGTTTGAGGCCTTTTGGGACTTGGATGAAACTGGAACACCGGATCTCAAAATCTATCGTGGACATGTTGGACATCTGTTTCATCTGCTCAGTCTCTCTGCTGATGGAGCTGGCGGCAGCTATGCGATCGACGGAACGCCGACCAATTCTAGCGGCGGCACCCTGGCCCCACACATTGGTTACCATATTACCGGAACACCCATTGCCCTGGATGAAGCCAATACCTTCGGGACAGCCGAAACTCAATTCACCATGACGGCTGAAGCTGGTTATCAATTTGATCCTGATTGTTCCAGTGGTTCGCAGTGGCGGGTGATCAGCAGCGGGTGTTACGCCCCATAGGAACTCAGTCAGACGATGCCACTATCACTGTCGACGATTCTTTCAACGCAACGGTTCCACCAAACCGTCAGGAACGTTTCTGAAAATTTTGGGACCAGCGTCTTTCGCAAACCCATGACGGTTCTAAGCGTGATCTTGATGAATGGTCGATTCAGAGCCTTGTCCATCATCAATGATTCTATTCATAAAAGTTGGGAAAGACCCGGGGTCATTAGGAGAACTGAGGTGTTCCGTGAAGCCATTTCTGAGGCCATCCAACGTACCCAATTTCCAGGTAGTCACATTTCCATCTTAGTCGAAGATCCTCGATTTATGACCCTCACACTTCAACTCCCTGCGATGCCCACTGCTGATCTGGTTCTCCTTCTTGAACGAAAAGCGCAACAGGAAAAAACCTGGGAAGAGCCGGCCGCATGGCGTTATTACAATGGCATGCAAGGCAGGGATAAACAGAACTTACAGCTGGAGGTCTGGCCGCAGAGTTTTATCGATGCCACCGCTCAGATTTGTGAAGAGTTAGGCCTGCATCTTCAACAACTTGCCCCAATCTCAGCGCTTTTAGAAAGCCAACTCAGCTCCCTGTCGGTTGAGCCTGGTGAAGCCACGATTCTTATTAGCACGTTGGAAGGAAACGTCATGTTCGTCGTAGGCGGAGAGGATGGAACCCCTCTCCTGACTCGACGTCTGGCGCCTGTGCAGGAGTGGGTCCCCCTGGGAGAACGTATTGGCACAGAAGTCAACCGAACCATCATGTTTGTTAATCAACAAACTAATCTGCCGATTCCTCAGATTTGGTTTTTGGGTGAAGAAGAACGCTTGACTTTGGGAGAAATTCAACCCCACGTGGCCACTCCAATATTGCCATGCCCAGTGAACCCCGATTGGAAATATTGGCTTTGGGTGGGCGCCACGCTTTCCACCAATCTTCCCACGAATTTTACTCCTCCTGAAGTACGTCGAGCCCCTGTGAAGAAGCTGCTGGGAAAAACTGTGGCAGCCTCCATCGCCATATTGGTTTTTTTGGGAATTGGGACTACAGGGGTGATTGAAGGCTATCTGGCCAAGAATCAGAATAATCTTCAACAAATGGCCCTACGGCAAGCAACTCTCCAACAGGATCAACAACATTTAGATAGCCAACTAGTGTCCTTGCATGCGAAGCAACAATGGGCTCAAGCCATCACGGAAACCCAGGCTCTTCTGCTAGAAGGTCCACTATTAAGCTATTTGAGCCAGACGATCCCATCTGAAATGGTCCTCTATAAGGCCTCGGTCAGGCGAGCTGAGAGATCCTGGGAACTGGAATTGACAGGAAGTAGCTCAGCCAATCTGTCATCCACGTTAGTGCTGGTTGATCAACTGGCTAGGGAATTGGAGGATGGGCCGTATCATGTCCGGGTGGCTGAAGGTTGGCGGGATCAGCTCATGACCCAATCCAATACTCTAACCTCACGTGGAACTCATCAACAACATTACCGGTGGACCTTGGAAGGAACGCTTTCATGAAGAGTTGGTTGATGGATAAACAATTCACCCAATCTCAAGTGAAAATGATCAGCGTTGCCCTGGTGTTGGCTGGCAGTCTGGCTTTTATCGGCTGGTCGAGCATGGAAAAATATTGGGAAGTTCAACAGAGTCTTGATTTCTCTTCGACTCTCTCAGAGTTAGAACGCCGAATTGCTCAACTTCGTGTTCAATATCAAGCGGCTCAACCTGAAACCCTCCAGATGAACCTTGCGAAAGCCAATCATCTGTTGATCAACGATTTCACCCATCTGGCGGAATGGGCGCAAGACCTCCAGGAACACAGCAGCCGGTTAGCCCTTCATATGCAATACCGGATTCTGAACACCCAACCAACCCCCTCTTTACCCCCGAACATCGCCGAGGTGCGGATAGAACTTCAAGTCAGTCCTCGGAACGACCGGAGTGGGTACGGGTCCTATCTGAAGTTTTTGCAAGCCCTGGAAGAATCTGGGCCCCGCATGAATATACAGGAAGTCACGATTAACGGTGACGGAGAAAAAGCTACTCGTCTTATTGTTGGATTATCGCTATGGATGAAAACTCAAGAGTCAGTCGAGCTCTAAAGAACCCCCTTGTCGTGGGAGGGTTGTGCATCGCCGCAGGATTTGCGGTCTATAACAACGTCGTTGAGCCAACGACGGACCTTGAGCCTGTGGTTTCAGTGAGATCAACCACACCTTCACCTGGACAAACACAGAATTCCTCAGAACTCTCATCTCAGGCGCACGATAAAGAGGCAACTCGGTGGATCCAGAATCCTCCACGGGATCCGTTTGCTCCGATGGTAGTGATAACAGAAAACAAAACTCTTTCACATCAATCTGGAGGTTCTTCTCCTAGCATGCAGAAGAAACGCCAGGCACCTCTTCAGCGGTTCGCACTCAAAGCCATCGCATTTGAAACACAACAGCGAAGTGCGGTCATTAATCGGAGCGTCGTGTATGAAGGAGAAATGATCGAAGGCTATCAGGTCGTTTCCATCGAGCGCCAAGGCGTCTGGTTAAAACGGCAGGGTAGGAAACATTTGCTCACCTTTGAAACACCGACAACCTCCTAGCATCGTCTGAACAAGATGGAACACCCCAAACGACAACAAGCTTTCTGCGTATTACCATCGTTGTCTGAGAATGTCATGGTCCAGTTTTCAATGAAATTGGCTTTCCACCTCACTTTAGTCGGTAGTCTCATCCTTTCAGGATGTACGACAACTGTTCCGGAACCAGAGGTTCAGCCAGTTCCTGATCGCTCTCAAACATCACATGGTTCACCGAATCATGCTCAGCCTATCAAGACAGCGCTCACAGACACGCAGCCTAATTTTTCCTTAGAAGATCGAATGTTGCTCAGCAGTAGTTTGCCGGAATCGGACCCGGACTCCCTACCGCCCCTCGGCCCCTTGTATTCTTTTCGTGCCCAAGAGCTGCCTGTAGTCGATGCCCTGGCTCTTTTCGCCAGAAGCAACCAACTGAATATCGTCGCCAGTCCCGACATCAAGGGAACAGTCACCGTGGATTTTCACGATCTACCCCTAGAACGAGCGATGTCGGCCTTACTAGAGGCCTATGGTTACTATTGGGAAAAACAAGACGACCTGATCAAGGTAAAAAAATTTAAGACCAAGATACTCAATATTGATTACATCCGCCTCATTCGGGGAGGCACCGGACAAAATCGGGCGCAGATGAGTTCTGGCTCTTCAAGTGGAGGTGGTTCACAGGACACCGGCCAAATCACAGTCAATCAACAAGATGAAATTAAGTTTTGGGAAGAACTAGAAAAACAAATTCAAACATTGATGTCGGAGGATGGACGGATGGTGGCCAACCGCATTTCCGGAACCATCCACGTCACAGATTGGTATCAACGTGTCAATGAAATCGAACATTTTCTCAAGACTATCCATCAGGCCCTATATCGACAGGTAGAAATCGAGGCCAGGATTTACGAGGTGAACCTGAACGACAATTACAGCTTGGGCATAAATTGGGACAAGATCAATTTTTATGGGACCTCTGGCAATTTTGCCCTTTCGAACATCATCACTGCACCATTTGGCGGATTTATCGCAAAGGCTGCTACGACCACGATCTCCTTCGCCGATGGGAGCTTTGATGGTGTCTTAGAAGCTCTCCAAGAACAAGGCGAAATTCAGGTGGTGTCACAACCCCGTGTCGTCACGCTCAACAACCAGCCAGCCCTCATTAAGGTAGCCACGGATCAACCGTTCTTCACTTCGACGATTACGCAGGGGACTGCGGGCAACCCCAATATCGTGACGGAACAAGCTCGCTCGGTTACGGTTGGACTGGTGCTATCTGTGACCCCACAGATTTCAGATGACGGATGGATTATGTTGGATGTCACACCAATCATTTCACGTCTCCGTGAAATCGCAAAGTCTCCTCAGGAGACTGCAACCGCCCCGGTTTTAGATATCAAGCAATCTTCAGGATTGGTTCGCTTGAAAAATGGCGAAATGGTGATTATCGGGGGACTGATTCAGGAGGAAGAGTCTGAAACGGAACGAAAAGTCCCGTTATTAGGAGATATTCCATGGCTAGGTCGCCTCTTTAAAGGGACCTATACAGTCAAGACCAAAAGTGAGCTGGTAATTTTTCTTTCACCCAAGATTGTGCAATCCACATCATGACAACATTAGATCTTAGTCTCTGTTACGAAGAATTAGGCTTTGCCGAACCGCCGTTTCGGCTGACTCCGGATACGGATTTCTTTTTCCCGGGCAGTCACCATATGGAGGCCTTGAATCATCTTCGTTTTGGCATTGCCAGCGGTGGCTTTACGATGTTGACTGGAGAAGTGGGCCTCGGCAAAACCCTCTTGTGCCGACACCTTCTGCGGCATCCTCCAGACGACGTTCGCTTTGCCTATCTCATTAACCCAGATCAATCCTATGGAGATCTCCTCACTTCGATCTATGAAGACTTAACGGGCGCCCCACCGGAGGATTCGTCGCTTGGCGCCCTCCAGCGAGACTTGCCCAAGCTTCTTCTTCGGCTGGCGGAAGGTGGAGAACGCGTAGTGGTCCTCGTTGATGAGGCGCATCGGTTAAGCGGGAAAGTATTGGAAGGCCTTCGCCTGTTATCGAATCTTGATACGGAAAAAGACAAGCTGATGTGTTTGCTGCTCGTTGGACAGCCGGAACTGGAGCAAAAGTTAGCAGCTCGGGCGTTTCGCCCGTTACGACAACGCATTAGCGTACGTTACCGCTTACAACCATTTGGATACAAGGAGACCGGCGCGTATATTCGTCATCGTATTCATAAGGGGGCACGGACCCATCGTGTGCACCTACAGGCCGGAGTCCCAGGCCTTATTTACCTCTTGTCCAACGGGGTGCCTCGCCGGATCAATCAACTCTGTGACCGTGCACTATTAGGGGCCTATGCCAGGAACAGGCGGGCGATTACACATTTTCTGGTCTGGAAAGCCGCCAAGGAATTCCTCAGGTAACAAGGAAATGACAACCGTGAGAAGAAAAATCAAAACTGTAAAAGGCAAGGCGTTAGGCGTGACATCTCTCGAAAATCTGTTTCCTTTCGCTTCACGCTTTAGGATGTATCTTCTTACCGTTCACTTCTAATTTTTTACTATTCATGAGTCTAAGATGAGTATCATCGCAGACGCACTCACACGCCTCCAAGGGCAATCACAAAAACAGTCGCACGACTCGGCGTCGGACGAATCGATACCATCCTCACCACACGATAGTGAAAAACCTATCCGAGATCGAAACCCGTTGAGGAATAAACCTTGGTTGGTCGGTATCGCAATCGCGGTATCCTTAGGGAGCGTGGCGATTGCAGCGTATTGGGTAGGATGGCACCTGGATTTTGGTTTAGGTGCAGACTCGCAAGCTCGCGCCATAGACCATCCTTCGCCACCTATAACGCTAGACCAACCCCAAGAAGAGTCATTCGACACACCACCAGGCAGTCATACGCAGACAGCTCAAGTCCATCGTACAGAATCAATCGACGCGACACGACCGGACATCCTGAATTCCTCTCCGGTACCCGCCGACCCGAATCCTGATAGGAAAAAGGCCGGCCCGCAGTCAGGGCAAACGAAGACCAGTCTCATACCAACAAACACAGAAACAGCCGCCTCGACTCAGGGGCGCGAAGAAGCCACGTTGCCTACAGACGAAGAACAAGCTGTTCTTTTAAGGGAACCGTTCCAGGAGGACAACGGCCTTCCTCCATCCACTGCACCTCAGAAACGAAAATCAGGAGAGAGTGATGTATATTCTGTCCAATTAGAAGAAGAAGTGATCCAGAATGAAGAATTTGTCATCACGAGTCTACTCTCTCCGCAAGCCTCCAACACACCCACTTCGACCTCCTCGATGTCACAAGGACAAGAGAGGCACCCTGCGGGCCGTTCCACCCCTACGCCACGACGGCTATCGCCCCATCAACGATTACAGCAAGCTCGGAAACTCATTCAGGCTAGGGAATATGAACAAGCTGTAAGGCTGCTTGCTCCACTATTTCGGGACCCACCACCCGAATGGCAGCCGTGGTTCTGGATGGGGACCGCACTTCTCGGTAAAGGGGATATTGAGAAAGCCGATCAGTTTTTTCTGAGTGGGCTAGCCAGAAACGACAAAATTCCGCAATTGTGGATCCAACGAGCCCTTGTGGCCCAACAACGGGGTAACTATCAACTGGCCATTCATGAATTGCGCCAGGCAGAGTCCTTACAAGCTAACCTCCCTCATATTCATCTCAATCTGGGATATGCGTATGAACAACTAGGAAATGACCGACTAGCTAATCAATATTACGGAAAATTCCTTCAACTTTCTGAAGGTAACCCGGAGTTTTTCTCTACACGAAAAAAGATACTCGCTCGTTTTACTGAACTATCTACGAAACCCCGCTCTTCTCCCGAGGCTCTTCGCTCGCCTAAGTCCTAATCTCCAAGAGCCGCTCACAATCCCTTAAGACCGCACCACAAGCACAATCTGCGAGTTCCCAATATTCGCACGATGGAGTTTTTAGTTTCGCCGACGAATATCCGAAAAAGATAATAATTCCGGGATCATCGGAAGAGACAGATCTGTGCGTCTGCACAAAAGAACAGATCGCCAGATATCAATGAGCTACGGTTACGTCCACCAGGAGGATTTATGAAGGTTCAAACATTCTGCCTAGATAATTCTAATCCATCCGTGACTCGACCAGAATTTGTTCAGGATCCTCAAAAATCGCTTGTGATCTTATTTGGATCCTCGAGCTTCTTGGAATCCCCAGAACGAGTCCAAGAGGTCTGCCAAACCTTTGCCGGCATTCCAGTAGTAGGGTGCTCAACCTCGGGAGAAGTCTTTGGGAATGAAATAAAAGACCACAGCCTGGTGGGCGGAATCGTACAATTTGACTGGACGACCGTCCAGACTGCCACGGTCGCCATTCCGGGCGGGTCAGAATCCTTTCAGGTAGGCCAGCAACTCGCTCAAGATCTTCTACGACCTGACCTGCGTGGGATCCTTGTTCTGTCAGATGGTCTTCAAATCAATGGCAGCGAACTCATTCGCGGCATGAACGATGTACTTCCAGAATCAGTGCTTGTCACTGGTGGATTGGCCGGAGACGGCGATCGCTTTCAACAAACCTGGGTCCTTCACAACAATGTCCCAACGGGAGGCGTCGTGACTGGTGTCGGGTTCTACGGTGACCATATTCACATGGGGCATGGGTCCAAGGGAGGGTGGGATTATCTGGGCCCTGAGCGAAGAGTCACACGCTCCGAAGGCAATGTCCTGTATGCACTGGATGGTCAGCCAGCTCTTGAGCTGTACAAACAATATCTTGGCGACCGAGCGAGTGGGCTTCCAGCCACAGCACTTCTGTTTCCCTTGGCCTTGAAGCAAGACGGAGTCGGTGATGAGTACTTGGTGCGAACAATTCTAGCAGTTAACGAATCCGACCAATCCATGACTTTTGCCGGCAATATTCCTCAGGACGCTACAGTCCAGTTGATGCGCGGCAATTTCGACCGACTCGTCACAGGAGCCTCTGAAGCCGCGCTCCTTTCTAACACCCAACATGCACACAACACCCTTGCCATTGCCATTACTTGTGTCGGACGCCGCCTTGTCCTTGGCGAGCGAGCAGAAGAAGAAATCGAAGCTACCTTAGACGTCTTTCCTGAAGGTACCCAACAAATCGGATTTTATTCCTACGGTGAGCTGTCTCCATATGCTAGTGGACGGTGCGATCTTCACAATCAAACCATGACGTTAACAACGATTTCCGAGACCTAACGATCCATGCATCCACTGTTACAACGTCAACTGAAACGACTGGGGTTGGTCGATGCTACGACGGTACCTTCTCCAGAAGGATGGGCTTGTCTACTAAAGCGAATCAACAATGCGTATACGGAAGCCGATCAAGGGCGCGAACTATTGGAACGATCTCTGGCTCTTTCTTCAAAAGAGATGCAGCAGCTCTATGAGGACCTTCGGCAGACAAGCGAACAACGCCTACAACATGCTCAAGAACGTACCAAAATGATCGTCGACCATGCCCTGGACGCGATTATTTCCGTCAATGAAACCGGCGCCATCATTGACTGGAATCCACGAGCTGAAACCCTATTCGGCTGGACAAAGGACGAAATCATCGGACAACTTGTCTCGGAAACCATTATTCCTCATGCGTATCGCGAAGCCCATAATGAAGGATTCCAACGGTTCCTGGAGACCGGCGAAGGCCCCATGTTAAATAAACGGATTGAAGTATCGGCTCTTAACCGACAAGGAACGACCTTCCCGATCGAGATATCCGTCACTCCGTTCTCAGTCGACAGTACCACGATCTTTAGCGCATTCATTAGAGATATTAGTGAGCAAAAACAGACTGAAGAAGCCTTGAGAACGAGTGAAGAACGGTTCCGAAAAATCTTCAGTCATTCCAATGATGCGATTTTTCTGATTGATCCCGAATTGCTGGTAATCACGGACGTGAATACACGGGCATGTACGATGTTGGGGTATCCAAAAGCTGAACTTTGTCAACTCTCTGTCTCTTCCATTCACCCAACAGAGATGGACGAACTGGGTGCGTTCTTTGAGCAAGTGCAGCAAGACGGTCACGGCTGGACGGATCGATTGACGTGTCGGATGAAATCTGGCGAGGTCCTCTTGGCTGAAATTTCCGCGTCAATCATGACTTCAGACGGAACGACGAATCTCGTGGCACTCGTGCGAGATATCACACAACGCAAAGAAGCCGAACACGCACTCCAGCAGGCTAAGAATGCTGCAGAGCGCGCTGCCAGAGCCAAGAGTGAATTTTTGGCAACCATGAGTCACGAGATTCGCACCCCGATGAACGGCATTATTGGGATGACCGGACTGTTGTTGGATACTGCCCTGGACGCGGAACAACTCCAGTTTGCCGAAACTGTTCGGAGCTCGGGTGAAGCCCTCTTGACCATTATCAATGACATTTTGGATTTCTCAAAAATCGAGGCTGGGAAACTTGACTTTGAAACCATTGACTTCGATCTTCGTGTGTCATTGGAAGATACGTTGGATCTCTTGGCCGAAAAGGCCGGAAGCAAGAACCTCGAGTTAATTGGGTGCGTGGATGCCCGGGTTCCAACAGCACTTCGAGGTGACCCTGGGCGATTTAGACAGATCTTGTTGAACTTGATCGGCAATGCCATCAAATTCACCTCGGCCGGCGATGTCGTGATACGTATTGGTTTGTTAGAGGAGAATACCGAAACCGTCACAATTAAGGTTGCCGTGAAAGACTCTGGCATCGGTATCGCCCCTAATGTTCAAGAGCATCTTTTCCAACCGTTTCAACAAGCCGATAGTTCCACAACCCGTCAGTTTGGTGGGACCGGCTTAGGCCTGGCCATTTGCAAACAACTCGTGGAGCTCATGGGGGGAACGATCGGTGTCGATAGTCAAATCTGGCAGGGAAGTACATTTTGGTTCACCGCCAAGTTCCTTAAGCAATCCCAAGAACTTCAGGAATCTTTTTCAACGAAAGCGCTACACAACTTGAAGGTATGTTGTGTTGACGATCATCCCGTCAATCGCCTCCTCCTGGAAGAATATGCCAAAGGCTGGGGCCTACAGCCTGCTTCTGTCTCGACTCCAGCCGAAGCGCTTCAACTGATGCAACAGGCACAGGAACAGGGCCAGCCTTTTGATATTGCGATTATCGATATGGCTATGCCAGGCATGGATGGGTTCACATTGGCTCGCGAGATTAAGGCGAACCCTCAGCTCGCAACAATTCGACTCGTTTTACTCTCGTCGCTGGGTCAACGGGGTGATGCACAAGAAGCCAAGGCCACTGGGTTTTCAGGTTATCTCACCAAGCCGATTCGCCAAAACGTGCTCAAACATACCCTAGAAACCATCATGGGCTTTGAGACCGAAAAGCTTCATCATTCAGAGACACCTGTTGTCACCCGGTTTACCTCCTTGGAATCTTCCAGTGGAAGCCGACGCCGAATTCTGATCGTCGATGATCACCAAGTAAACCAACAACTCGCGGTCATGATGATTGAACGGCTTGGCCACAAAGCAGACGTGGCTGCAAATGGCCTCGAAGCCGTCGAAGCTTGCACCACTATCCCTTACGACATCGTGTTTATGGATTGCCACATGCCAGTGATGGACGGCTATGAGGCCACCCGTGTCATCCGAAAAGCTGAACGTGAAAAGTTAGAAGAAAGAAGTCAAGAAGGAAAAACAAGCGCTGTCAATCTCGCATTTCCCTCCTCTCATGTTTCCCATATTCCCATCATCGCCATGACCGCCAACGCCATGCCAGAGGATCGCGAGAGATGCCTGCAAGCCGGAATGGATGATTATCTCACCAAACCGATACGGCCGGACGCTCTTTCTCAGGCAATTGAAAAGTGGCTCTCAGCAAACACCGTAATGGAAACCTGAAGGCTTTCCCCCTTTCCATTTCCCTGACATGATGCTGTGCTGCCCCCCGGTTTGACACCGGGCCATGATCATGTACGTGCGCTTATCGTGGTAGGTGCTTCAACAAATGCCTTTAGGATTCCATTTTAAGAAAGCATGTCGGACAACCGACAATTCGACAAGGGGCGATGTCCGCCTTATTAAGGAAATAGGGACAGTAACAGAAAAGTCTGCCTTACCCGGGCCCAACATGGAATCGTTAGTATCCTACCCCATTACCAATACGAGAGCGTTGCACACCTTCATCTTCGACCTCAGCGAAAATTCAACCCTATAAGGAGCTCGCGTTTTACCATCAGCCCATGGAACTCAGTTCTACCTCTCAACCTCTGACTTGGATGCTCACTTGCACAGCCTTAGTGCTCCTTATGCAGGCCGGGTTCGCCTGTCTCGAAACGGGAATGGTCCGGGCCAAGAACAGTATCAACGTCGCCATTAAGAATGTTGTGGATTTTTGCATCGCCTCGATCATCTTCTGGTTATTTGGATTCGGCCTGATGTTTGGTGAAACGTTAGGAGGATTTGTAGGCTCGACGGAGTTTTTCTTTGATGGCGCCACAAACGATCAGCTATGGACCTTTTTTCTGTTTCAACTCACCTTTTGTGGAACCGCCACGACCATTATTTCCGGCGCAGTCGCAGAACGAACTCGTTTTAGCAGTTACCTTTTGATATCCATTCTGATCAGTGCGGCAATCTATCCTATCATCGGACATTGGGCATGGGGTGGAAGTATTCGGGGTGACCAGACCGGTTGGCTCAATCATTTAGGATTTCTCGACTTCGCTGGGGGTACCGTGGTTCATTCGACCGCTGGGTGGGTGGCACTTGCCGCGATTCTGGTTATTGGGCCCCGCATCGGACGGTTTGACGCTTCGTCGAACAATATTCAGGGACACAATCTTCCGCTGTCAGCGCTCGGTTTGTTTCTTCTTTGGGTCGGGTGGATGGGGTTCAATGGAGGGAGTGTGATACGAGCTTCCCTCAGCCTTCCAATGGTACTCGTGAATACCACCCTCTCGAGTGCAGCCGGCGGTCTGGCCACCTTGTCGTATTCTTGGTGGAAAACTGGCCGGCCAAACGTCATAGCGGTGATGAATGGCATCATCGCTGGCTTAGTGGCCATCACTGCTTGTGCCCCGTATATGACACCCAGTACATCTATCTTGGTAGGGGCTCTTGGGGGCGCACTCTTGATTATCTGCACCCAAATACTTGAACGTCTACAGATCGACGATGCCATCGGTGCGATTCCAGCACATGCCTGCGCCGGCGTATGGGGGACGCTGGCCCTAGCTTTTCTGGGAGATGCTTCTTTATGGGGTACGGGACATGACCGGCTGACCCAATTCGGCATCCAACTTCTTGGAGTCTTCAGTTGTTTCGGGTGGGCCTTTGGCATCAGTTTTGGAGTACTGACGATACTAAATCGTTTTGTCCCTCTACGTGTGTCTCCAGAAGAGGAACACATCGGGTTGAATATGGCAGAACATGGGGCCAGCACCGCCCTCTTCGATCTCATGAATGACATGGCGGCTCATCAAAAAGAGGGGAACTTTTCACATCTCGTCAGGGTGGAGCCGCACACCGAGGTAGGGCAGATCGCCACCGAGTATAACCGAGTGTTGGATAGAGTGAATACAGAAGTACATGAGCGAGAACAAGCAATTCAAGCCTTACGGGAGAGCCAAGAAGAGACACACTTAATTGTCGATCATGCTCTAGACGGTATTGTGACCTTCAACCAGGAAGGTATCGTCAGCGACTGGAATCCACAGGCCTCGATCATTTTTGGATGGACCAAAGCAGAGATATTAGGAAGAGGGTTTCAACATCTCCTACTTCCTGCCACGCCACAAACCGATGCCGAAACGCAACTCCACCATTTCTTAGAGACCAAGCAGCAACACATCGTCAATCAACGACTGGCCGTGACAGGACTGCATCGGAAGGGTCATGAATTTCCTATGGAAATGACTATCGTTCCTTTATTTAAGCAGAATTCATATTCTTTTTGTGCCTTTATTCGGGACAGTACGGAACAAAAGAAGACCGAAGCTGCACTTCGCCAAGAAACCGAATTCATGCAACTCATCCAACAGGTCGCTATGGCAGCCAACGAGGCTCATTCTGTCATGGAAGCGTTTCAAACCAGCCTCGATCGTATCTGTGCTTTCACAAGATGGCCTGTGGGTCATGTGTATTTTAGAAAGGACGAACAGAGCGACACCCTCTCAACGTCCCAACTGTGGCACTTAGACGACACGACAGAATTTCAAACGTTCAAAAAATTGACCGAGCAGACGGAATTTGGGCGAGGCGTCGGGCTCCCTGGACGAGTTCTAGCACATGGGCGAGCCTCATGGATTCCCGACATTACGCGCGATCCCAACTTTCCTCGAGCCCGAATGGCCAATGATTTGGGAATTCGAGGAGGATTCGCCTTTCCTGTCATGGTCGGCAGTGAGGTCATGGGTGTCCTGGAGTTTTTTGCACGCCAAGTGGAAACGCCAAATACCCGACTACTCGAGGTCATGGAGATTATCGGAACACAACTAGGACGAGTGCTGGAACGGAAACGTCAGGAACTAGCACGCGAAGAAACCGATGCGCGGATACGCGGCATCGTGGAGACGGCGGCAGATGCCATCATCTCGATCAGTGAAGCAGGAATCATTCAATCCTTCAACAGTGCCGCGGAACAGATGTTTGGATATACCGTCCAGGAAATCATAGGCCAAAATGTGTCTATTCTCATGCCCTCACCCTATCGCGAGAAACATGATGCTTACCTGGAACGTTATCTGACTGGTCACCCATCCACAATTTTCGGGCGAAGCCGAGAACTCGTCGGTCAGCGAAAAGATGGCTCCATATTCCCCATGGAGCTCGCCGTCAGTGAAGCGAAGGTCGGTTCTCGTCGCACGTTCACTGGTATTGTGCGCGATGTATCCGAACGGAAACACTACGAACAGGATCTCCGCGAAGCCAAAGAACGGGCCGAAACCGCGGCCACAGCAAAAGCGCAGTTTCTTGCAACGATGAGCCATGAAATCCGAACGCCAATGAATGGAGTCATTGGCATGACGGGTCTGCTGCTGGAAACCGATCTATCTCCCGAACAACGACAGTTTGCCGAAACCGTTCGATCATCCGGCGAAACGTTGCTGAAGATTATCAACGATATCTTGGATTTCTCCAAAATTGAAGCGGGGAAATTGGAGTTTGAGGTCATCCCCTTTGATCTTCGAACCACGTTAGAAGAATCACTGGAATTGTTGGCTGAGGCAGCCGGACGCAAAAAGTTAGAATTGGTTGGCCTCGTCAATGCCAATGTTCCTACAGCATTACAAGGGGATCCCGGGCGCCTTCGCCAAATCTTCATGAACTTGACGGGAAATGCCATTAAGTTTACCTCCGAAGGTGAAATCATTGTGAAAGTCGCCGCGCTGGAAGAGAGCCAAGATCACATCACCATTCGGGTCGACATTCATGATACCGGAGAAGGGATTCCCGCTGACGTACTTCCAAAACTTTTTCAGCCCTTCTCACAAGCCGACAGCTCCACCACACGACGGCATGGCGGAACAGGCCTGGGCCTCGCCATTTGCAAGCAACTCGTCACACAAATGAACGGAGCAATCGGAGTTGAAAACCGCGCCGAAGGTGGTGCGACCTTTTGGTTCACCGCACGTTTTCAAAAGCAACAGGCCTTGGATTCCCTGCTCCCAGAGAAATCTGTTGCCCTGGAACAACTCCGTGTCTGTGCGGTGGATGATCATCACACCAATCGGCAATTATTGGAACAATACTTTCAATACTGGAAAATGGAAGGAACCGTGCTTGAACACCCCAGTGAGTGTTTGGCATTTCTTCGCGACCAAGCTCAGAATGGGAAACCCTGTGATCTCGCCATTTTGGATATGGAAATGCCTGGCATGGATGGATTTGAGTTGGCCGCAGCCATTAAATCAGATCCGCAGATCCAGGCAACCCGTTTAGTTCTACTGACATCATTAGGAAGACGAGGAGACGCTACCGCAGCTCGACAATGTGGATTCGCAGCCTACTTGACGAAACCCATTCGCAAGGCCCAGCTTCAATCCTGTCTGGAAACGGTGATGGGCTTTTCACTGACGGACCCTCAAGCCGCACCCCCTCCATTAGTAACTTCGCACTTCCTCAAAGACTGCCAACGCCGTCAGGCCTGTCGCATCTTGGTCGTTGACGACCATCAGGTCAATCAACAACTCGGCGTCCTAATGGTCGAACGTGCCGGATTCCGGGCCGATGTCGCAGCCAATGGACTCGAAGCGCTCGAAGCCGTTTCTCGCATTCCTTATGACATGATTCTCATGGACTGCCAAATGCCGGAAATGGACGGCTATGAGGCTACAAAAAAGATCCGTGAGGCGGAAGGCGTAAACCATGTGCCCATCATTGCGTTAACCGCTAACGCAATGCAGGGTGACCGCGACAAATGCCTCGAAGCGGGTATGGATGATTACCTCACCAAACCCATCCGCCCGGAAGAACTCACTCGAGTGTTTACCACATGGCTCCCCCATGATGACCCAGACATCCAATCGTCAAATAACTCAGCTCGATCGCTGCCACTTGCCTCACTGGCTGCATCCTCGAACGAACTGCCTGTGAATCCGAAGACCTTGAATGAACTCACGGAATTGGGAGGGCACGAGTTTCTTGAAACAATGATTCAAAAATTTGTAGAAGAAGCCCTGCAGTGCGTAAGCCTCATTGAGGAGGCCTTCGACACCCAGGATCTCAAGAAAATCCAAGAAAGCGCCCATGGACTGAAAGGCATAGCTCGCAATATGGGTGCGCATGCCCTCGCACAGGTGGCGGTAGATCTCGAAGTGGCTTGCCAATCAGAAGAGGCAACATCCCTATCCTCATGGCGCCACACCATTGTTACCTGTTTTCAAGAAACCCGTCAGGCCCTAGAAACCCTGTCTAAGAATTCCTAATCCGGTCGATCTCGGTTCATTCTCTCACCGCAGTTTTTTCGACATTCCCACCATGAAGTTGCTGGCCCTGCTAAAAAGGGTCCATACAACCTTGAAGCGAGCTTTCAGGCTGATCGGTTTAAGTCCAGCCACCTAAACATTAAGTCTCAACTATCATTAACCGAAAAAATGGTAAGGAAAATTGAACCATTTTTGTAGGAGAAACTAACTCCAGCGACTATCAGTCCAGACTGGGAAACATAGTTGCATCTCGAGCAATTCGGCCGTTCTAACCTGGAGGACTTCATGGCGAAGGCACAGCAACAGGACCATTTACTTCACCAACCTCGATCATTCGTTATCACGCCGGGGGTTTTCGGACTACTCTGGCTCTTTCTGACAGGAACCGTGCTCGCACAATCATCTCCCCCGTTCTCAGGTGGCGATCTCACTCAACTGAGTCTGGAAGAATTGATGTCCGTCGAAGTCACGTCAGTTTCCAAAAAGAAGCAAAAGCTCTCAGAATCGGCTGCGGCGATATATGTCATCACCCAAGAAGATCTTCGCCGATCGGGTGTAACCAGCATTCCGGAAGCACTCCGAATGGTACCCGGCATTCAAGTCTCACGAGGAAGCAAGAATCAATGGAACATTAGTGCTCGTGGTTTTAATGAACGTTTCACGAACAAACTGCTGGTCCTCATCGATGGCCGAACGATCTATAACCCGCTGTTTGCCGGCGTCACATGGGAAACACAAGACACGATACTTGAAGACATTGAACGCATCGAGGTGATCCGTGGCCCGGGCGGAGCATTATGGGGAGTCAATGCGGTCAATGGCGTCATCAATATCATCACGAAGGACACCAAAGACACACAAGGATTTCTCGTCAGCGGCGTGGGAGGCACGGAAGAGGGAATTATCTCACTTCGGCAAGGCGGCAGTCATGGTTCAGATTTCCACTATCGCCTGTTTGGGAAATACCTGAATCGCGATACCAGCTTTAACCCGGCGGGTGCACATGATGATACCCGCATGTTTCGCAGCGGGTTTCGGACTGACTGGGAACCCGCCACACAGGATCATGTCATGGTGCAAGGTGAAATCTATACGATCGACGGAGGCCAACAAAGTACCGTGGCCACCACCACCACCTTTCCTTTTGGATTCACCACCGGCAATGAAGATCTGGCTACGTCAGGCGGCCACTTTTTGACGCGATGGGAACATACATTCAGCTCCGAGTCGGACATGGCCCTTCAATTCTTTTATGACCGGTACGAACGAAGCGAAGATACCGTAAAAGGTACGATCGACACATTCGACGTCGATTTTCAACATCGATCGACGTTCTTCGGCAACCAAGAACTCCTATGGGGATTGGAATACCGATATTGGATAGACAATATACAAAACACTCCTGGCACCTCGGTGTTTCCCGATTCCCGATCCTTCAACTTAATCAGCGGTTTTATCCAAGACGAAATCACGCTCATCCCTGATTCGGTCATTGTCACCCTAGGGACCAAACTTTCACACAACGATTTTACTGGATTTGAGTATCAACCAAGTGGCCGGGTTCTTTGGATGCCTGTGGAAGGACACAATATCTGGGGAGCTGTGTCACGTGCAGTTCGAGTTCCATCGAGACTGGAAGATAACAGCCTCCTCGTATTTGCTCCCAACGCCACAACACCTTTCCCCACCGTTTTTCGAGGTAATCAAGAATTTAAGTCCGAGGAACTCTTAGCATTCGAGATCGGGTATCGACTGAATGCTTTCGAGCGGTTCTCGTTCGACATCACAGGGTTTTATAACCAATACGACAATATCCGCGGCACACAAATCATTAGTTTACTCCCGCCGACGGGAACTCTGGCCAACAACCTCACCGTCGATACGATTGGACTGGAGATTGCCAGTGATGTCCAAGTCCAAGATTGGTGGCGAATTCGTGGGGCCTATTCGTACATCAACATGGATGTCGACGGCCCAATCAATACCACCCTCAATACCACGGGGGGAGGTACTCCTCATCACCAAGCCTCTATTCGTTCGCTCATGACACTGCCTTACGACGTCGAATTGGATTCCTGGATTCGAGTCGTGGATAACTTGCCAGCTCCTAAGATTGCAGGGTATGTCGAACTGGATCTCCGGCTTGGCTGGAAACCCTGGCCCAATCTTGATATCTCACTGGTGGGACAAAATCTTCTGGATAACCACCACCCCGAAGCAGCCTCCTCCTTGCTATTGGCCACCCAACCCACGGAAGTCCAGCGCAGCTTCTACGGGAAAATTACCTGGAATTATTAACGGCTCGGACCTGACCTGTGTAACTCTCTGTCGAACATGTCGCTTTTCCCACGATTCGTCTGTTTGTCCCTTCTCCTGCTATTAGGTCCAGGAATCCCACCGACAGGTCAGGCAGCGGGACCAGGCGAGTACCAGGTCAAGGCGGCATTTCTCTATCACTTCGCGAATTTTGTCAGCTGGCCCACGTCCACATTCGAGGCCACTGATGGGCAACTAAGAATCTGCCTAATTGGCGACGATCCATTCGGTCAAATCTTGGATCGGACCTTCGCCAACAAGTCAGTTGGAGAACATGCATTTGACATACGACGGAACCCTCCTACAACCGACCTGCTCCATTGCCATATGCTCTATGTCCCTGACACTGAACTCTCGTCATTCTCCAAAATGCGCCAACACCTCACAAAAGGTGAAGTCCTCGCCATCGGAGAAACTAGAGAGTTCCTAGAACAAGGCGGCATGGTCCAATTTTTCATGAAAGACTCAAAAGTGAAGTTTGCGGTGAACCCGGACGCCATCAATGAAACCAAACTGACCGTCAGTTCCAAATTGTTACGACTCGCAACAATCGTTTCTCCCTGAGCACAATGGAACGATATCGACCTATCCAGTTCTTTCAGCAGGCTTCGCTCAAGAAAAAATTTTTCTTGATTTTGATATTAACGTCCGGCCTCAGTCTTCTCTTTGCCTGTTCGGCATTGGTACTGAACGATGTTCTGCAAGTTCGGGATTCGGTCGTCAAACAGCTCACGGACCAAGCTGGATTGGTCGGGGAAAACAGTTCAGCCGCCTTGGTCTTTCACGATTCTCATGGCGCTCGAGAGATTCTTGACGGTTTCAGACATCAACCTGCAATCCTCCAGGCGCTCCTCTATATGGCAGACGGCACCGTTCTCGCACAGTATCAGCCCGGCCCGGCTCCGGACTATTCTACGTTTCACAGACAACTCACAACCCAGGCGACATGGGAATCCGTAACAATTTTCCGTCCCATCTTTTCTAATCATGAATACGTCGGTGCGATCTATGTAGAGTCAAGCCTCCAACACGTGTATGCACGGTTAGGAAATCTTCTGATCGTCACCCTCGCTGCGATGTTGCTCTCCAGCTTATTAGCCATCGTTATTTCCGCCCGCCTGCAGAAAACCATTTTGAATCCCTTAGGAACACTCACAGAAGTCGCCGACCACGTATCTCGGAAGAAAGACTACTCCTTACGAGCTCCCGGGCAAGGCAACGACGAAATTGGCACGCTGATCAAGGGCTTCAATACGATGCTACAAGAAATTCAAGAACAGAACAAAGAACTGAATAGGCATCGTTCACATCTGTCCGGCATGGTGACTGAACGAACGGCTGAACTGTCTGAAACCAATAGTCGCTTGCAAGATGAAATTGTGAAACGCGAACGCATCGCGCAACAAGTCCTCGACATGGCCGAGGACCTCAAAATGAAGAATGAACAGCTTGCCCTTTCACGCGACCAAGCTCTACAAGCCGCCCGAGCGAAGGCCGAGTTCCTCGCGACCATGAGCCATGAAATTCGCACGCCAATGAATGGCATTCTGGGCATGACCGACCTGTTACTTGGGACGGAATTGACACCCAATCAAGTTTCCTTAGCTCATACCGTTCAGACCTCAGCCGAAGCCCTTTTGACGTTGTTAAATGACATTCTAGATTTTTCAAAAATTGAGGCCGGGAAACTAGAATTAGAATCAATCGATTTCGATTTACGAGCAACGCTCGAGGCCAGTTTAGATGTCTTAGCGGAACGTGCCGCTAGTAAACACCTTGAACTCACGGGATTGATTTTTCCGGATGTTCCTACCTCTCTTCGAGGAGATCCCGGACGATTGCGGCAGGTGATCCTGAACCTTCTCGGCAATGCCATTAAATTCACTGACACGGGTGAAGTGAATATCCAAGTCCTGCTAGGGATAGAGACCCACGAGAACGTAGAATTGAGATTTCATATTTGGGATACCGGCATAGGCATTAGACCTGAAGTCAAGCAGAAGCTGTTTCAAGTCTTTAGCCAGGCCGATAGCTCAACGACCCGCAAGTTTGGTGGAACAGGCCTGGGGCTGGCAATCTGTCAGCAACTGGTGGAATTGATGGGGGGAGAGATTGGAGTCGAGAGCCAGCCAAATGCCTGGACGCTCTTCTGGTTCTCTATCAAGGTACGGAAGGCGCCAAGCCCTCTCCAACAAGAATGGATTCCCCGAAAAGACCTCCAGGGGCTTCGACTATGCTGCATCGATGATAATGCGACCAACCTCTATCTCATTCAAAGCTATGCCCAAAGTTGGGGCATAGAGACATATACGACCACATGCCCGACCACAGGGTTTGCTACCTTGTGCGAAGCCGCTCAAGAGGGCAACCCGTTTGACGTAGCAATCATCGATCGGACATTCCCAGAACAAGACGGGATTCAGTTTGGACAGCGGGTAAAACATGACGCGACAATCACGCAGACGAAATTGATGCTGCTCACATCCGTCGCGCAGCGAGGTGAAGCCCTTGATGCGCAACAAGCTGGCTTTGATGCCTATTTAACCAAACCTATTCACAGGATGGAATTTCATGACAGCTTGGCGACGATGATGGGTTTCGCCACTTCCAATACTCAATCGTCCCCGAAACCCTTGATCACCCGCCATACCGTCAAAGAGGCTCAAAGCCAATCCCGTACAAAAATTTTGGTAGCTGATGACCACGCCGTCAACCAGCAATTGATGAACCTACTGCTCGAAAAACTTGGATTTGCCTCCGATGTTGTCAGTAATGGACAAGAAGCCATAATGGCAGTCTCCACAGGATCCTATAGCCTCGTACTCATGGACTGCCAAATGCCTGAAATGGACGGATTCGAAGCGACAAAAAAAATTCGTGAAGAGGAAAAGGGGAAAGGTACGGGATTAGGTAAAACGGATGGACTGATCGAAACCAATTCGCCTGATGCGTCACCCCTGACCTCTGCCGGCTCAGGTCGACTACCGATCATCGCTCTCACCGCCAATGCCATGCCAGGAGATCGAGAAAAATGCTTAGCCGCTGGGATGGATGATTATCTGTCGAAACCCGTTCGTCCAGAAGAGCTCGCGGCAATGCTGGATCACTGGCTTCCTTCTCAGATCCTTCACCACCACACTCTGCCAACATCTAGCATCCCAGAACCCCCCCATCGTGTTTCTGATGAATCTGGAGAATCTGATAGACAACTCGTTCCTCCAATTGATTCTCACCGTCTTCAAGAATGGAGAGAACTAGGAGGGCCAGAATTTGTCAAACAAATGGGAGAGCAATTTGTCAGGGATGTCACTGCTTGTGTGGAGGCAATCGAGCGGGCACTTGAGACACAAAATGAAGAAGCTTTAGCAGAAGCCGCACATGGACTGAAAGGAATTTCTGCCAATATTGGCGCCACACACCTTCAGCAACTTGCATTAGACCTTGAACGTACAGCTCGCACCAGCCAGCCCCTAGAGGGCCCTGAAACCATTGCTGCACTGCGCACGACAGTCAACCAAGTAACGACCTTCTTGGCTTCGGCTCTATTACCAGAAGCCTAATATGGTTCCTGTCCTAGAATTATCCTTAATGTAAGTAAACCTCTTCAGAAAACCATACTTACAAAGCGTGAGGCCGCCACAAACTTCATGCAATGAAAAACGATGCCACACAACGTGTTATCGGCGACAACTTAGAGCAACAAGGTTGCGTATTTGCCGTCAAGTTTCGATCAGCCCATCCGAAAATGAATCAGGATACAAAAAACTAATACTGTCTGCTCGACCCCAATATCGTCGACAATCCCCAAGGAGATCTGGGCTGACTTACGTACCAACACACCATAAAATCGCAGATCAGCCATCACAATCGTCCCACTGACACACTTCTATGATTTCTCAACAACAATGCCAAAACGCCACGATCCTGATCGTGGACGATCAAATGACCAATATTTTGCTTTTGGAAAGTATTCTCCAGAATGCCGGCTTCACACACATTCACTCAACCCAAGATCCCACCCAGGTCGTCTCGTTAGTCAAAGAGCTAAATCCAGATCTGATTTGCTTAGATATCCGCATGCCTCAGATCAATGGCTTTCAAGTCATGGGACAACTCAAGATTATCCAGAAAGATACCTTTTTGCCGATTCTGGTCCTCACTTCTGAAGAAGATCGAGAAACCCGCCTACGAGCGCTAGAATCCGGAGCAAAAGACTTTCTGCATAAGCCCTTCGACAAGGTTGAAGTGTTAATGCGGATTCGCAACCTTTTAGAAACCAGTTTATTGAATCGCGCCATCTCTATGCAAAAGGAAACCCTGGAAGAAACCGTCCGCATACGTACCCAAGAACTCAAGGAGACTCAACTAGAAATTGTTCACCGGTTAGCGCAAGCCGCCGAGCACCGTGATAATGAAACAGGAAGCCATATCATCCGCATGAGCCATTATGCCGTCATCCTTGGAAGAGCCTGTGGCATGGACGAGGACCAATGCGATGTCTTGTTCCATGCCACTCCAATGCACGACGTCGGAAAACTTGGTATCCCCGACCGCATTCTGCTCAAACCTGGAAAACTGGATGCCGATGAATGGGAGATCATGAAACAACATACGGTCATTGGTGCCCAACTGCTCTCCAACAGCCAGTCCCCCATTCTACAAATGGCCGAAATGATCGCGCTGACCCATCACGAAAAATGGGACGGCTCGGGGTATCCCAACCGCTTGACAGGAGAGGATATACCCCTCGTCGGCCGCATCTGCGCCATCGCCGACGTCTTTGACGCACTCTCTTCTAAACGTTGTTATAAAGACCCATGGCCGTTAGACAAAACTCTGGAAGAAATTCGATCACTGTCAGGCAAGCATTTTGATCCACGATTGGTCGAGATGTTTGATGAGCTTCTCCCCGTTATCATGGATATCCAGCGCACTCATGCAGATATTGACTCCCCTCAATTCAATCTGGTCGAATCCAGCTACCTCGCCTAGCTAAACTTACCTTATGTGATTTCTGGCGTTTGGGCCCTATGTAGGGCACAGGATCCTGCAGACCTTTGTCAGATTCCGTGAAATCCGCTACACTTTGCAGGATCCCCCCTCGCCTCGCTTCTGAAAACACCGTTCACGCTTCCTCAGATTAAGAAGGCAGACGCCATGAGTTATTCCTCCAAAGAACCTCAAAGCCTCTCATCCACTTCGACGATGTGGCTACTAGGATTGATCGCCACCATCATCTTCATCATTGATGTGATGGTTCCCTTGGGGATTGCAGGTGGAATCCCCTACATCCTGGTCGTCTGGCTCAGTTTTCGACACCAGCAGAGCCAACTGCCCATATGGACCGCCATAGGATGTTCCATACTTACTACGCTCGGAGTGTTTTTCTCTCCAGCGGGTGGAGACCTCTGGCAAGTGATGACGAACCGGGCCTTGACCCTATTTGCTATTTGGATCACAGCGTTGATGGGTCGTGATCGAGTGGTGACCGCCCGCGATTGGACTAAACGCAAATACGTCGACCAGGCATTGCGCGAGAGCGAACAGCAATTACGCAACCTGATGGATAGCTTACCGTGTTTTGTAGGAATTTGGTCGTCCGATGGGAGATTTACGGATTGCAACGAGTTTTCGTTACGCACCTCAGGCCTTCAACGAGAAGATGTTCTTGGCAAACACATCGCGGACACGTTTTGGATCAATCATTCTCTCGAGAGTCAAACACACCTCCATGACCTGTTTCGGAGAGTGGCAGAGGGGGAAGCCATTCGGGATGACATCAAAGTCCGGACGCGTGACCACACGTATCTGACAATTGATGCCTGTTATGTCCCCATAAAAAATGAACAGGGAATCGTCACTCAAATTGTCGGATCTGGTATCAATGTGACCGAGCGCCGTGAAGCCGAAGCTGCACTGCAACATAGCGAAGACCAATTCCGTGATCTCTATGAATCCGCTCCATTAGCCTACTTCTCCGCTACATTTGATGGGCACATTACCAGAGTCAATGGCCGCGCGAATGAACTACTGGGATATTCCAAAGAAGAGCTCATTGGGAAACATGTGCTGACGCTCTATGCACCTTCTAAAGATGGCGTGGAAAAAGCCAGGAGACTTCAAGAAAAAACTCAGGAGGGAATCGCCATTCACGATGAAGAATTAGAAATGGCGAGAAAAGACGGAACCCGTCTTTGGATCAGCCTCACGGTTCGCCTCATTTTTGATGCATCCGGGGAAGTGATTGAGCGCAGGGGTATGGTCCAAGATATTTCGGCCCGCAAGAAAGTCGAAAGCAAATTTCGCGCCAGTGAATACCAATTTCGATCCTTGGTGGAAACGGCTGGAAGTGCCATCATCGGAATCACTTCCGAGGGATGGATTGTTGAGTGGAATCGCGAAGCCGAACGCCTCTATGGGAAAACCCGCGAGGAGGTGTTGGATCAGAATTATTTAGAATTATTCATTCCAGAAAGCCACCAATCCATCTTGAGAGCTGAGATCACACAAGTCTTAGCGGGGAAGCCCACGCGAGATTTGCGAGCCCCCATCATTAACGCCCTAGGGAAAGAGCGTCAAATTTCATGGAATATCGATCGCCTTCTGGATGAGAAATCTGAACCATATGGAGTCATTTGCGTTGGCCGAGATATTACTGATTGGGAACAAGCGCAAGCCCAGCTTCAGAAATGGGCCACGATATTCCAACATACCCAGTGGGGTGTTGCTGTTAGCAAAGGCAACTCCAGTAACTTTGAAATGGTCAATGAAGCCTATGCCCGAATGCATGGATATGCAATTCGAGAGCTAGATGGCGCACCTATTGCACAGGTCTTTACCCCTGAATTTCGAGAACAACTCCCGCAGATCATGGCGAGAATTCATGAGGAAGGCATGTGTTCCTTTGAGGCAACGCACGTCCGTAAGGATGGCAGTACGTTTCCAACGCTCGTCACCGTTTCTGCCATCAAAGACCTTATGGGGCAGACCCTCTACCGGGTGGGCAACGTCATTGATATCACGACAATAAAAGAAACAGAACAGGCTCTCCAAGAATCACAACGGATTTATCAAGATCTGATCCAAACCATCGATGGGATTGTCTGGGAATGCGAGTTTCCTTCATTCCAAGTGACGTTCGTGAGTCCCTACGCCCAAACATTACTCGAATATAGCCTCGAAGAGTGGAAAGACGACCCGAAGTTTTTAATCAACATGATTCATCCTGACGACCGACAACGTATCGCAGATTATTGCCATCAAAAAGCGATGGCAAAAGAAAACCATACAATGGAATATCGTGTACGCCACGCCGACGGAAGTTCTGTATGGCTCAGAGACCAAGTCACTGTGGTCGTTAAAGATGCCCAACCAGTAAAACTCCGAGGTATTATGGTCGACATCACGAAACTCAAAGAACTTGAAGACACGATTCGAGAACAGAAGCACGCGTTAGAAAAACAAGTCGAACGACGGACTCGTCGCATCCAAGACTTGGAACAACGGAGAATGCAGATTGAGAAGCTTGCCGCACTTTCCCAAGTCACAGCAGGAGTGGCCCATGAGATCAATAATCCCCTCGCTAGCATTTCACAATGTTTAATCCTATTAAAAAAGGCCGTCCCCGCTGAACATCCCCACTTTCGCTATTTGTCCAAGATGGAAGACTGCATTGATCGCATGTCGCAGATTACCACTCATCTTTATCAACTATATCAGCCCAGTAGCTCTCCGCAGACTACCATCGACCTTCGAGCACCTATCAAGACTGCCGTGGACATTATGCAGAGCCACGCCGAGAAGCGTGCCATCGCTCTGACGCTTGAGGATCTGACAATGCCGATTATGGCTACCGTTCCTAGAAACGAACTCATCCAAGTGCTATGCAATTTAATCCAGAACGCACTCGATGCATCGCAGGCCAACGATACTATTGGAGTGACGGCAGAAGTCAAATCTGCTACTGTCATAGTCCATATTATTGACCATGGATCCGGCATATCACCAGAAATAACGTCCAGGATATTTGAGCCATTTTTTTCAACGAAACAAGAACTACCAGGAAACGACTTGGGCTTGGGCTTGGGCCTGGCCATCAGCAATAGTCTGATCGAAGCCATGGGGGGAACACTCAACTTTTCCACTTCAATCGGACTTGGAACCGCCTTTACGATCACACTCCCTCTTCACCTCAATACACATGGAGCCTCAGATGCCAATTCAAGGGACTATTCTGCTAGCCGATGATGAAGATCTTTTTCTGGAGGCTACAAAAGAACTGTTGGAAAATGAGGGGTATGAATGTCACGGAGTGCGAGATGCACACCAACTTTCACAGGCTTTAACGGCGTTAAACTTCGATCTCCTTATTACAGATCTGAATATGCCAGGCAACCAAGTCATGGAAAAAGTTGGTGAATGGCGGGGACTGGCTAAGGTCATGCCAGTCATTATTGTGACAGGCTATCCATCCATACCAACTGCTGTCGAGTCTGTTCGTTTGAACGTCTTAGAATACATGATCAAACCGATCAAGTACCCCAAGTTACTCGACGCCGTTCACCGTGGAGTTCAACAGAAAAAAGCCCTAAATGCCATCGCTGACGCGCGAAAAGAAGCCGAACAACGCATCAAAGAACTTGATGTGCTAGAGGAGGCCGCTGCAACCTTCGCCCTTCCTATTGGAGAACAATCTCTCACGGCAGACCACCATGAATCTGAAGCCACCCCGTCAATGAAAGACTATTTTCAGCTTCGGGAATCCATTTTTCATACGATTCAAGTCCTCCAGAAAACCAAAAGCGCTTTCCGGTCAAAAGACTTAGCCGGGCTACGAAAATATTTAGAAGAGGTACTTCGTCGCACGACGGAACTTCTCAAGAAGCCTCAACCCCCTACCGATACATCACTTAACAACTAGGTTTAGCTCGTAAGGGAGATCAGTATGGAACTCTGATTCCCTTTGGGGGCTGTTTGGTTCTGGACACACCCTCTTTGTCTAGCGAACCAGCCAATTGCCCAGACTGGCAAGTTGAGGCGCGTAACCAAAACATGAATCGATGCCGTAGAAGCTCGGTGCGCATCGCTTCGGGGGGTCAATCCCAAAGAGGAAGAAAGCAAACAGATGGGAGTTAACACGACACAGACAGATCCCAACACCTGGATAGTCGCATGCTCAGGAAAACTTGACTTTCAGGCTCGCCATGATTTCCAAAACGCCGTGGCACAGACTGAATCCACTTCACCCCGAAAAGTGATCTTAGATCTAGGCGGTGTGACGCATGTCGATAGTGCTGGCCTAGGCCTCTTGACATTAGCTCACAAGAAACTCTCTCCCCAAGGCATTCAGATCGTAATTGCCAATGCTCAGAACTCGGCCCGTGACGTCCTGCTCTTGACTAACATGGACAAATTATTCCCCCTCTATGCTTCTGTTGCTGAAGCCTCACAGGCTCCCCATACACCTATAACCCTGCCAACCTGATCAGCCAGGCAATGACCCATTCGATTATCCCATGGCGTTCGTTCCGATAGAATCTAATTGTCTTCGGGTTGGGTTATTTATCAAGATCGAAGGATCCTGGTTCAGTCACCCGTTTCCCACGAGTTCCTTTAAGATTAAAGCACCTAAAGAGTTAGCGATCCTAAGAGGACTACGCAAAGTCAAATTATTTGTTGACCCTGAACGATCCGATCCTGACGCATTTACGACCAATTCAGACCCTTCTGCTGCAGAGCATGTCGCTGAGGCTAGTGTAGACATTCCTGAGCCAGACCCACTCCTTCCCACCGAGGTGGACGAAAGCTGCCAAGACACCATAGACCGCAAAACGGCTCAACATGAAGCCTTTCAGGTTTATCAGGAACACCTTCAACAGGTCGAAAATCAATTTCAAGAGGTTCTTCTGGAATCCAAACAGGCAATCCAGGACGTGGTCACAGGACGACATCGCGGGCTTCGGACCGCTCAGAAGATCGTTGACAACCTTTTCGATTTGCTTGACGGTTCAGAGGACTCACGAGCGCTGTTGAATTTGATGGGCTCCAATGAGCCCGATGATGAGTTTTTCCTGCATGCCACAAATGTGTCGTCGTTATCACTCATGGTGGGCCTGGACCTTGGCTTCAGTCGCGAAGAGAACGAACAGCTTGCCTTAGGTGCGTTTTTCCATGATATTGGCGAACTGAAGTTCCCCGCTGAAATGCTTTTACGAAAAGGATTAATGACCCAAGGAGAACTGAGAACCTTCTTGCGTATGCATCCTCAATACGGGGTAGAAATGGTCGAGAAAAACTCTCATTTCCCTTATGAAGCCGTGGAAGTCATCCGTCAACATCACGAGCGCCTGAACGGTTCTGGGTTGCCGTCGGGGAAGAAAGACTCACAGATTAGCACCTTTGCAAAGATTGTCATGGTCGTGGACACATATGATGAACTCTGCCATCACTCCGACCCTCAACGCTCTCTGATTCCATCCGAAGCCCTGTCTTATCTCTACGTGAAATGCCGTCAAACCCATTGGCACGACGCGGTGGTATCGCTGATAAAACAATTGGGGGTATATCCCCCAGGATCTATTGTTCACTTAAGCAATCAGAAAACAGGACTGGTGACCAGCGTCAACTTTGACAATCGCCTCCGCCCCATTGTTCTCGTCTATGACGAACATGCCCCCACCGATGAACCCATCGTCCTGAATCTCGCTGATGAAGACGATACGCTGTCCATTGTCGAAGCCATACATCCAGGCGATCTGGCCCCAAAAATTCGTGAATGCTTAAATCCCCGACGCATGATTAGTTATTTCCCCTCACAGACACCTGTAGAATCTGCCGTCGAGCAGTAACTGCCCGACATACCCAGGGAGAATGGGAAGAAAGGGAATATCTGGTCGCCTTACCTTTGCATGTTTTCTTAACCACTTTTCCCAAACCCGAAGAACCAGGCGACTTTACTCAACCACCGCGAAGACGGCACATCTTGCGGTTCAGGATCTGGATAGTCAACCCACATTTCTTGATTACCAAGGTAGCGCTCCCCGTAAAAAATTTTTTGTGTGCGCAATTGCGTGTATCCGCGCTTGTGTAATTCGTGAATGAGTTCAGCCACGGCTTCTGTCTCAGACCGAATGTTGTTAACTTCGAGTTGGAGCACTTCGTACCGGAGCCAGGCCTTGTACATTAGCCCCTCAGCTGTGACCTGCGCTTGCCGGTTGAAGCCGCGCTCACGCTCATCAAGTCCGGCGATGTGATATACGTTTGTCAACAAATTCCTCGCTTATCCTGCTTAAACGATATCTGGTTCAACATTCCTTGCTTTTTCATATTTTTGTGCTTTCATTACAGATGAATAGATTCTTATAATGTTTGGTTTCAGACACGTAGGTCATGTAGGGCAACACCAAGGCATCGCCTCGAAGACTATCCCACCATCACCCGATCACGATCTGAGAAGCCATAACTGTTCGCTTCGAAAGAAAGGCCCTATAGCAACATGCGAAAAAGCATCCCCGCAGAATTTGTCGAGAATTTTCTGAACCATACCCCTCATTGGTACAAACTGGTCATACTGAGCTTTCTGGTTCTGAATCCAATACTCGTCCTCACGGTTGGTCCATTCGTGACCGGATGGGCACTCATCTTGGAATTCATCTTCACGCTGGCCATGGCGCTCAAGAGTTACCCCCTCCAACCCGGTGGATTGCTCGCGATTGAAGCAGTCCTTATCGGTATGACCACTCCCGCGATGGTCTATCACGAAACACTGAATAATTTCCAGGTCATCCTATTATTGATGTTCATGGTCGCAGGCATTTATTTCATGAAGGATCTTTTGCTGTTTTTGTTCACGAAAATACTCGTGGGCGTTCACTCAAAGACATGGCTCGCCCTGTTGTTTTCAATCATGGGAGCATTTCTTTCTGCCTTTTTGGACGCGTTAACAGTGACCGCTGTGATTATCGCAGTGGCGACGGGGTTCTACAGCATCTATCACCGTGTCGCATCGGGCAAATCCTACCATGCCTCCCATGACCATACTACTGATCAAGACGTCCAAGAATTGAATCGCGAAGAATTGGAAAATTTTCGTGGTTTTTTGCGGAACCTGATGATGCATGGAGCAGTCGGAACAGCATTGGGAGGTGTCTGCACGTTGGTAGGAGAACCCCAAAATCTCTTGATTGCCGACAAAGCCGGCTGGGAGTTCATGGAGTTCGTTTTTCGCATGGCACCCGTGACAATTCCCGTCTTTGTCATCGGCTTAACGACATGCGTCATCGTCGAAAAAATGCGGTGGTTCGATTACGGATTCCAACTACCTGCGCCGGTCCGCAAGATCTTGGTGGAATATGAAACTGAACAAGAACGACGCCGTGATAACGACGACAAGGCCAAACTGATCGTTCAAGCCCTCGCAGGCATATGGCTGATCATCGCGTTAGCTTTTCATCTGGCAGAAGTGGGGATCGTCGGGTTAACCGTTATCGTCCTGATTACTGCTTTTAACGGGATCATCGAAGAACATCAAATCGGGGAAGCATTTACAGAGGCACTGCCGTTCACCGCACTCCTCGTGGTATTTTTTGCGATCGTCGCCGTCATACAAGATCAGAATTTGTTTGCGGGAATAATCGGATATGGACTGAGTTTGGAAGGCACTCATCAAATAGGGATGTTCTATTTGGCCAATGGTATTTTGTCTTCTATCAGCGATAATGTGTTTGTCGCCACAGTCTATATCAATGAAGTGCTTCGAGCGTTGCAAGCTGGAACAATCAACCGAGATCAATTTGATCTGTTAGCGGTCGCCATTAATACCGGCACGAATATTCCGAGTGTTGCCACACCAAATGGTCAAGCCGCGTTTCTCTTTCTGTTGACCTCGTCGTTGGCGCCGCTTATCCGGTTGTCGTATGGGCGCATGGTGTGGATGGCTCTACCGTATACGATCACCATGACGATCGTCGGGCTCATCGCAGCATATGTGACTTTAGAGCCAATGACGAGCCTTCTTTATGACATGAACCTGATCCACCATCACCCTGTGCCTGAAAGCAATGTTGATGGGGCAACCCATCATTAAGATCTAACTGACCGTTGCCTTGCGAAAAGATATTGAGCAGGAACTACCCTTACGCTACTCGGTAAGCCTCGCGACGGTATTCTCACCTCGCTCCACTTTCTGGGGATAGAGCACAATTTCCACACGTCGATTCTGTGCACGGCCTTCTTCGGTTTCATTTGCCGCCGTGGGTCTGGTATCTGCGTAGCCTACCGCTGAGAAGTCTTCGGGTTTCATCCCGGTCTGTTCAATCAGATAGCGGAGCACTGTTGTCGCCCGGGCCGTGGAGAGCTCCCAGTTGGTGGGGTACTTTTGTTGGAGGCGCCCATAGATCGGATTGCTATCCGTATGACCTTCTACTTGAATATTCTTGTTTGGTAATGTAGCCAAAACCTCGCCGACCTGTTTCATAATATCTAACCCCAAAGGCGTCAGTTGTGCTTCTCCTGATTGGAATAAGACCTGGCCAAGCATCGTTAAGACCAGCCGATCTTGATGTTGCGTCACCACCAAACTCTTGCCAAACTTGTCCTCAAGCGCCTTCGTAATTCGGTCAATTTCCTTACTAACTGTACTGACCTCTTGCTTCACCTTTGCGAGCTTGGCCTCTTGAACCGCACGAGCCGCACGCACCTGTTCCAGTTCTTCCTTTAACCGTTCAACGTCTTGTAGGCGCGCTTCCAATTGACTAAGGCTTTGCTCTAACTCAGAGTTTTTCTGTTGCAATTGTGTAAAATGGTCGATTTGCCCCCGCAGACTCTCTCTTATCCGCTGAAAAGCTGCTGCCATGTCACTCAAGTCGTTGACATCCGTTCCGTTGAACCCTGTTACGCCGACGAAGGTTTCTCCAGATCCCGCCACGTCACTTAAACCCGCCACCTGTGAATAGAGCGCATCAAGCTCACCCCGAATGGTTTCTAGTTGCTGCTCCTTTTCCTTTGCAAGATCACGTTTCTCGTCTTGAAGCTGAGTCACGACCTGTGCCTTTGTGTCAATCGTTTCTTCTAAGTCTTGCTTTTGTTCTTGAAGCTGGAGCACCTCGTTCTCTTTTGTATCGATTGTCTCTTCGAGATCTTGCTTCTCTTCTTGAAGTTGGACTACCTGGGCACGTTGCTGCTCGACAATTCGTTGAAGTCGTTCCACCTCTTGAGCCGAGTTTTGGCTGGCCATTTCTAGCTCTTCCATGGCCCGTTCATGAGCCTGTTGGCTGGCGCAGCCTAAAACCATCGTGACAATGAACCCAAGAACCACAGTTTTTATCATGCTCATATGCCTACTCCTTCACTGGTTCCCATTTTTCTCCGTAGGACTGCTCACCTCGTCGCTCTGTTCATTATGAGCCTGTGAGTCGGGAGACCCAGGTTCACGTTTCACTTGAGACCATCCTTTGGCTTCTAAACATTTTTCAATGCGATCGCCCTTCAATCCCACTGCCCGCTGCAGAGATTGACATTCATCTTTATCGCGTTGCAATTCCGCATTTCCAGCACCAGGCTTTGACCAATACACAGTCACAAACTGATTGCAACCCAGTCCCCAAATCACCCAAACTACTAGGACAAGACCACAGCTTTTCAGGCCCACATTCTCCACCATTTCTTCGCCTCCGTTCACCACTAGAAAGGATCGAGCTGGGTCAGGAACACTGACTCATTCCCACCCCGTGACGGTAGGCTAGAGCGGCTTGTTCCCAACTTGTCGGCTTCCCGTCAATGATTCTTGAGAGAACGCTAAAAAAACCGCATAGCTTGCCCTCAAAATATGCTATTTTAGCACAAACACTGGCATCGTTCAGCAACACCAGGTAACAAAAGGAACAAGAAAGTACAGTGCCCAGCTCTCCTCACCTAAAGTAAGGGTTGACGAGTTGTACGGCTTCTCCCCACTATTAGGCGTAATGATGCCCACTCCCCTACCAAGATTTTTGAGGACCATGTGTTTCCAATCCGTAAAGCTTGGATTGATACTTACTTTGAGCGTCTTCGTGGGTTGCGCTCACAATATCGATCTCTGGGAAGTCGCCATGGATGAAGGCACGAAGGCCTATGATCGACAAGAATTTGAACAGGCGCTTGCATCTTTCAAAACCGCTAAAGAGTCCGCGAATGACATACAAGAGGATCCTCTGCGCTTAGCCAACAGCCATTATCAGTTGGCGAGAACTCAATATGCGTTGGGACTATTGCCCGACGCAGAAGCCAACTATCGACAGACGATTAGCCTACTGGAGGACACACTGGGAAAAGACGACCCCGAGTTAGCAACTAGTCTCAACAACCTGGCCATTATTTATCGAACACAAGGAAAACTGGAGGAGGCCGAAGCACTCTTACATCGATCACGTGAGATCTTGGAAAAACAAAAGCTTCCCGACACCTTACTCTTGTCATCAACCCTCACGAATCTTGCTGAGTTGTATCGAAAACAGGAACAATTCGCCAAATCAGAAACCTACATTCGGCAAGCACTCGGACTACTGGAGCAGCGCCATCACCCCACCTATAGCACATTAGGGATTACGCTCAACACTCTAGGCGAGCTCCTTCAAGCCCAAGGCCGGTACACTGAGGCTCACCAGCACTACCGACAGGCTATTGGGTATCTTCGAAAGGCGACGGGAGTCGAACCACAACTGGTCAGAATCCTGAATAATGTCGCTCGGCTTCACCATACACAGAAGGAATACACCCAGGCGGAGGATTTCTACAAACAGTCCCTAGACATGATCGAGCGCCTTCCGTTTCCCGATTTCGCTTCAAGAATTACGCTGCAACAAAATCTTGGCAGTTTATACCAAGAGCAGCAGCAATATGCTCTGGCACATGAGCACTTTAAACAAGCTCTTATCCTGTTGCACCGATCACCTAACCCACATTTACAGCAACACGTCACCATCTTGAACAATGTCGCAGAACTGCATCAAAGCCAAAACCAGTTTCCGAAAGCCCAATCTCTGTACCTTGAAGCGTTATCACGAGCCCGACAGACCCTTGGCCCTGATCATTTGTTGGTGGCCACCATATTGACGAATTACGCCGGCTTGCGACAAGCACAAGGGCAACTAGTTCAAGCGCGCCTCCTGTATGAACAGGCCCTCAACATACGAGAACAGGCATTGGGGCTACATCATCCAAAAGTGGCTTCTACTTTGAACAATTTAGCCACAGTTCTCGACATTCAAGGACATACTGATGAAGCCATCATCTTATATGAACGCGCTATTCCCATCATTACTGAAACCTTCGGTGCGAACCACCCTACTGCTCTCCTGTATCAAACCAACTACGAGACGCTGCTCCGGAACCAAGCCAACCATTCTCGGCTAGAATAATTCCCTTCTCGGTGCCGGTACCCCAACAATCGAGCAGCTGGCACTCACATCCCCGCATCCTTTTTCAATAGGGAAACACTCGAATCCTAACGAAAAGCAAGAACATCGGAAGAATGAATCGGCGATGCCACCATCTGTTGAACGAGATGAGTGACGCTCGCATCCATCGTCTCCATAAGGGGGGCAGGATAGAGTCCGATCCAAAGCACAAGAATGGCCAAGGGAATCACAGAGGCCAACTCGCGAGCGGTCAGGTCAGGAAGAACTCCTGCAGCCTTCGTAGATGGCTCACCCAACGCCAGCCTTTGTAGCATCCACAGCATATAGGCCGCGGCTAAGACAATACCTCCCATGGAAATCAGGACCATGGCGAAATTGATAGAGGACGTCCCGACTAACACCAAAAATTCACCAATGAAATTACAGGTGCCTGGGAGTCCAAATGCTGCGACTGAGAACAAAAAGAATAATGCCACGAACCTAGGCATGGGCTTATGCAAGCCCCCGTAATCACCTATGGCTCGGCTGTGCGTGCGATCATAGAGTTGCCCTACTGAAATAAATAACGCCGCAGTGGTAATCCCATGATTGAACATTTGTAGGATTGCCCCTTGGATGCCTTGACTATTAAAGACAAAAATCCCAAGAGTGACAAATCCCATATGTGAGACAGAGGAATACGCGACGAGTTTTTTGAGATCAGTCTGTGCCAAAGCCATGTAGCCACCATAGATAATGGCGATAACAGAGAGCCATAAAATATACGGAGCAAATTTCACTGAAGCTTCGGGAAACATCGGCAAGCAAAAGCGCAAGAATCCATATCCGCCCATTTTCAACAACACGCCCGCCAAAATGACGCTACCAGCAGTCGGGGCTTCGGAATGTGCATCAGGCAACCACGTGTGAAAGGGCACCATGGGCATTTTGATGGCAAATGCCAAGAAGAGCGCCAGGAACAGCCAAAATTGTGTCTCGGAAGAATAAGTTTGTTCGCTGAGAACCAACAAATCGTAAGTGTGTCCACCTTCCAGGTAGAGACCAAGGATGCCCACGAGCAACAATAAACTGCCTGTCAGACTGTATAAGACAAATTTAATTCCCGCTGTGATACGATTCGGACCTCCCCAAAGAATGATCATGAAATACATGGGAATCATGGTGAGTTCCCACAACATAAAGAAGAGGAAAAGATCTAAGGCGGTAAAGACGACAATCATCGCACCTTCAACAAGCAAGATCAGCGACAGATAGGCTCGCACTCGCGTAGTGATAGCACTCCACGAACAGAGGACGCAGAGTGGGCAAAGAAGGGCCGTGAGTATGACTAAAAGGATACTGATCCCATCCACACCCACGGCATACTGAATATTGAAGGTGGGCATCCACTCCACCCGCTCAACGAATTGCATACCCTGTTGGGTGAAATCAAAACTTCTCCAAAGAAGAAGCGAGAGGAAAAACTCTACCATCGTCGCACCAAAGGCGATTCGTCGAATCCATTCTTCATCACGGACAAACGCGAGAATCCCGATTCCTAAGAAAGGAACAGCAACCATCCAACTAATGAGATGACCCATGAATATGCCCATGCGCTTGATCCCTATCCTTTAAGGAACAATTGATTAAACCAAGACATATAATAGCCCGGTTGCCAAGACCAACCAAAGTATCATGACCAATAATTGATGTTGAAGAGTACGCGGTTCAGCCTCTTGTAACATTTGCCCTGCAACATCTGCTTGTCTACCCATTTGATTTACTCTTTGTTCCAGCCATCGAATATCCACCACTTGCCAGAGCCAACGACCCATCCCCACACTCTGTTGCCCAATGCCCATGACGATTCGATCAATACCTTTGATATCCACAATACGCCAAAGCCATTGCGCAAAAAGAATGGAATAGGTTGCAATTGAATGTATGAATGTATCAATGACCCTCATATCAATCATGCGCCAGAGCCAATGGGCAAATCGAATAGTAGGGTTCACCAGATAAGCATCATAGATTTCGTCAAAATAGAATTTATTCCAGAATAACAGGTACAACCAATTCTGCCCTTGTTTTAACCCTGCGACCTGTTGTTGAGGTTGTATCTGCATTGAATAGGCAAAGGCCCACCCAGCACCAGCTACACCAAGAGCCACAAGGAGCCATATGGAAAATCCAGCATCTGCAGTTCCTCCGCTCATTGAAATGCCGGGGAAGCTCAATGCCGGTGCAAGGAAGTTTGCAAACCAACTCCAAAACATGGTCATGACACCACCCACGATGAGTGTCGCGATAAACAGACCTGTCATTATTGTGCCATTGACAAATTTTGGTCGAATGGAAGGCGTCTGCATTGCATGTTGGCCTGCAACCGGCCAATACGTCTTGGGGCCATGAATAAATAATGACGTGACGCTTCGGAAGAGATATATAGAAGCCACAAACACTGTGATCAGACCGATAATGCGGAACCCAATTTTGGCAGAAGCAAATCCTGTCACTCCCCACAAATATTCATACGCGCCTGAAAACAGAATAACCGGAGGAATCAACGCCAACAACAAGGCGCCCCCATACAAGACGCCCATGCCTTGAGATGCATGATGTTCCTGTTCACCATGGGCATGGTCTGGCTCCACCGATCGAAGTGCATTGCCCGTTGATAGAAAGAAGAACGCTTTATAACAGCCATGAGCAAGCAGGTGAAAAATCGTCACGACAAAGGCACCTAATCCGCAGGTCATGATCATGAAACCAATTTGGCTAATCGTGGAATAGGCCAACATCTTTTTAATGTCAGACTGCGTCAGAGAAACGATGCCGGCGAACAGCGCGGTCGTGGCTCCAACGACCGCAATGAACGTCATAGTGAACGGAGAAAGGACGAATAAAGGGCTCAACCGCACGAGCAGGAATGGCCCCGCGTTCACCATGGTCGCCGCATGAATCAATGCCGACACCGGGGTAGGAGCTTCCATAGCAAACGGCAACCAGATATGAAACGGCATTTGAGCTGACTTGCCCATGGCCCCTATAAATAAGAAGAAAGGAATAAGCGTCACCGGATTGACAAGAAGATTACCTCCCATCCACCCCATGATATTGACCGTCTGATGTTGTATGCTTTCGGCCTGAGTGAGAATGGTCTGAATATCAAGCGTGCCGAATGTAAAAAAGGCCAAGATAATCCCAAAGCTTAATCCGACATCCGCCACGGAATTAACCAAAAACGCTTTGGTCGCTGCACGACCTGCCGAAGGTCTTTGTGCCGCATGAGAAATCAAAAGATAGGAACAGATCCCCATGACTTCCCAACTGACCAACAACATTAAGAGGTTGCCACTCATGACGAGCAACACCATGGAAAAAGTAAACAACGCGATAACCGCAAAGAATCGATTGTATCGTGGGTCCCCGATCATGTACCGGGAGGAATACACATGCACCACACTGCTCACCCCTGTGACCAAGAGCAAAAGCAGAACCGTAAGCTGATCAACAAACAAACCTACATCAATGGAGAGCGCCCCAGACCGAAAGAACCGATAGAGGGAGAGAGAGAAAGGTCCGTTTCGCAGGACCTCGAGGAAGGCCACAACTGACAAACCAAACGACAAGCCTATAGCAGGAATTCCGATCCGGTGACTGTGCTCACCCCATCGTCTTCCTCCGAGAACAAGGATAAGCGAGGCAAGGAGAGGGAGCAAAGGGATCAGAACAAAGATGACCATGGCTTCCTTTAAATACCTGGTGGTAGTGCCTGGTTCAATAAAAACTGCACGATGGGGTCACTGAATAGACCCAAGATTATCACTGCCGCCGCCGTTGTCCCTAAACTCAGTTTAAACGGGAGAGGAATCTCACCTAGTGGCATCTCTGATTGGGTCGTTGGTTGGCGAAAGATCGCCTCAAAGAGTTTGACAAAATACGCAAGTGTCAGAAGAGTCGAAAGCAAAACCGCGGCTACAGCAATATAATTGTTGGCTTCAAGTGCGCCAAGAATGATGTACCACTTTCCGAAAAACCCCCCGGTTGGCGGAAGACCGATCATGCCTAACGCGACCACAACCAAAGCTCCAGTAAGCCAAGGGGCTTGTTTCCCAATCCGCCCCATATCCTCGACAGTCCGAACGCCATACTGGCAAATCGCTACCCCTGCTAAAAAAAACAATGCTGCTTGCATGACGGCATCGTTCAATAAATAAAAGACACCACCGACAAATCCCGTATGATTACCCTGACTCACACCAATGAGGATAATGCCAATGTGAGAAATTCCTCCATACGCAAACATCATTTTCATGTCTCGTTGAGCCAGTGCGAGTACCGCGCCAATGACCGCTGCCAATGTGCCAAGCACCCCCACGAACAAGAGCACAGGAATATCGTACACAATGACTTTAGCACCAAGAACCCAGTAAATAATTCGGACCCACCCTAATAACGCCACCTTGGTAACCAGTGCTGCTAAAATAGGAGAAATTGATTCAGGGGCATAGGTATAGGCATCAGGCAGCCATGCATGGAACGGTACCAACGCCATTTTGATTCCCAGTCCAATGAACATAAAGAGAAGACCACCGACTACCGCTTTAGAGGTCAATAATTGTGGTAGCTTCTCCGCCATATCTGCCATATTTAAAGTTCCAGTGGCCGAATAGAAGTAACTCACTCCTAATAAATAAAGCGAGGCCCCTAGGGTCCCCAAAATAAGATAGCGAAAGGCCGCAAACAGAGCCCGCCCACCAGCCATACCGACGAGTGCATAACTGGCTATTGCAGCGACTTCTAAAAACACGAACAGATTAAATAAATCTCCCGAAAACACAATTCCAGTGAGCGCCGAAATCAGCAGCAAGATCAAGGTATAATAATGAACGATCCTCCCACCTAAATCCTTCGGCGAAGCGGGGCCGGTAAACACCAACGCCAACAAACCCAAAAGACTCAACGCCACCATAATGATACTCGCTAATCCATCTGCCACCCACTCAATGCCTAATGGTGCAGTCCAGCCACTAAAGGCATAGCGCACTTCTCCGTGATTGATGACACTGATAAGATTCAGAATAGAAACCACAACCATGGCCCCGAGCACGGCAAGGGAGATAGGCTGACTCCACTGTCGATGTTTCAAACAGACCACTGGCATGGAAATCGCGGCAAACAAGGGGAGCAAAAAGAGAATAGCTGGAAATTGGTGACTCATTCTAATCGTTTCAAGATTTCTTCTTCATCCAGACTGCCATATCGTCGATAAATGGCCGCACACAAAGCCAAGGCCACACCCAGTGTGGCAACACCAACCACAATAGCTGTCAACGTCAGTACATGCGGCAACGGATTCGCATAGCTCAAGGCTTGCACAGGTTCGGTTGTGGACAGAAGAACAGGAGCGGTTGAGTTTTTCTTCGCACTAATGGACACCAGAAAAAAAATCACGCTGGTTTGTACCAGATACAAACCGACCAGTTTCTTGACGAGGTTATATCGTGTCACCATGATATAAAAGCCCCACAGGAAAATGATCACAAACGTCAAAAAGTTGGGACGCTGAAAGACTGCAGAAAAGAGATCATTCATTCAGGGAATCCTCCATAATCTCTTCAGCAGAAAGACTGAACACAATAGATACCGCCGTAACAGCCACATCCACAGCCACACCAATTTGCGTCAAGACGATTCCCAATGACCGGCGTGAGGCTGCCTCAAGCCCGGGAATCTCCAGATTGGCATAATTGAGAAACTCTCCACCCCCAATCATGCACAAGCCCCCGACCCCGGCGTAAATCAACATGCCGACTCCATCACCGTGTAAAATTTCTTTTGCAACCTGGGACCGAGAGGCATCATGACCAAAAATCAACACGGATAAAATCATACCCGTCCCTAAAATGACCCCTCCAACGAATCCCCCACCGGGACCATATTGGCCAAAAAACAACACGTAGAGTCCAAAGATTTGGATCACCGGAATCAAGAACCTTCCTAGGGTCTGAACGATGGTACTATCGTGAGGTCGAATCATGCAGTTTTTCTCCGCAACAACAGCGCGCAGGCAATGCCTGCTGTAAAAATCACGACTGTTTCCACCATGGTATCGAGCGAACGATAATCCATCAGGACCGAGGTCACCACATTAGGCGTATGGGTATCCGTATAACTTTGTTCGAGGTAGGTTGGGGAAATATGAACACTCGCTGGGGAATGTGGATCTCCAAACTCAGGAAGATCGTTTGCTGCGTAGAGCAAGAGAATTCCCAACAGCGGAAGAGCGATCAACGCAGCCATGGGAGGTGGTGGTCGACGAAGGCGGCTATCCTTGGGAGCTGTGCCAAACAAGGTGAGTAAGAAGAGAACCGTAGCTAATCCGGCTCCTACCACCGCTTCCACAAACGCCACATCCACTGCTCCTAGCCAGGCCCAGACGAGCGCGAGAAAAAAGCTATAACAGCCCAGCAGCAAAATCGCACTCATTAAATCTTTCACCAGAATGGCACCGGCTGCGGTGGCGAGGAGAAGAACAAGCAAAGGAATTTCATAGGAAAAGGTCATGGGGTCTCTCGTTTCCACGGTTTCAGGCCAGCTCGTAGCGCTGCACGAACAGTCGCATGGGCAATGACCGGATTTTGAATATAGAGTAAAGCCAAGACTGCTAGGATTTTCAGCATACTCGTGCTCAGCCCTTCATGAAGCGCAATGCCCACTAACATCAGAAACGCCCCTAACGAGTCCGTAAGCGAAACCGCATGAGAACGACTAAACACATCAGGCAGACGAATCACGCCAATCGCCGCAACAATCAAGAAAAATAATCCGGCCAGAATACAGATGATAGAAATCACTTCCATACTAGGGCAGTCCTCTTTGCTCAAGAAACTTGGCGACAGCTAGCGCTCCCACGAGATTCAATAAGGCATATCCAGTGGAAATATCAATGAACATGTCAACCCGCTCAAAGTACATACCCATCACAATCAACAGAATAATCGCCTTAGTAGAAATGCCGTTGAGACCCAATACCCGATCAAAAATCGTGGGACCTTGAAGCACACGATACAAATACGCTCCAATGAGCAACGCTAGTAAGAGCAAGACACAGAGCAAAAAAATTTTCATAAGTCCGGCTCTTCATCCTTAAACATTACGGCAATTTTCGATTCGATAATCTTGTTCGTAACGTCTTTCCCTGACACTTCGTCCAACGCGTGAACAATAAGTGTATTGCGATCGACTTCTGCGGTAATTGTTCCAGGCGTTAAGGTAATTGAATTGCCAAGAAGTACAACTGCGGCATGATGACCCAGTTTCGACTGGACGTTGATTAACCGGGGATCAATAGGAAGCGATGAGTGAAGAATCAGCTTTGATACATGAAGGCTGCTTTGCACAATTTTAAGAAAGAGCCAGGGCAGATAAAGGAGAATGTTACCCCACAATCGAAATTTCGGAACAAAAGGGGAGTGGCCAGAGTTTATCCACGCCACCGCAAACGAAAGGATCAAGCCCAACCCAAGATGGATCCAATCGAAACTGGCTGACAACATCACCCAAAGGACAAATAAGGCGATCGCTTTTAGGGCTAAGAATTGGGAAGATATTGGCCGGGGTCTCGTTCCCATAAAAAAGTCAGAAAAAGTTCGGATGTAAGCGTATAAATGCCACTCAACTTTTCCCACAAAAAAAGCCAACCAGATGTATCGAAACCATTTTTCGAACACCTCGGGTTGGCTTGTACTGTCACCGCCCCACAGTGCAGTGAGGTAGTCACCCTACCGGCCTGTTTCTAGATAATCAACCTGAGACGGAGCCCTTCACAGAGGCTGGTCAAACGTTTCCGCTATTTATACCAGCGATAGGCCCTTGGCACAACTGGTACTGCTATAAAGAGCACTGATCATTACCCAAATACCTCGTCATAACTGATCTAAATCGTAGCTGAGCTTTGCTACTATAAGGGGGACTTTTCAGTACTCCTTCGTTTTGAGTTTTCATGTTATTCTACCCAAGTAGTACAATACCCAAATAGTACTAACCACGGTACCCCTTAAGGCCCATATCTAGGGCTAAAAAATTCTTGCCAAACTCTCATCAAGCGGTTAATAACAAACTTAATGGCGTTCATCTCTAATTGTAATTAAGAGAATCTTCATCTGCGAATGAGTTGCACCTTTTTTTGTAAACGCATTTTCTTGGCTATGGCATTTTGATCATGACGATCGCGTTACTCATTCCTCTCCTTCCACTCTTAGCTGCAATAGTGATTGGCACGCTCGGCAAACGCCTGAGGTCGCAGGTTGCGACCATTGGAATTATTGGGACGGTCAGTGCCTGCTTCATTTCCCTTTTTACTCTCTTCACTGTTGCTTCTGGAAACTCGATTCAGATCACCCTTTGGCCAGTTGGAGAAGAGAACTCTACCTTCTTTAAATTCGGCATATTAGTTGACCGACTTACAGCCGTCATGATGGTGCTCATCACGAGTGTCAGCACCGTCATTCATGTGTACTCTGTTCGATACCTGGAAGGTGATTCAGGCTACGCTCGGTTCTTTGCGTTACTAGGCCTGATGACCTTCGTCATTCTTTCACTGGTTTCTAGTCCGAACCTCCTGATGCTGTTTGTATTTTGGCAGCTCTTGAGTTGGACCCTTTACCTGATTCTTGCATTTAATTATTCGCATGTACCCGCTTACCATAATGCCTTTAAAACATTCATGGCGCATCGCATTGGGGATGTCAGCTTTCTTTGTGGAATCTTTTTGACCTATAAATATTTTGGCACGCTGGAGTTTAGTGAACTCTTTGAACGGGCAGCAGCACAATCCGATGTCATTTCGATCTTGCCGGGAGGTCTCTTCGAAGTAAACGTCATATCGATCATTACCTTACTTATTTTTGTTGGAGCCATCGCCAAATCTTCTCAATTTCCATTGCATGGATGGTTGCCGGATACAATGGATTCCCCAACCCCTGTCTCCGCCCTGATGCACGCGGGGATCATTAATGCTGGGGGGTTTCTTCTTAATCGGCTGGCTCCTCTGTATGCGCTTTCACCCAACACTTTACATATTGTATTTGTGATTGGCGCCCTGACCGTCGTATTGGGAGCCTCAATGATGCTCGTCCAAAATGACATTAAGAAGACGCTCGGATACTCGACCATGGGCCAAATGGGCTATATGATCATGGAATGTGGGTTGGGGGCCTTTGCGCTTGCCATCTTTCATCTTATTGCCCACGGGCTGTTTAAAGCCTCGCTCTTTCTCAGTGCGGGCAATGGAATTCATAACGCTCGCCATGAACCCAAGTTTCCGGAATCTTCCAGCCATAAACCGACCAAACTTCCGGCACAAGCCACCTGGGTGACTGGCTTGGTGGTGACCTTAATCATGCCGTTGATTATCTTGATGGTCGCCCACGATCTGCTAGAAGTCCCGCTAGAGGATGCACATGGCGCTGTGATCTTCCTATTCTTTAGTTGGGTGACCGCCTCGCAAGCTATATTTAGTTTGTATCGATTACATGCCGTGGCTTCGTGGAAAGTCGCAGGCGCGATGATTGCCGCGTTATTTCTTATCGGATTTACGTATTTGTGGGCAGGGGAAGCTTTTACCCATTTTCTTTATCCAGGGCCAGGAGTTGCAGATGCCTTTTTTGTCGCGGCGGCTTTGAATCCTACGGTATTCGATGTGTTCATCTTGCTGTCCACGCTCTTAATTCTTTTAGGATGGATTTATGGCTATACCGGCGCAAAAGGACAAAGGATCCTCAACCCCGAGTGGAGTCAAGCCATTCAGCAAAAGTTATATCTGTTTCTGATTAACCGGCTGTACGTGGATTTTATATACATGCGTTGGGGAAACACACTTTTTCAATGGGCTCAAAAAATTGGAAACCGGTATTAAACACGGAGTCGGGTTAGATTGAAGCGGTTATGAATGTAGAAACCTCTGCCATACTTGCCTTTGCGATCATTCTTTCGGCATTTGCAGCAATCCTTGGGCAATCCCGTTCAAAATACTCGTCAACGACACTTGTAGAAATTCTTATTATGTCGGGACTTGGCCTTGCAACATTGCTGGCTCCGTTACCCATTAATAGATATTTTCTCATTGGTGTACTTGCCTTTGCGGCTTTTTCCCTCTTTAAATCTCATGGTGCCCCCACGTTGAAAACAATCAGCCTGGCACAACTTGCTATAGCGATTCTTCTGGCAATTGCTTCTTCTTTCGCTGGCGATTCTATAACCATGGTGGCGGGATTGTTTATCGGGGTGACGCTCGTTCCACTCCTTCCGTTCCATTGGTCCTTTGTTTCACTGGTGAGTTCCGCGCAGGGAACGCTCTCGGGAGTCTGGACCACGGTATTCCTTTCTCTCGGATTAGCTGAAATCATGCACATTCAATCTGCTCTTACTGAGGGGATGACGTCCGCCATTGCAGTGTTGGCCTTGGCTAGTGCGCTGTATGCTTCGTTCAAATGCCTGGGCCAATCCCAAATTCGGCGTTTGCTCACCTACGCCACTGTCGCGCAGGTATCGATGTTGTGGGGGCTGACCACGGTGTTTTCTTCCTTCTCCCAATGGTTAATACCCTTTGGAGTAACTATCGCTTTGGTCATGACCGCTCTCCTTGTGGCCTACTCCTGCATTCAACAGCGGTTTGGTTCCCATACGATTGGAACGCTTACAGGGTTGGCTTCGGTCATGCCGCGACTTGGGATATTGTTGGTAATTTTGATCAGCATCGCCGTGGCGCTTCCCATGATCCCAATCCTGGGGGGCATCCCGACAATGGCAACGATCGATACTCAGGATGTTTCACTTATAATTATTTCGTTGATTATTCTCATCGTGTGGATGTTGGGAAGTTGGTATTTTTCACATTTATTGCATCAAACCGCCTTTGGGAAGGCTAGGCCGGATATTCCCTACACGGATCTAGACGCTGGGGAAATCAGCGCACTTGCCTTACTCATTGCAGCAGCAGGTTATAGCGGACTGTTGTATTAGAGAGGATGATTCGTGGCTGAAGTCAAAGAAATGGCTGTATCCATTGATGGCCAGCGAATGGAAATTCGCTCTATCGTCAAACTGGCGAGCGAGCCGATTTCACACTTTTGGCCTATGCAGACCTTCATTCACCATAATCCCCTTCATGGAATGGAACACTTGCCTTTTGGTGATGCCATTAAACAAGGCACACGGTTTCTTGGTGGGGAAGGGTATCTCCCCAATCAAGAATACCGGAATTACTACCAACAAGAGCGCATTTCCCTAGACGCCATTCATGAAGCGTTAAAAGATCAGAGTAAACACCAACTCATTGCCATCGGCAATCGAAAGATTTCTCATCTTGAAGCCTTGCGTACCATACTCATCCATGGAACCGGGCAACCAGCACCAGATGTAGCTTCAGCCCTGTTACAAGAATATCTAGGCGACAATGATGTGAAGACCCTGGTTGATAAACTCCAAGCTCTGTCCGAATCAAAAGCACCTACGTGGACTCTAAATGATCATGCCACCAGTGAGCGAAAGAAACTAGCATCGGCCTACACCCTGTCCGCCTGGTGCGATCAAACATTGGGCACCAGCGTTCAGGACCTCATCAATCACGAACTCATCAAATGGTGTGGGGGCTTTCTCGATGAGGGGCATGCTCCCTGGCCCATGCCTTTTCGAGAACAAACGTTTTATGGTGGATGGAAAACACTAGCTCAAGGAGATCGGTCAGGTGACCTTCTAGGTGTTCCACAATGGCAGTCAAAAATTCAAAACCTTCCTGACCGGCCCGAGGATACCATCGCCGAATGCCTCGTAGCCATGGCCATTCCCCATGAGTTGTGGATTGATTATTTCACCATGCATTTTGCCCAGCTGTCAGGATGGGCCGGGTTCATCAAATGGCGATCGGAACAATCAGATTATGAATGGCAGAATGCCAATCGCATTGACCTGGTCAAATACCTCGCGGTTCGCTTGTTTTATGAAAAAGAACTCGTCGCATTAGCCTGCAAAGAAACCCTCGGCATTGAAGGGTCTTATACCTCGATTCTGTCCTACCTAAACCAGCACGCCACCGGCTACGGTCTGTACAAGGAATGGAAATGCATCGGCCTTCCGGAACAGATTGTTGAGAATGTTGATCTATCGCTATTCATGCAATACCCCTTGCCCATCGAGGCACTGGATGACTATGCGAGTAGCATCAGCGAGACCTGGCAGTCGAGTCGACAAGAACAAGACATCCATCAAAAGACCTTAATGCTTTTGCACCTTGCCGAGACCTTTGATTTCTCGATGAAGGAATTAGTCGCGGTGCCACAAGACACCTTGAGTACCCTGCTTGAATGGGTGTCACAATTTCCAGAATCACAACATGGTCCAGTTTGGTTGAAAGCCTTTGAGATCAGTTACATCAAAGATTTTCTTCCACGTTTTTCTCCAAACCTTGAGAAACTCAGAAAGATCGATGAGGCCCAGGATCTACCCACTGCATCACGTCCTTTGGCCCAAGGAATTTTCTGTATCGATGTCCGTTCGGAAGGGTTTCGCAGACATTTCGAAGAGGTAGGAGGCAATGAAACCTTTGGGTTTGCCGGATTTTTTGGCGTGCCTCTCTGCTACCAAGGGTTTGGAAGCGAGCAAGAGACCGATCAATGTCCGGTACTCCTCAAACCCAAACATGTCATTAAAGAAATTCCTCGCGCGTATCAAGGTAAAGCAGCTGAACAATTTTTAGAACAGCAACAGTTAGCCAAAACCGGGCATACGCTCCTTCATGATTTAAAAGAAAACGTGATTACCCCCTACGTCATGGTGGAGGCAATTGGTTGGTTTTTCGGATTTAGGTTATTCGGCCAAACATTGAACCCTTTGTGGTTTAAACGAATCAAGTCTTGGTTTACGGAACGGTTTGCCATTACCCTCGGGACAACGTTGACGGTTGAAAAGCTCACTAACGAGGAGGCAGAGGAAATGGTGGCATCAGAGCACCGTGCAACCATCTATCGCATGCTCATCGAACAATTCGGCCAACGCGGCAATGCCATTTCACATGACCAGGTGGAACGGCTGCGCAAACAAGCACTGAATCAAATCCCCTTTGATCCTGATGAAGACAAGGAATTACACAGCATGCTCCAGTGGACGGAGCACGACCATCAACAATTTATTCAAGATATGAGACGCAAATATGATGTCCACGAACGAGCAGCCACTCATCGGATGCATCGCATCACGCAAACAGGATTCACCACAACCGAACAAGCCCTTTTTGTAGAAACGGCGCTTCGGGCAATAGGGCTCACCAAAAAGTTTTCCAGACTCATCTTGACCTGTGCCCATGGCAGCATTTCAGACAACAATCCATATGAATCAGCCTTAGATTGTGGCGCCTGTGGAGGAAACCACGGTGTCTCAAATGCCCGGGCTTTTGCAGCCATGGCCAACAAAGGACAAGTACGGCAAATTCTGGCAGAGAAAGGGATTCATATTCCTCCTGACACGCATTTCCTCCCAGGCCAACACGATACGACCACTGACGAAGTCGAGCTGTTTGACCTGGAAGATGTCCCTGCGACCCACCGAAAAGATTTGTTGAGATTGCACCACGACCTGGAAGAAGCCACGCGGCGGAATAGTCTCGAGCGATTAGCTCGCTTACCTGACGATAAGGGCTGTGAGTCATTGGGTGAGGCCTCTAAGCGGACGAAACAGCGCAGTATTGATTGGTCCCAAGTTCGCCCGGAATGGGGTCTTTCTCGACATACCGCCTTTATCGTGGGGCGACGTCTCCTCACACAAGGTATGAACCTTGAAGGACGAACGTTTTTACATTCGTACGATTATTCACTAGATGAGACAGGAAAATATTTGGAAATCATCATGACTGCGCCCATGATTGTGGGCAATTGGATCAACATGGAGCATTATTTTTCCACGGTGGACCCAGCAGTGTATGGTGCCGGAAGTAAGGTCTATCACAATGTGGTCAGCCGCGTGGGGGTCATGTATGGGTCCCAAAGTGATCTCTGTGTTGGCCTGCCAGTCCAAACGGTTTTCAATGGGGAAACACCCTATCACGAACCTATGCGGTTGTTTGTGATTATTGAAGCGCCGCGGGAACGAATCAGCATGATTATTTCTCGGCATGATATACTTAAACGGCTCATAGGCAATCAATGGATCAATCTTGTGGCCCTAGAGCCGGCCACACGTGAATTCTTTATTCACGATTCACGGAACGATTGGCAACTCATTCAGTAATGGGAAGGATCAAAAAGTTTGTCCATTAAGGCCACAGCCGTTTTGGCGAGTGGAGCATACACGTCGTATGTGAGCGCTCACGGCTCGAAGAGGGCTCTCGCCTGGTCCGTCCTCATAGGCGGGACCGTTGCTGTGAGCCCGAAGGTCCGGCAAAAAAGCGAGAACGCCGCTGGCGGCTTTTTTTCACGTTCCCGTAATCCATCAGGTTGAGGAGGACCAGGACATCATGAGTACCATCAAGCTTCACCCGATGAAGGAAATCAAAGTTATCATTGATGGCGAGCACCTGAGCTTTGTAACGGAAGTACTCGATCGAATTAAAGCTAGCGGCTATACGATCTTCAGCAATCTCTCAGGAAAAGGGCACAGTGGATTCCACGAAGGGCATTTGATGTTCAATGATACGAGTAGCCTGCAGATGGTTTTGACGGTGGTACCTGAAGAGAAAGTTGAGCCCATTCTATCAGGACTCAGGCCATTCCTAGAGCGTCATTCTGGAAGCATCTTTGTCATCGATGCCTGTGTTCTCAGAAAAGATCACTATGTATCATCAGAGCCTTAATGCTCCGAGAAGAGCTAAGTTGCAATAAGCTCCCATGTCGCCTCAGGATTGTAGCGATGAAATTCAAAGGTGTGAGGATCGATCGCAACAAGATTAAGCCACTGATTATGCAACAACTGTTGAAGAATCGCATGTTTTTGAACGATCGACGAGATCACCTCTGGAGCATGCTCAATAATGGCTAACAGCCGCATGGGCTCGTGATAATGAATGTCCCCGTTATTCACCGTCTGGAGTGGAAAGCCCATTTGTAAATCACTTTGGCTTCCCAACATCATCCCCACACCACCGACCACATTGTGCAGGACTTTTGTGCCACTTCCATAGGCCCACGGATCAACCGCAGAAAAATAATAACCGGTGTTAATCCACTCGCCGACGATTAAGGGTGCCGTCATGATTTTTTCGAGAATGGCTCCCTCGGAATCGGCAAGAGGATCATACGAATGTAAAAACACACGACCGCCTAAATCCAGTCCTTTGGTCAATTTCCGTCTTCCAATGAGAAACGCGCCATTGCCAGCCAACCCCCATTCCGGTCGAGTATTCGCCCAATCGCAACTACGCTCGTCGACATGAGCAAAGGCCTGTGCTGGAGAAATCTCAGTCGGCGCATGAGGAATGCGATGACACCGCTCAAGCGCTTGATTCGCACCAGCTTGTTCGAGATCTTTGTTCAAGACACGTAAATCCTCTTTATGTGTATCCGGCAATTCTTCTAGATCATAAAACTCGACTCGATCCGTCGTCGTATTATGTTTTCCTGGAAGAAACCAGGTATCGTCTGGTATAGGCAATCCATTTTTTCTGAGGATACGACGCACTTCAGGATCGTTCGCCATTTCGGCAAAGACCCGTGCATTCGCATCTCCAGGTGCCCCACCACACGCCCCACAATCCAACGCACCATAATAGGGGTTGTTGTCTGTCTCGCTGCCATGGCCACAGAGACACACGAGCCGTGCATAATTTTGTGCCAGTCCCATAGCGCGTAAGCCATTTTCGATAAACGTTGTCCGTTCCTCTAGAGAAAACCCCTGGGATAATCCCTCAGGAATCCCTTCTGCATTGACTTCTCCGACTTTGAGATTCTGAGGATCTGCCGGCGCAGAAACTGAGATCTCGGTCGGTACCCGGTGTGTGAACAAACTTTCGATAGTCGATGTGATAGTGCGAAATGTTTTTTGGAGTAAGGTTTTTCCGACTAAACCGAGACTAAAAAAGAAGCCTAGCACATCAATCACCATCATCGACCCAATGGGATGGTGTTTGAGGTCGTGAAAAAGATGATGCCCCAATTGGTGCCAACGAGTACCAGAAGAATAAGTTTCTAATGCTGGTCCTGCTTCAGCTCGAGGTGTTTCCGTTACTGCATGGTTCGGAGTCAGTAATACGGGACACAGGAAAGCTCGTTGGGCACTATCAAAGGCTTGATGGCTAAGAGGAATGCCAAAGAACCCCGCAAACCCAAACGTTTCATAGGGACCTTGAGCTTCAATATGGCGGCGAAACGATTCAGAGCGGACATCGATACAAAATACCAATTGCGCATGAGGTCGATATTCTAATGCTGGCACTGTTCCACGATGCCTAGAGATCTTTCTTAGAATGTCTGCTCGAAAAGACTCTTCGTATGCTTCGAGCCATACTGGACTATGCTGGTCAGAGGGAAATTCATCTAGCCACCGCAACACCATCTGAGCATCAGCAAGTGAGAGATCATGAATTTCTATTGGAGATAACTCAAGGAACTGTGCGAGATGGAAGAATCGCCAGCCGTCTCGACAGATCATCCGTTTGGTGTGATCCACGGAATGTGACTCCTCTCCTACCCGAAAATAATATTCTTCGGGTTGATCATTCCAATACGCGGTTAAGGCAGAAACTGTTCCATCAATTCCCCATTCTTGTTGGCAACGAATGTGAGTCAATTCCGCTTCATAGAACAGACGCACGGCAAGATATTGTGTCGTATCGATCGGATGCTCGCGTTGCGCATGATACGCGGGGTGTTCCCCGAGCCAACGAATGTACCGTGTCCATCCTGGCAATAATGACAGCTGCCTTGAAAGATAATCGCTCCATTGACCCTCAGGGATACCAAGACGTTGCAAATACGAGGAAATAGCTCCCTCTGGGTCCGAAGGAAGATCACTAATCTTCTGAGAAAAGTCTTGAATCCCGAGAAGGGTCCCTGAGTAATCTTCCTGAACCAACTGCCGCCAGGCGTGATAAAAACCATCCCGACGCTGAGGCATTGCCCATCCAGCTAACCCTTCATCGAGAAACGCAGCGACCCATTTAATGAGTTGGTCATTAATTTGGTCGACAAGACCAGCTCCCGTCAGACGATCCACCCAATCACTGATAGTCCGTTGTGCCGGCAAGGAAATCGATACAGGCGATGGCAAAACGGAACGGTCTAATGTTTGTGATGGAGAAGGAGAATCAGACAACATTAAAGCTGCCAAGGTGCTCTTCCACAGATTCGTCAGATAGGCCTCTTCAGGATACTCTCGACAGTGCTCACATTCTTGAATCGTTCGTTCAAGGATTTGTGTTCGGGATTCTTCAGAAAGATTCTGGTGAAACCGCTTCGTCGACCCCTCGCTACCCAGTTCCCACTCAAGCAGAGATGGCGGGAGTTCTTCAAAACCAACTAACATGTGTAATTGCCAGACCTCATGAGCGGTTATCTGTCGGCTCCCGAGTTGAACAGAACGGTGCTTTTCTAGACGTGGCCCAACTCTCTGAAAAGCTCTCTCCAGGCTTTCCGGAGTAATGCGAGCGTCTCGATAAAACTGCTGATACTCTTCATTAGCAAGATAGCCATTTCCCCCAAGAAGGTGTTTGCCTTTTCGAACAGCCTGATCAAACGGCAGATATTCCAAACCATGAATAGGATTTTGCGCGACCATGGTTCGCATGGGCCAAAACGGCGCAATGGGCTCACTGGCCTTGCCTATTACTTGGCGTATGTGTTCTCGTTCCTCAGCCGTGAATTTGGGTTGCGGCTCGAGAATGGTTTCACTGTTCATGAATCAGCCTGTTGTTCAGGTCATTGTTCACTGTCAGAAAACTTTCTATAATTTTTCCGACAAACATTCTGACGAGAGTTGCAAGACACGCGATGAAAAATGAGCGAACAAAAGGGGAAGCTGAAACGGCCATCCGTAATGCGATCATCAAGTTTGAACAAGAGTTTATGGGACGGGGGCCAATGGATGTCAAAGCCTTTATTATCCGTGATCTTGTTTTGGTGCGGCTAAAAGGTGTGTTGACACCTGCCGAACGCCAATTGGCTAAAAGTGAGGATGGCGTCGACATGGTGAAAGCCATGCGGCAAAACTTGATCACCCAAGGCCGAGAAAAACTCTGTGCCCAACTCAATGATATTACAGGTGCAACCGTCTCTGGACTCTTTACAGACATTGATGCACAGATTGGCGAGCGGGTCATCGTCTTTTCACTCGATCAAGATTTGGAGTCCAGTTTTCGTCCACCAGCCTCACCGGCTTGAACATTTCCTCTCTCGTGGGTCTTCTCATCTCGATCGCTTCCGCGCCGCTGTTGGGTATTCGGAGAGCGGCCGATGTTGATCTAAACCAGTCAGCAGCAATTCTGCCCCTTGCTCTTGAAATTCCTTCTGCATGTCTTTGAGCTTTGCCATTACCGTATGATCGACTAAATAGGTTTCTGAAAGATCCAAGGTAACTTTCGGTTCGGTTATCACTGACTCCAGACATTTTTTCAGTCCGATCCACGTACTAAAAATTGCCGAATCTTTGACGCGAACGGTCACGCCTTCCGGTTGAGTCCGATCGACCTCAACCTTCGGGCGCAACAGAGAGTGGGGTGGAGCCCCATTCTTCAGATGCAACAGAAAATTCACGCCGATTCCAATCGCGATGCCCATCAGCAAGTCAGTCGCTAACACTCCCACCACCGTAGACACGAAGATCATGAATTGTTCTTTACCCACGTGCCACATGTGTACAAACTCATGAGGTGAAGCGAGGCGAAACCCAGTGAAGACAAGCATCGCTCCCAAGGCCGCCAACGGAATTTGATTAATGAGGCCGGGTAGCAGGGCAACGAACAATAACAGGAACAAACCATGAAACATGTTGGCAAATCGCGTACGAGCGCCATTATCGATATTGGCTTTGCTTCTGACGATTTCAGAAATCATCGGAAGGCCGCCCAGAAAGGCCGCGATGGTATTCCCCACTCCAACGGCCAGCATGTCTTGATCATGATTGGTCTTTCGTTTCCATGGATCGATTTCATCGATAGCTTTGGCACTTAGCAGCGATTCAATACTGCCAATCAGCGAAAACATAATGATGTACTTGATACCAATGGCCGTCATCACTCCAGAAAAATCCGGGAACGTCAATGCAAGAAACATATTCTCTGGCACAGCCACAAGAAAATCTTTACCCAGAGGATATTCCTGTCCATGAAACGTGTACGTTTGCTCCTGGCTGAAATTAAAATACAGACCGAGCGGCACGGTCACGAATAACACAATCATGGGTGCAGGGATCATCTTTAGGCGAGGGTTCGTGATGAAGGGAAAACTAAACATGATGAGTAGGCTAATGATCCCAATAAGGCCAACGATGGGATTCATATTCATGATGAAATGGGGAACCTTAGCCAGGAGTTCAAGCGGCGTACCTGCAGGACTCAATCCCATGGCAATTGGAAATTGCTTGGCCATAATGATGATTCCGATTGCAGCCAGTAGGCCGTGCACGGCTGATGTGGGGAAAAACTCACCTAAGATTCCGGCTCGGAAAATCCCAAACCCGATCTGGATGATTCCCGCAGCAACTCCTACGCCCAGCGCTAGTTGATACGCTTGAAAATCAGCAGAGGGATCTTTACCGCCAGTGAAGCCGAATTCCGTGACGCAGCCAATCGCAATCACGATTAAACCTGCGGCAGGTCCTTTGATTGTTAATTCTGAATTACTGAAAAATGTGGCAAGGACTCCACCAATAATCGCTGTAAAAATCCCAGCGATCGCTGGATATCCGCAGGCGAGTGAGATTCCCAAACAGAGGGGCAACGCGATGAGAAACACCAGAAAGCCGGACAGCATATCGGCTTGCCAGTTTCTGGGAAATTCAGAAAACGTCCCCCGTGGGATTTCCTTCACAGGACTGGTCATGTTGGAGGATGTAGGATCACCACACCTGGGTTGGACTCAAACGAGAGAAGTCTGTTAATCAGCTTACACTTCAGTTGGCTTTAATGGCCAACTACCCTGCTGATGGTCAAAGATTGAAGGCTGTGTTTTAAGGAAGGGATCTCGTTCAAGTCCACACACTGCTCTGCTGACTTCTACGCAATCCAAAAACGAGCTCGTCCAGTACATATAACAGGACGTAACACACTATCTCAAGGACTTCTGAAAAAATCCTTTTAAAAACAGTAATTTATTGGGTTTTTCTTACGTAGAACTACTTTAAATTTTAACTGGGAAGCGCAACATAGGGAAAGGAAATACTCAAAAGAAACTCTTCACACAGACAGGAGAGACTAGCGCTGTGAGAGTATGGCATCTTAACCAAGGAAATTTAATCCTACCATAATGCCAACAACTACTATCATTGCTAAATCAAAAATTGGATCCATGACATGCTCCTTAGTAAGTTAATGACTAGTTACGCCATTAATAGAGCAAAAAATATTCCAGAATAACGTTTATTGCATTAAAATGCCATAAATTATTGAAAAATATAAATATTTATAGGTATATCCATATCATAATCTGAAGAAGGCGGGCATAAAAATTTTCTAAAAAGAGCGATTTCGCTCTGCATATAATGTGCGATTCCGCGCATATTGTGACAGGCTATTTTTTACGATTGTCGGATTCCTGAGACCAACTTACATTAATATTCCTTGACTTTTTGCAAAATTGACTTACCTTGTAGAAATATGAAGATGCCAAGGAAATTGAGCCATGACGAACGAAAAGCGTCTGAAGCCGCTTTTCGGGGATTGCCCGTAGACGACCGATGGACAGATTCAGCTAAGTCTGTGTATGAGGGCATTTTAAAAGCGCTTGGGGCGGAGCCGCCATCTCCTATCACGAGCCAATCGATGCCCTCTGCCTCGACTTCTGATGCCACACTCAACACCGACCAATTAAAATTTGAGACCCTTGATTCGCTCTCCTCGAAAGAAGTCCAAATGGAATTGGGACAGCTAACAATTCAGTCACGGCGAGAAGCTATCAAATCTGGAATTTTAAAAGACGTCACCCCCGCAGCCCAAAGTATCGGTCTTGATTTTTGCGTCGGACTTACGAATCCCTTATGGGATCAATACATTACGACCTCACCTGATTTTACGGATACGGGGATTCAAGAGCGAATACGCCAAGCTCTGGTGGCTGTACGTTTGAGACTGGCAAGCCTTAAAATCCCCACGCCCTTAGTAGATGTCCCACTGCTCTTGGACTTTGCACCAGAGCCCACGCCTCAGTTGTGTCTTTCCTTCGCGTTATTTCATAAAGATCCTGTCGATGGCGATTGTCTCCTCTTGATCCATCCTGGTGAAGTGTTTGCCACGCGACAGGCTTTTGAGAATAACTAACCCTCCTTCGCTTCCCTACAATTCCATCGCGTTGTTCTCCTCAAGCCTGACGTAAGCTCTCGTCCTCGGGGGCTGCTGAAAACAAAGGAGCCTCCTTTCAGGGACCGTTGAATCATGACAATATCGAAGATCCTACCCCCAGGGGCTTCGTATGGAACCCTGGTCAAAATTTTCCGCTGGTGTGCATCATTATTCAACACTTCTCCTTAGTATCTAACTGTAAGCTCCAAATTTCTGCAGTACCCTTTCACACCTTCGAAGAACGTCCTAATTCTCGCCTTTTTTGCATGCGTGACATCTACCTAAGGCCATTTCGAGAAACCCTTTCGGCTTCATACAATCCGGCATTTCACCGAAAAGAAAGGGGCTAAGGACACCTCTAGAACCTTGGAAACGTCAATGCGCTACCCTATCTATCACCATTTGCAATTCTTTGAAGTACCCAAGGACGCGCCAGCGATCAGAGTGCTGGGCCTGTGGTGTGGCCTGTTAGTCTTTTTCTTTTCTCCGGATGTGATCCATGCTGAGTTTCTGGATCGTCTTGAACTAATCCAGCACCTGCGCCAAGGCCATTACCAAAAATTAGAACAAATTTTTACCCGTCAAGAAACGCTGTATCAGGCAAAGAAAATTCCCGAGGAACACGTGGAAGCCGCGTATTACACCTTTGCCAACTCGGCTGCCGATCTCCAAGAAAAACTTGATGAATGGGTGACTCGTAATGACGCAGGAGGAACGTCTCTCTTAGCTCGAGGAGTCTACCATTGGAACATCGGATGGTTGGCTCGCGGCGGAGCCTATATGTCGGAAACCCCCAAGGAAAGAGTCAGAAGCATGCAAGCCAATTTTGCCTTGGCATGGCAGGATCTTCAAGAAGCCATGCAGAAAAAGGAACATTCGGGCATTCCCTCTAAATTTCTCATCAGCATAGCCATGAGTCTGGGAGATCACGATGGGATTGATCAATATACGGACCAGGGCCTTCAAGCAGACCCTGGTTCTTTTGCCGTCCGCTGGCAACATTTGTATAGCTTAACTCCGTGGTGGAGTAGCTGGTCCACGGAAGAAAGCCTCCAGGCCGTGGAAAAGTTTCTTCAAGAAAGAGTGACCCCTCATGTAAATCGCTATCCAACGCTTAAACCTCTTTTGGGGTTTCCGGATTTTATGCGAGCAGAAATGTTTGATCGGAACGATGACTACGAAAAGGCTCTTCCGCACTATCAAGCTGCGATGAAACGAGGGCGTTATTACTATTATGCCTACAGCTATGGACAAGCGCTCTTTTATCTTGACCGTGACAAAGAAGCCCTGGATATCCTCACTGCGGCTCTCCAGGATCGCCCACAAGTTGCAAATCTCCATGATTATCGAGCTCGAACATTGAACGCGCTCAACCGTCCAGAGCAAGCATTAGCCGAACAAGCCAAAGCAGTGACACTCAATGAATTGGACCCCGACTTATTAGAGATGTATGCCTGGCGGCTCAAACAACAGGGCCACATAGAAGATGCCGAAGAAGCCTTAACCGATGCCTTGGTTTACGGGTCGTGCGACCATGGCATCCTGGGAGATTTAGGAAGACTTTATCTAGCTGACCTTCATGATCCCGAACGTGCCTTGCCCTATCTCAAAAAGGCGATCCGGTTGAAACCTGAAAAACCCTGGTATTGGCTTAACTATGGATGGGCGCTCAATGAGTTAGCAGACTGCCACGCTGTGGAAATACTTTACGAGTACAAAATTCGTTGTCTGGCATCAGGCAATTGTCCATCGAATGACATCGAATGGGCCAAGAGGACGTCTCAACGCATGGTTTGGAAGGAAGGGTGCTGGCGTGAACATCCTACCCTGAAACTTCTTGGGCGCCTTGTGAAATGGCTTCCAGGCATTTAGCCCTTCTCTTTGTCATCTCTCCGACCTACATCTTTCTCTGACCATCTTATTTGTTTGACCAGTCCTTGCAATCTCAGGGTTCGCGCACCGCGGATGAGATCGCAACTCATAATGTGATACAACACTCCGCATTATTTGTTACCAACAACCTCTTCATTGAACAAACCCTGCTGAGTAGTCTGCCATTGCCTCTTTCAGACCCCCCTCCCAATCCGCTTGGCGGAAAAACTTTGATCGTTGATGCAAAGCAACCAGGGTGCTTTGCACTGCCTAGTGAAGCATTAGCTCAAGCCACGGGGCAGGACCAAATTTTTGTCCGTCCGGGAACCTACGAAGATCGGCTGGTCATCACTGAACGCCCAATTTACCTCATTGGTGCCGGACGTGATCTGGTCACGATTTTCTATCGAAAAAGCGGTCCTTGTTATTTGCAAAGAGTGTCGGGTGGGCAGATTAGCGGCATCACGTTTCGCTACGTTGGGAGCGATCAACATTCGGCTTTGAATATTTTAGATTCTGTGTGCACGATTTCCCAATGCCGAGCCACAGAAGGACTTCTATCTGGAGTAGTCATATACGGACCGGACTGCCGACCAACTTTGCAAGGCAATGAAGTGTGTCATAACCGGGAGTCAGGCATTTTCTCGTTTGCCGGAGCACAGCCTTACTTGCGGGAGAATGTATGTTTTGGAAACCATCATTTTGGGATCGCCGTACGAGACGAACATACTCGCCCAGACGTCATCAAAAACATCTGTCGAAACAATATGCTGAGCGGACTACTGCTCTTTTCCCTGGGAGAAGCACTCATTCTTGACAATACCTTTGAGATGAACGCCCATTGGGGAATTGTGATGACGCCCGATTCCCAATCCACTCCAGAACCAGAGAAACTACCCCACTCCAATACCTTCACCGACAACCCTCGAGGGGAATACACCATTACAACGGAACCCCTTACTGATATCGGTCGATAACAGATGGGGCTCCTGAGATTTTAGAGATGTCGCTGCTCTTCAGAGAAGACCTATGATATGGTGTGAGGCCGTGAAGAAGATATGAAGGGGTCTGTTGAAAAAAGCCGCCAGCGGGGTTCTCGCCCTTTTTCCGTGCTCACGTAGTGCCAGTACGCTCCACGCGCAAAAAGGGCTACGGCCTTGCTGGACGGACTTTTTTGAACCGCCCCGACGCTGTTGATCGCTAAGGACTTCCTGGCGAAATATGGCCTTTGATATCTTCATTATTCAACACTCCCTGAAGGTGATGTCGCATGAATGAGAGTTTGTGGCTTCAATTCAATGCCGTATTGGGCAGTCTGACCGTCACAGTAGGACTATGGCTCCTATTGGGTGCCCTGCCGATCCAAATTGGCATTGCGGTCACAATTGCTCTAGCAGTGCTTTTGGCTTGGAAATGTCAATCTATTGGCTACATTTGGGCGATTTGTACCTTGCTACTAGGTGTGGAAAGCATCGCCTGGCCACTGATGCAAATGGCAGATCTACAAAAATTAGGGCCTGAACCATCCCTCGAGGAATTACAACGGATTTTTACGGCCGTATTATTTGGCCTCTTCTCTGGCGTATTTTGGATGACCTTTGCGTACGGTATTTTTAAACGCACCCGTGGACCCATCACCCATCACCCTTTTCCTGAACCAACATCATCATCCTCGCCCTCAAAGAAAAAATCTAAAAAGAAATCACGGTAATTTCCCTCAAACCATCGTCTGTCTATTGAATGTCGAGTGGATCCACATTGATTTCAGAAATGACAGCCTCTTTCGAAAATTTTTCATCCGCCCTCCGCTGAATGTCTCGCAGGAAACCTTGCGTTTTGTCCAAATCAGTTGTCTTGATCAGAAACAGCGTCCGGTTCTTTTTTCCACTTCCTGGTTTCTTCGACGTCAGAGGCCCCAGAACGATCGCCCGTGACAGTTGTGTCGTTTCCTCCAAAAGTGCTGACCCTCCTAAACCATGTTGAGTAAATTGTTCCTTCCAATAATTGACCACAACGGTCACCCGTTCAGCTTTCGGGCCCATCACCACTACCAAAATGAGATGCGTCAGAGGTGGGTAATCTAAAGCTTCACGCAGCACCAGTTCATGTTCATAAAAGATAGAAGGCTGGGCGCATTGAATTGCCTTCAATACATGATGATCCGACATGCGAGTTTGTAGAATGACCCGTCCAGGTTGCGAGTCATCTTGGGCCATAGCCACCGCTTGTGAAAACATTCGAAACGTGCGTTCAGCAGAGCGAAAATCAGGAATGTGTAAAGTGAGGTCGGCTTGGGGAAGAAGAACGAGCGCTGCCATCGGTCGAAGAGGTTGGTGCAGGAGAAATTCCGTGCCTATCAGGAGTTGGATTTCTTTCTGGCGGAATGGTTGTAGGATCCGAAGAGCCTCATTTCGCATATTGATGTTTTCACGGTCGATCCGAGCCATCCTATAGGATGGGAAACGACTCGCGAGCTCATCTTCAAGTCGTTGGATCCCAATTCCTGAATACCGAAAAACATGGCCGTGGCAAGCCGGACAAATCTCCGGTGCCGATTGGCTTATGTCGCAGTAGGAACACACCATGCGAGTGGGGCGTTGGAATAGACGCAAAGAGACACCGCACTTCGCACAGGAGGGCGCTTGTCCACAATCACGGCAGATCAATGTGCGTGAAAAGCCCTTTCGGTTCAGAAGACAGATCACCTGTTTCCCGGCCTCTAACGTTCCGATTACAGCATCTAAGGCTTCAGGAGAAAGAATGGTGTCAAAAGCCAAGGGAGTCAGATCAACGATCTGCACGTGAGGAGACATACTTCGAGAGTTCTGAAGGGTGGTTGAATGAGACAATATGTCAGTCTGCCTTCCAAAGCATGCGTAAGTTTCCATAGACGGATGCGCGCTTCCGTAAACCACGAGAGCTCCGTCCACCTCTCCTCGCATCCTGGCGACCTCCCTTGCGTGATAATACGGCAGACGTTCTTCCTTGTATGATGAATCCTCCTCATGTTCAATCCACACTAATCCCAGCTGATCGAGCGGAAGAAAAAGAGCGGACCGTGTTCCAACCACAATAGCGATAGACCCTTGGCGTATCCGTTCCCATCTCGCCGACCGTTCGCGAAGCGACAAATGCCCATGAAAATACTCAACCTCATGACCCCAGATTTGACCGAGATGTCTTGCCATCGTTTCAACTTGATGGATCTCAGGCAAGAGGACGATCGACTGTCTTTGGTATGGACAAATGGCCCGTATGGTTTCCACAAGAATCTGGTAGCGGCGTGCTTCCGTATCAACGATGGCGATTTCTTGGAATACCTTTTTCTCGAGAGCTCTCACGATTCTTAGCTCACAGAAGTTCTCGGCATGAACGATAGTTCGACTTTCAGTGTTTTCGCGACCAAGCTCAGACTGATCAAACACATCTAGTTGAGAAACCGCCGTGGGCATGGCCATCGATGGCTTGGGAGCTTTGCCTTTTGAAGAGCGGGCGGTAGCTGGCACTTGGGTTTTCTCTAGAATCCATCCCTTTTTTTTTGCCAAAGAGAGTAGAGATGATGCAGTCTTGATCGATCGCGTGACCGACGATCGTAAGAGACCCTCGGGAGCACGCGCCAATTTCTCAAGCACAACCCGCTCCTCGTTCGACAGAGCCTCTTGCTGTAACGCCCTACGCCCCGGTTCGGTCAAGAACAACCGTTTGACCACTCGCACAGAGTGAGGAGGAACAATCAGTCGCAAACAAGCAGGCAGCGGAGCAAGATAATAGTCGGAAACCTTTCTAACTAGTTGAAACAGATTGTGCCCGAGGGTTGCCTGCTCACTGTCAGATTCTACAGCCAGAATAGCTCGTAATGTCGCAGGACCTACTCTGCCAGGAAACGTCGGCGCCGGTTTGTGTTCATACACACTGACCACAAGACCTGAGACCACTGAAGAACCTAACGGCACCGCAACCGGACTCCCAACCTGGAGTGCCTCCCTGAATTGCAGCGGCACCTTGTAGGTAAAGACCTGAAACCGTCGACTCGGCAGGACGACATCAGCAAGCATTGAGCGACTCCATATTCCTACACCTTATATCAAAGACGGCCTCACCCACTAGACGGACAGTCGATCGAAATGCCAAGCTTGCAACATCAAACCTATCATCGGGGTTTGTTTATGCATTCGAGTCCGAATCACTCGTCGTCCCAATATCCCTGGCTTATTTTGTTTGACGGCCTCTGTGGGTGGTGTACAGGATGGGTTCGTTTTCTAGTGAAGCACGATACACATAGACGGTTTGAATTCGCCTCGCTGCAATCTCCTATTGGGCAAAGACTTCTCAAGACTCACGGACTACTACAGGACGAACTTTCCACGTTTGTCGTAATCACACCAGATGGATATCTCACCAAGTCGACAGCAGCTTTGACTATTGCATATCGTCTAGGTGGAATCTGGCGTCTTTTGTATGTATTGATTTTTCTGCCGCGGGCTGCAAGAGATAGAGCCTATGATCTGGTTGCAAGACATCGATATCAGCTCCGGGGAAAATTCACGACTTGCTACCAGCCCTCGAAAGAATACCGGGATCGTTTTCGTTATGAGGTTTAAAGCCACACATATGCGATTACCTAGGACCAGGAGGGTTAGCTGATGGGCGGTTTAGAGCTATTCGGTTTAATAGCCATTATTATCGGAGTGCTCGGTCTCCTGGTTTTATACAAAAGCCGCAAGAAGAGGGATGGATCGTGAACATACTTGAGCACAGACGCTTCATGAATCCGTCTGTTTCTTGAGGCGGCGGTCTAACGCAAACCGAGTAATGCCCAAATGTTTTGACGCCAGACTCTTGTTGTAATCTGACAAACGCATCACTTCTTCGATCAACGTCGTTTCGATATCCGCCAGGGTCTGCTCGCCTATTCGCATTTCGATCCGTACGACCTCTTGGCTTCCCTGTTTCACAACGTTCACGGCTGACTGCGAACCTTCTTGAACCTCACGTGGGAGATCGCCGCTCGTCAGCGTTTGTCCACGACAAAAAATGACCGCTCGCTCAATGATGTTTTGCAGTTCCCGAATATTGCCAGGATAGGGATAGCGTTCCAACAACTGCTGAGCGTCGGCATCGATCGCGGTGATAGCCTTTCCCAAATCCTGGCTCTGTCGAACTAACGTTTGCAAACTGAGTGGCAAAATATCTTCGATGCGCTGGCGCAAAGGGGGAAGATCCAGCGACACCACGTTCAGTCGAAAAAAGAGATCTTCCCGAAATGCCCCGTCAGCGACTTCTTTCCGAAGGTCACGGTTGGTGGCCGCGATCAGTCGAAAATCCACCTCGATATCTTCGCGTCCCCCAAGACGTTTAAACGATCGTTCTTGAAGAACTCGAAGGAGTTTGGCTTGCATGGTAAGGTTCAGATCACCAATTTCGTCAAGAAAAAGTGTGCCACCTTCCGCTTGTTCACAGAGGCCGGGTTTTCGTTGATGTGCACCAGTAAAGGCCCCCCGCTCATACCCAAACAGTTCACTTTCGAACAATTCTTGGGGGATGGCGGTGCAATTGACCCCAACAAATGGGCCTTGTGCCCGCGGGCCATTATGATGAAGGACACGGGCTACAAACTCTTTTCCCGTCCCCGTCTCTCCAAACAACAACACCGTCGTTTTAGGATTTTGAGCCATCTCCTGTACCTGACTCGCCAATTCTTTCATGCTTGGACTGTTCGCAACCAGATTCTGCAACGCATACCGCCCTGGCCGATCCTGCGTTTCGAAATCGATACGGCGGCGCAAAGTCAAATACTCCAACGCTCGATCGACGACGGGTTCGACGCCTGACAAGTCCACACTTTTGATCAGAAAATCGTAAGCCCCTAGCCGCATCGCCTCCACGGCATCCTCGACCGTTCCATAGGCCGTGAGCAAGATCACTAAAGCTTGTTGCGCTTTTGCTCGAACATGTTTCAAGGTCTCCAAACCGGTCATGCCCGTCATCTTTAAATCCAGCAGGATCAAATCAGGCAGCTCTCCGTCCAGCGCCTCCAGCAACGCTTCACCAGAGTCAAAGCTCTGAATGTCATGGTGGCGTTTGGCGAGACGCCGAGTAATCGCCTGACGTACCACTTCATCGTCATCCGTCACAAAAATTGTCGCGCGCATCAGTTAGGCCATCGATAATTGTGTTTGACAGACGCAAGGAAGCCACAGGGAAATGGCCGTTCCCTTTTGTTGTTGGCTTTCCGCATGAATTTCTCCGCCATGGGCTTCAATGATATTTCGGCATATGGCTAATCCCAGCCCTGTTCCACGATGTTTCCCGGAGGTAAAAAACGGCTCGAAGATCCGGTTTAGCACATTCGCATCGATTCCCTTGCCCGTATCTTCGACTTTCAAACGAAGCCCGTCTTGTTGTTCAAAATATTCTTCTCCGATGGAAAGATGGAGGGTTCCATTCATAGACATGGCCTCAATGGCATTTTGAAGAATGTTCAAGAGAACTTGTTTCAGTTGATCACGATCAGCACGAATCGGCGGCACATTCTCAGGACGGTACTGATGCACCTGAATGGCTTTCTCCTTCAAAGGAACGGACAGGACTTGGAGTGACTCCTCCAGTAATTCTTGAAGTTGAAAAGTAATGGGCAAGAGATCTCGCGGTCGGGCATAGTCGACAATTTGATTCACAATCCGATCTAACCGTCGTGTTTCTCTCAGGATAATGGTTAAATCCTCCCGTCGAGAATCCCCATCTGAGAAATCTTCGAGTAACAATGACGCCGTCGATCCAATCCCAACGAGCGGATTGCGAATTTCATGCGCAATCCCCGCCGCCACCTGGCCAAGTGTCGCCAGTCGTTCGGATCGACTCAACTGCGCCCGCATTTGCTCTAGCGCGGTAATGTCCACATTAAACCCCTGGTACAAGCTGGGTGAGGCTGAACCATTTTGAATAGGCACCGCCCGCGACAAGACCCGCTTGACCGTCCCATCGGTATGAACAAACCGAAACACACGCTCGAACGCCTCTCGGCAAACCCGGGCTTCGTGAAAAGCCTGTTGCACATCCTCTCGGTCATCTGGATGGACGGCTTCCCAAATCTGCTCGGGCTCCAAGACTTCGTCTGGATCACGTCCTGCTAAGATCCAGTTCTGCCGATTGTTAAAAATCACCTCATCCTCTTCCAAAGTAAAAATTCCGATAGGAGCATTATCCACAATGCCACGGTACTTCGCTTCGGACGAGGACACATCCTGATTCAACGTCCGCAATTCCTGCTCGGATTGTTCTATCTGCTGAATATGCTGATGAATCTGTGTTCCCATGGTATGCATGACGCGAGTGAGCTCTCCAATCTCATCATGCCGCATGAGCACCGGCACCTTGGGCATGCGGCCTCCAGAAAAATTTTCGACGGTCTTAACCAATGTCGTCAGTGGTCCAGTGATGGATCGCGCGATCAGTTGCAGGGGAAGCAACATCAAGATAAGGGCAAGTGCGCCACCACCGATCACGACATTCATCAATATCGAACGATCCTCAGAGCTGCTGTCCAACGCTAATTGCAACTGCTCAACTTCTTGACGATCAAATCGAGCCATTTCTTCACGAATGGCCAACATCAACAGGCGGCCCTTTTCTGCTTCGATATACTGTAAGGCCTCATCGGGACGTCCAATCTCAACCCGTTGAATCAGATAATCCTTGTCGGCCATTAACTGTTTCACATTGTCCTGAACAGATTCCATCAAAGCATGCTGCGCCGCATCATCATGCACCATCTGCCGCAGTGAGTTCCCTAAGGCCACCACGCGCTGCTTCGCCGCCTGATAGGGCTGCAAAAATTGCGGCTGTTGCGTCAAGACATAGCCCCGAAACCCTGTCTCCAAATCGACTACTAACCGCATGAACTCAGCTGAAGCGCTTTGAATGTGATACACCTCATTCAAATGCTCCTCATCCAAGGAGAAGGTTTCCACGCTACGATACGTCAAGAAGCTTAAGATCAGAACCGCCAGCATCGGGACAGCCGACACCAAGAGTAGCTTCCTGGCCAGGGGTAAATTCAGAAAAAGTGTCTTGAGGTTCATGCGTGAAGAGAAATTGTGTCAGTCAGCTATCGCACGACGCGAAACATTCTCACCGAGCGTTTGGCTTATAGTGAAGCCTACGAAATTCGTTTACCAACTGTCCATGGGCGGTTGGTGAAAGTCACTCAGAATCGCGGCTTCATCTGTGCCCTGAACTGAACGCATTAGAATTGGTGTAGTAGAAAACAGGGGAGTATTGCTATGATGCAACTCAACGGTGTTGCCACTTGCTTTCAGAAGATCATGAACCAGTCTCATTAGCATTCATAGTCGAGACACGTGATGAACGGGAAACCCTTCGTGATCGCAGCGGTTACTGGGCTAGTCGGCCTCGCTTTAGGTTGGGGCATTGGGAGCCGCACTGCACCCAACACGGGATTGCCTATTCGGGTCGTCGCAGATTACCTGCACGCCGTCCTGCAAGCTGATCGCACCTTCTATACACAACATGTGGTTGAACGAATGGAAGCGATGTTAATTGTGAATGCGACCGAAAACTGGCGAGAGGATCGAACCTTGCCATTACCTGCTCAGTTTTTCAAAGAATCGTCACGAGGTCTGCAAGTCCGAGGCAAGCCATTTCGCTATCGACTCGTCAGCTTATGGCCAATTAATCAGGACAACGCACCAAAATCTGAAAAAGAACGGCAAGCACTCGAACAGGTCATGACCTATGGAGAAGTCGTGGAGTTAGAAATTGAAATGGACCAACGAAAATACTATCAAGCCATCTTTCCCGATCGCGCCATCAGCCGTGCTTGCGTGAATTGCCACAATGCACATGCACACAGCCCAAAACGCGACTTCAAACTCAATGACATCATGGGCGGTCTAGAAATCCTCATCCCCCTCGAATAGCCTTTTGGGAGCAAGTCGGGTTAATCGGTCTCTCGCAGAAAGCCTCACAGAATTTCGAAGGCAATCAGACGCCAAATTCTATCACCCTGTGAGACTAAACATCACCGCACCTCGCAATAAAGAGGGATACACGGTATGTGTGCCGGCTGAGGCCAAATGGTCCGAGGCCCAGGAGCCACACCCACCAGGCCCATCTGCCTCATCAGCAGTTGCACACGTTTCCACCGTACACCCCAGGCGATTCAAATAGACGGTCATCCGCCAGATACCACATAACGGCGTCCGAGTATATTGGCGATCAATCACTTGCATGAGTGCCCCCGATTCCGCCGAGACAGGAGAGGGCTAATAATACCAACGGCCTCGATCCAGCCCCAGTAACGTACACTTCCGCGGAATGCTCAGCTGTGGATGTCCTGGCACAATCCATGAGCGTTTCGCCTTAACCGAGGCCGGCAGTTTTTTTTACCTAGATAGTGCCGTCACGAGATAAGAAATATGCTATGATTCGCAACACAAGGAGGTGCTGCGATGAGCAAGATTCACCGACGACACGATCTGTCGGACCGCCTGTGGAGCCTGTTAGAATCGCTCTTGCCCGGTCAGCAGGGGCAGTGGGGTGGGCACGCCCGGGACAATCGCCTGTTTCTCAATGCCGTGTTCTGGATCTTGCGGACCGGCGCCCCCTGGCGGGCTTTGCCTCCGGATCTCGGCGATTGGAAGAACACGCATCGCCGCTTTTGCCGCTGGCGCGACAAAGGCATCTGGGAAAAAATCCTGGAACGACTGATCGATGAGCCCGACATGGAGTGGTTAATCATCGATGCGAGCCACGTGAAGGTGCATCCGCATGCCGCAGGGGCGGGAGGAGGCAATGAGGCGATGGGGCGCACAAAAGGGGGCTCAACACCAAGATCCATTTGGCCGTGGATGCGAATGGTTTGCCGCTCCAACCTCTTGTTACAGCAGGTCCCGTGGCGGATTGTACGCAGGCTGACCAGCTGATTGCCGGGTTCGAGCCCAACGCACTGCTTGGGGGATAAGGCCTATGATATAGAGGCAATTCTCCATGAAGCGGAACGACGGGGCACTGCGCCGATCATTCCCCCAAAGACCAGTCGGCGGACTCCTCGCGAATACGATCGAGACTTATACCGGATGCGTTACTTGGTCGAAAATGCATTCCTGCATCTGAAACGTTGGCGAGGGATTGCCACCCGGTATGCCAAAAAGGCGTCCTCCTTTTTGGCGATCGTCTAAATTCGGTGTATCTGGCTGTGAGGATCTATCTTGTGACGATACTATCTAAATGAGAGGAGGATATTCTACGACAGAAAAGTCCCTCAATACAACAGGGTTAAAACGTACTTTTGATGGGACCCTATTCGAGAGAGTTTCCCGCACTATTTGAGGTTGCGATTGTGAGGCACAGGCTTGAATGAGAACAGACCTTGAAGCTCTCCTCAATTTCTTGACTAAAGAACCCTCTGCAAAAGTAATAGAATACTGTAGAATAGCGCTGATGCAAACCACGATGAGGTACAAGATGAAAACGAAGAAGTTACGGATTGAGCGCTTTCTCAATGAGATAGATCAAGTGGTGCCGTGGCAACAACTGGAAGAAGTCATCCAGCCGCATTATAAGAGCTCAGGCGGGCGTCCGCCTCACGCGCTCCAGGTGATGCTGCGCATTCATTTTCTCCAACTGTGGCATAACTTGAGTGATCCGCTGATGGAGAAAGCCCTGTATGACCGCCTCAGTTTCCAAACCTTTCTGGGGTTTGATTGTTTTGGTGGGGTCATTCCGGATGAGAGCAGCATCTGCCGGTTTCGGCATCTGTTAGAAGAGCACGGCCTGTCGCAACAGATCCTGGACGCGGTCAATGCCCACTTAGCTTCTCATGGGCTAGTGCTGAAAGCGGGAACGATTGTAGACGCGACGTTGTTAGCCGCGCCGGTGAGCAAGCAAAACGCTCGCAACGAACGGGACCCCGAGATGAGTTCAACACGCAAGAACAACACATGGCACTTCGGAGCCAAAGGCCATATTGGCGTGCAGGCCCAAGGGCAACCGATCATTCATTCAACGGAGTTTACCACCGCCAAAGTGCATGACAGCCAAGTGCTGGAGGAGTTGCAACATGGGGAAGAACAGGCGTTGTTCGGGGACAGTGCCTATACCAAGCAACCGGATAAACGCCAAGCCCGGCAGGACGGGGTCTATTATGGGCTCGCGGATCGGGGTGCCCGCCAGCATCCCTTATCCGCTTCGCAAAAGAAACGCAATCGTCGCCACTCGAGTATCCGAGCCAAAGTGGAACATCCCTTCCGGGTGATCAAGCATCTGTGGGGACACGGCAAGCTTCGGTATAAGGGGCTGGCCAAGAACGCGGCGCAGTTTACCCGGCTGTGTGCCCTGTCGAACCTGTTCTTCTGCCGACGCGCCCTGCTTGAGACCATCTGACGACGGGAAACGCCGGGATGAGCAGCCCGGACCAGCCGCAAACAAGGAATCGAGGACGAGGGAGACAAGAGATCGAGACAAGCTGACCCCTCAAAAGACGAGCCGAGAGTCCAACAGTCTCAACTCAACTGACTTTTGCAGAGGGTTCTATAGTAATCCCCTGCAAAAGTGCGAAGATCCTGTAGAATAGCCCTCATGCAAACCACGATGAGGTACAAAATGAAACGAAGTCGGTACGAATTGAGCGCTTTCTCAACGAGATGGATGCGGTCATGCCGTGGAAGCAATTGGAGGAGGTTATCCAACCGCATTATAAGAGCTCCGGTGAGCGTCCGCCTCATAAGCTGCGAGTCCTGCTCCGCATTCACTTTCTTCAACTCTGGCATAACTTGAGTGATCCGCTCATGGAAGAAGCCCTCTATGATCGCCTGAGTCTCCAAACCTTTCTAGGGTTTGACTGTTTCGGGGCATGATTCCTGATGAGAGCAGCATCTGCCGGTTTCGGCATCTGTTGGAAGAGCATGGACTGTCGCAACAGATTCTGGCTGTCGTGAATACTCACTTAGACTCCCATGGGTTGGTGTTCAAAGCGGGGACGATTGTGGACGCCACCTTGTTGGCCGCCCCTGTAAGCAGGAACAACACGTGGCACTTCGAGGCCAAAGGGCATATCGGGGTCCAAGCACAAGGACAGCCCATTATTCATTCGACGGAATTTACCACGGCCAAGGTAGATGCTAGAGGAGTTGCAACACGGAGACGAACAGGCATTGTTCGGCGACAGCGCGTATTCCAAGCAAGCCGATAAACGCCAAGCTCGAACGGACGGCTTCTATTACGGAATTTCATATCGAGGCTACCGCCAACATCCCTTGTCCTCCTCGCAAAAGAACCGCAATCGTTGGCGCTCAGGGATTCGGGCCAAGGTGGAACATCCGTTCCGAGTGATCAAGCACCTGTGGGAGCACCGCAAGCTCCGCTATAAAGGCTTGGCCAAAGACGCGGCGCAGCTTACCCGACTGTGTGCCCTGTCGAATCTGTTCTTCTGCCGACGAGAGCCACTCGCGGTAGGCTAACCACGGGAGTCTCACATAAGCGGGGAAGACAAACTGCCAAAAGGGGAACAAAGCACGAGCCAAAGGAAGAATTTTTTAAAAAAAACCCCCCAAGAGCCTAAGACCCTCTACTCAGCTGCCTTTTGCAGAGGGTTCTATAGTCATTCCAATTAATTTCCATACGATCTGACTATCTCGTCGAACGCGGTATCCGGGGGCGCCGTCGCCGTTTCTTGAGCGTGGCAAAATCTTGCTCAATGGGATTGAAGTCCGGGAAGTAGGGAGGCAGAAACAGGAGCGTGAGCCCCGCTTGCTGAATTACCTCGCATGTTTTGGGCGTTTTGTGAAAGGCGGCATTATTCATAATCAGCCTGGAGTGCGGCGGCAGTTCTTTGAACAAGTGCTGCTCCAGCCAGCTATTGAACCATTCGGCATTCGTACTGCCCCCAACGAGGATGGGAGCCAGAAACCGCTTAGCCCACTTGCCGGCCAATAAGCCGGTACGGGGTCGGAAGTTGCAGCTCCGTTCCCCTGTAACACATTGGCCACGGCAGGCCCAGCCATTGGGCCGGTAAGCGGTGCGATCAAACCCACTCTCATCGAGATAGATCACCGGTGCTGTTCGTTGGGTTCATCGGAGCTGACGAACCTGCGCCAGGTAGGCTCCCCGCTTGGTGGGGTCCTGTTCAGCGTACCACAGAGTTTTTTTACGAGTTACGCGGCTCTGGCGGAGCGCGCACCAGATCGCATTGATCCGCACGCTAAAATGACAATCGCGTTTCTGAAGGGTGTCGTCGGGATATTGTGCCACGTGCCGCCGGAGGCCCACGCAATCCAACCTCCGCCGCCGAGTCCGAGGATATGTGGAGGCTAAGTCCGCACACCCACACCAATCATAGACGCACCAGATGCTGACGCAAAAACGCCGTGCGGCTTCCGCTTTGCTACCCTTCTCTTTGACACACTTGACCACCCGTTTTCGTAAATCAACACTGTATGCCACATTGCTCAGGAGTATACAACATCAGGAACCTATTTCGAATGACTGCAGGTCGCAGAATATGGAGATGAGCATTTCGACTTGGCGCAGTCTGATCAATATCGCAACCAGCTAAAGCAACGATTTGCCATCTTGTCCGAACAGCCTCTGCTCTACCCAGCCGTTGTAACATATTCGTTCAGGCTATCGTCGGAACGTGTGTGGCGTCTATTCTATTTATTACCGCATTGATAAACTAAGTGTGGAGATCATGCACGTCTTAGGTTGACAAGATATTAAGAAAAGTTTGTGATGATGAACACTTGATGCCCCCAACTTTAAGATTGAATCCCTCTGAACGAGAAAGCACATTAAACTATCAGTAAACCTTGGTGTTAGGAGGGACCCTATTTGAAAGGATTTGCTTGATCGATTTTGGACTTGCGCATTTTAGGAGTTGAAGACGAACGGGCATTGATACTCTCTACAACTTCTTGGCTGAAAGTCGTGAGCATTCGACTCATGGCTTCAATAAGATCTTCATAGCCTGAACCTCGTGATATTTCCGAAAACTGGCTGGTCTGTTGTCGAAGTACTTGTCGTCCGTCATCTCGCGCTAATGTCCATCGCACCTTGAAGACAGCTTCTTGGTTTTTCCGACCATCCAATTGAACAACGTCAAGTGATAATTGGTAATCAGGTAGACTCGATCGATTCCAAGGATACAGCACGATTCGATCAGTCGCCAGGAGTGCCAAAAGGTTTTCTTGGAGCACGTTGGAGAGGTTGTCCTTTATTGGCTCCGCCCATTTGTGAAATTCAGCTAAGTTGATTTCATGCGAGCTGATTCTGGTGACAATCTGAGGCCGATCTAAGTATTTGGGAACTTTGATCGGACCCAACCCTAGCGAGATACCAGAATTCTTCGTTTCTAAGTGAGGACCACCTGAAGCCGTCTCCATCGCACGCAATAGATAAAAATGAGTGGGCTGGGTGTTGGCACATCCTGAGAAGTTCAATATGAAGATGGTCACTACACAGAAGCCACACATATTTCGCATCATCGCCTGATCCTCTTCACTCGTTTTTCCCATGGACTAAGGACTCAGGATGTTGCTCTAGATAGTCGGCCAAGACTCGAATAGAACGCGCTGCGGCCGCGAGTTCTTCTAATGTATTGGTAAGATTGACCGCCGTCGGAGAATGGGGATCGACCATTTCCAACGCCGTTCGCGCCGCGGCGAGTGTCTTCTCGGTACCACTGGCCAATGATTCCACTCTCTGATTTACATCATAGGTAAGTTGTTGCACATCCTCCAAAGTCGAGTTCAGCGTGCGCACGGATTGCATCAGATCAGGAGAATTGGCAAGACGCTTGGTTCCCTTAAGTGTTTCTAGCAATTCATGGGCAATCTTATCTAGTGGCAACTGTCGAATTTCCTCTAAGACATTAGTCGCCGTACGTCTGAATTCATCTAGCGTGGATGGCACAGTCGGGATTTCGGGGTACGTCCCCGTCATGATTAACGACTTCCGTGGGAGATCCGGATAAAAGTCTAGATCAACAAAGAGTTGCCCGGTTAAAAGGCTGCCTGTCTGCAATTGCGCGCGCAACCCATGGTCCTCCACCAACATTCGGCTGACAGCATAGGGTTCCGTGGCGTGGAGCCGATCCAAGGCTTCCTGCACATCAGGAGTCAGAATTCGATCTGGATGGATTTCGATAGCGACGGGAACCTGAAAGTCCAATGTTTTGGGGTCTAATTCCATCGCGATATCAGACACGGTCCCAACCTTGATCCCCTTGAGTTCGACCGGTGCTCCAACTTTCAAGCCACGGACGGATCCATCAAAATGCAAAAGGTACGGTGTTTTACGAACATATTTGGCTTCGCCGATGCTGGTAAAACTATCGAATAATTCAAAGACGGTCCCTGGCGCACTTGGCTCCCCCGTTCCTCCAGCCATCACCGGCGTATCAAAGGCCACACCTCCGGCAATAACCGAGACTAATGATTCCATCTTCACATCGATCCCGCCCGCTCCTACGGATGCTTCGATTCCAGCTCTTTGCCAAAATCGGCTCGTATCCATGACCAACAAATGGTGCGGGGCCTGAATAAAAATGTCGATAAACACACTCTGATTATCTTTGGCCAATTCGTGGCCGAGAATTCGGCCAACCTTGATTCCTCGTAGGAATACAGGAGCGCCCGGATAACAGGAACCGAGTTTTTCAGCGATCAATTGGAATTGCCTTCCTTCTTCAAACGCTGTCACCCCAGGCGGTTTATCTAGTCCCATAAATTCTCGTGCCGGTTCCCCTGGCCGCGGGTCAGCGTCGATATAGGCTCCGGACACTAGTGTTTCTAAGCCGGAAATCCCACTAAATCCAACCCGAGGCCGGACAACCCAGAACTTGGTGTTGGTCGTTAAATGAGGTTCAGTCTCCTTGTGCATGGTGGCCGTCACAATTACTTGTGAAAGATTATCGCTGATTTCAACGGTGTCCACTTGGCCCACTTCGACCGATTTATATTTGATCTTGGTCTTGCCTGCCTCTAATCCTTCACCTTCATTAAAGACGATCGTAATGGTCGGACCCATTTCAGACAACGTTTGATAGACGAGCCATGCGCCGATCAATGCCGCAATGGCCGGGATGATCCACACAAGTGACAATCCCCCTCGACTGACCACTTCGACTTCTGGAAGGTCATCAAGAATCGACGAATCTGTGGGTTGGTCAGACATGAGGCTGTTCCATCGTATCCCAGATGAGTCGTGGATCAAAGCTCATCGCCGCGAACATCGTCAATACGACCACAGCCGCAAACGCTGTCGCACCAACACCAGGTTCAACTGTGGCGATGGCTTCGAGACGAACGAGCGCCACCAAAATAGAAATCATGAAGATATCGATCATCGACCATCGCCCCACGGCCTCAGTGATCCGATATAACATGGTTCGCGTTTTTGGATACCGTTGCCATTGGTATTGCACCGATGCCACAAGATAGGTCAGGCCTAACAACTTGATTAGCGGAACGATGATACTCGCAAAAAATACCAACACGGCTAACGGCCACCAACCACTGGCAATCAACGATTGCACACCACTCAGAATTGTGTCTGGTTCTCCTTGTCCGAACGAAATGACCGTCATGACGGGATACGCATTGGCGGGTATATACAAAATATACGCTGAGATAATCAGGGCCCACGTACGTGAAAGGCTATGAGGCTTCCGGCGAAACAGTCGCCCACCACATCGGCGGCAGAGAGGGAAGACATTGCCGGATACCCGACGTACGCGACTCACCAGTTGACACGTTGGGCAACTGATAAGCGCAGCCCGGCTTGCTGTCAAACTGGTTCTCCTCACGAAATCTTATCCAGTCGTTCCCAGACATCATGCGGATCCAGCGTCGCGCCAGCTGCCGCCATCGAAAGAAGCAACCCAGCAAAGGAATAGAGGGCAATACCTGGGACAAGGGTCGAAAAATCACTAAGCTTGACCATGGCCACAATCACTCCCAACATATACACGTCAACCATTGCCCAGGGGTGCAAAGCTTCCACAATCCTGAAGACAGGCGCCGCATGCCCGAAGTGTCGGTTCCACTTGAGCGGTAATAGCACATACAGCATACCTAGGATTTTAAGAAGCGGAATGGCAATACTGACGACGAAGACTAATGTCGCAACGGCCCACATATCTTGAACAAACAATTCTTTGACCCCTGTATACAACACACTGTCTTGCACCCGCCCTTCATATTTAAAGGTCAGAAAAGGAAAGAGGTTCGCCATGCAGAAAAAGATGAAGGCAGTCAGCGAAAATACTAATGGCTGATCCAAGCTATTCCGTCGCTTTCGATAGAGCATGGCCCCACACCGCGAGCACATCGCCCATTCGCCATTACGTAACACACGGGCACGATGCAACAAATCGCAATCTTGACAAGCCATAATTGAGGCATGTGGTGTAACTCTCATGAGAGATATTTGACCGGAGGTTAATTCTCTGTCAGCCAGCAATAATGCCTATCGACATCACTACTTCAAAATTTTATCCAACATAGAAGAAGATAAGAATATCAGGACGAGGGGACAAATCAAAATTTTTCGGAAAGAAACACCTCCACATGAAGTTGACTGTGCCACCTACTTCTTCATTTTTTTCCTGGAATAGCTCAAGTGGAATCTCCGAGTGTCCGATGAATGTCTGTATGAGACCAAAAGGTAGTGCAGAAAAACTAGAAGCAAGACGCCGGCGTGCTGCAAAAATGTTGGCAAAAGGCCGGGGCATTCGTGAGGTTGCGCGGACGATTGGAGCTGCACCCTCCTCTGTGAAACGATGGAAGGATGCGCTCGAAGAAGGTGGGAATAATGCACTCAAAGCCAAGCCGCATACGGGTCGTCCCTCCCGCCTTTCGGCAAAACAACGCCTGCATCTCCTGAAAATTCTCCAACAAGGTCCACGAGCAGCCAATGTTCGAGCTGACCAGTGGACATGCCGTCGTGTTGGTACCGTCATTCGGCGATGTTTTGGAGTGAAATATCACCCCGATCATGTCAGTCGAATTTTGCGTGCGTTAGGTTGGAAATACAAGGGGAAAAGCAACCGCGTGTCTATGCGAAAGAAGGCCAAACAACGGCACACACGGTGGTCTAACCTCTCTCGCCGTCACCGCTAACGGTTCTTCTCTCTCACCCTAAGCCAGACACAAGATCAAAGCCTGACGAACTGTCTCGAGGTCGTGTGGCATTCGATCCTTTGGTACACCCGAGACATCTTTGCAACTTTCCTCCATTAGGCTTAGAGTTTCAACCGAACTACGGCACTAATTGACTGAAGTAGCCGAATAGGCTCCTAGGCGAATCACTGGCACTGTAATGAGATCTAAAAATGAACCCAGATTAATAATGGCATGGGCAAAAGTTTCAGGTTCGGTGGGTTTGGTCAAATAGAAATTGCAGCCAATGGCATGACACGTTTCGACTTCGTCAGGGTTATCCGTGGTGGACAACATCAACACCGGCACATTTTTTAGAACTTCATGCCTCTTGATCCTTCGTAACACCTCAATACCGTTGACCCGCGGCAGATTGATATCGAGTAGCAATAGATAGCGATTCCATGTTTTCCCAGGCTGGGTTTTATCTGCCTGGAAAAAATACTCTAACGCCTCCTGACCGTCTCGCAAACGATGACAAAGCTTTTCGACGCCAGCCCGTCGTAAATTTTTTTCGATGAGCGCGGCATGACCATCGTCATCTTCTGCAATGAGTACTGTCGTGCCAGGATTCATGCTGATTGGTTTCCTTCCTCCACATCAATCGCACGCGGAAGGTACACTTTGAAGGTCGTACCTTTCCCTGGCAGCGATTCCACTTCGATCTTTCCTTGATGCCGATCAAGAATCCGCTGCACAATCGCCAGACCCAACCCTTCGCCTTTCTCTAGCTGTGGAGACAAGCGGTGAAACACCTGAAAAATCAGGGCATGCTGTTCTGAGGGAATCCCAACGCCGTTGTCGGCAATACCATAGATCGCCCATCCATTATCGGTTTCCCCCGAAAGCGTAATTTCGCCTGGTCGCGAAGGCTCAAGATATTTTTGAGCGTTATCGATAAGATTGGCGAACACCTGAGTGATCAGCACATCATCGCCCATACAGTCCGGAAGATCTCCGATATGGACAACAACGCCTTTGTTCTTCAATTGAAATTCCATCGAGGAGAGAATCCCTGTGATCAAGGTATTGACGTCTAATCGTTCCCATTGAATATCCATTTGCCCAAGTCGAATCAACCGCAAAATTCCAGAGGTCACCGTATTCACACTATCAGCTCCTGCCCGAATAAAGCGGACCGCTTCAGGAATATCTTCGGTGACCAGTGGATTGCCATGCTCACGTATGGCATCAGACATCGCTTCTTCCTCAAAGAGAGTTTTCAAACGGTCACAAGCCATGGTGAGTTCCTGGCAAAAGCCTTGGATTGTCACGATTGGGGCACGAAGATCATGGGAAATCACATGCATGAGAGTTTCCATATCTTCAGGTAGAACCCCTTGAGCCTCGCTTAATCGAGGAGAATGTGGTTTGTTTGGCTGATTTGGTACATCCATAGTTCCCTGTTCCTTTCCCCGCAACTCTGTAATGAGTTCCCTAGGACTTGGCCAGATGACGAGCATTGACGCATGAAGGTTGTCACTCAATCATCGCCAGTCCAACGGTCTCAGCCCACGCGCCACCAGACAATTAGATGTCACAGCCCTATGGTTCTTCCATCAGGACTTCAACAGAGAAACCCTGGGGGCATCACACCAACATTTGTAACAGTCGCACGCCTCGGAAAACTTATCCATCTACTTGCGGTGGGTAAATTTTCCCTTACAAAGAAGATAAGAACGGAACAGGAATATAATAAAGACAGGGATAGAGGTAGGAAAAATAATGTGGAGAGAATCATCAGAAGAATCAGTATCATAGTCACCAACCCTTTAAGCCTGAACAAACGGCTTAGCAGGAGATCCTCTCTCTGCAAGGCAGTATATAAAATAGTATACAACATCAAAAAACATTCCAGTAGTCCACACCAGCTAGAGATCCACCTGACATGACAAATCTTTTCATACCCACTTAATTAATCAACAATCCACCATACTGCACAAAGAATGGGACAAAGACTAGCGACAAGATCGCAGAAAGTTTAATCAAAATATTGAGTGACGGCCCTGACGTATCTTTGAGTGGATCACCCACGGTATCACCCACCACCGCCGCTTTATGCGTGTCCGTCCCCTTGCCCCCAAGGTTTCCTTTTTCAATGTACTTTTTGGCGTTATCCCATGCCCCGCCACTATTGGAGGATGAGATAGCAATGACTCCACCCGCAACCAGTGATCCCGCCAGCACTCCGGCGACAGCCTGGATACCGAAAAGAAACCCCGTGACTAGCGGTGTTCCCATGATCAGCACGCCCGGAGCAATCATTTCTTTCAAGGCGGCTTGAGTCGAAATAGCAACACATTGCTCATAGTCCGCTTCGGCTTTTCCTTCCATGAGCCCAGGAATTGAGCGGAATTGGCGACGGACTTCTTCGATCATTTTATACGCAGCAGATCCCACTGACTTCATCGTCATCGCCGAAAAATAGGATGGCAAGACGGCTCCGATGAACAAACCCGTAAAAACCAGCGGATCGAGAAGATTAATGCTCCCCAAGAGATCATAGTCTTGACCATGTTGCTCTTTCAGCAAGAGATCCGCCCGAGTAAGAAATGCGGCAAACAGCGCTAATGACGTCAGAATCGCTGCACCAATCGCAAAGCCTTTTCCAATCGCGGCTGTCGTATTCCCGGCGGCATCCAACACATCCGTCCGTTGACGCACATGCTCTGGCATCCCAGCCATCTCTGCGATCCCCCCAGCATTGTCCGAAACCGGCCCATAGGCATCAATGGTTAGTGCAATCACGAGTGTACCTAACATGCCGAGCGACGCAATCGCGACACCGTACATGCCCGCCAACATCCAAGGAATATAGATGGCCAATCCAATAGCCAGATAGGGCCCGACAGCACTTTGATAACCAAGCGCAAGCCCAAAAATAATATTCGTGGCCGACCCCGTTTCACAGGACTTTGCCACTTCCCTTACGGGTGTATAGTCATGGGAGGTGTAATATTCGGTCATCAACCCCACAACCAAGCCCGCAATCAACCCCGCCAGAAAGCAAAAATAGACACCCAGATCCGTGTACGGTTCACCGCCGATCTCGAAGGTGTCCGGCAGCATTATTTTAGTAACAAACAACATGACGACTGCCATCAACGCACTTGAAATAATCAGCATTTTTTTTAAGGCCGGACCCACTTGATCTTCGGAGTCAACCTTAATCATCATCATGGTCAGAAAACTCACCGGGATGCCAATGGCAGAAATCAAAATTGGATACAGGAGAGCATCGACCATCCCAGAGAAGGCAACCGCACTGATGACCATGGCCGCACAAGTACTTTCGGCACAGGATCCAAATAGGTCCGCACCCATCCCAGCCACATCCCCCACATTATCTCCAACGTTATCTGCAATCACCGCCGGATTCCGAGGATCATCTTCAGGAATGCCGGCTTCAACTTTCCCGACCAGGTCTGCTCCAACATCGGCAGCCTTTGTGAAAATCCCTCCACCCACACGTGCAAACAAGGCAATAGACGAACCACCAAGTCCAAAGCCAGCGATTACCTCCATCAAGATATGCGTCGGCAACTGTTCCGGCATAATACTGACCAGCCCAAGATAGATAAGCAAGAGGCCCAGGGAGGCTAATCCCACCAAGGCAAACCCCATCACTGAGCCCGAATGAAGCGCCACGTTAAAGGCCTCAGACAAGGACTTATTGGCCGAGACTGTTGTCCGGACATTGCCCTGGGTCGCAATCTTCATCCCGATAAATCCCGACGCAATCGAAATGATCGCGCCAAAGATGAAGGCGATGGCCGTATACAAGCCTTCATTCACGTAATCCGTATGATGATCATCAATCAACACGGCAATAATCGCAGCAAAGACCACCATAAAAATGGCCATAATTTTATACTCTTGCTTCAAGAAGGCCATCGCACCTCCCGCAATGGCTCCATGAATTCGACCAAGCCGTTGCTTGATGTCCTTATCTTCAACTCCCATATCGATCGGAATCTTCGTGACCGATGAAGAATAATAAAACGCTACAGCCAGCCCCAGAAGGGATAAGACCAAAGTAATCGTTATCGCCATGATATGTTGATCTCCACAATATGTATTAAAAGAAACGGCTCAATGCATTAGACCAATATTGAAAGGGATTGTATTCAACACGTTCCACGTCTAGCCCATGTGCGGCAGCTCCATCTAACCAAGTCCAACATTTTTCTCATGACAGAAATAAATCAGACTACCTAGGGGATAAGACCGGATCGGAGGGGCCGTATAATACTGGCTAAATTAAGAGCCACTACGGAACTATGAATGACACATGTAGTATTATCGTGAAAGACGTTCCCCAAAATATTGAGCATTTACAGGTGATCATTGTACCTGCCTGCGGCAAAACATGCAAGGTAGAAACCCTAACATAGAAGTTTTTCTGATTCGCCCCGATGCTTATCCTCTACGACGTGCTCTTAAAAATCGTGGCGTCCCCGACCTATAGGATTTCTCAACTTTCTTTGCTCCTCATCCAACCCCCTCAGCTCCTCCGGAGTAAGGAGTCGCCATTGTCCTGGCCGTAACGTACCTAACTGGATCTTTCCAATTGCAACTCGAATGATCCGTAGCGTCGGATGTCCCACTTGCGCCGTCATCCGGCGGATTTGTCGATTCCTGCCTTCACGGATTTCCATACGCAACCATGCCGTTGGAACCGACTTGCGAAAACGAATAGGAACAGGACGTGGAAATACTTGAGGCTCCGCCAAAAGTCTCCGAACGTTGGCGGGACGGGTCTGCCGACCTTTAATCGATATACCATGCCGCAGAACGTCCAGAGCAGCTTCGCCGGGAATACGTTCAACTTGAACAAGATAGGTTTTAGGAACATGGTGCGAAGGCGCCATCAATCGATTGGCAAGCGTACCATCAGATGTAAGGAACAACAGGCCTTCGCTATCCATATCTAATCGCCCAGCAGGATACACCTCAGGAACCTGAATATAATCCGCCAGAGTTGGCCTCCCCTCGCCATCAGTAAATTTTGATAGGACCCCGTAGGGTTTATAGAACACGAGGTGACACGGAGAAGCACCGGCAATCTTGTTTAATGAGTGTATGTGTTGCATGGATATTTTCGTGTACTCATGCGGCACTAACGAAACCGGAATGAGGGGTTTTAGATTCTTTATTATTTATTGCCCCATCATAAATTTTCTGTTAACTTGAGCAAGATCGCCTATCACAACAGACACACCATAATATTCTCGACTCTACCTAACAGGAATAATCTATGGCATGGGAACCGAAAGATCCATGGGGTGGCAGTGGACAGGATCCACTAGATGAAGCTCTGCGCAAAGCTCAAGACCAACTAAAGAATCTTGTCCCCGGGCGCGGATTCAAATCTGTCATCTATATTGTGATTGGGGTATTAGCCCTCTGGCAATCCGTCTTTATTGTTGCACCAGACGAACAGGGATTGGTCAAACGTTTCGGAGATATCGTCCGAGTGGTTGAACCCGGCCCCCACTTTAAGATTCCCTTTGCCGAAACAGTCGACACACCAAAAGTTGAAAAACTCCATCGCGTGGAAGTTGGTTTCCGCACAGACCGAGGACGAACCAGGTTTGTGCCACGCGAGGCATTAATGTTGACAGGAGATATGAACATTCTTTCACTCGAATTTATTGTCCAATATAAGATTAACGATGCGAAGAATTATCTGTACCAGGTCGCTAACGTGGAAAACACCATTCATAATTCTGCTGAGGCGGCCATGCGCGAAGTCATCGGGAAAAGTAAGATTGATGAGGCTCTAACCGTCGGAAAAGCAGAAATTCAACAGAATGCTCAGATCTTGCTCCAAGGCATTCTTGATCAGTACAAAGCTGGGGTACAAATCGCTACGATCCAGTTGCAGGACGTGAACCCACCCGAAGCCGTCGCAGCAGCATTTAAAGATGTGGCCAGCGCAAAAGAAGATCGCGAGAAACTGATTAATCAAGCGCATGGCTTCCGGAATGATCTGATTCCCAGAGCCAAAGGGGAGGCAGCCCAGGAAATCAACCAGGCCAAAGCCTACGCCCAATCGCGCATTAACCGCTCAGAAGGGGAAGCCAATCATTTCCTTCAAACGTTAAAAGAATACAAGCAGGGGAAAGAAGTCATTAGCAAACGTGTGTATATTGAAACGATGGAAGAAGTCCTTTCGAACACCGAAAAAATCATTATGGATTCCAAATCGGCGGGCAACGTCCTTCCTTACCTTCCTTTAGACAAAGTTCGTCAATCTCGTGGAGGAGGCCCACAATGAAGCAAAACCTTCTGCTCGGTATCGTGCTAGTCTTAGGGCTTCTCATCACCCTGGGTCTTTCGCCATTTTTTGTGGTGGATTTAACTGAGACGGCGATCGTCGTCGCTCTGGGTAAGCCGGTTCGGACCATTACCGAACCCGGGTTGAAGTTTAAGATTCCCTTTTACCATCAAGTCACCTATTTTGATAAGCGATTTCTAGATTATGACGCTCCTGCCCGAGATGTCATTACCAGTGACAAGAAATCCATGGTCATCGACAACTTTGCCAAATGGCGGATTGTCGATCCACTAAAAGTGTATCAAGCCTTTCAGACCCAACGTGGAGCGCTTCAACGTTTAGACGATATTATCTATTCGGAACTTCGAGTAGAACTCGGCCGACATGAATTGGCTGAAATCGTGTCTGCAAATCGAGCATTAATTATGAAAGTCGTCTCCGATCGGTCTAATGAAAAAGCTTCCCAGTATGGATTGGAAGTCCTTGACGTTCGGATTAAACGCGCCGACTTACCTGAACAGAATGAGAAAGCCATTTTTGCTCGTATGCAAGCCGAGCGCGAGCGGCAAGCCAAGCAGTATCGAGCCGAAGGGGAAGAGGAAGCACAGAAGATTCGTTCTGAAGCGGAGAAGGATAAAGAGATTATCTTAGCTGAAGCCTATAAAACGTCGCAGGAACTTCGAGGTGAAGGAGAAGCGCAGGCCTATAAAATCTATGCTAATGCCTACAAGCAAGATCCAAAATTCTTTGAATTCGTACGCTCAATGGAGGCCTATAAGAAAACGTTTGCCAATGACACCACAATGGTGCTCACACCCGACTCCGAATTCCTCAAATTCCTCAAAAAGCGCTAATCAGCATTCCTCTCAGTTTTCCTGTATCCGGTTGACTTTCCTGACGTCTTAGGTCGCATCACACATGGCAAACCAGGAACATGTGCGTCGGTTACTTGATGGCGGCGTCGAGGAGTGGAACAAATTTCGACGCAATTCTCAGTCGCCACAACCAGATTTGAGTGGAGCGGACCTTTCTGGCTATGACTTTACCGGTCTCGATCTCAGCCATAGCAACCTAGAGGGTACGGACCTCTCAGACTCCTACTTATTTCGAGCCAATCTCACTGAAGCAATCCTCAATAGCGCTAACTTGACGGAGGCAGACATTCTAGAAGCCAATTTCATCAAAGCGAATCTTGCCCATGCCACTATGATCAGAGTCGACTTGTCCGGCACTGGCTTAATTGCCTGTAACTTAGAAGGGGCCAATCTCGAAGGCTCCAATCTGACGCAGGCTTCGTTACCCTGGGGTAATCTAACTCGCGCCAACTTATCCCGAACCAAGTTGCATTTAACCGATCTTCGTGAAGCTAAACTCATTCAAGCCAACCTACAAGGTGCATCACTCAAAGATACCTCATTCACTAGAGCCGTACTACAAGAAGCCAACCTCCTCGAAGCGACCGACATTGCTTTCGAGCTCCTCGCCAAAGCTAAGACTCTCTACCATGCACAATTGGATCACGCATTGCAAGACCACCTTTCCAAAGAGTATCCCAACCTCTTTCAACAACCAGCCCAATAGACATCGCACAAATCGTCGATCGCAGCCAATTGTCTATGACTCCTGAGAACGTGGGCCCTGTCAACTGGGGGTCAGTTGGTGAGTTTGATAGAGTTTGAGATACCCTGTTAACCTTCTCGAGTGTTTAATTACAACACTTAGAGTTCTCTTTCTCGTAGATCAAGGGCACAATAGTATGTCGCAATTACGGAGTTTGCACAGCAGATGTCGAGTGCTGGTTCATGGTGGCGCAGGGCAGAAGGGAGCGACAGCTGCTCAACGAAAATGCATTTCTGAAGCACTCACACTTGGCATCGAGTTGCTAAAACTTGGGAAATCAGCTCTGGACGCGGTAGAACATATGATTCAATATTTAGAAGGATCAGAGCGTTTTAATGCCGGGATCGGTGCAAAGCAACAACTTGATGGATACCAAAGAATGGATGCCGCATTGATGGAAGGAATCTCATTGCACGCTGGTGCCGTTGCCGGCTTAGAAGGTTTCTGTCATCCGATTTCTGTGGCTCGCAACGTGATGGACAACACCGATCATGTACTTGTCATCGGTCCACATGCCTCGAAACTCGCCGAACACTTTGGCCTTAAACGACTCGAAAAGTCGCGAAAATCACAGCGCCAACATCGAGCCAGTGTAATTGGAACGAGAAATGCCAAAACTTTGGCCCTGTATAGAAAAATGGCTACCTATGAGACCGTTGGCGCTGTCGCACTGGATGAATGTGGAACGCTCGCAGCCGGCGCATCGACGGGCGGCGTGTCGACGATGCTGCCGGGACGAGTCGGAGATTCTCCATTGATTGGCGCAGGGGTTTATGCGGATAATGAAGCGGGAGCGGTTTCCATGACCGGACTTGGTGAAGGTATCGTACGCTTGGCCATGGCCAAGCACATCGTATGTGCCATGAAGAACGGACAGAAACCTTTAGCAGCTACTCGCCAGGCATTGAAAGCACTCGTAAAAAGAGTACAAGGAGAAGCGGGTTGCTTGGTGCTCGCACCTAATGGACAATTTGCTATCAGCCATGTCACACCTTCGATGATTGCAGGACATTGGAACGGACGAGGAAAACCATTCGTGGCTGACCAATTCAAATAGAAGGACTGCCGCCCAGCGACCAAAAATGTTCAAAGTAGCGATAGAAGGTCACATTCCGTGAGTCCTTAGCCATAAAAGCACGGCACTCATACATGCTATGGACACCTCCCTTCCACTGATTATTCTTGTCTGTGGCCTTTTGCCACTGGCGATGGGTGGTCTGGCAATTATCGGCTGGTACACTCGAAGTCCGTGTTTGGTCCAACTGCATCCCCGTTTCGTGCCGATGCAGTTTAACACTGCCCTCAGTTTTCTTATCTGCGGAATCAGCCTCTTACTCCTGAGTGTCTCCGAGACCCAGGGGGTGACAATGGCCAGTAGCATTGTTCTGATCATCGGTGCGCTCACGCTTTTTCAATATCTGACACAAATTGATTGCCGAATAGATCAACTCTTTCTGAAACACTACATCACGGTCGGGACGTCGCATCCCGGACGAATGGCGCCGAATACCGCATTATGTTTTATCCTCACAGCACTAGCGTTTCTGATCAGTGCGAGTCCACAGCATTCGATTTACCAAGTTCTGACTTCTGGAATACTAGGCGCCAGCATCTTTGCCTTCGGAGCAATTGCCCTAATGGGATACGTCTTACAGGTCCAACCAGCTTATGGATGGGGTTATCTCACGAAAATGGCCATTCCAACGGCTCTTGGGTTTGGGTGCATTGGGGTGGGGTTGTTGGCATTCTCGTGTTGCGTTGGGATCCCCCTCGATATCACCGTACAAACAGAAATCACAGTGGTCGTATTTTCTGTTGGCATAATCCTGGCCTCTCTGTTGACGTTAGCGGTCTACTATCTTCAACGCGATCGGCAACTGATGAGACAACTTCAGACATCTCATCAGAGCCTTCAGCAAGAAGTGAGTGACCGGCGAGCAGCCGAGCACGCTGCTCAACGCTCACGAGAAGAGTTACGGAATTTGACCAATCGCCTTCAATCAGTACGCGAAGAAGAAAAAACCCACATTGCCAGAGAAATTCATGATGAGTTAGGGCAAACCATGACAGCCCTTAAAATCGACCTCATGTCTTTAGAAGAAGAACTAGGGAAAAGAACAGACTTCTGTCGTGAGAAAATTCGAGCCATGTCAAGTTTAGTCGATGAAACGGTTCAATCCATACAGAGAATTTGTTTTCAGTTGCGTCCGAAAATCCTGGATCTTTTAGGACTCCAGGAAGCGATGGAGTGGCAGGCACAAGAATTTGAAAAACGTACCAGCATTCAATGTGTTATTTGTTTCGGCCCTGAGCCGATCCGATTAGATCAATCTCAAACAGTCGGATTGTTTCGTGTATTTCAGGAAACACTCTCAAATGTCGCGCGGCATGCTAAAGCAACAGCCATTCAAATAGGATTAACCCAAAATCATGAATTCGTCGAGTTAGTGGTGAAGGATAATGGAATCGGCATTACGTCTGCTCAGATTGAGGACTCTCAATCACTGGGATTGATTGGCATGCGAGAGCGGACCCTTCATTTGGATGGAACCATGACCGTCCGAGGTTGGACGAACCAAGGAACGGAAATTCAATTCAGAATTCCTCGAAGAATCTCATGAAGAACGCTGCTCAACAATCGATTCGAATACTCATCGCTGATGATCATGCCGTGGTTCGCCAGGGATTAAAACACATTCTCTCTAAGACTCCTGATCTCGTGGTCATTGACGAAGCTGAAACAGGGGGGCAAGTTTTACAAAAACTCAAAGTGAAAGAGATCGACGTGGTCGTGATGGATATGGAAATGCCAGAAAAGACGGGATGGGATGTCTTGCTGGATCTTAAAGCTACATATCCGAAATTGCCAGTGGTGATTTTGAGTATCTATCCAGAAGAGCAGTTCGGCGTGAGATTTTTAAAAGCCGGAGCTTCAGGATATTTATCAAAAACCAGTGCTCCGGAACAGTTGGTGGAAGCTATTCGCACTGTCACACAAGGTGGGAAATTTCTCAGCCCAAGGTTAGCCGAACAGTTAGTGATGAATTTGAATAAAGATCCTGTCACACTTGCACATGAACGACTATCCGATCGGGAATTCCAAGTCTTTCGTATGATCGCCTCGGGGACATCCACCAAAGTTATCGCCGATGAACTCTGCATCAGCGTCACAACGGTCAGTACACATCGAGCACGAATTTTAGAAAAGATGCAAGCTAAATCCAATGCTGACTTAACACTCTATGCCAGTAAACATGGGTTGATTTGCTAAGTTCTTTTTCCCTGCCCTCTTAACCGAAAAACCCCCAGGATCCTTCTAACTTCCCCTACCTGACCTCTTCAACCACAGTCGAAAATATTCGACTGTGGATTCAAGAATTTTCTACAAGTCATTTCCTACTCCTTCGGATATCGATTCCTACACAATGTGTATAAATTGGCAGTGCAAGGTGGAACTTTGATGATCTCGAACCACAGAGGTTCAGAAAGAATTGTTGGTTCATATTATTTACCCAAAGGAGGAATGAACGATGAAAGCATGGAAATTGATAGTGCCGGCAATCGGAATCTTTGGAGCCTGGGCTTGTACGGGAGGAACACCACCCGTCGCAGTCGCTGATTCTTCTCAAGCTGAAATGCAGGAACAATTTGGCCCCGTATTGAAATTGAAAGGAAATGCCAGAAAAGAGATTAATGCGATCGCCAACATCATCAGTCCTGATTCAAAGATGAAACCTATAGACGCGACGAAGGCCAGCGGGGAAATGTGTATGTTAGAAACCGTGACAAAACATAACATGGTTCATTTTTCCCAGACACCAGAACAAACGCATGAGGATGTGGTGTATTACCTCAATCCGGCAACCTTCATCGCTAATGGGTTGGATGTGTCTAAATTACCACGACACCCAAGTGAATTAGGAAAAATGAAGCCTTTAGAATGGTATTATTACGATGGGACCTATGTAGAGCCACATCAAGGATCTCAACTCAACAAAGAATTCGTCATCATGGCCGTGGATGTTAAATAAGGCGCCGAGAATAGAGCCGGCAAGCAAGAGACAGAAGTTTTTGTTCAGTAAATCGGTTGAAGGCTATTTTCGGCGAATGGCCACGAGGCGGCCTATCATTTCTTGGGGAAGGTTTGCGGGAGGAGCGCTCAAGTCAATTCGTGGCCCAACACCTTGGATTAACTTGAGCCCTTCTGTTGTATTCACGATACCTTTGATACGAAGAGCTTTCATAGATTGAAGCTCTTCGAGAAGTTGTTTAGGCGTGATGTTGGGAGGGAAGGAAAGTTCTTGCGCCTCAAAGGCTTCATGTGCATGAGGAATATGTTCGGACTGTTTCTTGCGTTTTGATGAAACCGATGGCGAGGGAGTAGGAGGGAAAACGACTGACGTATCGATACTCCCCTGAATGCTTCGGATGAACGGAGCATCAGGGGCCATGTCCTGCAGGAGGCTCTCTACTCGCTCCAAAGAGTCTTCTGGCACAAGATCAATCTTATTGATCACCACGATATCTGCCGACGATATTTGCTGCTCAAAAGTCCCTTCCAGATCCCGACCTTCGACCACCTGCTCTGCGTTGGCGACGACCACCGCTAAGCTTTCTCCAACCCATTCCGTGATCGGCTCACGCCAAAATGTCATGAGTGTCTCAAAAGGCAGTGCCACACCAGACGTTTCGACCACAACTCGATCCGGATGGACGGTTTCCCATAAATTTTGCAATGTCTCGAGTAATTCGTTTGACAACTGACAGCACACACATCCGCCCTCTAATTCCACATATCCTGGGCCGCCTTCTTCTTGAAGGAGCGCTCGATCAATTCCCAGTTCACCAAACTCATTGGAAACAACCGCCAGTTTAAGCCCTTGGCGCTGGGCATCTGCGATGAGATGTTTAACCAACGTCGTTTTCCCAGCTCCTAGAAAACCAGAAACCACCAAGGCTGGCACCCCCAGAGGAGGCTTGGCTGATTCAGGCTGAGAGGAAGAGGGTTGATATTCAGTCGTCATACGATAGGGCAATCAATCTTGATTGACACAGAGAGGTGTTCAACGCTTCTACCTCCCTTTATCCCTCCTGACAAAGGAGAGAACTTCTGAAACTCTTGGTATGTCCTTAGATCCAATAAGCTAAGACCGGAAGCACACCTAATTATTGAGGGGTGATTTCATAGACTAACGTAACTGTACCACGTACTGTTATTTCTCCAGCTGAGACGGAAGCTCCTCCACCACTTTCCATCGCCATGGCCGCGCTGGCCATGCGATATTGTCCCGCAGGCGCCACGACGGAGACCCCACCTTCCATCACTTTCATCACTCGTACGAGTCTGAGATTTAATGCCTGTGCTAACGTCTGGGCTTTGGCTTGCGCCTTCGCCGACGCTATCTGTAAGGCCCGCAGTTTCGTGGGCTGTTCCTCCTGCAAACCCCAAGAGATTCCGGAAAAGCGATTGGCCCCGACTTTGAGGGCACGGTCCACAACCTGCCCGACAATTTCCAGATTGCGCAGTTCCACATTGAGCTGATGCACCACACGATAGCCAATAATACGAGGAATGGTTTGTTCTGACGGCCTGTCTTTTTGACGCCGCGGTGGACGAGGATATTCCGGAATAACATTGAGCGAGGTGGTTTGAATATGCTTATCGGGAATCTTCAACGCTCGGCAAGCTTCTAAGACCTTCGCCATACGCTGCTGATTTTCCTGCTGAACTTTTTCCAGCTTTTCCCCCACCGTCTCGACCGCAAAACTCAAGACAGCTTTATCCGGCGGCACGTTCAATTTGCCTTCTCCGGAAACTGTTAGCCGTGGAAGATCCTTCTCATCTCCACTAGCCCATGTGTTGCCAGGAAAGAAAAGCCATAGCCCCACTAGTGCCCAGCCCAAGATTATTCTTGATTTCGTTGCGTTGAACATTGACAAACCCCTCAGATGTTTTTGAGAATAGTCGCCGTTATGACGACCTCTCATTCTACCGCATCAGATGCCTCACCTTCTGCCGAGATTCCTGATCGCGAATGCACGTGGTGCCACACCACAATGATGAAACGTCTGGTGGGGGAAGGACGTTTTATCCATTACACCTGCCCCAAATGTATTTTTCAGCATACGTCGAAGGTGCAAAACGCAACTGCCCAGTGACAGTTGAATGTTTCTCCCCTAATGAATGTTCCTGGTCAGGAGCATCCCCCGTCCTAATAAGACCACTGAGTATCAAATCTTAAAATAAATTGGAAACGATGCGGGTGCCACCGACCCACGTCCCGATGATGCTCCCGATCGTGGGGAGCACGAATGCCAGAAACACGCGCAACAGACGACTCTTCCACCAACGGCGTGGAATCGCAATATCTTCAGCTACGGTTTGAAAATCTCGGACCAGCGGCGGTTGAAGGTAGGCCTGGACAAACGCCGTTACATATCCCACCCCAATCACGGGAGTCAGACTGGTAAATGGTGCAGAGATAAAGGCCGTGACCACTGTCAAAGGATGAGCCATGGCTAAAAGACCGCCAATACCACTGGGAATCCCGTTGGCCAGAATCCAAAAGACGGCATTTTCTCCGGCCGCTTCTGCTCCCTTTTGCCAGCCAATCCAGGCAATCGACCCTACAATGAGCAAGGGAATGCTCCAACCTACCGCTTTCCAGATAGGGGAGACAGGAGGCACATATTCTAAAGGCTCAAGTTCCACCGATACTTGTCGATCGATCGTTTCACGAATACCTTCCACATGACCCGCCCCGACAACCGCCACCGTCCTCGTTCCCGGCGCCTCCACGATTTTCTTGGCTAAATACTGGTCCCGTTCATCGATGATGACCGACTTGAGCGTCGGCACTTCTTTCCCTAACTCTTTCATCATTTCCGAGAGCACATCTTGTTTTTTTAAATTGCGAATTTCGTCTTCAGAGACTTCCGTCGTATCGAAAATACTCAGGAGCAATGACGAAAGCAGCATGCTTTTCCGCCAAAATGGTGTGGTGCGCCATGCTCGGCGCATCGTCACGCGCACATCGCGGTCCGCTAATGTCACTGGCACGTTATGTTTTTCGGCCATTCGAATGGCCTCAAGCATTTCCGTTCCAGGCAACACTCCTAATTTTTCGCCTAACCGTTTTTGAAACGACGCTAAGACCAGATTGACAATGAGCGTGCTGAGCTGCTGTTTTCGGATGATTTCTTTGAGATCCAACGATTCCCAACGGTTAGGATGAGAAATGGCTTCGTAACGTTTGGGGTCTAACTCAACACAGACATTGTCGGGATGTTCCTGCTCGATCACCAACTTCACGAGGTCGACGGAGTCCTGCGAGACATGAGCCGTGCCCACCAAAATCACAGTCTTCCCTTTGGCGTGCAAACAGAAGACATCTGATTCATATTGCCCAAGAAGCCCGTTGTTGGCCTGAATACGCTCAGACATTGGCGATGATTGTGGAAGACGATTATCGGACATACCTGCACCTTGACATAGAGGCGCCTAAAGTTGTCAAGCGCGGAAGCTCAGTGAGCAAAACCGCTCCTTGATAATCGGTTTCTCTTTTGACTTTCAGAGAAAAAATGGGTACCAATACGACCGTTTAAAAAAATGGAAACTGGCAATCTACAAAACAGGCACTCATCCCCTATGTGGATTTGGTTGTCGGCTGACGGCACCCGATGGCGGATTAATCATACGACCGATGGCATTTGGTCTTGTCGCATCGGACTCGGAGGCAAACGAGTCGGTTCCTGGAAATCTGGTTTACCACCAAGCCTAGACTCCTGGCCTGGACCTCAATAACAAAGGGCACTGCCAACCATCCTCTCTTAAAGATCAAACAGAAAATTGACGTTGTCACCGCCCCAAGATTTTACCATTCCTTCGATGACTTTTTGCTTGTCCGAGTAGACCCACACCACCACATCCGTTAACCCGGTCAACTCCTTCATCTGATTCATCAGGACAAGGACAATTTTCCGTCCCCGTTCCCGATCGGCCGATAATCGATGAAAAAACTGTTCTGTGACATGCAGTTGGAGGAGATGCCCGTTCACATGAATATCGGTAATCTCCGGTGAGTTCCCCATCTGAGTCTTGATCGCTTGGGCGATTTCCTCGTTCGTTTTTGGCATATTCTGCTTGTCTTTCGTGTATTCGCGATCCAGATGACCCGTCATCTCACCGACCTGTCAAAGGTTGTGTGGCTTGCTCGAGCCATCTTCGTGTTTCAGCGTCTACTTGTGCTTCGAAGTCGCGCCAGACCCTGGCATGATACGCATTGACCCATTCCCGCTCGTGATTGGATAAGAGACTCGTATTGATTAAACGCGTATCGAACGGCACGACTGTTAAGGTATCAAAACCGAGGAAAGACCGCCCTCTGCTCTCAAGCCCCTCCACCTTCACAACGACAACAAGATTTTCCAAACGAATCCCATACTCTCCGGCTTTATAATACCCGGGTTCGTTCGACACAATCATGCCAGGTCTCAGTGCAACCTCACTAGCAGATTTAGCAATACGTTGCGGCCCTTCATGTACTCCGAGAAAACTCCCCACACCATGACCCGTTCCATGATCGTAGTCTAACCCGATGGCCCAGAGCGGGGTCCGCGCTATGGCATCAAGCTGGCTTCCCGTTGTGCCTTCAGGAAATTTGGCCGTGGCAAGACCAATATGACCTTTCAATACGCGGGTAAATCGATCACGATGTTCATCTGACGGTGTTCCTATTGCAATGGTGCGCGTGATATCCGTCGTCCCATCACGATACTGGCCTCCCGAATCCACCAGATACAGACTCCCCGGGACCAACCGTTGATTGGTCTCTAATGTGGAATGATAATGGACAATCGCACCATTCGACCCCGAACCGGAGATGGTTGGAAAACTCGCTTCTTCCCAATGCTTTTGCCAGCGTCGACAACTTTCAAGATGGGCAACAGCTGTCAGCTCATCAATCGTCCCATTAGGAGATTCTCGATCCAACCAGGCCAAGAATTGGCACATCGCCACACCATCTCGTTGATGGGCAGCATAGGCGCCTCGAATTTCAACCGGATTTTTACAAGCCTTTGGTAACTGGCACGGGTCGTCACCACGAACAATCGGCGTGGAATATTGAGACAAGGTCGAAAAGATCCAGGTATTGGTTTTGGCTGGATCACACAGAACACGTTGCTCTTGACGTCCAAGTTGTTCTAGCACAGTTTCAAAGTCCTCTGGTGGCAAAAGGGAGATATCCGGACCAAGATGGGTCGACAGCTCCGGACTCAGTTTCTGGCAATCTACAAATAACGCGACCCGTCCCGTCGCATACAAGATCGCTTGGCAGAGTGGCAAAGGCGTGTGGGCCACGTCACTTCCACGAATATTCAACAACCAGGCAATCGAATCGGGTGCGCTAATGATGGCTGCATCCACACGATCGTCTCGCAGGGTCGCTGCCAGCTCTTCTCGCTTATGCTGTGAACTTTTCCCAGAAAATTCGATTGCATGGGGTTTGATGAGACCCGAGGGAGCTTGGGGGCGATCGTGCCAGACTTGGTCGATAGGATTTGAGGAGCAAGGAATGAGTTGGGCTCGTGTCCGTTCGCAAGCTTTTTGATATCGCTCAAAATCTCGTGGCGTATGAAGCCATGGATCATAACCAAGACGGTCCGAGGAAGAAGCGTGGCGTTCAAGCCAAGCGGGAGGTGACAACGTCCCGCTATTGTGTACCTCAAAATCCTGTTGATTGACCTGATCGGCAGCTTGAAGGGTATACCGTCCGTCGACAAAAATCGCTGCTTCTTTCATAAAAACAATCGCGATCCCTGCAGACCCAGTAAACCCTGTCAACCAGGCCAAGCGCTCAGCTGAAGGTGGAACATATTCATTTTGATATTCATCAGCATGCGGAACGATAAAGCCCGTCAAGTGGTGACGTTGCAACTCTCGCCGTAACACTTCGATCGGTCTTTCGTTCATAAAAGATATTCTACCGCACGGTATCTGTTAGGGAATCGTTCAGACCCCAGAATAGCATATTGCGTGCGGCCGTACAGAGATGTCTTGTGCCTAGTGAATAGCTTGTAAGGCGGATTCTTCGGAAGGAAATGTTGGGATCAATGCAGGGAAGTTTGCTTGTTCGAGTAAGCCCTTAATGGGCTGTTGCGGGCCCACGAGACTCATCGCCAGATCACATTCTTTTAAGTTCAAATAGGCGAGCGCTAACCCACCGAGCGCCGTGCTATCCATAAACGTCACGCCCTGGAGGTTGAACATGATATGCCTGGCGCCAGACTGCCGGGCATTGTTCACAATGGCTTGGAAGACTTTTCGGGAATAGAACGTTACTCGTCCAGAAATCATCAAGACGAGTGTATCATCTTGTATTCGTTCGGCCACATGCATGAGGACACCAGTATTCTTTCTTCTTTTTCGACATTTCTCAATATTTCTTGCCAAACGGCCCTATTTTTCTCAATGCAAAGAAAAACGTAACCAGCTACCAAGGAGTTGTGTAGGGGCTCTAGGAATTTTAAACAACCCATAAGGTCTAGAAATTTGTTCAAACGGCTAGAAAATCACTAAGAAAAGCATTATCCCAGCTATACCTACATCTCCGAAAGTTCCGATGTTTATCAATACCCCCATACCAGACCCTGACAACTCTTCAGAGTCGATCACCCCCTCTTCGAAGATCTCAGTGAGAACATTTACAGGGGAGAAAGTCGACCTCAGAGTCACAGGAATCTTTCCGCTACACCACGAATCCAGTCAATACATCGCTCCATTATTTAGCCAACGCACCTTTGCTTGTTCTTTCTTGCTAAATGATCTCGATGGTTATAGGATTCTCAACCTTAAGCAATGGCAAAGACATTTCTCAAATGACAAAACATCGAACCATTATGAAGTTTCATTCGTTGATATCCCCCCAACAGCTCTTACATACTGACAGCCGTGCGTTGAGAAAAAAGCAATAGATTGACGATCTGACAAGGAGCCTTCAATGCCGTTTTACACATGGCTGCGCCCTCGAACACACGATAGTGCCGATACTCTGCAAGCGAAGCGGAGAGCCACTCAGAAGATTCGCGCGTTGCGTCAGGCGTTGAGGGTACATATTGCTTCAGCAAGTCTTCCAGAGGGTACGGCAACACCAACGGATCGTTCCCACTTTGTTCGTATTGCCACATGGAACATTCGCGAGTTTGATTCGCCGAAATACGGATTTCGTTCCAAAGAAGCTTTCGCGTATATCGCAGAGATCCTTTCACATTTTGATTTGATCGCGTTGCAGGAGGTCCGGCGTGATCTCAAACCGCTCAACAACGTCAAGAAATTACTAGGGCCCAATTGGGATTGTCTTGCCACGGACATCACCGAAGGGACATCTGGAAACCAGGAACGCATGGCATTCCTGTTCAATCGCAATAGGGTTTGGTTCCGGGATGTCGCAGGAGAACTCACGCTGCCGAAGGGCATGAGAGTGACTGACCCCTTTGGCGATCGTTTCAAGATAGACGAAGGGATACAGTGCGAGTTGCCCGTGGGTCAGACCCTCACCTCTCCAACTGGCTTGAAAATCAAGACATTGGCTTCCGGACAACAGAAACTTGGGGAAGATGTCGAGATCTCTCTTCCCGAAGGAACGAGGATCGTATTGCCAAATGGTTCATCAGTGCGTTTCGCTAAAAACGCGCGAGTCCCAGTTACCGCCGATGATGGGATTGCCATTGAAACGACTCAAACCCCAACCCTTCCTGAAGCTGGCGAAATCGTCCTGCCTCCTCACTCAATCGTAGGAGGTCCTCAGCAGTTTGCACGAACACCCTTTATCGCATCTTTTCAGGCTGGTTGGCTGAAGATCAATCTCGCGACCGTGCACATCTACTACGGTAGCGGAACTGCCGGCCTCAAACGGCGCAAAGAGGAAATTCGTCGACTGACTGCACTTCTGGCTGAACGAGCCAAGGATGACAGCGACTCGGATGCTGATTCCTACTTCATTGCACTTGGCGACTTCAATATTGTCGATCGCGAACATGGGACGATGGACGCACTCCTGTCCAATGACTTTGTGATCCCGGCGCCGCTCCAACGGATCCCAGGCTCCAACGTCAAACAAGATAAATTCTATGACCAAATCGCGTTGTGGAATGGAGAATCCAGCCGCCGCAAGACCTACACGCGTATCATGCCATATCGCGCTGGAGTATTCGATTTCTTCGAGGTTGTCTATCGAACCGACGAAGAAGAGACCTATCGATCCTCCATGCGCAAACCGGGAACAAACGAATTGTATGCTAGCTATCAGCAGTGGCGAACTCACCAGATGTCGGACCACTTACCCATGTGGGTCGAATTACATATCGATTTTGCACCTGAATATCTCGACGAGGTCGAATCAGAGATCGAGGCACATCTCAACCCGTGATCTCCTCATAGGAAAGCGCCTTCGGTTGGTGATTTGGCTTATGACGAATCGCTTTTCAATAATTTACGGCACCTTCGAAAAACTCTGGCGGATGAGCGGGATGTGCCCGCCTATGTTATTTTTTCTGATGTGGCTCTGCGGCAAATGGCACGAGACTATCCCACAAATGAGCAAGAGTTCTTGCGAATCAGCGGAGTAGGAACTCGAAAGTTAGAGGAATTTGGGGCCGCCTTTCTGGCCGTCATCACTGAATACCTGCAGAACAGCTCTCGACAACATTTCTCACCCACCTCCGCAGCTTTGCCCTGGGCAGATAAACCAAAAACCTTGAACGGAACGACTAGAGAAACGCTACGATTATTTGAAAGGGGATTTTCTGTCGATCACATTGCCAAGCAACGAAGCCTGGCGGGAAGCACTATCTATGGACATTTGGAACAAGCCATTCAAGCGGGAGAACCAATGGATATAAATCGGCTCTTGAAGGCTGAGCAGCAAGCAGAAATTGCAGCGGCTTTTGCTAAAACTGGATTCGGAAATCTAACCGGTGCCAAAGAACTCCTTGGCGACCTCTACGATTACGGCCAACTCCGCCTCTTCCGCGCCATTCATGGGAAAGGTTAATGAATGACTCCAATCCTTTTTCAGCCCCTCATTCATCAAGGCTATCTTCACTTAGCCATGTCCTTCTATCGCTTGGGTTGAAGGGCTTGCAGAATGAACGCAACGGTTTCATAAACAAAAGGCAGGACGGTTTGAAAAGTCCGCTGCAACGAGTTGTTGGTTGTCAACTCCATCTTCCCCTTTGGCTCATGAATTGAATCAATGTCACAATTACTAGGCAAATAGTAACGTATGGCTCAATCTCCCTTGGACTTTCGTATATCCAAAGAAGTAGCAAGAGAAGCGCAAGGATAATTAGGCCTACTACTACTCGATAAGTCAGACGTCTGAGCCTGGCCCCTTTTCGGCTTATGTGTTGAACTGCAACGCTGCTTCCATTAGGTTTGGTTGCAAACGGTGTGCTCTTATCGGAAGAGTGAAGATTTCCATAGACTTCTACCGCCTGAGTAGTGTCGGGACATTGAATCCGCCAACCATCTAGCAATATGACATGAATCTCTGTTTTAAATCCTGATGGCAGAACCACGCCCCCTTCGACTGCAACCACATCATTAAACGTTATTCCTTGGCTCGAAGCACCCCATTCTGCCCATGCAGAGTAGATGTCCTTGACAGGATCAATACTAAGCACCCCATTTGGAGTCACGGCCGCAGACTTTACCTTTATGAGCTTCTCACCGGGATGAAAGGTCACAATGGGCCCTGCTGCTGATGCAATCATGGTTGACGCCTAGCGTTCCACATCCCCGGGAAGATAAAACCAGGGGTCAGGTTTTTTGTTGGCTAGTTAACATCAATCTTTCTGAGCCGACTGAAAAGAGCTCCCTTTTCCTTAATATAAATGCAATTTTGCATAATGTTCAAAAAGGCCCGTCCAGCAAGACCACAGGCGGTTCGCCGCGCGGAGCATACGCTCAGTACGGCTAAGCCCCAAGAACCGCGCTGGCGGACTTTTTCAACATCCTGCTAATGCTATCGGAAACTTCTTAGCCTCCGACGCCTGCCGTTTGGCCCAAAGGAAAAAGGCTCTTATCAACTGGCGGGCCTTGTTTGAGCGCAGCGAGTTGGTCCGCCCTCCACAGGTCGGAGGCCTTCCCCTCTGATCTTGCAAACGGGGCGTCAATGGTTTTGGGTCCTTTTGCCGAAACAAAAGGACCTCGGCTGCCGGGCCGAAACCCGGCATTTATCAAATAACTAAAAAATTCTCGGAAGAAGGCTGAGGTAGATCTTTGGTTGGGTGACACCGTTCTACGACTATCATGATCTAATGACTATGCCCATCACCCTCATGAGTATGCCCATGCTCTAGTTCTTCTTTCGTCGCTTCCCGCACACCCACAATATTTACATCAAAATTGAGAGCAACTCCGGCAAGGGGATGATTGATATCAATCGTAACGTTATCTCCCTCCACTTTGGTCACGACGATATGTTGCATACTGCCGTCCGGAGCCTGTGCTTGGAAGGCCATCCCTACTTCCACGACATCGACTCCTTCAAAGGCCGCACGTTCGATCGTCTTGACGCCATTTGGGATGACCTCTCCATATGCCTCGGCCGGCTCAACTCTGACCTTCAAAGAATCACCCTCTGTTTTCCCCACTAGGGCCTTCTCCAAGCCCGGTACAATATTTCCGGCACCATGAAGATACATCAAAGGTTTCGATGCTTCAGAACTGTCCAACACCTTTCCGGCATCGTCGGTGAGCGTATAGTTCATACTGACAACTGAATTCTTACCAATCAATAACGACATGATTTCTGTTTCCTTTCAAGATAAGTATGAAATTAATCGTTCAAAAATTTTTTCGTATTAGTCATAACCACTTTAGTTGTTGAAAACTCTAAAGACGCTAGCTCCCCGCTTTCTCTCTTTGAGAGAAATCCCCCTCCTTACAAAGGAGGGGAATGAACCATCAGTTATGCCCCAAAGATTCTCACCATGACTACTTACCACCACTCGGTAAATTTTGAGCGCGGCCAAGGCTTGTCCATCCAGGATGTATCAGGCAACGGCAACAAGTAGGCTTGCTCAACCGTCAACCATCCATCGGGCAATTCAAAAGAGGATATTGAGCCTCGCCCAGTGATCCAACTAATTTTTTTGGCTTGTTCACTTGCTATGGCCACATCCAACGTTAACCGACAATCCTGGGCCACGTAATCCAACACGGTTTGATATTCCTCATCTTTCCATAACTTCGGCGCAACGGAGCCATCGACATTTTCAGGCTTACTCACTCCAATGGCTTTCGCCGCAGCATTGAGTTTAATGGGGAACCCTTTCCCGCAAAAAAAATGATACATCATATCCACATGGGTCATCGCCAGGTCACGGCACTCATCCATTTTCCCCGATTCTTCTGCCACAATTACGAAATCAAACCCAAGACCATTATGGGTGATAATGGTATAGCCCTCTTGCAGTTTGGTTTTGAGATGGTCCACGAAAGCCCCGACATCTTGCTGAGTCATTTGTGGCGCGGGATTTCCATCCTGGCCTTTCGAGTAAAACGTCCTGGCCGAAGGTTCATGGCTACACCATGTGGCCATACAGGTAATGCCCAGCGGCCGATGATCATGCAAGTCACCGAAATTTTCTGGCAAAATTTTGGCCGTTTCTATATCAAACGCCACATATTTCCGGGACATGACTTAAACCTTTCTCCCAATTAAATGAACGGGAAGATTTCCTAGGATAATTTGGGAGCAGTGCCTTCCAGCCGCAGCCACTAAATAGCTTTATCACAACTGTATGCCTCACGTGAGTAGGAACCTAGGCCTGCTACCACTGCGAGAGACAGGTTTTGGGAAATTCGCACGCATGAGGTGGTATCCCTCTGTAATTTGTTTTGGGTCATGACTAGTTAAGCGGGTATTTTCGAAGGACCTTGAGTAATAAGTGGTAAAGGTTTTGTCCTCGATGATTGAATCGAAATTCACATTCCTTCAGATGTAAGTAAAAGGTGCTTTGATGTATCCCGCGGAATCGGAGCAGCCGGGCTTTGGCGAACCCCCAGAAGCCCTCAATCCCGTTTACATGGACTCGACCTCGGACAAACTCATCCCTGCCATGATCAACCCGGAGATGCTTACCATAACCCACATCGACCAAGCCATTATAGCCTCGCCATCCATCGGAATAGATGACGCTATCCAAGGCGACCTTCCCACGAATAATCGCTTGCAGCGTGGGTTTCCGGCAATCTGGGACGAGTTCGGTGTAGACTTGCCCATTGCGTTGGAAAATGCCAAAGACAATGGTTTTGCCGTATGCCCCTCGTCCTCGTTTCCCTTTAATGCGGCGCGCCCCGAAGTACGATTCATCAACTTCGACCTCGCCACCGAACGGCGATTGGGCTTCACAGACCTCGGCAATACGCTCGCGAAGAGCTCGCACATAACGGTTGATCGTGTTGCGGTTCAACCCAGTCAGGAGGGCCATTTGTGAGGCCGTTAAATCCAAGACAAAGTATCGCACGAGTTGCCGCAACTGCCACGTGGAAATTCGTGCACGGTTGGCGTACCGATTTTTCCTCGTCATGACTGGAGATTATCGCCATTTCTCCCTTCTTAACTAGTCATGACCCTTTGTTTTTTCTACTACAAGACCTTATTCGACCTCTTACACGTTCCTGAAACCTCAATGGAGCTCATAATTTGGTTCATATGCCCCCAGTGTTTTTCATAGTTTTCTCTGTTATTGCCGGTAAATGAAAAATTCCAGGTGTCCCTGCCACAGAGAATCGTAAAATTGCTCCCATACCCCTGCACCCCCTTATCAATATCCTTAAACTCAATGGTTGGGTATCCGTTTCGTTTCTTCTCTTGTATCTTTCCATAGGAATTAATCGCGCCCCGTTTTTTGGCTTCGGCAAAAAAGTATTCCTTTTCCTGAATTAAATAGTTAGGCGTTGGTTCTGCGACAAAACGTTCTTTCGATATCAGCACTCGAAATGCCGGAAGATCCAACAACACATCAAGAGCGATGACCGATGACTGAGAATTCCCCATACCTTTCATTTGGGCATTGAGCATACTTCGAATTTTTTCGGCACTCGACGCACTCATAATTTTCAAATCTGATGAGTATTGGAAAGACAACCCACCGCTTTCGTGTTTCCGCAACCCAGTTTCGCCTAAACTGGTCTTAACCGTTGGAAGTGCCACACCTATACAGACAGCGACGAACCACACCATCACAATCAACTGACTAATTTTCATCTTTCCTTATCTCCTCAAATTACGCCATGTAGATACTGCTCAAAACAGCTTAAAAAGAAGGAGGCAACCTACAAGAAAACAATCTCTCGATTCTTAGACACAATTGAACGACTCTTTTTTCTTTGCATGCAAAAACTACCTATTTATTTTTGGCCATATTTTTCGAAATAGGTACATCCTGGATCAAATCCCTTTTCACATGCTTGCTGAAAATACGATTGCGCACGCTCTTCATCTTTAGGCACCCCATAACCATTGCCATACATAGCCCCCAGATTTACACAAGCGCCACCATAACCCCCATCACATCCCTTTTGAAAGAACCTTATTGAAGTTAAGGAATCTTGTTTCACTCCATCTCCGATCGCATACATGCTGCCTAAGTTACTACATCCAACATTACTCTCTAACGTACAGGCTTTTTCGTAAAACTGTACGGCTTTCAAAAGGTTTTTGGGCACTTCTTTACCCTCATGATACATAATACCCATCTCGTTGCATTTGGCGGCATCTCCCTTTCCACATTTTTTCTGTACATGCTGCGCTTTAGGTGAGAGATTTAAGCTATGAGTATTTTCCTCACGTTCTGGACTTTTCGCTATGGACACCTCAAGGAAAACAGCCCATGAAATATGAGATATGATAATGATGCTAAGAAAAACCCTCCATAACTGTCGTTTCATCAATTTTATCCTCCCCATGACATTGATCATTCCTTTCTGCGCCCCAACCTTACAGGCACAGATCTGTTTTCAATCTGACCGCGGGCAAGAAGTTGTGTGTATTATGGCTGTCAATTCGCTGAATAATCACAGCCTGCTGTACGAACAACTTCGCAAATCAGAAAAATGTTACCGCACTATCAATATGATCAGTCAATGATCCTCAAATGACAGGTGCGATGGAGGACGACCAGGCTATTCTCCAAAGAGAAGAAAGGGAAGGAAGTGTTGTTTAGTCAAACTATAGGTCACGGAGGAGTATGAGGAGAAGGTGATGTCTTCGAGTAAATGAGTCAGTCAATCAAGGGCTTCGTCAGTAGAGTCCACCGGTTGTTGTAGAACCGTTTCCCACTCAGCCTGATAGGTGCCTGACTCGATCTGTGCTATCCGGTCAAGTAGATTGGAGGGGGGATCCATAAGGCGCGCTCCTTGAACGCGACTAGCATACACCGCGACAAGATGGGGCCGAATTCCCATGGCGCACACACGAGCACACAAACCACATTGCACACAACTCTTAAACATTTCCGCAACCTTAGCGAAATTCCCGAAGGTGGCATACCACATTCCCTCCATGGGATTAATCCCTTGCGGGCACATCGGCGGGCACATCTCACAATTCCGGCAAGTCGTGACCTCTGGGAATAAATCAAACAAGGCTTGTTCGGGATCAGAAAGCTCAGACACATCATAGTTAGGTTTGGGAGAGTGATAATGACCAACGAACGAAAAGGATATCCCTTCCGTCACGGGAGTACGACATGCTAAACCCGCTTTGACATGGGTTTCATTCGGAAGACGGTAAAGCGTCGCACAGGCACCACAACATCCACCCATGCAGCCAATGCCTTTGACCGAATCCCAACCAATTTCGAGCAAAGCCCCTAGCAAAGACAGGTCTTTCGAGACTCGGTAGGGCTTCCCCATAAAATCAATGGAGACTTGATTGGCAGGATCCATTTACAAGGCTTTCATCGCCACACGGCGTTCTCGAATATGTTCAGGGGCATAGTTAGGGAGTAACATGGGGCCGACTTGTTGGTCGGCAATGTTTGCAGCCGCCAATTCTTGTTCGGATTGACGAATATGCTCCAGAGATAGAGCTCCAGTTCCGTTAGCTTGACCGGCAAAGTTCACGGCCTCTTTTCCCGCACGCCGACCGAATACAATAATATCCAACAAGGAATTACCCATGAGCCTATTTTTTCCATGCACACCCCCGGACACCTCACCAGCCGCATACAAACCGGGAATGGAGGTTTCTCCATTCACGCCAATGACCAACCCACCATTTTGATAATGGAGAGTGGGATACACCAGCATGGGTTCTTGACTGATATCAATTCCAAATCGTTTAAATTGGAGATATTTGGCGCCAAGTTCACGCCGGACTGATCCCTCCCCATGCAACACGTCAATCATCGGGGAGTCTAACCAAACCCCCATTCGACCAGAAGGAGTCGCAATGCCTTTTCCGACTTCCCTACATTCTCTGATAACACAGGCCGACGCGACATCTCTCGGTTCTAGCGAAAAGAGAAATTCTTCCCCCTCACTATTCAAGAGATGAGCGCCCATTCCACGAACTTTTTCCGTGATCAACAGCCCCGCATTCTGCTCAGGAAAAATAGCACCAGTGGGATGAAACTGCGTGGCTTCGAGGAAACAGGTTTTGATGCCAGCTCGATACGCCATAACCAGGCCATCCCCCGTGGCTCCATAATGATTGGTGCATGGAAACCCTTGAAGATGCAGACGCCCAAGCCCGCCTGTCGCGAGAATAACGGCTTTGGCACGCGCGACGTACTGTTCCTTGGTTTCGAGATTGACTAAGATCGCCCCAGCGCAATTTCCATTATCATCCAGCAGAAGTTCAATGGCTGGCGTGAACTCGAGCACCTCTATGGCCTTGCGATTTTTGGCTTCATCGCGCAAGACACGCATGATCTCGGCACCGGTCATATCACCAGCCGAATGCAACCGCTTTCGTGAGGTACCGCCCCCATGTCGGACTTTCATGTGCCCATCATCGTACTTATCAAACAACACGCCAAGATGTTCAAGCCATTCGATGGCAATTGGCGCATCGCGTACTAATGTCGAGGCCAAGTCCCTATCATTAGAGAAGTGCCCACCTCCCATGGCATCAATAAAGTGATAACAGGGAGAATCCGTCTTGGCCGTGGCCCCTTGGATGCCTCCTTCGGCCATAACGGTATTGGCATCACCGTGACGCAGCTTGGTGGCCATCGTCACTTTTAATCCCGCTTGTTCAATTTCCAATGCTGCGGATGTTCCGGCACCGCCGGCACCAATGATCAATACATCCGTATCGATATCCACATGGCTCAACCGAGTGGCATCCAAATCAAGACGAGTATGAGATTCCAAAAGATCAGCCAGCTCATTCGGGACACTGTCCCCCTTGTTTGGACCGACTATCAATGCTCGCTTTGCATCGTCACGATAATCCGGGTGAAAACGCTGGAGTCGCTCCTGACGTTCTTCGAGAGTCAGTGCAGGGAAGGCCTCACCACTCTTCGCTCGTTCAATGCGAGCCGGACGGGTTTCCTCAACACGCTTAATGAGTTTTTTTAATTCAGGTGTATAGCTCATAGCCAGGTGGTATCCTTTGGTTCCCATTCACCAGGTTTGGTAAGATCCGGTTCACGCTCCCGGCCTGAATACAAGCCAGTCAGCTCCTCTTTGCCCATCGCACGCAATTGGGCAAGCTTATCATCAAACTGCCCATCTTGGACTTCTTCCACACGTTGTTGAACATGCGCAGCCTTTGGCGTCAAATATCGTCCGGTGACACGCCTCACATACATCGCCGCGGTATGCTGGGAGATTTGAGCCGGGCACCGAATCGCGCATAACCCGCACATAATGCAGGAAAACGACACTTCAGCGGCCTTTTCCAGGTCTCCACGGCCAATCAGGGCCACGTAATCCATCACATCGATGTCCATGGGGCAGGTCCGAGAGCACGTAGCACACCCCACGCAGCGATAGACTTCGGGATAGAGCTGTCGGACTGTTTCATGGATCGTGTCACGCGAAGGTGCGGCCGTATCGGGCTCGACTTTGCCGTTCAGGGTTTCGAGTTCATAGTCTGGACGGTTGGCGGGGAAATAGGGCAACTGCATGACCATCATCCCTGGTTTTACCACGGTTTGACAGGCCAAGGCCGTTCGTAATTCAAACTCCCCTGGCATTCGGTAAAAGGTTCCGCACGCCCCACAGATCCCCCCCCGACAGCCGCAGCCACGAATATATTGATGTCCAGCATATTCGGCGGCTTTCATAATGGTAAGATTGTCGGGCACTTCATACGTCCGGCCCATGATTTGAACCTGAACGAGTTTTTCCCCGTTCATGGTTTCATTGACTCCGTTGCCGTCACTCATAATCCTACTCCTCAGCGCTCCCTGGCGGTGACTAGATCTAACTCAAAAATCGGGGTACATCTGCTTCATCTGCGTTGCGGTATAGACCGGGCCTTCCTTACAAATATAAATATCCCCGATGTTACAACGTCCACACTTTCCCAACCCGCATTTCATCTTATTTTCGACCGTGAGATAGACTTGATCTTCCTTAAATCCCAGTTTATCTAACGACTGCATGGCAAACTTGATCATAATGGGAGGTCCGCACATGATGACAAAGGTATTGTCAGCGGAGGGGTTGATCTCTTCCAGCACCACGGGCAGAAGTCCAACCTTTCCATCCCAATCATCCGCCGTTCCCCAGGGATCCACCGTCTTCACCATATTGACATCTGACCGAGCTTCCCATTCCGCAATATGATGCCGGTAGATGATATCCTTCGTGCTTCGCGCTCCATACAGTACGGTGATGTCCCCATAGTTTTCTCGGTCTTCCAGACAATCGAACAGCACCGACGTCACCGCCGGCAGTCCAATGCCCCCGGCAATGAATATTAAATTTTTCCCTTGGTACTCTTCCATGGGAAACCGGTTGCCATAGGGACCGCGAAATCCCACCGAATCGCCCTGATTCAACCGTCCCAACCCACCGGTGACCCTGCCAATTTTTCGGAAGGTCACATCCAGGAGGCCCGTTTTGGTCGCACCGGACGCAATGGTCAGCGCACTCTCTCCGTACCCAAACGTCCCGACAAACACAAAGTTTCCGGGTTGAAACGAAAAATTTTCACGCAACGCTTCATCTTGGAATTCCAATTCAAACGTCACCGTATCGTGGCTCTCTTCGATGAGCGTCTTGACCGTCATCATTTCGGGGCAATAGAGATTCCCTCTACGCCCGTTGTGTGTCTGCGGCTGCGTCTGCATAGGCCGTCGCCTTCTCCATCATTTCCGTAATATCCAATCCGACATAACAGACTCGGATGCAGCGGCCACAACCGACGCATCCTTTGGACTCGAACTTGGTGGGATAAAAATGAAATTTACACATAAACCGATTTCGCCAACGTTGCGATTGGAGCGGGCGAGGGTTATGTCCGCTCGCATGACCGGTAAAATGATCGAATTGACAGGCATCCCAATTTTTCTTCCGTTCGCCTTCTCGATCATTTCCCTCATCGGTCAGATCAAAGCAATGGCAGGTGGGGCACACATACGTACAGGCCCCACACCCCACACACTTGGCCGTATGCTCAACCCAGGCCTTGTCATCGTAATTGGCCGGATCAGACAGCCATGTCAGAATCTTTTGAATGTCACTTTTCTCAACCACCATGGGTGAGGCAATAGGCTTGAGGTCCTCTGATCGGTCCTCAAAAAATTCTGGCCACTGTTCGATAAGGGCTGTTCCCTTTTCGGTGACGGTTTCGACGCAAAAATTTCCATCAACAGTCTCTCGAAGAAGGACATCGCTGCCGTCCGTCGTATCCGGGGCCAAATCCACGCTGGTACAAAAACAACTCAGATCCTTTTGCACACAGGCCAAGGAGACCACCGTGGTTCGGTCCATGCGTTTCAAAAATAAGTCATCATGTTCCCCTTCCCACGTAAACACGGGGACCATAGCAGCCAGCCCCGCAGCATCGCAGGGCCGGGAACCTAAGACCACCATCTCCGGATATTCCATTCCGGCTGGTTGAACGTCCACACCATTTTTCTGGATGGTATACACCATGACCGTTTCGGTTTGGGGAAACAGGAAATCTTTAAAGGAGTTCCGAGTAATCACCGGCGTGAAGTCGATGGGGTCGGGTCCGTCAATTTGGGCTAAAACCGGCTGTCCGGATTGAATCACGGGCGCGACAACATAGACATGTTTCGCAACCATGGCCTCCACCCATTTATCGAGATTCGCCTTTGTCAGCAGCTTCATCGGATGAAATTCTCCTTGTCATCCGGTGAAAACACGATCATGGGGGGGTGAGCTTTTTCATCGTATCCCGATTTGTATTCAAAGCCCTCCACCGACACATGGGCCAATTTTTTGTTGATCAAATTGAGCGGAATGTTTACCGGGCAGGCCCGGTCGCACTCCCCACAATAGGTGCAACGACCAGCCAAGTGAATGGCTCGGATGAGGTTCCAGGAAAAATTCCCCTGCGGGTGGACGCTCGTTTCGATCCACTGGGGATCGTTTTTCTCGTAGATGCAGCGATCGCAGTAGCAGAGAGGGCAGACTTGACTGCATGCATAACACTTAATACAACGGTCGAAATGTTGCTTCCAAAAATCCCACTTTTCTTCCGGGTCTTGCTTATCAAGGGCCTCGATTTGTTTATCAACCTCCGAAGGCCCTCCTCCGTTTGTTGGGATGGAACCGGGCTCACCAAACATGTGATCCGCCACACGAGGGGTTTGCACATCACAGCCCGTACATTTGGGGGATAAGGTATTTGGCTCAAGCTGGCCCGTCCATAATTCCTGTCGATAAACCGTCCCGGAGCAACCCACCCCAAGAATGACCACACCATCACGGGAAATTTGCTCCTCTTGCAACAACACCACCATGGTCTTGACATCGCACCCCTTGGCCACGATCGCGGGTTTCCCCATTTGGGCGATATCTTGTTGCTTTTTTGGAAGGAACACCGAAAGATTGTTCACACAGAGGGAATTAAACGTGAGCTTCGAGACATCGTTTGGGTCGGTGATAAACACGGGGATCGTACGGCGTTGCCTCTTGGCCCACCCAAAGCCAATCACCACGCCAACTTCTCCGGATTCCAACAGTTCACGAGCCTTCTGTCGAAGCTCGGGAACGCAGGGATCATCTTCCGGCAAAGGAATATCTTCCGGAATGCCAGGCAACCACGCCTCATTCCAAATGTGGTTCAATTGATCTTCAGCTTTCGCGGCTTCCTTCAGCAAATGGTATCTCGTAAATGGTCCAAGGTTTTGGATCTTATCGGTCACCTGGTCTACCATTTTGGCCCATTTATTGGCTTCCGAGGCGGACACCCAAGAATACTGCAACCGGTCTTCTTCAATGCCGAGAAAATCCGTCAGGCCTTTGAAGAACATCCATCGACGCCGAGCATGATAATTCCCGGTGATGTAATGGCAGTCCCCCGGATGGCATCCCGAGATCAGGACTCCATCGGCCCCATTCTCGAAGGCCTTGATGATAAACAAGGGGTCGACGCGTCCAGTACAGGGAACACGAACAAGGCGCATATTGGGTTTGTATTGAGTGCGTGTCACACCTGCGAGATCAGCCCCCGCGTAGGTGCACCAATTACATACAAACCCAACAATTTTCGGTTCCCATTTGCCGTTGGTTTCTTTTTCCATGATGGCTCCGAATCTTTCTCGATACCAAATTAGACCGCGCAGATGGCTGAATACACCTGCGCGTCGGTATATCCCGCGAGATCAATGGTCTTAGAATGGCAGGCCGCCACACAGACTCCACATCCAATGCACACACCTTCGTTGACCTTTGCCACTTGTCGAATAAGATTACCTTCACGATCCTTAATATCATCCCGATAGATCGCATTGACGGGACACGACCATTGGCAATCCCAACACGCATTGCAACTCGCAGCGTTGACCTCCGCCACAATGGGCTCTCGTGTTAATTCGTCTGCCGAGAAAAGCGACAAGACTTTACTGGCAGTCGCCAACCCTTGGGACACCGACGTCGGAATATCCACCGGTCCAATGCAGGCGCCCGCTAAGAAAATACCGGCGGTGGCGGTTTCCACCGGTCGAAGCTTGGGATGCCCTTCGTTGTAAAATCCGTATTCGTCATACGAGATCCCTAACTTCTTCCCAAGGTCCTTAGACCCCACCCGTGGTAACACGGCCGTGGCTAACACCACCAAGTCGGCTTCCATCTCAATTTGGCTGCCGCTTAACGTATCAGCCCCTTGGACGATCAACACGCCATCACGCTCATAGACTCGAGAGACCCGGCCTCGGAGATAAATGGCCCCTTCATGTTCAACCGCACGCCGGTGGAATTCTTCGTAGCGTTTTCCACCACACCGGATGTCCATGTAAAACACGTAGGCTTCTCCCTCATGCACCTTGTGCTTATACAGCATCGCGTGTTTAGCGGTGTACATACAGCAAATGTTCGAGCAGTAAGGAATCCCCTTACTCTCATCGCGTGACCCGGAGCATTCGATGAACACCACACGACGCGGCTCTTTTCCATCAGATGGCCGTTTCATGGCCCCACCGGTCGGACCGGACGCACTGGCTAATCGCTCAAAGTCCAGTCCTGTAATCACATCTTTGTACTTACCACCACCGAATTCAGGGAAGCGTTCCACCCCCATCACATCGTACCCTGTGGCCACGACGATAGCGCCAAATTTTTCCGTGATAAACTCGTCTTCCTGATCGAAGTCAATACAGTCCGGCCCGCACACATCCATACACACGCCGCACTTCATGCTGCCTTTGGTGTACTTCGGACAATGGTCACGATCGAGCACGGGGATCGCGGGAACAGCCTGAGGGAACCCAATATCGAACAGTTTCCGTTTGGCCATGCCCGAATCGAATTCATTCGGTGCCGTAAAAGGACACTTCACGGTACATTCACCACATTCCGTGCACTTATCTTCAATCACCGATTTGGCTTTCTTTCGGATCGTGACGGTGAAGTTTCCCACGTAGCCGTCAACTGACTCCACTTCGGCATAGGTGAGAAGTGTGATATTGGGATGCTGGGAGACCTCTACCATTTTGGGGGTCAGAATACATTGCGAGCAGTCCATGGTCGGGAACGTTTCAGAAAGCTTGGACATCTGCCCACCTATCGAGTTGTCCTTTTCAACCAGGACCACTTTTTTGCCGCCTTCGGCGATATCGAGGGCCGCCTGGATTCCCGCCACGCCTCCGCCAATAACCAGCGCGCGCTTGGTGACCGCCACCTTAATATTCTGCAAGGGGGCATTCTTCCGAATCCGTTCGACGGTCATTCGGGTAATATCTAGCGACTTGTTCGTCCCGATTTCCTTAGTGGGATCATGATGAACCCAGGAACAATGTTCACGAATATTGGCCACTTCCACTTCAAAGGGATTGAGCCCAGCTGCTTCTGAGGCTTTTCTGAATGTTTTCTCATGCATGTGGGGTGAGCAGGCAGCCACCACCACCTTGTCTAACTTATTGGTTTTGATAATCTCCTTGACTAATGACTGACCGGGATTGGAGCAGAGAAACCCTGCATTCTCGGTATGGACAACTCCGGGAATATTTTTGGATTCATCCGCCACCTTTTGGCAATCAACGGTGTCCTTAATATTGTTCCCACATTGGCAAACAAACACGCCGATTCGAGACATAGCAAGCCTCCTTCAAAGAGCTGTTGAAAAAGTCCGCCAGCGGCGTTCTCGGTCGGTTGTCGTGCTCACGTACTCCTTGTACGCTCCGCGCGCCACCCTCCCTGCGGCCTTGCTGGACGGGCCTTTTTGAACAGCCTTTATTCTTTGAAACACTTCAGAGAAATTGGAATGAGTGAATTTGAACAATTGCATAGCTTTCTCACAAAGAATTCAAAGCAGTCTATGCACCGACTGAAACCGGTTCTTTGATAATCCCCTTGGCGGTTAGAAGGGGACGAGGGTCACAAAAGTTTTTCGGCAAATCCAACTCCTCCACCGGCATCCCGAGAGCCAAACCCAGCAGTTGCGTAAAATACAACATGGGAAGGGCCGTACCTTCCCCTGTGGATTCCATCGTGGCCTTCTGTGACCGTTCGAGGTTATAGAAACATAATGGACACGTGGTCGTGATCATTTCAGCACCAACGGCCAGTGCCGCGTCGATCACTTTCCCCGAGAGCTTCACGACAATATCTTCCCTCGACATGGCCAAATGGGACCCACAGCATTCCCCTTTATGTGAAAACTCGATGGGCTGACAGCCGATGGCCTGGAGAAAGTCTTCAAAAATTTGCGGGCGTTCCGGATTATCGATGGCCACCCCTTTGGGCCGAAGAAGGGTACAGCCGTAATAGGCCGCGACTTTCATTTTCTTTAAATCCCGTTTGACCTGTTTCTTTAACTCGGGGTATCCCACGTCATCGCGCAGGACTTCCAACAGGTGGACCACTTTAGTGCTGCCATCATAATCCGTCCCTAAAAAGTTATTGATTAGATTCTTCTTATCTTCTTTATCCTCTTTTACCGCCTCGTTCGTACGTTTGAGCGTGCTGTAACAGAACGAGCACAGGGTAGAAACCGTCCCGCCTTCCTTTTGCGATTGGACGAGAACATTGGTGGGTCCCGTCAAGGCAATGGCATTGTTCGGAGTGAGAGGAAAGGAAGAGCCACAACAATTCCACTTGGCCAGTTCGGCGAGCTCGACCCCCAGTAGACGGAAGGCATCCCTTGCCGACAAGTCGAAATCCTTCGCCACCGTGTTCAGCGTACAACCTGGATAATAAGGAATGCTGTCCATAAATTATTTCTAAGGCACGAGTTTCCTAAACCCCGCCACAATGGCTTGTTGCGGCGAGCGTTCAATAAATTCACCAGTGACTTGTTGCATTCCAATCGGCCCATGCCCTTTCCGAAGGCTCAGACGTCGCAAACCTTCCATCAACTTGGAGGGATCCAAACACTTGGGACAATTGTTCTGGCATTGAAAGCAGGACACGCAGACCCACATGGAATTGGACTCGAGCACGGTCTTTTCCTGACCTAGCGTGACAAAACGAATCACCTGTGATACCGGGATTTCCATTTCGTCGGAGACCGGACAGGACCCAGAACAATTTCCACATTGATAACACCGAGACAGATCCTCCCCCGTTTCCCGTTCCACCTGTTCCAGAAAGGGACTTTTCGTTTTTGACAGGGGTTCTATGGTGATTTTCATGTTTCTATTGCCGTGGATATTTGGTCAAAAATTTCACCAGATCACGTACGGAAATCAAGCCAACCAGTTGCTCATTCTTTTCAACACCAAGATGCCGTATGCCTTTTTCAGACATGAGGTCATTCGCATCAAGCAATGTCGCCTCGGCATCGATGTTCAAAATGGGTGTGGTCATGACCCGTTCAATGGGGATTTCCTCCGGATTCATTCCTTCAGCCATCACCTTCCGCGTCAGATCGGTTTCCGTCACAATTCCCAGCGCATCATCTTTTTTTACTAAGAGACACCCAATTTTATGGTCGCGCATGAGCTGGGAGGCTCGCCGGATCGTCTCGCCATGATTGATGCTCTGAATCTTCTCTACGGGTGTCATCAGCAATTTTACAGGGACCATTTCACGTACTCCTTCAACAATCTCCCCCTCCGGAGTACCCACGCCATACACCGACCAAGGAATGATAAAATTCTGATAGATAGGTGACCGTGAGGGACGAAATTATGGACCAGCCACCCCATATCGTCCATGACTACAGTCATACAGCTATATGATTTATGTCATGTATCGAGATAATCGATGAATTTCATTGGTGCCAGGCCAAGTTAGGAGACGAGCAATCTAGAAGTGGGCCTAAACCACTTACGAGTGGGGTTCAGCAATTTTGGTGAGACGCTCTTTATTTAGCAAGGTAATATCTCGCCCTTCGGTGGCAATGAGTTTTTCACGCTTGAACTGGCCCAGCAAACGGATCAGAGTCTCAGAAGCCACCCCGGCCAATTCAGCCAATTCCTCTCGGGAAAGATGCAGCTCTAACGTGATGCCCTCCGCATCTTGCTTGCCAAACCGATGCCCAAGGTCAAGAAGCACGGACGCCAACCGTTCATCGGACTTACAAAACGGAAGATGCCCAAGCGCAATCTTTTGGTGATGCACCTCCGCACTCACCAACTGCAGGAGTTCAATAGCCTGGGAAGGATTCTTTTCGAGAAGGTCTAAATAGGGTTGCCGTTCGATAAGGCAAATTTGAGAAGGTTCGAGCGTTTCACATGTGACGGAATGAACGATGCCTTCACAAAATCCTGACCGTTCAATCAACTCTCCCGCACCCAGAATACTCAGGTTTCGTTGATGGCCTCTTTTAGAAGATGACGTAAGTTTCACCTTGCCAGAACACAATACATAGAGACCAAAGGATTCATGCCCTTGGTAAAACACAATTTGCTGAGATTGATACTGAAAGCGATGAAGTAACCGTTGAAACGCCGGTGGGTCAGTTTCCCCAGTTCGACAGACCAGGCTGCTTGTCCGAAACGGGCAGGTGTCGCACTCGCACGGGGTTTTCCCGTCTGAGCTGCCCAAGACTTTCCCCCTTCCCATACCGTCAGTAATAGGGTTAGGCCGAGATCATCGATATAGATGCATCAACATCCTACTTGAAAAACGAAAAGTGATTCTGAGGGAAGTCAACTAGAAATTGCAAGCGCTAGTACTTGCCAACCCCAAAAGACGGGAGAACATATGTGCACTACCTTACCGCCAAACACTGATACTTGATTGGGGCTGGGGCTCAAAGCCAGACGAACAGAGGCAGAGGAAGAAATGATCGGGTAATAAGTGGTTTATAGAGGGATACCCGCCGCATTATTGACAAATTGCGCATACAATCCCGGCGTCACTTCCTGTTGAAAATGCAGAACTTGAACAGGATTCTGGCTATGTGCCTTTTTATCCAACAACAAGGATATATGTTGTTTTAACTCTTCTTCCTTTTTGGAGCCGTCTTCCGATTTCTCGAACAATACGACAATCTTCTGAAACTTCGGACCAAATTCTTCAAGTAACTTCTGTATTCCCTCTCTCTCCACTTCGACCTTCACCATTTTGTCTTTTCCGTCAATTTTTTCGAGCGTGCGTTCCTCTTCCTTCCCATCACTCAGAAAGGCATGGTCAGCAATGATGACCATAGCAGTCTCTTGCGGAGGAGTGGGTGACTCGAGGATTCGTTCAAACGCTTTCCTCAACGCTAGACGAGAATGATGATTCCCCGCTTCAACAGCCGTGTATTCCACACCGAAAATATTGGTTTTCCCGGCAAAGCTTAACCCATGTTCTTTGTATTGTTCCCGAAAAAATTGGGAACGTTCATCCGAGGGGACTTTCGCCTTGTTATTGGCAGGGGTCAGCGTTCTGATACTTAAGGTCGCCATGCCGATACTTACTCAAAAGTGATCCCCTAAGTCAATCCCTGCTATACAAAGCATGCCCGCGGGGCGTCTCTGAACCGACCATCTCACTTTGTCCCGTTCCCACACACCAGGACACCTCAGGCTGAGCCGGATCCAGACCCAAAAACCCGGTCAACCCCGCTATTCTAGCTGATAGCTCGCCTGGCAGAAACCAGGTGCCCCCGATTGCCCCATGACCGAACCATTGGTAGATTCCGATTTGACGGAACAGGCCGTTTATAATTCATATTCCCCATCATGCATGTCCCGGAACGTCTTGAACGCCGGAGGATTAATCCAACTCGTAGTGCAAGAATATTGCATCAGCGAAGAGTAACTCCGTGGATTAAGAATATTTAGCGAGCCGTAGGCGTATCCTCTGACAATCATCATGAAAAAGAATTTTATAAAGGTTCCTGACACTTTTTATAACGCCTAGACGAGCAAAAATTTTTCCTCTATACGCCACTCCAAAGCGGTTCTGCCTACTTACTGCCCTGCAAGCGCTGGTATGTTAACTCCCCCCTCGTTCAAGGCCCATGATGACGGTCAAGGCGGCCGGTGCATGTTGGACAATTTCCTTCTGCACTTTGATACGACGGAGGTCGACAAATTCTAGTGCTGTTAAGCCAAGAGATTCTCCGGCGATCCCGCGTTGCCTTTCGGCTTCTTCACGTGCTTCCTCCGCCTTCTGGAATTCTCCCATCGTAATCTTGCGTTGTTCTTGTATGATGGTCTGCGTCGTCTGCTCGACCACGCCTTTTGGAGGAAGGATGCTCCCAACGACAACGCGATTCAACCGAATTGGGATACCCTGCTTCTCAATAAGCTCTATTTGGACCTCTCGTGCAATGGCATCCTGCAACTTCGCTCTGATGGTTGGCTCGGTTGTTAACTGAAAGAGCGGATATTTTTACACTTCTTCTCGTACGAAGGTTCTGAAGGCTTCTTTGACATTGTGCTTATACCAATTGGGCCCATACTTTGAAATCAGTTCCGGCGATCGCCCTTCGATGACATTGGCTATCAGAAAGGCATCAAAGGATACCGGGGCGTTCTCGGCTGAAATGATATCGAAATGTTCCGAGTATTGAATAGGCCGCATATCAACGGGGATGACTTTCGTCGTGGGTGCGACTATCACTCGACCCGTCTTGCTTGGAACAGGATCAACCCCGCCATTGCCGAAGAAGAACGGCTGTTCAACTAATACCCCTTCATGCCCATGACCGATCGCGACACATCCGACACTCATGAGCCCAAAACTCAACATGAATCCCCCTATAAGTAAGGTGGTCTTAGTCATATGGGCCTCCTTTCGTGATGACGGTGATTTATCAATAGTAATTTATTATCACCTCACTTTCATCATATGGACAATGGCTCAGTTATCTAGGACAGCCCCTAAATTATTACATTCTGTTCCTTTTCTTGAAAAGGAAGTCACTTCTAATGAGAAAAATATCACACATTGCTTCCTCCTCACATTCGTTTCGGCCAGATCATCCCCAGGCCCCAGTACAAGAGGTTACTTATGTGGTCTGATTGCAATGGACAATTTGAATGATAGAGGTTCTGTGAACGAGACAAAAATGCCCTCTACTCTCGTATAGCAACTCGCGGTAGCAATTCAATTCGTTGCATTTTGTTTGAAATGGCTTAGTATAATAAATAAGAGGAGTATTTTAGTATGCGCCAAGTCGTCATTCTTGGAGGCGGAAAAATCGGGTCACTGATCGCTACGTTGTTGGTAGAGAGTGGTGACTATAGGGTCTCATTGGGAGATGTGGATTCTGATGTTGTGGCTCAATTGAAGTGTGAAATCAATAATGAAGGTTTTCAATCCTCATGCGTGAATGTTCAGGACAAGAGTACGCTTCGAACATTTCTGGAGCAAAGCCAACCGGAGGCTATTCTTTCCAGTCTTCCTTATTATTGCAATCCACTGGTAGGAGAGTTTGCTCGGGAGCTGGGTGCTCATTATTTTGATCTGACGGAAGATGTCGAGGTAACAAAAAAAATTCGAACACTTAGTCGAGATTCAAGTTCCGCATTTGTGCCGCAATGTGGTCTAGCCCCTGGTTTTATCAGTATCGTAGCGCATGACTTGATGACCCATTTCGATTCTGTGGACATTGTGAAGATGCGGGTAGGTGCGCTACCAGTGAATCCTAGTAATGTCCTGAAATATTCTTTGACGTGGTCTACCGATGGGTTGATCAATGAATATGGGAACATTTGCTATGGAATTGAGGGTGGGCAGGAGGTTCCATTGCAGCCCTTAGAGGGTTACGAAACCATCGAGATCGATGGATTGCTCTATGAAGCCTTTAATACTTCCGGGGGTCTAGGAACTCTGGCCGATACCTATGCAGGCCAAGTCGCTACGATGAACTATAAAACGCTTCGTTATCCCGGTCATTGTGAAAAAATTCATCTATTGATGAATGACTTGAAGCTTAACAACGATCGGGAAACCTTAAAGCGTATTTTGGAACGAGCCGTACCGAAGACGTTACAAGATGTGGTGATTATCTATACTTCCGTCACGGGCCTGCGCGACGGCGAATTGTTCGAAGAAAATTATGTCAAAAAAATCTATCCTCGAACGATTGGAGAGCGGCTCTGGTCGGCCATTCAAGTTACGACCGCAGCTGGAATCTGTAGTGTGGTCGATCTGGTGCTTGATCGACCAGAGCGATATCAGGGTTTTATCACTCAAGAGACATTTGATCTGTCTTCTATTCTCTCCAATCGCTTTGGACAGTTTTTTTCTTAGAAACGGCTAACTTTGTATAAGTGAACATTAATGGGCTGAGGAGGAAGATGGTGGACCAGAAGGAAGTCTTACATGAACTAGGAATCGAGTCCAAGAATCCTGGGGCTTGCTTTGGATCTGGCCAGTGGATAGCGACGACGGATAATAGGCTGTTGGATTCGGTGAATCCTGCCACAGGGGAAGTGTTGGCTCAGATCCATTGCGGTTCAATCGATGACTACGAGGTGTTGGTTGGAGAATCCCTTAAAGCCTTTCAAGAATGGCGGAAGGTGCCGGCTCCTAAACGGGGAGAGGTTGTTCGTCTAATTGGTGAAACGCTTCGTGTCAAGAAGGATGCGTTGGGCTCTCTCGTGTCGATGGAGGTAGGCAAAATTAAGGCTGAAGGGGACGGAGAAGTCCAAGAGATGATCGATATGGCTGATTTTGCAGTTGGGCAGTCAAGGATGTTGTACGGACTCACCATGCAATCTGAGCGTGCCCAACACCGTATGTATGAGCAATGGCATTCTCTCGGAGTGGTGGGGGTCATCACGGCCTTTAACTTTCCGGTTGCGGTCTGGGCCTGGAATACATTTCTGGCCGTGATTGCTGGTGATACGGTGATCTGGAAACCCTCCCCTAAAGCCCCGTTATGTGCTTTAGCTGTACAACATATTTGTAATCAGGTCATGAATCAGCAGGGCCTGCCAGGAATTTTTTCGGTCTTGGTCACCGATCAGGTCGATCTAGCCAAAACGATGGTCAGCGATGCACGGCTGCCGCTTATTTCCTTCACCGGATCGGTGCCTGTGGGCCGGGATGTTGCGCAGGTCGTAGCAGGACGGTTGGGGAGGACGTTGCTGGAATTAAGTGGGAATAACGCCGTGATTGTGGATGAAACAGCAGATTTGGATCTAGCAATTCGGGCCGTTGTGTTTGGGGCTGTGGGCACAGCTGGCCAGCGTTGTACGACCACTCGTCGTTTATTTATACATGAATCCCGATACGAGGAAGTCGTGGGACGTCTTATTCAAGCCTATCAACAGGTCAAAGTCGGCGATCCTTTAGAGTCCAACGTGCTCATGGGGCCGCTAATTGATGATAAGTCTTTGGAAGAATTTCGTATCACGTTAGAGGAAGTCCGCCAGGATGGTGGGGAGATCCTCTATGGAGGCAATGTCTTGGATGGCCCAGGATTTTTCGTAGAACCGACACTTGTGCGGGCAGAAAATCATTGGAAAGTTGTCCAGCGAGAAACCTTTGCGCCTATTCTGTATGTGATGTCCTATCAGACATTGGATGAAGCGATTGCGCTACAAAATCAAGCTCCACAGGGGTTGTCCTCTTCGTTGTTTACCATGAATCTGCGACATGGCGAACAGTTTTTGTCGGGTGAGGGGAGCGACTGCGGTATTGCCAACGTGAACATCGGCACATCTGGAGCTGAAATTGGCGGAGCCTTTGGTGGAGAAAAGGAAACAGGTGGAGGGCGCGAAGCCGGTTCGGATGCTTGGAAAGCCTACATGCGGCGGCAAACCAATACCACGAATTGGGGTTCAGATTTGCCGTTAGCGCAAGGAATCACATTCTCAGTGGATTCATGACAGGAGGTGACAGCATGAGCCAGGCAAACCATCTTGAGCGGGTGATTGAGGAGTATGTCTCGGACTATGTTTCAAGGAATCAGGCTGCCACAATCGTTCGAGATGTCTTAGAGGACATTGGGATCGGTCTTTTCCCGGTATTGGATCATATTACGGTGCGGACCTTGTCGATCGATCGTCGAGCAGAAGAGTTTCTCGCGCATGGGTATCAATATTCAGAAACCTTGGAGTATGACGATTGGTGGGCCAAAGTATACCGGGCACCTGGTTGTCCGGCTTTGTTCGTCGATCAGGCTTATGACGATAAACGAGGCACTACCAGTATTATTCCGAGTTGGGTGGATCAGTTCGGTGATCAAACCTTACATCATGTTGCAGTGCAGGTGGCAGATATCGAGACTGCTATATCCCGATTGAGTCGTAAGGGAGTTGTCTTTGCAGGAAAGATTGTTGGGGAACGTGGCGGAGACTTGCGACAAATCTTTTCGGTTCCTGAACAGGTAGATGGAAGAGCTTTTTCAGTATTGGAACTTGCCGAACGCCATCGTGGTTTTCAAGGGTTCTCACCTCCTCAAGCAAATAGCCTTATGCAATCAACCGTGACTGACTGAAGGCCGTCTTAGGCTGGGAGCGTGGTCTAAGAATCAAGCAGGTAGGATTTCCGAGGTCTTCAGGACGAGCTTAATATAGGAGTTCAGTCCAAACTCTGGCCTGGACCAACAAGCTCCTTCAACTGGCCTGATGCTACTCAAGTCTTTCATTCTTCATGATCGAAAATAGCTGTTTATACTCCTACTCCATCAAGCCTAACACTGGATGAAATCCAAACCCGGAACATACGTGCTGATTCTGCAAAGTTGCCGAACAGGCAAAGCTCAAATCGGCCGTTGGCAAGAAATTACGCTTCACCCAGGATTTTACCTTTATGTCGGTAGCGCATTCGGACCGGGTGGCGTGAGAGCACGTGTCTCTCGGCATTATCGAACAACAAAACAGTATCATTGGCATATAGATTATCTGCGCGAGTTCCTGATCCCCATTGGCACATGGTATAGCCACGAAACGACACGACTTGAACATCAATGGGCTCGGATACTGCTTGATATGGGTGGAACGTCCCCAATTCAGGGGTTCGGATGTACCGATTGTATATGTTCTTCACATCTCCTCCAAACGTCCACAGCACCCAATTTCGATCTGTTCTCAAACATGACTGACAGCAAAGTCGAAGAGTGGACTTACCGACCTACAGCCTAAGAATGTCGTTAGGCTGACTCAGAAGATCGGATGAATTTATCCGCCAGTAAAAATCTCAAGCCTCCTGCCATTTTTATCGTCTCCTTCCGAGCAGGTTTCTTATCCTGAATTTTCGTTCGGAATAAAGCCTTTATTCAGGTTAGATAAAATAGTACCGATGAATCCTTACAAGAGAATACTCAAAATCTTTCCCTTCGCATTGCTTTGATTATAATGGCACCCAATCGAGCACATACTGGTTTTTGTCATTTGCGAATGTCCATCAGATTGCTAAGTTTCGTTCTTCTTTTGTTTTGTCCCATCACCGTTGATGCTGACAATAATATCCAATTCCTTGACAAGCAGATTATCAAAAGTCTGCGTTTAAGCGTTGTGGAAATTGTTGTGCCGAAAGTCGAAAGTAAAAAAATAGAATACGCAAGGGAACTTCCATTCCATAAATTAAGTTTTAAAGAACGAAATGAAAAGTACTTCAGCATCGGAACGGCCTTTTTTATCAATGAACGAGAATTAATGACCGCAGCGCATGTCCTAAACTTAGAGTATTTTTCACTTCTAAACGATTTTTATATTCGCGACTCGAATGGCCAAACTTTTAAGATTGATCAAATCAATAAATTCTCTTCACGCCGTGATATGGTGATTTTTGAGCTTGAGAACTACCCCGAAAACTTTTTACCTCTAGATATATCCATGGCCGTTGAGATAGGAGATACCGTATTCTCAGTCGGGAATGCGCAGGGGGAAGGCATCTCATTTCGAGCCGGCCAAGTGGCCTCTTTTACCCAAGAACCAGAACATGGTTTGTGGAAAGATATACGGTTTACCTCCCCTGCGTCACCAGGTAATAGTGGAGGCCCACTCCTTGACATCCAGGGAAAAGTCGTGGGTTTGATCATTCAAAAAAATGTGAGCGAAAACTATAATGTTGCAGTTCCAATCACCGAAATCGAAAACCTAAAAGGCACAGCGGAGTTTTACGTTAGAAATGTGTCCATGAGTTTAAATGACGAGCAAAATACGTATTCCATGGATTGGTCTGAACAAATCGAGCTGCCAGGAAGTATCAAAAAAATATCAGAGCAAGCACAAAACTCTTTAAATTCTTTTTACGAAAAACTTTCTTCCGAGGTCTACAAAAAATATGAGGCTGACTATTTCCCAAAGGGCAAACGATTTCGTGCGTATCTCAGGAACCAGATCAATACGAGACAATTTGGAGTCTTAAGATCTGACGCAGATTTTAATAGATGGAGTTTGAACAGTTACGCGACAAAGTCCACACCCATATCTGAAAACCAAACAGTCACAATAAGTAAAAGTGATCTTTCCACCGGCCATGTGGTCGTGGAAAAGCCCAATGACCTCACCCTCAATGATTTTCTGGCAAGTCCAAAACGAGTCATGGACAATTTGCTGAAGGTATTACCCCTTACACGAACTATCGGTGTTGAAAAAATTCGAATAGTCAGTCTGGGAGTCCCAGAAAAGACTGAAACCTGGGAGGACCGATTGGGAAGGCAATGGATCTCGTCATTATGGCACCTTCCGCACAACGATTACTTTGTTTACAGCCACTGTTTGGCCTATCCAAAAGGCGTAATCTGTAATATTGATATAAAAAAATCCTGGAATTTACGTGCCGGGTATTTAAGTATTATGAAGGAAGATTTAAACGAAGTCACAGTTGGCTATGAAGGTGAGCTCCACGATTGGATGGAATATTTGTCTGTAAGCAAACAATATCTACCTACGGCATTCCATAAAAGCAGAATAACCTTTAACGGCGAGTCTCTACAAATTGAACTCACTGATTTCACGCTTGCATTAAATAGTAAGACAGTCGATGAAAATACCAGTCTTCATTTTCATTTCGGATATTCCAATCAGAGCCTTCTTGAGGAAGAACTTTTGTTATTCGAATTATTTCCTCAAAAAGGAATTGGGGCAAACTACCGAATTCAAAAGTTTTTTTCACCGAGCCAATTCAGTTCCGATACATACAAATCTCAGTGGGAGGAGATATCAAACAGATCAGGTGACTTTTCCGCAAAGGTAGTGATGGGCAATAGGTATCAAACGATACAGAAAGTCATGGCAGATGGGAAGAAAGAGTTTAACTCAGTAGAGGGCGATAAAATTACGAGAGAATTCGTGATTGGTTGTGTCTATAAATTATCAGAAGAGGATGTACTTGCCAAATGCAACAAATTTATTGACAGTGCTAATTTTAAGGAACAAAAAGGGGCAAACAGAGTCAACTCGCTCGATTTATAAGCCTTCCATCACAGCACCAATCTTACGAACAGCCACGAAATTCTCTGATTTTAAAAAAGAGGATAATACCTTCTCTTTTCATGAGTCTTAAGCCGGTTTTTCGATCAGTAGGTGAGGATTCACCGAGCCTTCTTCTCGAGCTTCTCAAGAAAAGTTTCACTTCTACAAAAAAACAAACTTTTTCTCGCAAGATAGGGTGATACGGGCAGTAGAACCTTTTCTATAAGTTCAAAGCGAGAAAGGAAATGCAAAGAACTGGACCTGTAACCCTCAGTTAGGGACTCCCTTGTCTCGCTGTTTTAATATCAACAAGTATTTAGGAAGGGCTCCTTTGCTCTTCAAGAATTTTATCAAGCAAATGGGAGGAGCTCAGAATTTTTGGATTGTTGGCTAATTCTTCCCTCAACACATCAGAAATTTTATGGATACCAATACCGGCTTCGCCAATCTGAAAGGATTGCCTGAGGACAAAATTATCGACTTGAACAGTCATTTGATTAGGGATTGATCGGAATACAGTCATGAAGTTTTCTATCACCTCTGTTTGTTGGGGACTCATTCCCGGCTGAGGATCGTCTTTCTTCAGCATTCGTGAAAAACCATCAAACAAACCAGCCAGAACTTCCTTGACGTTTTCGGAGGTGCGGTATTTCTTTCCGTGGCATCTGATAGTCGCGAAAAACAACTCCTCAGAAATATTCGGATTTTCCATGGACTCGAAACCAAATGATTTCATCACGTCCAAAACAACATTCATGAGGGTTTTTTCCTCATAAAAACTTGCGTGACCTTGAATGCTGATGTGGACAAGAATCGGTTCAGGCTTTTCTACGCCTCTTCTCCCACCCAACATGTCCCTGGTGATAAGTTCGCTCTTTTTTTGAACCACAGCAGGAGTCAGAACAGGCCCGGATGAAGTACTCTCTACACCATAAACCCCATGTGGCATACCTATGGTGTCCTTAAAATGAGTTTTGGTGAAATTCCCAAGTGAGAAGTTGGCTTTCGTCATGTTGGTTCTCGTGAGGTCTGCCATGGAGAGATTCGCACCAGACAGATTAGCATCAGACAGATCGGCATCTGTAAGATCAGCAGCAAAAATATTGGCTTTGGCTAAATTGACCCTAGTGAGATATGCCCCAGAAAGATTCGCTCTAAACAGATTGGCTTCTATGAGGTAGGCCATGGAGAGATTGGCGCCAGAGAGATCCGTTTCTGAGAGATTCGCCCGACACAGGTTCGCTTCACAGAGTTCTGACCCGGCAAGTTGATACCCTGAAAGATTGAATTCGGATAAGTTGGCTCCACAGAGTTCCGGACTCACAACTTGGGAGTCCACTCTCCATTGATTCCATACCTCCGCACCTTGTCTCACCATTTCTAGATGATAGGGATTTGGCATCGGTGGCAGTTTCCTATTTCTGGCACACGCTCAAAATTAAAAAGAAAGAAGTCGTTGTCGCTCCAGGAACTCTTATCCAATCCAGACACCCACATTTTATAACTTCTTCAGTGCTTTAATAAAAGTGGACACTCGGTTAGGTGATACACTACATCTCAAACGAGGTGAGAGATGAGACAACCACGAAGGAGTTTTACGACTGAATTTAAACGAGATGCGGTCGCGCTCGTGCGGCAACAAAGGTTTTCGGTCTCGCAGTTTTGTCAAGCCCTCAACATCGGCGATACGGCCTGGCGACGCTGTCTCGCTCAGATTGAGGCCGAAACCACAGGACAATGCCTTTAGGAACAGCCCTCCCGCCGGAGCAGTAACGGATTCAGAGGCTAGAAGCCCCAGTCAACCGCCTGGAGATGGAAAAAGCCATTTTAAAAAACGCGGCCACGCTCTTCGCCGAAGCCGAACCGCTCGGTATACGCTCATGAAACAGTTGCAGCAGGACTATCCCCTCACCATAGTCTGTCAGGTCTTCAACATCGGGCGAAGTGGATATTATGTGGGGCGGAAGCGACCAGTGCGCAGCCTCTCAGTTCACTTACAGCAATAAGCTCGACATATGCAGCAAGGAGTCGTGGGACCATGGATTCCCGGTCATTGGCGAAACCCTTGGGGGTGAGTCGGTGGCAAGCCCGGAAACTCATGCGGATATGTCAGTTAGTGAGTAACCAACCAAGCAAGAGGAATTCTTAGTCAGATCCTTTTGAGAAATGGGGCAGGAAACTGGGAGTGCTCCATGGAAATATCAAATGAACTATTTTAATTAAAGCGTATGCGGCTCCTGCTATATCTGTTCATTGATGACTAAACATACCAAGCATATTTCGTCTAACACCTAGGTCTTTTCCTCGACATCAAAATACTCGTCATCCAACTCTTTTTGGGCAATCCCAGTTTTCATCGCGGCTTTGGCAACAGCCTTCGTGACAGCCTTATGAACCGTAGGATCCAAAGGACTCGGAACAATTTCACCTTGAGGAGTCGCCTCGACAATGGCCTGGACCGCAGCAAGGAGCATGGCATCGTTGACGCCCGTTGCACGAGTTTCTAATGCCCCTTTGAAGATGCCGGGATAGGCTAATAAATTATTGACATAACGACCATCAGAGTAAAAAGCCGCTCCTGCATTTAACGCTTCTTCCTCGGTTATTTCTGGAACAGGATTGGTCAGTGCCAGGATAATCTGTTGAGGCCTCACCAGAGACGGATGAATTAAACTTTTAACGCCAGTAGTGGAAATCACGACGTCACAACGCTCCATAATTTCCTCTAAAGTGGCACTGTTCTGGCGCAATTCATCGAGTCGATTGACCGCAGCGGGATTCTTATCGCAACACCAAACCCTACGCTTCGTATAGGCCATGATGAGCCGGGCAATGGCACTTCCAGCCGCACCAAGGCCCACTTGCCCAATCTGAACTTTCGCCAAATCACCTTTGACAATCCGACAAGCATTGATGACAGCCGCTAAACAGACGACCGCAGTCCCGTCTTGATCATCATGCATGACGGGAATATTCAGATGTTTCACCAACGCCTCTTCGATTTGAAAGCATTCAGGGGCCGATATATCCTCTAAATGAATCGCTCCGAATCCTGGAGAGATTCGAATGGCGGTCTCGATAAATTCTTGCGGGTTTGTAGTATTGATCGGGATCGGAATCATGTTATAGCCTGTGAATTTTTTAAATAGGGCAGCTTTTCCTTCCATCACTGGCATGGCAGGAACAGGACCGATGTTTCCCAACCCCAGAGTGCGACTTCCGTTTGTTAAAAGGGCCACAGTGTTGTGGATCCACGTGTAATTGTAGGCTTCAGCTGAATCTTTTTGAATAAGCCGACACACATCCGCCACGCCTGGGGTATAGACTGCCCGCATATCATTGACGGTATCAATCTTCGTGTGTAATTCCATGGTGATCTTTCCACCCTGATGCCGTTCAAGCACTTCGTCGATAATTTGTTCGACCGTCGTCTGTTTTAATACTCGAATAGCTTTGAGAATCTGTGCAAAATGTTCCCGGTCATTGGCAATAATGGTGACATCGCGCCAGATGTAAAATTTTCCAAGCTTCCGTGTTTTAACATCCCCGACACTTCCACCTTCGCTGGCAATAGCAGCCATAAATTGCGCCAACACACCCACCTGGTTTTCGCTCTTATAGCGCAGCATCCGAATAAATTCCGTCTTTCCTGTCAGTGATACAATCGGTTTAGAATCTTCCATGCGTTTCCCCCACTTTATTTTCTCCTTTTATAGTGATGCTAATTCAGTATTAACCCAGGATAGGGTTAGATCAAATAACTCAAGGGTCTGTTGAAAAAAGCCGCCAGCAGCGTTCTTGCCACTGTTCCGGACCTTCGGGCTCACAGCGACCCTCCCGCCTATGAGGACGGACCAAACGAGAGCGCTCTTTGCGCCGTGAGCACTCACGTCATGCCAGTACGCTCCGCGCGTAAGACAATGGAGTCGCTCTTCGAGACGAGCTAGGCAGCAAGCAGCCTTGCTGAACAGACTTTTTTGAATAATCCCCTCGCAGTGAAGTCGCAACGGCTTTGAAGCCATTTGTGTGACTTGAAATTGAATTATTCGACAGTCTCCTTGAGAAAAGCGCGAGAAAGTGCACCACAACTGTTAGGCCCTGTTTCTGGGAAGCTTCAAGCGACCAGAATTATTTTGGATTTTCTAGAAAAGATTGGTGGGCTGACTGTGCTGTCAAGATAGGGTATTTGCCACAACGAAACGGGACACAGGAGAGAACGCTCGAAAACGTCAGACCTCAAGGCAGAACCGACTGCACCGCTTCGCCAATTTCTGCTGGATTTTTGACGACGGTGACGCCTGCCGCTTCCAGCGCGGCCATTTTGTCGGCCGCGGTACCTTTGCCACCGGTGATAATGGCCCCGGCATGGCCCATGCGACGGCCAGGAGGTGCGGTGATACCGGCTATAAAGCTTACCACGGGTTTGGTCATCTCGCCTTTGATAAACTCAGCAGCTTTTTCTTCGGCATCCCCACCAATTTCTCCAATCATCACGACGGCTTCCGTTTCGTCATCATTCTCAAACATGTGCAATAAGTCGATATAGCCAGTGCCAATGATAGGATCGCCACCGATCCCCACACAGGTGGTCTCCCCAAGCCCTAAATTGGTGAGCTGATTGACGGCTTCATAGGTCAGCGTCCCGCTGCGAGAAATCACACCCACACGGCCTTTTTTATGGATAAAGCCTGGCATGATGCCAATCTTGCATTCGTCTGCTGTGATAATCCCAGGGCAATTAGGGCCAATAAGACGAGTGGCTCGCCCATGAAGAGCACGTTTCACCTTCACCATATCATTGACCGGAATACCTTCTGAGATACAAATAATGAGCCACACTCCAGCTTCAGCTGCTTCTAAAATCGCGTCGGCTGCAAATGGGGGAGGCACAAAGATCAACGATGTGGTCGCCTCGGTTTGCTTGACCGCATCACGGACTGAGTTGAAGACAGGGATCCCTTCGACCTCCTGCCCGGCCTTTCCAGGTGTTACTCCTGCTACAATCTGAGTGCCATAGGCTTTGCATTGCGTCGCATGAAACGATCCTTCTTTGCCAGTAATCCCCTGCACAACCACCCTCGTATTTTTATTGACCAGAATACTCATACCACGTCACCTTTCACCGATCAGAGAAATAATTCCAATAGAAAAGAGATGTTACTTTTTCTTTTTTCGAAGCGCCACAATGCGTTGGGCGGCTTCCCAAAGATCGGCCACCCCTTCCACTTTTAAGCCTGATTCGGTCAACAGTTTTCGGCCCTCTTCAGCATTGGTGCCTTGGAGCCTAACCACCACAGGTAACTTGATACCCACTTCCTTAGCCGCTTCGATCACACCATGAGCGATGCGTTCACAACGCACAATCCCACCGAAAATATTAATAAAGATACCTTTCACTTTTTTATCTTTGAGAAGAATGCGAAATCCAGCCGCCACCGTTTCTTTTGTGGCGCCTCCGCCAACATCCAGAAAGTTTGCTGGCTCAGAACCGGCGAGTTTAATGACATCCATTGTCGCCATGGCCAAGCCTGCCCCGTTCACCATACAGCCAATATCACCGTCCAATTTCACGTAATTCAAATTATGTTTTCCTGCCTCGATTTCCATGGGCTCTTCTTCATGAAGATCTCTAAACTTTTGCACATCTGGATGTTTATAGAGCGCATTATCATCAAACGAGACTTTGCCATCCAACGCGATCAGACGCTTATCTGTTGTTATCACCAAGGGATTGATTTCGACCAACGCCGCATTTTTCTCTATGAACAAACGATACAAATTCTCCAACATCTGAAAGAACGGCTTAATGACTGCGGGTTCAAGCTCAGGCAGCCCTAGACCAAACCCGAGGTTTCGACCATTGAATGCTTGAAATCCGACAGCCGGATCGATAGATTCTTTCAGAACTTTTTCCGGGGTATGTTCGGCCACTTCCTCAATATCCATCCCACCTTCGGTGCTCGCAATAAACGTCGGAAATCCTGAATCTCGATCGACTAATAGACTCAGGTACAACTCCTTCGCAATACCAGCTCCCTCTTCGATGAGCAGCCGCCGAACCTTTCGACCTTTAGGACCGGTTTGATGCGTGACTAAGGTTTTGCCCAAGAGTTCCTGTGCAAGACCAGGAACTTCTTCTCGATTTTTCGTGAGCTTCACACCACCGGCTTTGCCTCGTCCGCCTGCGTGAATTTGTGCCTTTACCACGTAGACCGGAGTTTCCAAAACCGAAGCCCATTTTTCTGCGGCTCGTGCAGTTTTGATCTCTTTGCCTTTAGGAACGGGAATCCCAAATTGCGCGAATACTTGCTTGGCTTGAAATTCATGAATATTCATAGTCGTCCTTTGTGGTTTTGGGCGTGTTGCAAAACTCCAAGTCTCTACCTCCCTTTGTCCCTCCTTACAAAGGAGGGAAATGTTATACCTAGACTTGCCGCTTGTAGGCTGGTAGCACCATCGGTGACGTCACCGAAGCGCCATTTCTATTCTGCTGGGCTTCCTTATGAAATTTTTCCACATGTTTGAGCGTCAAAGAACCCTGGTTCATGGATTTCACACGTTGGGCGGCAACGGTTCCCGTTCGCTTCCCAAACACCATGAGGTCTAAGAGAGAGTTCCCCATGAGCCGATTGCGGCCATGCAACCCCCCAGAAGCTTCACCGGCCACGAAAAGGTTGGCCACTGGAGTTTCCCCTTGTACGTCAATTTTTACACCACCGTTTTGGTAATGGAGAGTGGGGTAAATCAAGACGGGATCTTTTCTGATATCCACGCCATACCGCTCGTACTGCCGAACCATCGCAGGAAAATGTTTATCCAAAGTTCCCTCGCCATGTTCCACATCCAACAAGGGAGTATCCAGCCATACTCCTAACCGGCCTGAGGCTGTCCGAACCCCTCGCCCTTCTTCACATTCCTTGATGATCGAAGAGGACACCACATCACGGGTATCCAATTCATTCACAAACCGTTCACCGTTCGCATTCACCAAATGTCCACCCTCTGAACGAATCCCTTCCGTCACTAAGGCTCCGACTAATTGTTCAGGATAGACCCCACCCGAAGGGTGATATTGAAAGGTATCGATCTGCACGAGCGGAACACCCATTCGATAGGCCATCACTAACGCATCGCCTGTCGCTCCATAATGGTTGCTCGTGGGAAACCCTTGAATATGAAGCCGACCGATCCCTCCAGTGGCCAGGATCACGGTTTTGGCCGCCACGACCACATAGCGCTTATTATCTAAATCCTGCAGCACCGCGCCCGTACAATTCCCATTTCCGTCACTCAGGAGTTCAACTGCTGCTCCAAATTCCAGCAACGGAATTTTTTGATTCAAGACCTCATCTTTCAGAACCCGCATGATTTCCAAGCCGGTATAGTCGGAACACGTCAGAAGTCGTTCTTTGGAACTCCCTCCACCTTTTTTCACATGCAGGTTGCCGTCGGCTTGTCTATCGAAGAGCACTCCTAACTCCAACAACCATTTTGCGATCGATGGCCCTTCTTCAACCATGACCTTCAGTAAATCATGGTCGTTCTTCATATGCCCGCCTTTTAACGTATCCAGAAAATGCTGGACCGGCGAGTCGTTGGGGGCTACCGCGATTTGCATTCCCCCTTGAGCCATCACAGAATTAGAATCTCCCAACCGCAACTTCGTTGCCAATAAGACATTTACACCTTGGGCATGAGCATGGAGCGCAGCCGCACATCCTGCGCCTCCTCCACCAACGACTAACACATCAACGGAATATTCTGGTGTGAGGTCGAGGTCAAGTGGGAGAGGGCTCTCCCCTTCTAAGATCGTGGCCACTTCTGTGACCGTTGACTGCCCGGCATTGGGGCCAAATTTAATCGGACGATAGGCTTTTGTCCGATGGTCAGGATGGTATTTCTTGATCAGGGCTTCGCGTTCGGCTAACGATAGCTTGGTAATGCTTTGCGTTCGTCGAGTATCCCTGGTTTTGTGGACCAGATCATGTTGGGCACTGAAATCCATAAGCTGGGGAAAGTCTCTTATGATTTAATGGTCGCAGAGGTGTTTTGCAATTCTTCATCGGATAATTGCAAGACCCTGTCCCAATCCTCTTGGTAGTCACCATCAGAAATTTCCTTGATGCGTTTTTCCAGTCCCTCTGGTTTTTCGGTAAAATGGACACCTTGGGCGCGGCTGGCATAGAGCGCCACAAGATTCGGGGCGATGTCCGCAATACACACAGGTGTGCACATACCACACATCACGCAATCCATAAACATGTCGGAGACTGCTTGAAAATCACCAAACACGGCTTTCCACACGCCTTCCCGCACATCGATCTTCTGCGGACAGGCTTCTGTACAGGCATTACAATTCCGACATAGGGGTGCTTCTGGATACAATTCAAATAGATCTTGCTTGGGATCCTTGAGTTCCTTGAGATCATAGATGGCTTTTCTAGCCGGGAAAGCCGGCATGAATGAAAAGGACATTCCTTCTTCAACTGCCTTTGAACAGGCTAGACACGTTTTCACTTTGGGGTCATCTTTCGTTCGGTAATACGTCGCGCAGGCACCACAGAACCCCCCGAGACACCCGGCTCCACGTAACACTTCTTTCCCGGAATACCACATTGCCTTTAGAAGGGTAATTCCAGCAGGAACCTGAAACGGTTTTCCTTCTATCTCAACCGTGACCATTTTCGGTTGAGTAGCTTGATCTTGGTCAATGATATCTTGAGTACTCATACCATTCTCATAACATGGAAAATGTAAAGGTTTCCGAATTTGTCATTCCTGCTTGCTTTTGGCAGGAATCTAAACCTGTATCTCCCCAAGTCAATTTAGTTCAACGCATTGAGAGCCGAGCCTGCCTTGAACCATGTGATCTGGGGTTCGGTCATACTATGGTTCGCTTGAATCGTGACATCTCCCCCACCTTTCTTATGAATCGTGATGGAGATAGGTTTCCCAGGTGCCAGATCCTTTAGCCCGGTGACACTAACTCGATCCTCTTGACCAATCTGATCATAATCAGCGGGGTTCGCGAAGGTCATGGGAAGGATCCCTTGCTTTTTCAGGTTGGTCTCATGAATCCGAGCAAAACTCTTTGTCAAAACCGCTTTCACTCCAAGAAATCGCGGTGACATGGCTGCATGTTCCCGGCTACTCCCCTCACCATAGTTTTCATCACCCACCACGAACGAACCTACGCCTTTAGATTTATAATCACGAGCAATAGCGGCTGGCGTCAGATTGGTATCTCCGGTAAGCACATTGTTGGCCTTGCCAGCCTCACTGGTAAACGCATTATTCGCACCCAGGAACATATTGTCGCTGATTTTATCCAGGTGCCCACGAAACTTCAGCCATGGACCGGCCGGAGAAATATGGTCTGTGGTCGTCTTCCCTTTGGTTTTCAGCAAAATAGGAAGGCTTTCTAAATCATTGCCGTCCCATTGCGGGAAAGGTTGCAACAATTGCAATCGTTCGCTCGTGGGAGGAAGATCCACTTCCAACCCTTCCCCACTTTCAGCTGGAGCCACAAACCCTTCTTCCCCTTTTGCAAATCCCTGACTCGGGAGTTCATCACCTTCGGGCGCTTCTAATTTGATCTCTTTCCCATCGACAGTCTTAATCGTATCTTTCAGGGGATTAAACCCGAGATCTCCTGTCAGGGCATAGGCTGTGACCAGTTCAGGACTAGCCAGGAATGAGAGGGTATCTGGAATCCCATCGTTTCGACCGGGGAAATTCCTATTAAACGTACTGACGATGGAATCCGCCTTGCCTTTCACCCCATCGGCACGCTTCCACTGCCCAATACAAGGCCCACAAGCATTCGCCAACACGGTCGCACCCATTTCCTCAAAGGTTTCCATAAACCCATCTCGTTTCATGGTATGGAAGATCCGTTCGGAACCGGGGGACACCAAGAAAGCAGTCTTGGCCTTAAGCCCTGCTTTTAACCCTTGCTTGGCAATATGGGCAGAACGACCAATATCTTCATAGGAAGAATTGGTGCAGCTCCCCAACAACGTGGCCTTTAACTCTACGGGATAGCCTTTTTCTTTGGCTTCGGCAGCCATCGCTGAAATTGGTCGTGCTAAATCAGGAGAGTGCGGTCCAACCACATGCGGCTCAAGCGTAGAAAGGTCAATTTCAACGACTTCATCAAAATAGGTCTCAGGAGATTGATACACCTCAGGATCGGCGACCAACATGGCTTTGTTTTCCTGAGCCAATTTAGCAATGTCAGCACGTTCGGTGATATTTAAATACTCCACCATCTTTTGATCGAAGGGGAACACAGAAGTCGTCGCACCAAGCTCTGCCCCCATGTTGGTAATAGTACCTTTTCCAGTTGCACTGATCGTCTCGGCACCTGGACCAAAATATTCGACAATTTTATTGGTTCCACCTTTGACGGTCAGCTTGCCACAAATATACAGAATGACATCTTTCGGTGAGGCCCATCCATTGAGTTTTCCGGTTAACTTGACCCCGATCAATTTCGGATGCAGCACTTCCCAGGGAAGCCCCGCCATGACTTCACCCGCATCGGCTCCACCGACACCAATGGCCAACATGCCTAAACCACCACCATTCGGTGTGTGCGAATCGGTCCCGATGATTAACCCACCCGGAAAGGCATAATTTTCCAGAACAACCTGGTGAATAATCCCCGCCCCAGGTTTCCAAAATCCGATGCCGTATTTTTTAGCCGCTGACTCAAGGAAGTTATAGACTTCCCGGTTTTCCTGATTGGCAATCATCAGGTCTTTCTCGGAACCCATTTCGGCTCGAATCAAGTGATCACAATGAATCGTACTGGGAACCGCGGCTTTTTTCTTCCCGGCTTGGATAAACTGCAGCATCGCCATTTGGGCCGTTGCATCTTGCATGGCGACCCGATCAGGACGAAGGGCCAACATGGCCTTTCCTCGCTCCCATTTTTGGGTGTCGAAATTATCGGCATGGCTGACAAGAATTTTTTCAGCCAAGGTTAACGGACGACCGAATTTCTGACGAGCTTTGGCAACAACTTCCGGCATTCTGGCATAGAGTTTTTTGACCATATCTACTGACATAACACGTTCTCCTGGGTTTAGTTCACTATTGAGTTTTGACCATTACCAAGAAACACCCACAGTCCTCCCTATTTTAATGGGGGAACGGCTCGACGTTTGGGTGAAGCATAGTTAACAAGGTAATCAAACAACCGGATGAGCCGACTCCCTTGCCGTTTTTGATCCGTCCAATGACCGATCATCCCAATCGTCCTGGCAAGGACGAAAAATCCGTTCAGGCTATCAACCGGGAACCCGATGTCGACTAACACCGCCGCCATGGTCCCATCCACGTTCAGGATGAGATTATCTTTCTTGACCGTGGTGATTTTTTCGACCTCCAAGGCGAAGTCTAAATGCGGAGTCTTAATCCCCAGACTTTTGACATACCCCACTAACTCCTTCACCCGTTTATCAGGATTCTTCAGACTTTTCACACGATGACCGATTCCCGGGACCGGTCCCACATTTTTCTTCATGTAGGCCAAAAAGTCTTCGACGGATAATTGGTTATCGATGGCATATTTAAACCACCGTCCCGCATCGGTCACCGCCCCTCCAAACCGAGGCCCGATCATGATCATTCCGGCGGCCACGGCTTGAGAGAGACCAATTCCGGCACAGGCCGCAATCACGGTCGTCAAGGCACCACTGACACAAGGTCCATGGTCGGCCGACAACATGAGAATCCGTTTAATGATTTCTGCTTCCTGTTTGGATACCAACCGATTGTCCCACAGCAACCCGATAATGTGGGGTATATCATACCCGGCATTGATGAGCTCTGAGGCTGGATAACCTTGGTAATAGGGTTCATCACCCCGATCATCACTAATGGTGGTCCGAATCAACGGGGCGACCAAGACTTCTCCATCTTTCTTGGCTTCGGCCACGGTTTTGGGGAGACGCGGCAGATCGGCTGGCGCCAAATCAGGAATAGGTTTGATTTCTCCGCTTTTCAGTAGTTCCTCATGAGTGGCTTTGATGGCCGGCCCCAGGGCGCCAAAGGTATCAGGCACCAACGCACCAGATTTTTTCAGGGCCTCAGATTTCGCTCGGGCAGACCCCTCGCCTTTCAACCCTTCTTTGGCACCGGCATGACCGAATTTCATGCCCTTCGGAAGACTTTCCTGACAGAAACCTGAAACGACCGCTAACAATTTAATCCGTCGCTTCTTGGCGCCGTACCACTCAGCAGCACGTTCTTCAAGGTCTCCACCCATTTCCCCAACGATGACGACCGCTTTGGTTTGGGGATCGTTTTCGAACATTTCCAAATAGCTGACATAATCAGTTCCAGGATATGCATCACCACCAATACCGATGGCCGTCGTAATTCCATCTGCAAATTGCGAACAGATCCAGATGATTTCGTTAGAGAGACCACCCGATTTGGTAATCACTCCAAAGGAACCCGGCCGGTACAACTTACAGGCCACTAAATTGTCGAATGCCCCACCAATGACTCCTAATCGACATTCCCCAGCTGACACGACACCGATGGATGAAGGTCCGTTAAAAACTTTTCCTAATTTTCTGGCATGTTTTCCTAAGAGCTTGGAATCTTTTTCCGGAACACCTTCGGTAATCATGGACACGGTTTGGATCCGTGAATCGTTTAGGGCATCCATGGCCCCTTCATAGGCCCGATTCGCGCCGATATACACTAAACTGGTGTTGATTTCCGGATGATTGGCTGTGGCTTCGGCCACCGTTTTATAGATGGGGATAGCTACCAACTCGGTCCCACACACCACTTCATTGGTCTTTCCCGCATCCGGTGGATACACGAACGCTGATACGTTCAGAGGTTGTTTAATCATATAGCGGAACTCCGCCATACGACGGGCAGCATTGACACCAGCCAAGCCACCCTGAATTACGACATGCGTGTCTTTTGTGGCAAGAATACTCATCGAAACAGTCTCCTAATTTTCTTCAAATTCAAATAGGTTATTTCGCCCCCATCGCCATATCGACGATGTCCGTTAAGGGGGTCGTGCGGTCGAACACATGAATATCAAAACCCTCTTCCTGTAAGGCACGCATCGCCGCTAACCCTTGTTTTTCATTCGGTCCACCACGGCGAACCCAAATCTTCACCCCATCCAGTTTGCCTTCGCCCTTGGCTTTCCTAAACGCGTTAATAATTCCCCCGAAGGTTTTCTTCACATCGGTGAAATTGGCAATCGCTCCACCAACGATAATATGTTTGATACCGGGCAAGGAGCAGACTTTGTCGGTCAGGACTTCCACGGCCCAATCCGGTGGGTCCCCAGAATACTCGGCATAGTTGGCGAGTTTTCCGCCACGGGCCACGACAGCATCTGAATAATAAACGCTGGCTCCACCACCGGCCGGCAACATGGCAACATTCCCCCCGGGAATCTCGATCAATTTCACCGAACCTTTCACCTTGGCGTCCACGGCCATCACTTCTTCTTCATTTTTGGAGTAAGCTCGACCAAATTCCGCGGCAAATGGGAATGTCCAGTCTTTATGGCGAAATTTGGCATCTCCATCAAGGAGAGTGACCGCATCCAGTGCGACCAAGTTCCCGTTTGAATCTTGGACTACGGGGTTAATCTCCAAATATTGAGCATCTTCATTATCAAAACAGGTATAGAGTTTCTTCAAGAACTCCGCCATCTTTGCTGCGGTATCCCCAGTAAACCCGGCGTCTTTGGCCAGCTTGGAGAGTTCGGCATCTGAAGGAGATTCTCCGATATCCACCAAAATTCGTTTCACATTATCCCAGTTGGCCTCGACTTCAATCCCACCATAGGTCGTCGCCATGATTTCAACTCCATCACGAGTAGACTTAGCCGAAGCATAAAATTCTTCCTTGTGATCGATGGCTTCAGAGACGATGACCTCCCTTATCGTAATGGATTCCACGGGCTTGCCGAGCATCTCTTTGACGGCGGATTTAGCGCCCGCTAAATCAAGGCCCACTTTCACCAAACCAAGCTTAAACCGCGAACCCAAGGCTTCATGGGCTTTCACAACCAACTTGCTCTTTTGTAACCAATCATTGACCTTCGAGAGCTCTTCAAACTCTTCATTTGAGGTCACGACCACATAATTTGGGGTGGAAATTCCCCATTTTCGTAACAAGCCCATTCCTGGGCCTTCAAGGACTTTTGCCATAATGCTACCCTTCCCTCAGGGACTAAAATGTTATAGACAAAACCGGACCCTCCCACCTGTTCGTGGGAACACGCATTGTACGAATGGGCTACAGAGTCTGCAATCAATCAAAAGACCCAAAGCTGAGGCCTAAAGTCCCAGAGAGTTTTCCACAGTGAGTCAACTTGAAGGTAGATGAAAGATCCTATTAAAAAGCCCACATAATCATATGTTTATAACGAATTTTTAGCATACCTCCATTCAGAACTTTCTAAATATCTGATTGGGAAGAGAGGTTGAAAGGCAGGGGGGAGCATCCTTAAGGATGAAAAACGGAAGAAGAACCGATCCGGGGTTCGATAGAGAATGAACTCCACATTTAGAACATAGAGCAGATGTTCTGAATTATTTGGAAGTACCGGAAGTCTGAGGCAAGAGTAATGACTGGTTGATCAGCTGTCCTGGCTGCAGGTCAAACTCCTGGCTGGTGCGGGCATCCTCCACCACGGCCTCCACGAAATACCGCCCAGCATTAAGGGTGAACTTAGCTGTAGTGGTGGGATTGCTATACGTCACGCGCTTGCGCTTGCCATCTAAATCCTGTTTGGCATGATACACGTGGAACCACGCTGTCTGCGGTTCACCACCTTCGGCCAACCTCGCTTGCAAACGAAACTCCCCAGGCTGTTTTTGTAAATGGTTCAGCTGATTTTTTGCCTCAACATTTTCTGGGTCAAGTTCCGTCGCACGTTGATAAGCCTTGCGTGCTTCTTTCTCATCGTTCAACAATGCAAGCGCCCCTAGGTGGCGAGCAGCGGTTGCGGCTTCCTTGTTCGCAGACTGAGCGTACTTGGTATCCACAAGTTGACGGAAAATAGCCTTAGCCATTTCCGTATCACCCTGCTCCAGTTTCGCCAATGCCTGATCCAACCCAGGCGGCGCATTTGGTTTCCCTTTTTCTCTTACCAGCGCGGCTACAGCTTCCGTTAACTGGTGAATCTGCTCATCGCGACCCTGTAGCTGGGAATCCTTTTCGTCAAGCTGCGTCGTTAATGCATCAACCGCCTTTTCCACAAATTTCAGCATTGCCGGATCCAGGTCCTGGTGGATAGCCAAATCTCCACCAACATTCACATTTCCGCCAATTGCCACACTTCCCTCCGATGCCGTCACAGAGATGTCACCCGGTTTCTTTTCCACATTCTCGCCAAACGGCCAATTGATGATAAGCGCAACAAGAGCAGCAATCACTGCAGCACCAAGTGTCCCGATAAGTCCTAGCCGCGCTACCTTTAACTCAGTACGGGAATTAGCTTTTTCATTGTTTGGAACTGCTCCCTGAAAATCCTTAGACTCTAGTGTTTTCTTCAACGACTCCACCAATACGTTGCAGTCCGCCTCAAAATGTGAATGACGCAGCTCGATGGCATTCTGGGTACTCAAGGCTTTCAGGTCTTCTGGCAACTCACTTTTCTTCGGATTTGTCGCGCCATCCACTAATATTGGGACGACCGCAACGCGGCGCTTGAGTCCCATTCCAATCTCTAGTCGAACATAATCATCTGGATTGTCGATACGTCGATTTCCGTTCTCGTCAGTAATCGATATCCACCCCGGGTCGATCACACCCAGTACTACACTACAGCGTCCAACTTCTTGCTCAATCTTCGTGGCAAAATCGGTCCCATAATCAATATCATTGACATCCATGAAGACCTGCTCATGACCGAAATGCTTACAGAGCACATCATGTAATGCTCGGGTCACCCAAGAGCTGGTACCACGCCGGTAACTGATGAATATAGAGTTAGTCACTCATCCTCCTTTACACGCGCTGCAGATATCTTTCTAATAATAGTCCAATACTTATCTCTAGACTAACCGGCCTTCAGAGGTGGCCGTGTGGCAGTTCGTATGTCCTCACGGTCACTAGGCTTCCTTGAACAAAGATAGTACGAATGATTTATTCCCATCATAATTAAAGCAACAGCAACCCTATCGTATTTCACCAAATACTTCAAAACCATCATTTCCACTCTGTTCATTACCCCGCATTAGGACGGAGCAGGTCGCAGCACAACATCGGCAATGTCGTCACCAAAGTTAGTGTACATTTTAAACAATAGGGTCAGACTCGATTTTAACCATCGGCTTTCATGGATACTACAGGTAACCAACCCTATCCGCTATTCATGATTTCTATCGTTCGTTCGACAACATCCTTATTGCCAAGGATGAGCGGCGTACGCTGGTGTAACTTCTTCGGTTGAATGTCTAGGATACGTTCTTTCCCCGAAGAGGCTGCACCTCCAGCTTGCTCGGCGATGAATGCGAGTGGGTTGGCTTCATACATCAGACGTAATTTCCCTGCCGGACTTTTGGTGGTAGTTGGATACAAGAAGATTCCACCCTTTAAGAGATTACGATGAAAATCCGCCACGAGAGATCCGACATAGCGAAGAGAATAGGCATCGCGTAATTCTTTCACGGCTCTTTGAGTTCCAGCATTTAGGTCCTTAAAATTGCCTTCGTTGGTGCTATAGCACGAATTTTTCTCCGGAATGCGAATATCCGGATTAGTCAAACGAAAGATTCCATCGTTAGGATCAAGCGTAAATCCTTGGACGCTCTCACGGGTGGCCACCACCATCATCGTACTAGACCCATAGACCGTATACACGGCCGCGACTTGTTCCTTTCCCTTTTTTAATAACGTCGCATCGGTTACCTGTTCATCCGGCTGGCGTTTCCATATCCCCAATATCGAGCCCACGCTCACAGCCACATCAATATTCGAAGAGCCATCCAATGGATCCATTTGCACAAGATACTGATGAGCAGGACTATCACCAACAATCACCGTCTCTTCAATTTCTTCTGATCCAATGGCTGCCACACGACCACATTGCCTCAAGGTATCAACTAAGGTCTCGGAGGAAAATGTATCCAGGATTTGAACCACCTCACCCTGAACATTTGTCTTGCCCGTCGTACCAACAGCCTGGGCAAGGACTGCTGATCGGACTTTGGCTTGAATGCGTAGGGCACCTTCCGCAACACCAGAGACCACAGCCTCTAGGCCGTCGTAGTCTTGAGACCCCTTCCAGGACGATGCGGAATGCTCTGCTAGTGTCTTAAACATCCCAAAATTCTAGCGGTTACTCTAGAGTCGGTCAATTTGAGCAGGCACTCGATCCTCAACAAGTTAGAACTCTCTATTGAACTCAATAGTTGCTTCTCTACTGGTACGGCTTCCTCGCACATTCTTGCGTTTTCAGATGCAACTCACGGGGGGATATATCACTAGCTAACTCAAGACACGCTCGTTGAATTTCTGGATCTTGACTCGTGGAGCGCATACAAAAGCAGAAGTCAACACCCGCCGATGGAATAGCGAGTGTCTCGCGACATTTCATCGTTTCAGTTGCCACAACTTCGGGACCGAGCCGTTCTGTTAGCTCCCCACATGCACGGGCTTTCTCGTCGGTCTTGATGGGCTCGTTCACACATTCACACAATGTATACTCTCTAGCTAGCGCACTGTCCATCTGGCCTCCCAGCTGACTTACTACAACCATTCCCAACGGGCTCAACAATAAAAACCCAACAATCGAGACAACCGCACGAAGATTGATGACTACGTCATATTCCACAGCAATGCTCCTTGTTAAGTTTTTGGCCATTCACATTCATCTGGTAGGGGGATTCAAGTTTCAGAATCCAGCAGTACTGTACAGACGATCCGACGTTCCGACCGCGGTCCGTCAAATTCACAAAGAAAGATATTCTGCCAGCGTGACAGGCCTAATTGACCGTCAATAAGGGGAATGGTCTCGGAAGGCCCCACCAACCCGGCTTTCAAATGCGCATCCCCATTGCCATCTTGTGCATCATGAAGCCAGACTCCGGGTGGAATGAGTTTACGGAGTAAATTGACGACATCTAGCTGAACACTATCATCCCAATTTTCTTGAATCATGATGGCAGCCGTTGCGCCCTGAACGTACACCTGTATGATCCCGTTCCGAACAGAGCTTCCCTTCAGAATCGCGCGAACAGCCTCTGTGATATCGATGAGTTCTTCCCGTTGTTTGGTTTGTATGGTAATCGTCTCACGCATGAATCCAGCATACCGAATCACCTTCTATGAGGAAACCTTGGTAGAACTAGTCGAACCCAATCTCCAAAAAATGAGCACCTTTCAAACGACCACAGCATACAGACGATGCATGTCTTGCCTGGATTGACTAAGGTTACTCCTGTTCGACACGAAACAGACCTTACCTAATTTGACGGATTGACCCTTTTTCTCAATTTTGGTAGAAATTTGCCTAGTTTCCTGGCATTTTCGCTCATCACTCTATTTGGACGGCGCAATGGAGACCCCACAGGCACCGCATTTATGGACCAGAAGGCAGTTTGTGCAGTCTTCCTTGACAGGCTTAGCGCTGCTGGGCTGTCGAATCATCTGGCCAGGTAATGCATTTTCCTCTTCGCTTCCAGAAGGCCGAATCCGGCTTTACAACACACACACGGATGAACATTTGACTGTTCAATATCGCTCTCGGGCTGGCCGATACGACCGCGGGGCGTTAAAGGACATTAATTACCTCTTACGTTGCAATCACTCGAAGACTGTGCACCGAATGGATATTCGGTTAGTAGAATTTATCAATCACATCGAGAAGGCAGTGGGCAGAGGAAAGGAAGTCCACATCTATTCTGGCTATCGCTCTAAATCTTATAACGACATCCTGGTCCTCCACGAACAAGGGGCCGTCACCAACAGTTTCCATACCAAAGGACAGGCCATGGACTTTTCAATCCCTGGCATCCGCCTCGCTTCCGTTCGGCGGGCCGCAGTGAAAATCCGACAAGGTGGCGTGGGCTACTATCGCCAACAAGGCTTTATTCACATCGACAGCGGCCCTGCTCGTTCCTGGTAAAACACCCTATCATCCTTCATTCCACTAAGTCTTCTCGGCAGCTTTTGCCTTTGCCAACCTTCCTTGACGACTCCGCCGTTCCTGGTAGACTTTCTCTATACCACGCACATGTTTATGATTCCCTCTATGCCTCTCGACGCCATTTCGTATTCATACCCATCTCTTATTTTGTTCTCAGCGTATTCATCCGAAGACACGGTTTGGGCTCGGCTCGGCGCCCAATCGCAATAGCCTAATCCAGATACCTTAGTCTTCGGTACCTGAAGATCTCGGCAGTACCACTGCGTATTTCTCAAGGAGTCTCAATATGGAAACTGGTTTAGCAACGCCGGTGGGCACTCGACGGAGTTTTTTTGTCAAAGCCACCATGCTGATTTCGTCGTTTATTGGCCTGTCACTTTCCGTTCCATTGGTCGGCTACTTGATCTCGCCCGCATTGTCCCGAAAACCGAAACAATGGGTGGCGGTCGGCAAAGTTTCGGAACTCCCTTCAAACGAGCCCACTGCATTGGACTACAAAGTGACTGTGAAAGATGGTTGGCAGAAAAGCCAGGCGGTGAAAGGCATTTGGGTCGTGAAACGATCTGAGGACGACGTGACAGTGTATTCTCCGATTTGCCCGCACTTAGGCTGCGGCTATCGTTGGAGTCATCAGAATCGACTCTTCCAATGTCCATGCCATGGGAGCAAATACGCCCTGGACGGTACCGTAAAAGGAGGGCCAGCCCCTCGCCCACTCGATACACTGCCGTCCAAGGTCGAGGATGGGGAATTACTCGTCCTCTATAAAGAGTTCAAGTCGGGACTTCCCGAGAAAGTTGAACTGTAAACGCAATGGCCTCCCGGATCTACCAATGGGTGGATGAACGTCTGACCCTTAAACCCATCGAGCAAACCTTGTTGGATGAACCGATTCCGGGAGGAGCGAGCTGGAACTATGTGTTTGGTTCCGCCACGTTGTTTCTGTTTGGGTTACAAGTGCTCACGGGTATGTTTTTGATGATTTACTACGTCCCCTCGACAGATCACGCCTATGATACCGTGCGATTCATTCAAGATGACGTGTGGGGTGGGTGGTTTGTTCGCGGCTTGCACCATTGGGGTGCATCGGCTGTTATGATGGCCATTGGCCTGCATATGCTCCAGGTGTTTTTTGATGGGGCTTACAAACGGCCGCGAGAAATGATGTGGATGATTGGGGTGGTGTTATTGATGCTCATGCTTGGCTTTGGATTTACCGGATATCTCCTCCCCTGGGACCAAAACGCGTACTGGGCAACACAGGTAGGCATTAACATGGTCGGGTCGGTACCCTTGATTGGTGATTTTCTCGTGAGGGTACTGCGCGGCGGTGAGACACTTGGTGCACTAACGCTTTCCAGATTTTTTGCCATTCACGTGGCATTTCTCCCTGCGGCCATCATCGCAGGCATTATGGTGCACTTATTTATTCTACGAAGGGTTGGCCCAGCAGGGCCCCATGACGAGGTCCGGTCGATGATGGGGAGTGAAACATTCTACCCCCGTCAAGTGTATATGGATGCTGTCGTGATGCTTGGAGTTTTTTTAGCTGTAGCGGCACTAGCGATATTCGTGCAGTTTCCGTTAGCCGACCGGGCAGATCCTTCTGATCATTCCTTTATTCCCGTGCCGGAATGGTACTTTCTCTTTCACTACCAATTACTAAAATACGCCCCTGGTCCGCTGGTCCCCATCGCCACGTGGTTGTTGCCAGGATTGTTTTTTGGTGGTCTGTTCTTGTTGCCATTTTTGGATCGCAATCCCGAACGTCATCCTTCCACCCGTCCTGTCACATTGAGTGTGGGGATGACCTTTCTGGTCATCGTTTTTGTGCTGTTAGGGACATCCCTACAACAACTCTATGCCATTCCGAAAAAAGACCCAGCCATCGATCGGGCCATCGGGCTCGTCCAACAATTCGGCTGTAAAACCTGCCATCGCATTCACGGAGACGGCGGAAATATCGCTCCTGATCTTTCATTCGTCGCCGATCGGCGTCCAGAGCGAACCTGGCATATCCAACACTTTAAAGATCCCCAATCGGTCTCGCCTGGCTCGTTTATGCCAAAATTTCCGCTCAATGAGCAGCAGCTCGAAGACCTGGCAATCTATATGCTCTCCCTCAAAAGCGGAGAAGTACATTCGTAGCCTGCTCTTCGCTGCTCATCAACATCTCCCCATTTTCCCAAAGGACTCCCGTCATAGTCGGACAACACTGACTATCACTTGACAGTTATATTCACTGAGTCAGAAACCGTCACCATATCATGATCATGTGTTGCCACTTTCACCGTGATGGTATGCGGCCCAGACGGCACATCTGCAAACTTTCCCTTGAACCCCTTTTGATATTTGCCATCCATGAATACATGGACATGATCGGCCATCATACCTTTTCTGAATGAATAGACTAAATCAAACGAACTCCCAACCGCGGCGCCATGTTCTGGAGACGTGATGGTAATTGCCGAGCCATCATGAACATCAAGCTGCTTTCCAGCCCAAACATGTTGTGACACGCCGAAGCCCAAACATATTACCCCAAGAAACAAACCGATGAACTGACGCATGAAAAACCTCCTTTTCTGAAACATCTGTATTCAAATAGCATTCTCTTGGTACTATTTTACCTTGCACAGCCGAGCCAGGTGAAGGCACTTTTCACTAAGGTGGTATACGATGATTCGATTTTTGGGATGCCTCCTCCTCATGATTGTCACCACGAGTCTCGGTGTTGAAAACGTCTTCGGCTATCAAGAAGAAGTTGATTGGATATGGAATGATAGGAAACCCACGGCCAGACAGGGGCCAGTCTGCATGAAATATATCGTGAAAGCCTATCCCATCAAGATTCTACGGGGTAATGTTTCAGGCCATACCTGCATTGAAAATTCTGTTGAATCCTATCGCAAAGGAGATCAAGAAGAAGCTTTAGGATGGGTTCTTGCTGGACAATGTCACGATCGTCTGGCACGAGAAACCATTGTAGAAAATGCGCCTCGGGTACTGGAGTATGTCTTGCGGGAATACGGGAGCAAGATTCCCGAGAAGCGATAAAACCCCACACACAGAGGAGCACAGAGGCTAAATTATCGAAAAGACTTTTCCAACACCCTCTGTGCTCTTCAAATAAATTGGGCCGGGTTCCCATGAGGACCCGGCCCAGCATTCAGCCTTTAATTTTTCTATTGGGCAGAACCTAATTTAATTCAAGCTAGCCAAAATTTTATTGAATGTCTCGCTGGGACGCATGCCAGCCGCGACCTTATCTTCACAGGGATGGTAATACCCACCGATATCGACTGGCTTGCCTTTCACGGTTTTGATTTCTTCAAGAATTTTATCGATGTTGGCCTCAAGCTCTTTCGCCACTGGCGTAAATTTGGCTTTCAAATCTGGATCGTCACTTTGATTAGCCAGCTCTTTCGCCCAATACATGGCCTCCCATACATGAGTGCCGGCATTGTCCAATTCTCCTAACACACGACCTGGAGCTTTTCTATTATCCATAAGCTGACCCGTTGCACGATCGAGTGTTTCTGCGAGAACTTGGGCCTTTTTGTTGTTCTTGAATCGGCTGAGGTGCGCAAAGGATTCTGACAAGGCTAAAAATTCACCCAGTGAATCCCATCGTAAATGCCCTTCTTTCACGAATTGTTGTACGTGTTTTGGCGCAGATCCACCCGCACCGGTTTCGAACAGGCCGCCACCGTTAATCAGAGGAACGATTGACAACATTTTGGCGCTGGTGCCTAACTCCAAAATCGGGAACAGGTCGGTAAGATAATCCCGAAGCACGTTACCAGTAGCGGCAATCGTGTTTTGACCATCCTTGGCCCGTCTCAAGGAATGTTTCATCGCGTCAACCGGAGCCATGATTTGAATATCCAACCCATTTGTATCATGATCTTTCAAATAGAGATTCAGCTTCTCGATCAACTGAGCATCATGTGCTCGATCTTTGTTTAACCAAAAGACAACGGGGGTCGAGGAGAGTCTAGCGCGATTGACGGCCAGCTTGACCCAATCTTGGATCGGAATATCTTTCACAATGCAGGCTCTGAAAATATCACCTGTCTCCACTGCTTGTTCATGCAGGACATTGCCGGCCCCATCGAGCAAGCGAATAGTTCCATTGCCAGGAGCTTCAAAGGTTTTGTCATGCGATCCGTACTCTTGGGCTTTTTGGGCCATCAACCCAACGTTGGGCACACTTCCCATCGTGGCAGGATTGAATTCTCCATTCTCGCGGCAGAAATCCACGACCGCTTGATAGATTCCAGCATAGCTCCGGTCAGGGATCATGGCTTTCATATCATGTTCTTTCCCATCTGGGCCCCACATTTTCCCCCCCACGCGAAGGGCTGCAGCCATCGAGGCATCAATAATGATGTCACTCGGCACATGCAAATTGGTAATGCCCTTGTCGGAATCTACCATCGCGAGTTTAGGGCCATTATTTTGGGCGGCTTCAAGGTCGTCTTTGATTCCTTTTTGTTGAGCTTCGGGCAAGGACCCAATTTTGGCATCTACATCCCCAATTCCATTGTTGGGATTTACTCCAAGCTCATTAAAAACCTTTTCATGCTTCTTAAACACATCCTCATAGTAGACGCTCACACAATGGCCAAAAATGATGGGATCCGACACTTTCATCATCGTGGCCTTCATATGTAAGGAGAACAACACATCTGGTTGCTTTCTGGCATCGGCTATCTGATCTCTGAAGAATTGCCGTAATGCCTTGACGCTCATTTTCGTGGCATCCACGACCGCACCTTTGTCCAAAGCAATGCCATCTTTCAAAACTTTGGTGCTTCCATCAGCCCCCACAAACTCGATGCGTCCTTTTCCGGCCGTTTGGTCGGTAATCGTCGCCGACTTTTCATTCTCAAAGAAATCTCCACCAGACATATGGGCCACATGCGTTTTGGAATCCTTTGCCCATTTACCCATTCTGTGGGGATTTTTCTGTGCGTATTGTTTGACAGAAGACGAAGCACGACGATCCGAATTCCCTTGACGTAAGACGGGGTTCACCGCACTGCCTTTGACCTTATCGAATTTTGCTTGGATGGCTTTTTCGGCATCATTCTGGGGATCTTCAGGATAATCAGGGATGTCATACCCTTGGTCTTGTAGCTCCTTCACACAGGCTTGAATCTGTGGAATCGAGGCACTGATATTGGGCAGCTTGATGACGTTGGATTCTGGCGTCATCACAATCTCACCCAACAAGGCCAGATCATCTGGTTGCCGTTGCTCGGGTTTTAATTTCTCAGGAAATTGGGAAATGATGCGACCAGCCAGGGAAATATCTTTCCGGCCAACATTCACCCCAGCCGTGTTGGCAAAGGCTTGGATAACTGGAACAAATGATCCACTGGCTAATTCCGGTGCTTCGTCGACTTTCGTGTAAATGATATCGGGTTCTGCAGACATAGTGTTTCCTCCAATAAATAGTTTGATAACTGAGAAAAACCCAAATTTTCGGGAATATGGATTTCTATAGAACTACGAGGCTTGTGATTTTAATAAGAATGCAGTGAGTGGACAATCAACCGAAAGGCCCAGACAAAGGGGAGAGACTAAAGACCCAGATACCACTGACAAGGGCACAAACACAACGACTTGGATCACACCACAAAACATTGGATTTCGCGTACCTGGGGTTCTCGTTCATTCATAAAACAAGCTTGGAGAGATCAGAATCTACAGGACAAAAATTTGCAATGAACACCTCCACACTCGGAGAAAGAGCACATACTGAAAATGTAGTGATCCAGTGAAAATAGACAGGGGCCTTTTGGCCGTTTCGACCGCGCGCGCACCACCAGGATGCATCCGGCTATGCCTATTCCCCAAAATAGGTCGGGCCTGCCCTTCTCCCAAAAGACACACCCCTCTGCCACCGGCCGAGGCGGTGGAGTCCCCCTGACCGGGTCTGTGGTAAGTTTCAGTGTCAACCAAAAGGCCGGTTAAAATTTCGATTCCCATTTTTTATTTTACTACTTCCTTTCTCTCCTCTAACGATTCATAGGGGCGGTCGTGGGGGCCATCATAAATTTGGTCTGGGCGGAAGAGATGGTTTTGTTGATACTGCTCAAAACAATGGGCAAGCCAACCAGCGACACGGGCCATCGCGAATATTGGAGTAAAGAGGTCGGTCTCGATTCCCATGCGATGGTAAATAATACCTGAATAAAAATCGACGTTGGGGCGGATGCCTTTTGCGCCCATTCGAGATTCCATATATTTTTCTACGGACCTGGCCAGAGAATAGAGACATTGGGTATCGTTTCGAGCATCGAGTTGTTGGGCGAAACCCTGCATGACGATGGCACGAGGGTCTTTCACTTTATAGATTCTGTGGCCAAATCCCATAATTTTTTCTTTCTTTGCTAATTTATCATTCAAATATTGATGAACTTGGTCTAGTGAGTGAATCTCTTCCAACATGTGAATCACCGCTTCATTTGCGCCACCATGAAGGGCTCCTTTCAAAGTTCCAATGGCCGAAGAGATCACCGTGTAGGGGTCAGCCAGGGTCGAGGCTGTTACCATACCGCTAAATGTTGAAGCATTCATTGTGTGCTCGGCATGCAAAATCAAGCAGACATCGAATATGTTTACCAGAATCGAGTCTGGAACCTCCTCCGTTAACATGTAGAGAAAATTCTCTGCATATGAAAGATCATCACGAGGTTGGATGGCCTCATCTCCTCGCCGAAGTCGAGCAAAGGCCGCAACAATAGTCGGGAGTTTGGCGATAAGTCGGACTGCAGTAAGATAACGTGTGGATTCTCCCCGTACATCGTGAACGGGATAGAACATTCCCAGCGCTGCCACGGCCGCTTGCAAGGCATCCATAGGATGCCCATACTCTGGGAGGGACTTTAGGAGATCTATCACACGATATTTGATGCGGCGGTGATAGAAAATATCCTTAGTGAAATTGTCTAACTCCGGCTTGGTGGGTAGTCGATTAAAAAGTAGTAGAAAAGCTGTTTCAAGAAAGGAACTATGTTCGGCAAGATTCTCAATGCGAATTCCACGGTATTCTAATATTCCCGCTTTTCCATCTACGAAGCTAACAGAGGATTTTGCTGCAGGGACCCCCGCTAATCCAGGAAAGAAATCGCGCATGTTGTTCCTTGCCTTTTCATCTGTTCATATATGGCTGCGTTCGTCGTATGATTGATTATAGCCTTGAGGTTCTCTTTCTCCAAAACTATCATTTGTCAAATCTATATTGGGACTGAATATCTTACATCGATGGCCGATAAATCCTCATCAGGCCATCGGTATCAGCAGCGAGAGGGAATGTTCAAAAAAGTCCGTCCGGCAAGGCCACAAATGGCTTGGCTCATCCCAATGGGGTCCACCGTAGACTCCCTGTAACGCTTCATGAAGCCGTTGTTCGATTCCGATCTGACGAAACAGGCCGTTTAAAATTCCTGTTCCTGCTACTTTTTAATGCGAATGACAAGGTAACGATTGTCAGGGAAGAGTGGGAACAAGATCCGCATCGATAATGCGGGCATCGTGGGTTAAAAGCGTTGCACCAAAAATCTGAGCCGTTGCGACGATAAGTCGATCAGCAGGATCGCGATGAAAGGTCTGCGGGAGTGCAGCAACACCTGCCGCAATAGCTGGAGAAATATTCACCCGTTGAACAAGAGGGGGAGCCGTCGCCGTTGCGAGCCAATCACGTAAGGGAAGGTTGAGGTGGATACGGCCTAAGGAATGGAGTTTCGCAATTTCCCATAGCGTGATATCTGAAACCAACAGCGGTGCCTCTGGCCCGGCCTGTTGAAGAGTTCGTGTTTGTTTTTTTGAGAGTCGAGAATCTTTCGCCAACCAGTACAACAGGATATGAGTGTCCAAGAGGACTTTCATACAGAGGAGTGCCCCTCGGCTTCCCACTCATCTGCCGAAAGGCTCGGGGAGACCACATCGCCAAGAATCGAAACAGTGCCCATGAGAGCCTGTTGAGGAAACTGATGAAGACGCGGGGTGGGAGGTACTAACTGGGCAACTGGTTTTCCTCGTTTAAGAATGGTGATAGATTCACCTTCCTGGGCGACTTTATCAAGGATGGCTAAACATTTCGCTTTAAATTCTGAAGCCTGAATTTCTCTCATATGACTAGTGTAATTGACTAGTCATATACTGTCAATGTCCTTATGCTTTGGTGGATGGCTTAACGTTGCTCACTCGCAATCCCAAGGCACTACCCATCCTGCTTTCCCACTCTCATCCTTGCTACCCCCTCCCAACACCATTGTCGGACGCTTTCATGCGTGAGGATGATTCCGTGATCGACCAACAGCTCTTCGACTTCTCGGAAGCGAAGGCAGAAGCGATGATACAGCCACACAGCGTAACTGATGAATTGGCAGGGAAACAGTGCCGCTTGTAGCTGATTTTGGTAGTAGTCATCCTGAACAGTGTGCCAAATCTCGGTGTACCTGAAAATACCTTCATAATATGTTAGGTTAGCCAACAAAAGCCCTCTGTCTCTTTGGCCCACCTAGAAACACCCCCCTGACAAGGTCTTTGGTAGGTTCCAGGTCAGTCAAAAAGGCCGTTTAAAATTCCTATTCACGTTCCTTCATTAATAATCTCATACCTTTGATGCTCGCGACACCCATCAAGTACGGCCTCTTCTTTAGTGGCATAATATCGCTCTGGGTTAGTTTTTAGGTAAAAGCGTTGGCCCTGTACGTGATAAATACATCGCTCACCACTATACGTCGTAAAGTTTCCTTTTATCTGGGTGTGAGGCTGGACAGTTTTTCATGGATGAAAGTGGAACGCCAGGACGTGTTGGTGACGTGTTTTTCGGAACTTGGTCACTCGACATTGCTATCGGAACTCCGAAAAGCAGCAGCACCAGACCAATTTGAGTGACATTCGTGATCCTGTTCAAGAGGTTTATGATGGAGACTGCCAATTCTTACCAGCACAATTTCCAAGATTGTGTTTACTGACGAATCTTAAGAAAGCTCTCTCCACTCCATAATTTATCCAGAAAGACTCGCCATGGCAGGACGGTGATTGCTCCAACCTTTCTCTGGAACTGCCCTGCTTATCTTCATATGTCATGTCAAATGACGACACATACGTCAAACTGGTAACAAAAATAGAGCGTCCTTGAACATTTCAAACGCTGGCCCAGACACACTTTTTAGTGTATGATTATACACAAAAGGAGGTGTACGTATGCGTACCAATGTGGTTTTAGACGAACAATTGGTTCAAGAAGCCTTTAAATATGCCAAGGGAAAGACCAAGCGTGATTTGATCCACCAAGCCCTTCAGGAATTTGTGGAACATCATCGTCGCCGTGATGTTCGTGAACTGAAAGGTAAGGTCAAAATTCAGCGGGGATATGACCACAAGAAACTTCGAACTGGACAACTCTAATTATGTATTTGGTCGACACTTCTGTGTGGCTCGATTACTTTCGAAATCGATCAACCCGTGCCGTCAAACAGTTTGAAGAAATTCTTGTCGAAAATCGTCCTTTTGGGATAACCAGTGTGATTTATCAAGAAATCTTGCAAGGAGCAGAGTCTACACAAGATTTCTCGAAGCTTCAGGACTATTTAGCCACCCAAAGATTTTATCATCCTCAAGACCCGATTCTTAGTTATGAACAAGCCGCAAATTTATACTTCAACTGTCGTCGGCAAGGCATCACGATTCGCAGTACGACGGATTGTTTGATTGCACAGATCGCCATCGAACATAACCTTCGCCTTCTACACAATGATCGCGACTTTACGAAAATGCCGGCGGTTAACAAAAAGTTGCAACTCGCCTAAAGATTGCTCCTGATGACAATGTTTGAGCTTTCTTCATCTTCTAACAGCCTATAAGCTCTTTCTCCTGACCCTGTCCCCGACCCAAAGGGGCGAGGAGATAGGAGAACAACATGAAAAGACCCTCCAGAGAGTATGATTGGAACTTATATGGAATGACTATAAAGCCGAAATTGGAAAATCAATTAGAGTAATTTGAAAGTCAGAAGCTATGCTAGTGGGGAAGAAGTCTTGCCAGGGCGTCTTAGCTTTAAAAAAGCTAACGAATATAGACGTAGTATTTGAGCATATCTTTCCAGGTGAGAATGCCTTCGATCACGTCATCGTCGGATACCACTGGCAAACATGAAATACTATGTTCCAACAACAGGATGGCAGCCGTATCAATAGCAGTATCTGGCCTCACGGTGATGAGCGTAGTCGACATGATATCCTGAACGACCGTTTTGAGTAGGGTCTGATCTTGCGCACTGGCTTGGTCAGTATCAAGAAAAGGACTTGAGGCCCGCAAAACATCTCGATCAGAAATGACGCCTAACAATTTCTGCTCTTCGGCAACGAGTAGGTGATGATACGACACACCACTGAAAATATCCCGCAATTCCCCCAAGGTCACGCTCGGCAACACACAATGAACGTTCTCACTCATAATGTTCGTGACAAGCATCGTCCTATCCTTTTTTCTGTTCAATGAGTTCATCACCCGATTGTATCCATGTACTACCCGTCATCTTTTCTGAAACGTGCTTACTCGTATTATTTATTGTCATCACGACGTTCGGATAGACAGTTCTTGAGACTTTAATCGAAGATTTTTTTTGTTGTTCAATTTCAGGTTCTAGCGCAAGCAACTGTTGACGTAATCGTGCCATCTTTTCGTTGATGGCTGTAATCGTATTCTCAATCTTTGTCACCTTGTCCACCGGCGTTTTCCCAAGAATCGTGCTTTTGTTTTCCTCAACTTTTTCAAGAATCGTTTGGAGCTGGACAATTTCGCTTAATCGAGTCGCTAGTTCTTTTTTGAGTTTTTGATAGACCTCATATAATGTATTCAGTTGCCCCACCGCTAGTCGTGTCGGCACATAGGTTTCGTTTCCTAGCTGCTTGATCACGGCTTGTTTCCCCGCTTCACAGATGCCTCCAAACAAGACCCCTTTTCCACTGGGATGCCCCAGCACGATTTGATTCCCTACTTTCACGACGCTGTTAATAATATATTCCTTCACCACAATATTATTGTCCGCTTTCATCGTGGAGGCATTCACAAAACTGGCCTCAATATCCTCTCCGGCTTCAATACGGTACTCCACCGTTTCTCCGTCCATGGTGACAGCCCCATCTTCACCCAAAATACCCCCGCCAATACGAATAGTTTTACCCGCTTTGATATGTGCTCGTTCGACAGCTCCTCGCACACTCACATCGCCGGTGACATCAATGGTCATACCTGAAGCTACATCGCCTTTGACTTCTAGCGAGCCATCAAATGTAATATTCCCCGTGTGAGCATCAACATTCTCCACATGAAGAACAGGATCAATATTGACCCCTTGTTTCAGAATGAGGGGATGCCCTTTGATTTCTGCTAGTAACAAGTTAGGATCGTCTGGCGAAATAGCCACACCAGTCAGTTTCTTAGCAAATTCAGCGTCCTTGCCTGCCTTAGCCTTTAGGACTTCACCTGTGACATCCATCCCAGGCGTGCCTGTAGTCGCTGGCACACGCTTCATGAGAGGAGTATTGATGTCGACCACCAAGAATTGGTGGGTACTCCCCATATCAGCCACACCATGTTCATCCACGACCGGCTGAGCCGTCACTTCACTTTCCACGAGCGGGAAAAATTCTACATCTTTCCCGTCCTCCGGCATTCGTGCTTGGGCAATGCACACATTTGTTGCCGATTGACTCTGAACACAATCTGCAACCATGCGTCGATCAATGAGCGAATCGACAATCCCTGCTTGGGCAATGGCTTGACTGATCATCTCTACAGTGACTGGTTGGCCATCCTCGGCTGGTGTAAGTGTTAGGAAGGCCTGTAACTTGTCGCTGGAGATCGAAACCGAGACAATGGCGTCCGTCGGTTTCGTCGATACAGCCTGAGAGACTTCATCTTGTTGTTGCGCCTGGCCAATCACTGCTCTCGCCCTTGATCCTGAATCATGACTTATCAACCCTTAGACAATGATCATTCCCTTGGAATGACTATTGATCGCTTCTACGATAAAAATCGGCATTTCCATCAACCTTCTTAAAGTTTTTCACCTAAACAAGATTGAAGCCTTTCCAATGATTCATCCGGTTTTTCCTCGGGTAATAATACGGAACTGAGTCTTTGAGGTATTCCCCTCCTTTGTAAGGACGGGGAATTTTTCCGAAGAGGGAAAACTCGGGAGGTAGAAACAGCAATCGCTAAATGACTTAGGACCGAGGGGGACAATAGCAGAGCCATACAGCTATCCCTCTACCCCACCGGGTTAACTTGGTTCCTCTTCGGAACCAAGCCCCTTACAAAGGGGAGGAATTCTTAGCTCTGTTCTTTGGCAGGCAACTGGAAGTGACCTATTTACATCGGAAGGATCTTAGAGTCCAGGAAAGAACGACTGGCCCTCAATTAATTTTCTGAAAAATGAGTGGCATCATTCTGCCAAGACTAGCTCGGTGGGTTCGGCTTGCGTTTGGCCTTTCCAGAAACCCACCTCTAAATGCTCTAACCAGTCGAGAAATTTTTCTACATTCTCCCCTGAGAAAATAGCCCCATGCTGGGGACAAATCATCGAAGGATTTAAGGCCCGGATTTGGGAGACCCATGCACGCAAGGCTTGGGATGAGGGCATCCAGCGCTGGTGAAATCCCTGCATGTATTGGATATGTTCTTCAAAATCCGTGACAAATAAATCAGCTCCCTCCGGTACCAGTGCGGCTCCAACATCGCCCGAAAACAGGATGTTGGCAACTGGATCATACAGGGAGAAATTCCCAGATGAGTGACAGTAGTGAGCTGGAATAGCCTGAACTTCGTTCCCTTTATTCCCAATGCGAATGCTCATGCCGGCATCGGGAATAGGTTCTAGTTTTTTTCCAGATCCAAAGTGAGAAATAAATCCTGTCCATAACCAGGAACAATACACTTTCACATCTGGCACTAAATCTAGCCAGATCGGCAAAGAGGAAATAATGTCAGGATCCTGATGGCTCGCAAACAACACTCGAATATTTTGAATGGGTACATACTTCGTTAGTTCTGCCAACACGGTTGGGAAAATTTCGACTCCACCCGGATCAAGCAACATGGCTTCACCATTGCTGACAATAACGAGTTCATTTGTATCAATCACATCAGGATGCTTTTCCGGATCTCGGCCTAACACTATCCATTGATGCCCGTTCTGTTCGAAAATAACCTGACTCTTCATACATTCCTCCCACAGGCCAAGACCTCTAGAGCACTGCTCCCTTGAGCAATGGCATCTTTCATGTTGTTAAAATTACTCTCAAGCCGCTCGATTGTTTCATTGAGCGTATAGGCCAAATTATTAAAGTTATCTTGTTTTTCAGAGAGGTACGCCGCTTCCACCTTAATATACAAAGACAAATATTGAGCTGTCGTCCCAACCCCTTTGATATTTTCCGAGGCCAGCTTGGCTTTTGCCAGACATTGATTTGACTCTCGCAATAACCGAATGGTCTCGCTGTGGTTAACCTGACACTGATGAGAAATACGCTGAAGATTGTCATGAATGATTGGGGCCATTCGTTCAAGAATTGGATGTTTCATGAATTTGGCCACATCTGAAGAGCGCGAAAGATTCATGTCAGCCATTTCGCTTAGGAACGAAGATTCTCCATCAGGGATCTGCTTTAATATCATGGTTACTATGCACATAATCTGTTGATAATACCTTCGCACCAAATCTGAACACTTCGCCGTGTTTTTTGCTACTTTGGTACACCAACCTTCTAATTCCCGAACCTCTGGACCAATTTTTTCTGGCAAATCTGTCAAGACCTGTCCTAAGGCCAATAGCGGTCGACCCTCATGCCCAGGAACTTTGGCTGCATGGACAACCCCATTCAATGCCAACAATTGCATCTCATACACCATGGCATCCATGATGCGGGCAAATTTCACCACATCCATACAAATTCCAAACAACTTATTCATGTCGGTCTTATACTGCAGCAGAGTGCGCTGCGTTTGACTCCGTATTTCTTCTGTTAGGTCAGAATTTACAACAGGCATTATCACACCTCTTGAATCTCAACGTTGTACTATTCCATTTCCCAAGTCCGGAATCTTGGGGAAAATTTCTGTGGAAATATAAGAAGAGCTAATAAATTCCCTAAGACATAGTATCGCGTTCATTCCCAAGAAACCGGCCTGCTGTACGAGGCCATTCACGCGATACAAGCTGAACGGCAGATCACACGTACATCCACACTTGGGGAGTATATTCAAGTTTCATCGGGTGAACAGAGACTCGACTTTAATGCAATTCGTCTCACTGATCAGCACTCTGGAAGTTGTGAGCCTGGACAACAAAAGAGCTTAGAGCAATTGGCGCCAGTTGAGGATACGAACGGGAAGAGTGTGGAGCGTCCTCATAATAGGACAGGTATTCAGACGAATCGTCACATCGTCTTGTAGTACATGAACCTGCTCAGCATACATTGCACCGTTGACGACTGATGGACCCAACCCGTCAGAAAAAGTGATCTGTCCTGAGGCGATGATCAGTCCATTCCATTGAAATGGTGCAGAGATTTGGATGTTCCCTTTGACCAGTAGTATGCCATATCCATTGACTTGAGAAATGGTCAGAGTTCCGCTTGAAGGTTCGGCGTATCGCAGAGCGGGCGACAGAACCGAACCTGCACTCACACCAATGAGATCACCCACGATTGTGGCAGAACCCTTCTTAAGATCATAAATCTGTTGAGTTAAGTCCAACAACACAGGACTCACTTGTGGAGTAGAAGGGTTCCCCATCAGGCTAGCGGTTCCGATCAGTGAAGCAGACGGTGCGAGGGATAGAGGCGGTCGACCGACCGTCAACTGTCCACAAGAATCCATACCTTGAATCGTAATCAAACTCCCAGAAAACACAGCCTCTTTTCCCACATACAATGGCGCCCAGATCGGCGGCCCTGCAGGATGGACCACCTCCGCTCGCAAAATTGATCGCGCTTTTTCAACCAATCCATGACTCGTCAGGACTTCTACGGGTGGATAGATGGTTGGCTGGGTTGTTGTGAACTGTTCTGGTCGTGTGGAGGGCGCATCGGCATATCCGAACTGGATGAGCTGTCCCCGGGTACTTGGCGAATGCAAGATGGTTGACCCATCGCTATCTACATAATGTGGAGTGAGCGGACGGTGACCGGCTTGCTCTGCATCGTACTCGGTCTTGTGATGAACTTTGGTCCAGTAGGTTAGTTGATTCTGCACACTATTAGGTTGCACAACGGTATTCGTCAAATTGCCAGTGAGCGGCACATAGTTTTTCAGGAGCCCGTTGAAAGTCGAATCGTCAGTGGTCTCCCAATCTGGCTGAGTCAACACATAAGCCGACCAATTAGCCTGGTAGGGAGATGCTAGGTCTCCTACGAATTGGGGTGTGGTGGCCCCACTCAATCGATGTTGCATTTCCGCCAATCCAGCTTCGGCCGCGTAAAACGTCTGCACGGCTCGTCGGTAGTTTCCGCTAATCTGCAAGTCCGTTGAGGTCGCGAAAAGAATAGTTGCGCCCATGACGCCAGAAATCGCCACGAGTAAGAGTGCGGCAATGAGCGCACCACCCGTGGCGTTCTTGCCATCCTGATCCACCAGTGTAGTAAGACCATTCCTCATGACAGATTCCGTGGAGTGAGACGAGACCGCAGCATCACTGTTCGATAACCGTCATTCGACAAAAAATTTGGATCTGGACGTTCAGTTCGTGCAGTAATCAAGAATTCCACTTGCCTGATCCTTCTTGACTCGGTCGTTGGATTTCCTTCGTCATCAAAATACTGAACAACAAATGATTCAATATTTTCTCCAAATGGCTGGTTCCCACCACCGGTGTTTCGTCGTAAGGTATGGGTCGCTGAATCATGAATGAATGTAATCGATTCATTAGCATCGGCAATCACACCGTTGCCACTCAAATCGGCCTGAATCTTCAAGCGAGTTGGATCGTACGTAACTGGAAGAAAATCATTAGTCGGATCGTCATCGATATTGACTCCCATGGGATCGTAGCCAGCCATCACAACCTCACGGCTGATGACATCGATGACGACTCGCGCTTGTTGCTGCATGTCTAACTGATCTTCTCGCACATGCTGCGCCTGCAGTTCATTGACATAGAGAACATAGATTGCGCTCAAGGTGAAGAGACTCAGGCCAAATGCAATGACCATTTCAATGAGGGTGAAGCCGCTACAGGATGTAGATCGCCAACTCGACATCATTGCCTCATTCCTCGATCAGATACGTTTTCAGAGTCGTTGAGCGTGCGCCAGCATCCCACTGCACCTCCACAATCACCGTCTGCAGACCTGGCATCGGTTCGTTTGGCTTGATCGTGAGAACCCGTTGATGATGAGGTGCGGCAGCCATAGAGCCATAAGGCTCTGTCGTGGTCGATGGACCGGACAATCCATCAGGGATACCTACGCGTTTCACATCTTCCATTTTTTCTTGAGCGAGGGTTACAGCCCGCGTGAGCTTCTCACTGGCGCTCATTCCTGTATGAGCCACAACAGAAAACCCCGCGAACCCCAGCAACGTGAGAAAAATCACGGCCATCGCCACTACAACTTCTAACAACGATAACCCTCGCTGGTTCTCCGCACTTTGGTGGGATATCGTCCTGAATGACATCTCGTCGGACCGCATGCTAAGTTTTCACTTTCACTCGGCCGGTAATACTAACGGTAATCTTTTTTGAGCCTGTAGAATTGGCCAGCGTGATAGAGGCTAGATTTATGGCCGTCCCACGAGGCAAAAACGAAGGATTATTTGATGCTGTGATCGTGACTCCTTGATAACTGGCCTGGATATCCCGAATTGCTTGATCTTCGCCAACGTCAATTTTTCCGTTGTTGTTAGAATCGTTTAGAATCAGGTAATGATGACTGTCTTGGAAAAAGACTCGTTGCCGGTTATGTTCAACGACGGCTTTCATCTTTGCGGCTAAAAGGTCGGACACAACTTGCCGTACGGCACCGTTCAGCCTCCACTGAGGTAACTGTGAGGAGAGCCAGGCTGTGGCCAGCATGGTCATGATGCTCATGATGCCAAGCACGATCATGAGTTCGACGAGCGTAAATCCGCGCATGGAGCATTCAGAGGTTTTTCCATCCATGTTTTCCGATATTTTCATAGGAAGCCCGACTCAGCACGGGTTACACTAACCCTCGAAAATACCAGTGCCAGATCTCTGGCCCCCAAAGCATGGCGATCACGGCCCCGAAGGCTAAATACGGACCAAATGGGATGTATTGACCTTTTCTCATGACCTTGAGCATTAAAAGCCCGATTCCAATCACCGCGCCAAAAACTGACGCAATCATTAAGGTCACCAGCGCTTGTTGCCATCCCAGAAATGCTCCCACCATGGCCAAAAACTTGATGTCGCCACCGCCCATCCCCTCTTTTCCAAATAAATAGGGACTGATCCAGGCAAGTGCTAACAAGATCCCTCCGCCAATCAAAACACCCAGCACCGAATCAAACCATCCCGTGGGAAGCAGAAATGTCGCACACAACACTCCAATCACAATGCCGGGAAGCGTGATCATATCTGGGATTATCTTGTGATCCCAATCAATCCAGGTTACGACCCAAAAGACTGAAAACAACCCCGCATAGATAGCTGCCGTCCACGTAGATCCGAATTTCCAGACAATCAGGAGAAATCCCAACCCGTTCACAAGCTCGATTATGGGATATCGTGGTGCGATCGCCTGCTGGCATACCCGACAATGGCCCCTCAGCCAAAGAAAGCTGAGCAGGGGAACATTGTCATACCATCCGATCTGTGTTCCACACGTGGGACAAGCTGACCGTGGTGCCACGATCGACTGTCCTTTAGGCACCCGATGAATACAGACCGTTAAGAAGCTGCCAATAACTATTCCCAGAATAAAGACACCGAGCCAAACTATCCAGTGAATCATAAATGCAACATATTACGTAGTTAATTCGACTAGGGTGAGTTTACGTATATTTTCAGTTTACAACGCCCAAGTGACCTGATATTCTCCCCTAGATAATTTGCCCAGGTCAGGACATTGAGGACGTCATGAACACCAAAACGAAACCCAAAGGATCCGACGACACGCCCATTAAACGCAAGCGCCCCGAGGCGCTCACCCAACGGGAACAAGAAATCCTTCAACTTATTTGGTCCGGGCTTAAGAATAAAGAAATTGCGCAACGGCTAAAAATCAGTGTAAAAACCGTGGAAGCCCATCGTGCTAACATGATGAAAAAAGTTCGTGTCTCGAATGCCGCACAACTCCTTAACGCGGCGATCCAAGAAGGTCTGATTCAAGTTAAGTAACCTCTCCCCAGCTCTCCTCGCCTTTCATTTTCCGCTGCCGAATTGCTTCAAACAGGGTGATAGCTACAGCTGTCGCCACATTCAAGGATCCTAGGTTGCCAGAGAGGGGAATTTGGATGCTGCTATCGCATTTTTTCTGCACTAGTGGACGAATACCTTTTCCCTCGCTGCCAAATACCAACACCAATGGCCCTGTCAGATCAACATCTGTATACGAAGCCTCAGCCTGGGCATCGAGCGCCAGCGCTAGAATGTTCCGCCCACGACATTGGTCGATAAATTTTCCAGTGTTGGCCAATCGTGCAATTGAGACATGTTCCAGAGCTCCAGCAGACGCCTTTCCCACAGCTGCGGTTAGGCCAACAGCTCGATGTTTTGGAATGACAATACCATGTCCCCCTGCTCCGTCTACTGTCCGGATAATGGCACCCAAATTATGTGGATCTTGTATTTGGTCTAGCACTATGAGCAGCGCAGGCGTGCGGAGTGTTTCTACCTGGTCTAATAATTCTTCCCCGTGCAAAAATTGTTTTGGAGCGACGCTCGCGACAATCCCTTGATGCTGTGGAGAACCTGCTAAACGATCTAGCCTATCCTTGGTCTCGACTGAAAAGGGTATATGTCGTTGGCGGGCTAGGTGGGAGAGTGGGGAAAACCGGCCATCGGTTCGGGCCAACCATAGCCGATTGATGCTGCGTGAAGCCGATTGTAGGGCTTCAATAACTGCATGAAAGCCATACAGCACGTTTTGGGGTTCATCGTTTCCAGCGCGTGGTGCCATCAGGTCGGTCTTCGAGAATAACGCCCTGTTCAGCTAATTCTTTGCGGATCCTATCTGCTGTAGTAAAGTCTTTCTTTGCACGAGCTTCATTCCGGAGGCGTATTTGTTCTTCAATCCATTTATCTGACTTAGTAACCGTCAAGGATCCTATCATTGAGCCCTGTGCTGACACGGTACCCTTTAGATATACACTTAAGAATTCATCCGGAGGAATCTGAAAAAGCCCTAATGGTTTCCCATATTTCTTGAAACGCTCAAGGACATGGGTTTTGTTCTCTTTTGATAACCCTTTCACTAATAATTTATTGACTTCTCCTCGAAGTTCATGAAAGGCCCCAAGTACCTTTGGGGTATTAAAGTCATCATCCATACTTTCCTGAAATTTATTCGCAAAGTTCTTCGAGATTCGGACCCAATCTTCATCACCTGCATAATCTTCTTGCGGGTTCACTTCTTCCAGACGTTGCATTAACCCATAGATATTACGTACTGCTGAATTGGCTTCTTCTATTGCCTTATCTGAAAAAGAGAGATCACTTCGGTAATGTGTTGATAAAAATAAATAGCGTAAGCATTCTGCAGTAACTGATTCAGGGTACTTCGACTTGTCTAAAATTTCTCGAATGGTGAAAAAATTGCCAAGTGATTTGGACATTTTTTCTTTGTCTACTGTGACAAACCCGTTGTGCACCCAATAGCGCGCAAATTCTTTTCCGGTAAACGCACATGATTGTGCGATTTCATTTTCATGGTGTGGGAAGATGAGATCCTTTCCCCCACCATGAATATCAAAGGTAGGACCTAACTCAGCCACCGACATCGCCGAACATTCGATATGCCAACCTGGGCGTCCCTTTCCCCAGGGACTGTCCCAGCCAGGTTCGCTAGGCTTTGCGGCTTTCCATAAGGCAAAGTCCATAGGATCTTGTTTCCTTTCATCGGCCTCAACTCTGGCACCAGCCTGTAGCTCTTCTAGATTTTTCCCTGACAGTTGGCCATAGGGAGCAAACTTCTTCACGGAAAAATACACATCTCCTTCTAGCTGATAAGCCATACCTTTGCTGACTAAGCCTTTGACCATGTTAACGATATCCTGCATATGTTCAGTGGCGCGAGGTTCTGCTGAGGGCATAGTAATTCCTAATGCCCCCATATCTCGGTAAAAGGCCTGGATATAACGCTCGCTAATTTCATTCCATGCCACGCCATCTTTTTCAGCCCGATTCAAAATTTTGTCATCGATATCGGTGAAGTTTTTGACGTATGTCACCTGATATCCAGAAAACTCCAAATAGTGCCGAATCATGTCGAAGGTCAACGCGCTACGCGCATGACCAAGATGACAATCATCATAGACCGTCACACCACAGACATACATGCCGACCTTCCCGGGGTTCAACGGAACAAACACCTCCTTTTTCTTCGTCTTGGTGTTATAGATGGTAATTGGCATCGTCGACGGCTTTCATGTCGAAGTCTTCTGGCTAATTTTTTGTCCCTGATGTTTCACAATCCAAAACCCAAGGATCAATAACACCACAAACACGACAGAGAAGATGTTGAAATATTGTTCGATCATATCTTTCATCCAGGGGCCAAACAATTGGATGGCACCGGCCACCAAGAAAAATCTTCCCCCACGACTTACCAGAGAAGCCAGCATAAAGATCTTAAAGTCCACAAAAAACGCGCCGGCGCCGATGGTAAAAATCTTGTATGGGATCGGGGTAAATCCAGCAATCAGTATCGCCCAGGCTTCATATCGTTGAAAATATTGGTGAACCAAATCCATACGTTCTTGTCCCATCAATTTCTTCAGTACCGGGCGCCCACCCGACCAACCAATGCCATAACCTATTGCCCCCCCTAGGACGGATCCCACCGTCGCCACCAACGCATACCACCACGCGTTTTCCGGATTGCCTAAGGCCAGGGCTATGAGCAGTACATCAGGTGGGAGCGGGAAAAACGACGATTCCGCTAAGGCTAGGCCAAAGAGTGCGGTAACACCATATGGCGAATCAGCCCATGACAGCATCCAATCATATAGTTGTTTAGCCCAGTCCATGTGTTCGGATACAACGATGTCAAAATATTAAGACTTGAAGAAAGCTAAAGACCTGTTCTCCAGTGCTTGAGCGAATTGAGTGCTTCATAATCCGTTAAATCCAAATGCAGCGGCGTAACAGAAACCATGTTTTTTTCAACGGATTCATGGTCAGAAGGCTTCTTTCTGGCCCATGATTCTTTCTCTCCCGCAATCCAAAAATATGACCCGCCCCTCGGATCAGTTTTTTCCACCACAGGGTCATGATACCGACGCTGGCTTAGGCTGGTGAATTGAACTCCAGCGATCTTATCTTTCTTCGAGTTCGGGACATTCACATTGAGAATCGTATTTTCCGGCAATCCTGATTTCAGAATTCGCCCCGCGAGTTGTGCTGAATAATGGGCAGCAACAGCATACGAAACTTTCGGACCATCTTCTAAGGAAACGGCCATTGATGGGATACCATGAAGCATGCCTTCCAACGCACCAGCAACCGTACCAGAATTCGTGACGTCATCTCCCAAGTTCCAACCTTTATTGATTCCAGAGACGACTAACGCCGGCAAATCGCTCGCAAGAAGCTTACAAATCGCCAATGTCACACAATCGGCAGGTGTTCCATTGACCGCAAACCACCTCGACCGCCTTTGCTGCAGTCGCAAGGGCTTATGCAAAGTCATGGCTCGCCCAACCGCATTTTGGGTTTTCTCGGGCGCCACTACCCACACCTCCCCTAGAGATCTCAGGCCGTTCGCAAGGGCACGTATGCCAGGCGCCTGAATGCCATCATCGTTGGTCACAAGTATTCGTCTTGTTTTGGCAGTAGGCATACCGCAGTGAATTTTTCAGATGATACAGAAAAGCCCGCCCCAATATCTTTGGGACGGGCTTATCATTACTCAATTGGCAAACAATTAAGTAGTTATATGCTCTTCATAAATTCTGCCACAGCCGCCGGATCCGCGGCGCCCATGATTGCTGAAGGAGGCACTGTATGGGATTTTTTCCCCGTCAGACCACATTCTATTTCATCAGTAATCATTTCAACTGGCATGGACATTCCACCGTAGACATGGGGGCCAGCCACAATTTTGGCATTGGAGAAACCATAAATTGCGGTAGCCACATCTTTTGCCAGCCATCCGATATAATTAAATTCTGGAATGACAATCAGCTTGGCTTTACCGCAAAGCTTCCTGAGTTCGTTTGTTGGAAACGGTCGCAATGAGCGAATCTTGATTAATCCTGCCTTAATGCCCTTTTCCTGACATTGGCGGACCGCTTCGCGGGATTGGGCCGCCGCACTTCCCGAAGCAATGAGGATAACGTCTGCCTCATCCACATCCTGGGCTTCGCACAAGCCATCCATATATTGATCAATATATTTGCGTGAACGTTCCACAGCAGCCCAGACTTCTTGCTGCCACACCGCATGAATGTTGTACGCCATAAAATTAGACTTTTGTACCGGAGCATCGCGAGATAACCGTGCTGGAGGGTTCTCAGCATCTAATACTGGCACTGAGCCTCGGTAAGGATCCCGTGCTGGCAGCTTAAATCCACGATCTTGCATAGAACAATACCCTCGGGCATGGGTGACAAAGAACCCATCACAGCAGACGCCGACAGGGAGCGTGACATCATTTTTTTCGCTAATGATAAAGCCTTTCATTATAAAATCAAACAGATCTTGTTGATTTTCAGCATGGAATACCAACATTCCGCAATTCAAAAGGTAGGAAATCTCAATATTATCTGGCTGAATAGCTAATGGTGCGTTCACCACACGACAGGTAAACATGGCAACTGCAGGAAGACGATGCCCAGGCCATGAAGTAATCGGCTCAAGCCCTCGTAATGTTCCCGGACCAGCGGTAGCGGTAAAGGCTCGAACACCTGCTCGCGAGGCCCCGGCAATGGCCGACATCACGCCATATTCTTCTTCACCCCGATAGAATTCCTTCACATACCCTTCCCCATACAAGACCCCAATCAATTGCAATGTTTCACTTTGCGGGGTAATAGGATAGGCCACAGACATGTCCACATTTGATCGCCTGACAGCCTCTTTGGCCGCTTCACTCCCAGTAATAAATTCCCTTTCGCGAGGCGCCTCAAAGAACATGTATTCAGGCGACACCTCCTTTTGCCGTTTGGCTTCTCCATGAGGGTCTTTTCTTCCACCATTGGTAGATGGTGCTGCAGGGGCACTCGTAATCGGATCACCTTGGGGATTGGTTTTGACTTCTGTTTCTACACCTTCACTCATGGCTTCGTCTCCCCTTACTTATTTGGTAAAATAGAATTTTCTCACAGAACCTATGCTTCACTCTGCATGTGCTCGGCCTTATGGCCAAAGGCTGCAGCATTCCCACTGGCAGGATCATCTGAAAGATTAAAATGTAATGGATTCGTATGGGTTTTTCCCCCATGAACTCTGGATTGGAGGCCTGTAAAGCGCACATTCTCTCCATTTTCTGGCAATTTTATTCCCATCTCTTCACGTACCCGCTTAAAAATAGCTGCCGCTCTCCGAATTTTTGCGGCATCAGAATCTCTTACGGTAAACATGGCATCCTCGTGGCCTTGCTCTGCACAAATAGCGGAAGTCCAACAATTCGTTCCTGCCCGAATCATCTTGAGAGTCAAATTAGCATAGTGGCAATGCACACCAATAAATATGCAGGCTTCAATTTTGTTCCCCCAAATGGTCAGATTTGGATGATTTGGGTTGATAACTTCTTCCGGCTCGACCTTCGGATACTTAGGACGATAGTCCGGCATAGGAATAACGAGAACATCGGGTAACTGGGCCGCAAGCTCTAATACGGCCTTAGCCTTTTCCGCAGCATGATCATTCCAGTTCCACAACACCAGCGGACCGGGGAAAATGGTGGCATTCTTGCGCGTCATCATCGTACGCGCCATCGCTTCCATTGCCAGCTCTTCCTCAACCAAATGGCCAAATTTTAGCCCCTTCCCCTTTTCAGGAGTCAACACGCCAAGTTCTGCGGCCGATGGTGGATGGAAACCTTGTGGGCCCGGGGCCACAATTGCATCTTCTAGTTCTTTCGTTAATTCCACGTTGTACTCCGATTCAAAGTAAAGACGACATGAGATAAGTATGCGATCAGGATTAGCCCTGCCACGGATTTGCTAAAACTGCCTTTGTATTTTTCTCGACGTACGTAATATTTTGCGTGAGTGCTGCATCTCCAATCTGGTCAATCATTTCCATTTTAATGGCGTTATGTTTCGCCATGTTATCGCATACCCACACACATTGCGCACAACCTTTACAACGGTCAACAGCGACATAGGCGGACCCATATTTCAAGCCCTTGTCTTTTCCTGCCTCGGTATCATACTGGATGGTATTGGCTTCTGGACAATACTGTGTACATAACTTACAGCTGGTTGCAGCACAAATTCCCTGATCAATATTTGCAACTAAATACATCGATAATCCCCTTTCACAATTGGAACCCTAGGCGCTTGCGCTTGTTGTAGCTGAATCTGGAACATTCGCCCAACCATGTTCCACACAATAATCCCATCCAGCTTTTACTACTGCTAGGTTTTTATCAATCAGCTCAGCCTTCTTTTTAAACTTCCTCTCCACCACACTATCCAACGCCGCTGTTCCTCCAGAGACGACAAAGCCCTTCCCTAAAAATCTATCTTTCACAGCCGTCCCCGAGGCTTCTAAATTTGATAGGCCCGTAATGGCTCCAATTGCACCAACCATCGCCATATTCGTGGCCAGATCAATTCCTGCTACATCTAAGGACATTTGAGTCGCTGGCAGGTAATAGATTTTTGCCTCTAAGTCTTTTAATTCCGCAGCCTGATCAGGTTCAAGCGTCATAGGCGTGTTGCTATTAATTAGCACAACTCCACCCTGTTTTAACCCATAATAAAAAGGGTTCGTATAGCTCTTGCCATGGGTGATGCACTGAGGATGAAAGACCATGAGAATATGAGGGAAAGTAATTTCTCCAATTTCATAGATTGGCTCATTTGAAACCCGCACATAGCTTTCTACGGGAGCCATCCGCTTTTCAGAGCCGTAAAAAGGCACGATCGTACTCTCACCACCAGCATTAATAACCGCCGTGCTAAAAATGTGGGATGCAGTCACCACACCCTGGCCTCCAACGCCTGCCATACGGATGTTATAACGAATAGCCATCTCTACACCTCCCTCTCAATGTAAACACCTAACTTTTCTCTGACTCCTTCCAAAATTTACCCCTTCGTTACCGCTGCAGCTGGCTTCGGGAGATATTCTTTATATCCATAGAGGTTAGCCAGATGTTCTTTTGCCTCGTCTGTAATATATTCTTCAAATTTATAACGATCCTTTTCCACATCCTTCGCATCTTGCATCACCTGATCGGTGGGAATCGCATATTCGATGTTACAGGAGGTGTAGGCTTGAATATAGGTTGGCCCCACTTCTCTTGCAATTAAGACGGCTTTTTTAATGACACTTTCGACTCTCCTTGGGTTGTTCGGAACCACCGTGGCCACATACGCACATCCAGCCACCTTGGCCATTCCGACCATATCCATTTTCTCAAACTTTTTTCCAAGTGGGGCCATCTTGAGTACTTGCCCTTTATTGGTCATCCCACTCTCTTGACCACCCGTATTTCCATATACTTCGTTGTCTAACATGATGGTGGTAAACTTTTCTTTTCGAAACCAGGAATGCAAAGTACAAGCAAAGCCAATATCAGCCATACCTCCATCTCCGGCCATGACTACCACATCTTTGGGACGATCCCCAAACCGCAATCGAAGGGCACGAGATAGTCCACTGGCTACTCCATTCTGATCCCCGTAGTTCCCATAGACGAAAGGAATGGCCGCTTGGGAGATCGCCAACCGACCACAACCGGCTGTTCCCACGGTAATAGTATCTTCCGGATTAGGAAAGGCAATCATCGCTAACCGAATAAACAAAGTCATCGCGCATCCCGCACACATCGGATGTTCTTCTACAATTTCTTTAAACGTCCCAACCTGGGACACCCCTGTCTTTTTGCCAAATGGACCATGCTCCACCATATCGCGATATTCTTTGGGCATAAATTTTCCAAATCCCGGAGTAAATTTCACATAGTCGAGACTCATTGTATGTCCCCTCCTCTTTCTAGATTAACCAGAATAAACTGAGAAGTCCCTGAATTGGTCGCAAGCGGATGGAAACCCACCAAACCAATTTGATTATTCTACACCTTTGCCCAGCGCTAGAACTTTATCAATTCTTTGACACAATAATCTAGGTGATACTGCCTGATAATTCAACACAGAAGAAGGCCCACTTCATCAAAAAGAAGACCCATCAGGCCTTCTCGGGGCTTAGGCCTTTCGTCCTAAAAACCCGACAAGAACCAAATCAACGCTGAGAAATGAGGATTGAAGAAAACGTGGCGACCTGACTAGGCCGCCTTCGGGTAGACCAAGGGTATCAAATATTAGTCGAGGATATAATGGACAGGGTTAACCACTTTATCATTCACAGCTACCTGATAATGGAGATGAGGCCCCGTGGAAAATTTTCCTGTACTCCCGACTAGCCCAATCAGATCACCGCGGTGAACACGATCTCCATATTTGACATGAGTTTTCGACAAGTGCCCATACGTCGTTTCAATGCCATACCCATGGTCAATGCGAATAAACTTTCCCATTCGCCCGTCATAGGCTGCCACCACGACTTTCCCAGACCCAGGGGCTCGAATTTCCGTCCCTGTTCGAGCTCCGATATCAATTCCGGCATGCAACGCTTTCTTTCCAGTAAACGGAGAGACTCGAGGTCCGAATTTCGATGTGATGGATCCTTTCACAGGCCAGACTGATGGCGTAGACGCCCATTGCGCAGCCTTTTCTTCGGCCACGCCAGACAAGTGATCCAAGATCTTACTCTCATGTTTACTTTGTTGTCGTAACCAGTCCAGACCAATCTTAATTTCTGAAATTTTCCGCTCTGTCGCGGCTGCTTCGTGAGACAGCGTCTGCCTCCTGGACATGTCTTGACTCTCACCAACCGCAGTTGCTTGAAATACCTCACCCTGCTCCAGATCATAGGGGAGTTCTTCACCACCTTGTCCCGGAACCCCAGTCGGCAACCCTTGAATTTCATCAGGCTCCAACCCAAACATCGTCTGCAACTTTCGATTAAGCGTTTCCAAAGCGAGCATGCGTTTCTTCATACCGTCGACTTCGTTAGAGAATGTCCCAGTTTTCGCTCTGGAGGAATTTAATTCTTTCTTAATTTCGTCCAATTCACTGAGCTGGTCCCATTGATAGACGTAATGAGTCAAGATCCCACCTTGTACCAATAACAACGCAAGCCCCCAGATTAAGCCATGCTTGACAAAGGCTTTGCGGACCTTGAGACGCCAGGGATTCGCTCGGGCACCACGAAAAATGATGACTGTCAACGTGTCTTCAGAGTCTTTCATTCGTTCACCAATTCATCTTTGGAGGATTTTAGGATCAAGAAATAAGCAATACCATACTTACCATTCACAACCACACGAGTGAGCTCTTTTACGCCGGTTGGCCCATTATCTTGGTGACATCTCGAACCCAGTTCAAGTATTCGGGAAGTCCATGTTCAATCGGCACAGCAATGACTTCCGGAACACTGTAACTGTGTAACGACTTCACAACTCTTGCCACCGGCTCAAAAGCGTCACGGACCGTCTTTGCAATCAATAAACATTCACGTTCTTCGGTAACTTTGCCTTCCCATTGAAAAATGGACCGGACCCCTGGAAGAATATTCACACATGCCACCAACTGCTGAGCGACGAGCTCTGTGGCAACCTTTGTGGCTTCACCTTCTGATCCCGCGGTGATAAACACGAGGATTTCGCCCATTATTCGAGCCTCAAATCCTTATGCCTGTCCAATAACCACGAAAAACAGACATCCTCCTACAGCCGTAAAGCCACCGAAACCACTGTCCGTCTTTCCATCTTATTATCGGTTATTCTCGCACAAACCTAAAGCCTAAAAATAATCGTCTCAAAGGTAAAATATCAAGCCATTGCCCCACCTTTTTTTCGTTTCCAATAATTCCAATAACTTAGCGAGGCATCAAACGGTTGGGATCCTTACTTGCCAACCCTACAAGATCAGCAATAGCTGGTTTTAGGGCTTCTTGAAGAGCCAGAGGATAGCTTTCTACTGCCGTCTCCAGTCCGTAATACGGACCATCAAGCTGCTTCCCCTCGAAATCCATAGTCATGTTCCACAGCACTCTTTTCGGATCATTTATTGGAGTGAGACTCAGGTCTAATTCTAAACCCGTTGTGGTTTCGCTCATAGGAAGTCCTAATATCCAAAACACGACCCCCACCGGTCCCAAAAGATAGGTATACAACCGACGTTTCCACTCCGTCGAACGCAGACGCCCACGGAAAGCAACATCCGCCGGGTCCTGACGCTCCTCTTCGGCATATTTGACAGACGAATAAATGCCAGCTTGATTCAGTTCTGCGGCAATGGCTTTGGCAAAATCATGCGGCGGGTCAAAACGGACAACATCCACTTCTTCAGGTTTTTCGGCATCCTCGGGACGTTCATATCTCGTATCGCCATAAGGAACGAGAGGGATGGCTGCCTTCCAATATTCCTCCTTGACCTCTTCTCCTCGTAAGTCCTCTAACGGAAGAACCACAGCTTTCGCGGAAATCGGAGCGGAGGATTTGGACGACAGATATGATCCAGTGGACGATGGAGGATACTGCCAATTCCGATTCCCGAGACACGCTGTTAACGACAGACTACAGACTACGGCAACTGTACCGACGACCACTCGTGAGAAAGAGACAGACATCCTCATTAAACGACTCCTTTCGTAATGATCATTAAAAGCAAGCCCCTTTCATCTCCCAAGGACTGCGGGAGTGAGGTATAAGAAACGATTCCATGGGGGAATAGCATGAGCCGAGGCTCCAGCAGTCTCAGCAGAGGTGGACCTTCAACCTTTTTCAGGCGCGGCAATCCAGATTTCTCGTTAGTGAAACCCGCCCGCGCGACCTAAATAGTCTTGAAATTCGGCATACGTGTTTGCTACCGGAAACTGGGGAAATTCCTGGACAATCGAATCGGGGGGACAAAAGAAAAAGCCGGCATCAGCTTCTTGTAGCATAGAGACATCATTATAGGAATCCCCGCCTGCTAGAACTTTAAATCCTAATGACTTGAGGGCACTCACCGCTCGCCGCTTCTGATCTTTCTGGCGAAGAAAATAGTCCGTGACAAACCCCTCAGCATCAATGCCCAAACTGTGGCAAAAAATAGTCGGGAATTGGAGCTGTTCCATTAATGATCCCACAAATTCGTAAAACGTATCTGACAGAATAATGACCTGTGAACGTTGGCGCAACCAGGACAGAAATTCCGGAACCCCTGGCAACGGTCCCATGGTGCGAACCACTTCATGAATATCATGAATCGTGATACGGTGGGCTCGCAACACGTCCAACCGCTTTTTCATCAAGACATCATAATCAGCGATATCGCGAGTCGTTAGCCGGAGCTCGTCCACCTGGACATGGTCAGCTAACCCCAGCCAGATTTCGGGAAACAGCACGCCCTCCATATCAAGGCAGGTTATGACAGGTTGGGGCATGAAATCCTTGGAGAGGGTAATTACAATGCAACAGAAACACTACAGAAAAATGTCTGGCAATCATAAAAGAAAGGCCCAGGCAGCCACAACTATAAAATTACATAATGTCTTCGCTGGATATCGATCCGATGACTTGGAGCAGCTCGATCGAGGTGGGGGGGGGGAAGCAGGCACTAGACGAGCGAGAAGCTAAAACAAGTCGAGGAGGTCATGCGAGCTTTCACAATAGAAATCTGGGTGTAAGGCCTTGACTTTTTCGCGGTCCCCATACCCATAGCCCACGGCGCAGACTCGCATCCCCGCTGCCTGCGCCGCCCGAACATCGTTCGTGCTATCACCAATCATGACGGCCTGAGCCGGATCCGTACCGAACGCTTCCAACGCCCTTTCCAACATCGCAGGTTCGGGCTTCAATTCCGCTGGATCGCGAGGCGATTCAATGTGCTGGAAAAGATCCCCAGCCTGCAAACCTTCGATGATAGCTACCGTATACTCAAAGGATTTGTTGGTGACAATAGCTTTCTTGCGCTCTTTGTAATATTGCAGTACTTCCCAAATATCTGGATACCAACGAGTCGTATCGACGCAATGGTCGAGATAGTGTCTTCGAAAAACCTGCAACGCCCGCTCATGCGCCTCTTGGTTATCTTCTCCAACTGATAAACGAAGCAGGCGTTTGACCCCGTCCCCGACAAAACCGAAAATTTCTTCCTGCGGGCGTAGAGGCAGACCCAATTCCCCCAAGGTGAGATTCACCGCCGTTGCAATATCAACTTTTGAATCAATCAAGGTTCCGTCAAAATCAAACAACAAGACCTCAGCCTGCCATTTCATCGTTCGTTGTAGTCCTTCCGTTCAGTCGCCTTTAATTGTTGCCGCAACGAAGCAAATAACGCTTTCTTACTGGCCCCGAGCTCGTTTAACTCGTTCCAACGCACAAAATCAATCATTCGTTGTCGCCCAACATGAGGAGGAAGTTGAGGGTCCAAAACCTGCCATCGGTCATACACCGCCTTAATGTGAAAGAGATGTCGCTCTTGATGAACATCCGGCACAAACGTCACGCTTTCCCAATGCATGGTCCCCAGCACGTCAAACATGACAGGGATTTTCGCTTCTAAGCCGCTCAAGATCTCCCATTTGGTGACATCGTCTTCAATGTGGAATTGTGAAATGACGACCACATGGCCCCAGGCTAAATTCTCTTTCCAATCTACATACGGTTCGATCACTTGCCATGTCGTCGCCTTCAACCGGGCACCCTTTTTATCCAACGCCAAAAACTTGCCCAACGTTTTGGTGGGGTCTTCCGTGATATGACGATTCAATGCATATGATGCCGATGGACTCGCAACCACTAGACCTGCCAGGATCAACATAACAAACGTTATTTTTCCCACGTCACACCACAACATCTTAGACATTTCCACTGTACACTTCAGACAACAGGGAAGGCAGACAAATTGGTAGTTCGGACTTACCCTTTGAAGAGGATCACGAGAATGATGCCCAGAAGCAACCAGAGAGGAATAGACAACATGAGGCCCCAGGCCAATCCCTGCGCAGTCTTGAGCCGGCCTTTCAGGGTTTGCTTTTCTAACGCCTTCGAAATACGCAATTTTACATCTTCTAGATGGAAGGGTTTTGTAATATAGTCGTCGGCCCCCCGATTGATAGCCTCCACAGCAGTGCCAATCGAAGGATGCCCCGTGATCATCAGGAAAATCACGTCTGTGTTTTTCATGTCGCGTACACGTCGCAGCAACTCCATGCCATCCATATTGGGCATAATGAGATCGGCCATAACAATATCAAATTCCCCTCGATCAAATTCCGACAGGGCTTCTTCACCACTCTCTACGGCTACGATAGAATACCCTAGGGAAAGCAGAAATTCCGACAAGGCATCTCGCACACCTTGGTCATCATCCACGACCAAAATACGTTCAGCCATGCCCAGTGAACCCTCGCCTACTCGCGCAACGTCTCCACACTTCGCACCTCAAAATGTTGGAAAATCCACGACTACGACATCGGGCGGAACCGTAAATTTGAGCAAATCGGAGGGAAGCCCCTGATTAGCCTTGAGATCCCGAAACTGCACCTTTGAAATATTTCCACTGACCTCAAATAGGGTCATGCCTTGAATCAAATACGAATCAGGCATCAATTCTAACAGGATTTTCTTAATCGTCGGCGTCGTCTCCCCGTCGGACTTTGGAATCAGGGTTAAAACCGGCACGTTGCCTAACCTTGTCGGAGCTTCTGTCATCTCCGAAATCGTGAACTCTCGTGATAGTCTGCCCACACCCAATAGCAAGGCGAGAGGACCTTTGGATGCTGCGATCTGAGTCAACGCACCTTTTACAACTTGTTGATGCTCCGGTACATACATCATCACTGAATCGCCATCCACATAGATATGCTCCTCGGACGGCTCTAAATAATCCCACCGCAATAACCCAGGCTTTTTTAAATAGAATTTACCTGTTGAAGTAAATCCTGTTTCGAAACCTTGGATAATCGTTTCCTGTGTGAAGGCTCCCTGTAGATCCTTGGTCTTGGCATAGCGGTCATCTACCTTACGGACCACCTCGTTAATATCGGCAGCTAAAATGCCGGAACCCGGCGATAGAAGAAATATTGCACTCAATACCACCAGAAAACGCCCGAGATGCCGTCCCATCATCCAATCTCCGCTGTCTCTGTTCTGCGAGCCAGCACTTCCCGACGTCCATCTCGTCCGGCAGAGCTAACTAAGCCTTCGTTTTCCATCTGTTCAATCATGCGGGCAGCCCGAGGATATCCCACCCGAAGTCGTCGCTGGATAAACGAGGCAGAGGCTTGGCCAGTCGTCATCACCAAGTCTCTCGCTCGCTCATACGTTTCATCAGCCTCTGCCTCTTCAGCTTGCGGTTCTTGAACCGAGACCAGGGCACTGTGGTCGTAAACGGGTGATGCCTGAGTTTTAACCCACTCAACCACATTGCGAACTTCTTCATCCGAGACAAACGGCCCATGCAGCCGAACAATGCGTCCCGTCCCAGAAGCTAGAAACAGCATATCACCTTTTCCCAATAAACTCTCGGCCCCATTTGCATCTAAAATCGTTCGAGAATCAGTTTTGGAGGACACTTGATACGCGATCCGAGCGGGAAAATTGGCTTTAATCAGACCCGTTACCACATCGACAGACGGCCGCTGAGTCGCAAGCACGAGATGAATGCCCGATGCTCTCGCCATCTGCGCCAATCGCGCGATACGATCTTCAATATCCTTCGGGGCCACCATCATTAGATCCGCAAATTCATCAATCACGACAACAATGTACGGAAGAGGCACTCGCTCTTCACCGGTATCGTCCAAGACCGGCGCTTCCTCCACATCCATAGACTGTCCTTTTGACAACATTTTCTTTTTGCGTTTAGGAGTCCCCTGAAGCTCCCCGACTTTACGATTATAGGCATCAATATTCCGAACGCCCAATTCGGCCAAAACCCGGTATCGTCGTTCCATTTCTTGTACCACCCAGCTCAGCCCTCGAGCCGCTTCCTTTGGATTGGTAATCACCGGTCGAATCAAGTGGGGCACGCCGTCGTACACTTGTAACTCCAACACTTTGGGATCCACCAATAAAAGCTTGACCTCATCGGGATGCGCCGTGAACAAGATATTCAAGAGCAGGCAATTCAGCCCCACGCTTTTTCCCGAACCTGTTGCCCCCGCTACAAGCAGATGTGGCATGGTCCGTAGATCAACAACAACGGGGCGCCCATAGATATCTTTTCCCAGGGCCAGTGCAAGCTTGGAACGGGCTCGTGCAAACGCCTCGGAGGTCAGCATATCTTTTAAGCCCACGGTCTCTCGTTGGGGATTGGGAACTTCGATCCCTACTGTGGATTTTCCTGGAAGTGGGGCAACGACACGGACCTTCAACGCCTTCAAGGCCATTGCTAAATCATCAGCCAAATTCACGATACGGGAGACCTTGATACCTGGACCCGGCGCAAATTCATACATGGTAATGACCGGCCCCGGATGCACGTCCGTCACGCTGCCATCAATGCCAAAGCTAGCCAGTGACTGCACCAATATCTCCGATTGCGTCTTGAGGACCGAATCGGTTTGATGCGTCGCCCGCGCTGCATGTGTATCGAGCAAATCCACAGGTGATGGCATTTCGTACGATTCTGAGACCGACGAATGGGAGAGATAGTCGACCTCGGAATGGTCATTCAACGCCAGACGCGGTTCGACTTCCAAAAGTACCTCCGCTTTGGCCTCGGAAACTTTCGAAGCTTTCGGCGGTTTGACGAGTGGCTCCACATCAAGACTGCCAATCCCGCCTCGTGCCGCCATTTGCCGATTAATACGAATCGATTTATTCTCTTTTGGCCCCGGATCCCGCCTCCACCATTCCCGATCACGCAAATCAGCAAAAAACACGCGTACCGTCTCTGTCACGCGTCCTGCCAGTGCAATCATTCCCCTGACTAATTGGCCTAATGACATCGGAACCAGCAACAAGAACGCCACAAGCAACATCGCGCCTAAAATGATCGTGGCTCCGGTCGTCGCAAAATAGGTGGCCAAGATCTGGGCGACCCATTGGCCAACGAGGCCCCCAAACATGTTGGGCAACGCCTCAGCCGCAATAAGCGATGATGATTGCAGGTGTAAGAACGCACTGACTGACAAAACGGCCAAGGCCGAGCCAATCAACCCCGCGGCCGTCACCTGGAACCGCTCGAGCCATAAGACACTCAACCCAAAACCCACGAGTAAGATCGGGACCACAAAAGCCCCACCACCCACAACTTCCAACAACAAAAACGCGGAAGTCGATCCCATCAGCCCCACAGCATTGTTCGGAACAAGGAGAGAGGACGTATGCGGAAACAGGAGCAGAGGATCAGCCGGCGAGAAGGTGAGGAGACTCAGCAGACACAGAATGCCCACAGTGGCCAGAAAAATCCCAGAAATCTGAACGGTTAACGACGAGCATTCCTGTAAAGATTTCTTGCTTTTTCCCTCTTGTTTACTGAGGAAAACTCCCATTCAAAAAATCGTACCATAAGGGTTTCTATGGAGCAAACAACCCCTAAGATATCCAGGCTAGATGGATGGCGTCATAAAAGAGGGAACAGCATTCATGCGCCAAGTTTGAAACGTCCGGCAAATCCGTCAAGACAACACATTGTCAAAAGGGTCCCTCGCACATCCCAAGGACATAGGAAGCCTATCAATTCTTCCCCTATCGTGAATGCTTGAGGTTTTTCCAGATCTTTATTAGGCTGGCTCCAATCAGGGGGCTGCCGACCCATTCAATCGAACAGAAGAACGGAAGACAGCCTCTCCTCCATCTGATCCCTTCTCCCCAGCGGGGAGAAGATGAGGATGAGGGGGAAAAAGCTCCAAAAGTAAAACCTATGCCAAGCGTCTTCATCAGTTATTCCAGCCAACAACAAACTGTGGCTCAGCAGTTGGAAGCAGCGCTCAAAGAAAAGGGCATCAAAGCCTGGCGAGACAAAACGCAACTGCATGCAGGTGAGCGATGGCCGAAAGCCTTAGGTGACGCCATCGCGGATGCCGATGCATTGGTCCTGCTCTGGTCGGCTGAGGCCAGTCAATCCGACTTTGTGGAGCTGGAATGGAACATTGCCGTGGCGATGAACACACCCGTCATGCCCTGCCTGCTGGACGATACGGCTCTCCCCACCACTCTAAAACCGTCTCATCGTATCTTGGGTATCTTGGGAGATCACACGGTGCCAGCAGCCGAGCAGATCCGCACAGCTCTTCAGAAGCAGCCCGCGTCTGCTGCCAGCGATCAGCAGAACACTCTCCTCAAGGCGCTCACAACAGTTCCTGCGACCGAACCCAAACAAGTCCTCCAACAGATCCAGGCCGTCTTCCATCAGCCAAATTTGTCCGTTGAAGGAAATATGTACCAGGCCAAAGAAGACATTCATATTTCTCAGGAGGCCTCAAAACCATCAAAGACATTCGTGGAACGAGCAGGGGCCTGGGTCGCCTTAGTCGGAGGCCTGTTGGCGATCGCCGCGTATATGATTGATCTTCCTGAAAAACTTGGCTGGAAACCAAAAGCAGAAGAGGCGCAACTTGCCACGATCGGAGAATATCGATTCGAAGGACAGATTCGAAATAGCCAGGACCAGGGATTAGACGGGGTTGAAGTCGTTTTAATTGTTCCCGGACAAAAACCTCTGATGGACAACACCCAAAACGCTGGAACGTTCGCCTTCACCGTGACGACTGAAGCGAACAAGTATGCCACATTTCAAGCAACAAAAGACGGCTTTCGCCCCGTGACTCGGAATGTCACTATTCCGAACGAACGCTATGTTTTGAAAATGGAGCCAAATCAAAAGGAGGACCAACCGTGAAGATCTTCGTGCTGCTGCTACTCATGGGTTTCTCCATCCAAATAGCCAGCCCGACGGCTTGGGCCGAACGGGTACTGAAAGGCCAAGTGCGGCTTGTGGGACCAACCGGAGATGACGATCCAGCAAAAGGCATATCGGTGGATCTCGCCAACTATGGACGAGCGACTGTGACCGATGATACCGGGACCTTCGTCTTCGACCTCCCGCCGAACCTGACATTCGGCAAACCCCTCACCTTTCAGGTGCAAAAAAACATCAACAACCGGCCCTGGCGCATCTGGGATCCTATAGACGGCCAACATCCCCTGCCCAGAAGTTTGTTTGTCACGATTAAACTTCTGCCCCGAGGCTCCAAGAAATTCTGGACGGATGAATTCATCGAATATCACATCGCCAAAATTGCCGAAGATGCAAAACGAGAGGTCTCGCCGGCCACAGAGACCTCCGCCGAGCCACCCAAGCTCAATTTCGGGGGCCTCATCAAAGAATGGGCCGCAGACTATGGCTTTACTCCGCAAGAGGCCAAGGAGCAAATCGATCAATGGGTGGAAGAAGTCAAAGAAAAACAGGAAGACTTTTATAAATTGGGACTGGCGGCCTATGCCGAACAAGAATTTGCCAAAGCCGCCAAATTGTTTACGACCTATGCCGAGCGACAGGCAGCCGAATACCGGCGGCTCCTAGCCGAAGGGGAAAGTCACCGAGAGCAAGCCATCCGGGGATATCGAAAAGCGGGAGATAGTTTCTATGGCCAATACAAATTCAAACAGGCGCGGGCGGAATATGAGCTGGCGCGGGCGCTGATCAAAAAAGAAAAAGAACCCGAGCTGTTGGCGAATGTGCAGATGGATATCGCAGGAGCCGACTGGGCCATTGGCATCCGAACCGAAGGGGAACAGGTCCATCTCTATCTGACGCAGGCCAAGCAAGCCTATCAGCAAGCCGAACAGATCTATGCGCAACTGGGACACATGCAGGGCTGGAGCGCCGCTCAGGTTGGCCTGGGACTCACCCTCAATGACTTGGGCATTCGGAGGGGAGGGGCCGAGGGGCAGCAGTTGTTGGCCCAAGCGGCCGCGGCCTATCGCGCGGCCTTGGAGGTGCGGACGCGGGAGCAGCTGCCCCAACAATGGGCGACCACCCAAAATAATCTCGGGAACACGCTCAGAGATATGGGCATTCGGACGGGAGGGGCCGAGGGGCAGCAGTTGTTGGCCCAAGCGGCCGCGGCCTATCGTGCGGCCTTGGAGGTGTATACGCGGGAGCAGCTGCCCCAACAATGGGCGACCACCCAAAATAATCTCGGGGCCACGCTCAGTGATATGGGCATTCGGACGGGAGGGGCCGAGGGGCAGCAGTTGTTGGCCCAAGCGGCCGCGGCCTATCGCGCGGCCTTGGAGGTGCGGACGCGGGAGCAGCTGCCCCAAGATTGGGCCATGACCCAAAATAATCTCGGGATCACGCTCAGTGATATGGGCATTCGGACGGGAGGGGCCGAGGGGCAGCAGTTGTTGGCCCAAGCGGCCGCGGCCTATCGTGCGGCCTTGGAGGTGCGGACGCGGGAGCAGCTGCCCCAACAATGGGCGACCACCCAAAATAATCTCGGGGCCACGCTCAGTGATATGGGCATTCGGACGGGAGGGGCCGAGGGGCAGCAGTTGTTGGCTCAAGCGGCCGCGGCCTATCGCGCGGCCTTGGAGGTGCGGACGCGGGAGCAGCTGCCCCAAGATTGGGCCATGACCCAAAATAATCTCGGGATCACGCTCAGTGATATGGGCATTCGGACGGGAGGGGCCGAGGGGCAGCAGTTGTTGGCCCAAGCGGCCGCGGCCTATCGTGCGGCCTTGGAGGTGCGGACGCGGGAGCAGCTGCCCCAAGATTGGGCCATGACCCAAAATAATCTCGGGGCCACGCTCAGAGATATGGGCATTCGGACGGGAGGGGCCGAGGGGCAGCAGTTGTTGGCTCAAGCGGCCGCGGCCTATCGTGCGGCCTTGGAGGTGCGGACGCGGGAGCAGCTGCCCCAAGATTGGGCGACCACCCAAAATAATCTCGGGAACACGCTCAGAGATATGGGCATTCGGACGGGAGGGGCCGAGGGGCAGCAGTTGTTGGCCCAAGCGGCCGCGGCCTATCGTGCGGCCTTGGAGGTGTATACGCGGGAGCAGCTGCCCCAACAATGGGCGACCACCCAAAATAATCTCGGGGCCACGCTCAGTGATATGGGCATTCGGACGGGAGGGGCCGAGGGGCAGCAGTTGTTGGCCCAAGCGGCCGCGGCCTATCGTGCGGCCTTAGAAGTGTATACGCGGGAGCAGCTGCCCCAGGATTGGGCCATGACCCAAAATAATCTCGGGGCCACGCTCAGTGATATGGGCATTCGGACGGGAGGGGCCGAGGGGCAGCAGTTGTTGGCCCAAGCGGCCGCGGCCTATCGTGCGGCCTTGGAGGTGCGGAGGAAAGAATCTCTGGCGCCTCAATGGGCTCAAACCCACAATAATCTGGCCGAAGCCTCTCTCGCATTGGAAGACTATGAGCAGGTTGTGACCAGCTACCAGAATGTGTTGGAACTCTATCCGGATTATCAAGATGCCTATCTCACCACCAATTCCGTTCTTCATGAAAAGCTGTTTCGGTTTGAGGAGGCCTATACCCTCAACAGGCATTGGTTAGAGGCTCATCCTACAGATAACACGGCCGCGATAAATTTTGCCGAGACACATCTCACCACAGGTCGCTTTGAGGAAGCGGAACGGCGCTTTACGGAATTGTTGGCGGCTCCTGAGTTGGATGTGAGCCACGCCATTCCGTTGAGACTTTTGAAGATGGCTGCGGTGATGGGCCAACAGAAGGGCGAGACGGTTCCCCAACAATTAGAGAAACTCAAGGCTTTGCTCTCAACCCAACCGGACGACTTTCAGTTGGATTGGTCGTTTGTCGGCACAATGCATTTTCTTGGGGAGCATGAAAACTTTGCTACCTCCGGCGACTGGCTTGTGCCGTTGCTGGAAGCCTGCAGTGGAAACCCACGGAATCAGATGCTAACGGCGCTCACGCATGCACAATCTCAATTTCTGGCCGCGGAGTCGGCAGTGCGCTAGCGAGTCATCCAATTGAGGTCGGCCGACGCGTCAGTTCATAGGCTTGGGCCGCTTAGCCCCGGTTCCCCGCCCGTCATATCTTTTTTCTGAGCGAATCGTTTCCTTGACCCACATGTTTCGTTTCTTACCGATATCTGATCTGAATGAGGCGATATCAATCACGGGCCAAGTGCCTCAATGTCTGGGTGAGCCGTCGAAATTCTTGAACCGACAGGGTTTCGGCGCGACGGGAGAACTGGATACCCGTCACCCGTTGGGCTTCGGCTAAGCGCCCGTCTGTCATGCCGGCGGATCGAAAGACATTGAGCAGTGTTTTGCGGCGTTGACCAAATGCCGCACGCACGATGTACTGGAAATGCGTCAAGTCATCTGATGTCTCTGCAGGTTCCTGATTGACATCTAACCGGACCACTCCGGAATCCACGTCCGGAACAGGACGAAAACAAGTCCGAGATATCCGAAACCCGAATCTAACGTGCGCCAGATGCTGCGCCATCACCGACAGGACTCCGTACTCTTTTGTCTTGGGTTTGGCGATGAGTCGCTGAGCGACTTCTAGCTGAACCGTTAGCACCATACGAACAATGTTGCGTTGTGTCTGAAGTAGACGAAACAGAATCGGGGTGGAAATGTTATAGGGCAAATTGGCGACCACCACAGTTCCAGCGGGCAATGATTCAAACGGATACTGCAGCGCATCTTGCTTTTGCACTTCAAGATTTGGCTGTTCCGAAAATTCTGTTTGTAAAAATTTTACCATCCGAGGATCTACCTCCAAGGCCAGCACCTGTCGTGCTTGCTGGCACAAGAACCCAGTCAGCGCTCCGCCGCCGGGGCCGATTTCGCAGACAGTGTCAGATGGCTGAAGATCCGCCAGCTTTACAATCTTTCTGAGCAAATTTGGATCAATCAGAAAATGTTGGCCCAGACGTTTACGCGGAGAAGGCGGACGGGGTACGGTCACAGTAGTCTGGGGAATCGAGTAGCGTGAAACTCATGCACGAACAGTGAGTACTCAGGGAATGCCAGTCGTCTGAATTTCTTTAGACAACCTCCTGAGATGGCGGCGACACATATCCACTTCATCCGCCAACTCGTCGAACACGTCGCCCACGAAATATGTGGTTTCGAGCCAATCTTTCTTCATATTGGTCAGATAGGTCTCGCTGACGAATGGCGCCAAACCCTCCACAACTTTTTTTTTCCACTTCGTGACATGGTCCTTGCCCTGAACGGCATTCAGTGCTTTTTCGGCCTGGGCATGAATGGTGGCGAGTTCGTCGATGTGGGTGTGAATATAGGTGAGTAGAGCTGTCGTTTGATCCTTCATATCGTTGTCTTTTGGGACTGGCCGGTCACCATGGTTCACTGAGCCAAGTCAATCAGAATTACATGACTTTTCCCATACACTGACTGCCAATTTCAAGCTGGTGACCCGCAAGATACTGAACCACGGTCATTCGTTTTTTATTCTCCGGTTGAATTTCTACCAGATTCAAGAGGCCCTGACCGGTCTGAACGTGGATACCTTGTTTGTTGATGTCAACAATGGTTCCCGGCTCTGGATGTTGAGATTGAATAGCAAAGCCGTTTTCTTCTTCAAATGCCGCCACGTGAGCTTTCCAAATTCCCCATCGTTCGCCATTCACGAACGTATAGGCACCTGGCCATGGAGAAAGCCCCCGTATACGACTGGCGAGGCTGTCTGCGGAGTGATTCCACTCTAGTAGCCCATCTTCTTTCTTGAGCATCGGCGCAAGTGTCGCTTGCACATCGTCTTGCGGCTGAGCCGTGATGGTCCCCGCAATCCATCTTCGTAGCGTAGTAACCAGTAGATGACCTCCTGTTTCTGCCATCTGGACGGCCACCTCCCCGGCGGTTTCCTCAGGCCGGATTGGTAGTACCGCCTGATCTAAGATTGCCCCGGTGTCCATTCCAGCGTCCATCACCATGATGGTCACTCCGGTTTCGGTTTCGCCGTTGATGACCGCCCATTGAATCGGAGCAGCTCCTCGATATTTGGGTAGCAACGATCCATGAACATTCAAGCACCCCTTCGGAGGCAAGTCCAGGATGACTTGCGGTAAGATGCGTCCAAAAGCTGCCACGACGATGACATCTGGACTCCATGCATGCAGTGTGTCCAAGAACTCTGGCGCTTTCATCTTTTCTGGTTGGACGATCGGAAGGCCATGTCCCAACGCGAAGGTTTTCACTGGACCGCTATGTACCTTCTTTCCTCGGCCACTTGGCCGGTCTGGTTGGCATACCACGCCCACAACTCTATATTCCGATTCTACGAGCTGTTGGAGCGTGGGCACCGCAAAATCCGGCGTCCCCATGAATACGACGCGTGTCATGTCGTCTCTGGTTCTCATCGCTTTGGTCAGTTCATGAACTATACTTTCATCATATCACTTACAGGTCGGAAGGACACACGAGTCTTTCAGATTCCACCACGTTCTCGTGGACGTCTGCGGATTGACTCTTTTTCGATCGCTGTGCTAGAAGCCCAACCGGATATTGGTCCAGTGCTTTCCTGATTTCGTCATCTTTGTCGACGCGAGTTTCGAACTATGGGTGGACATAGCCACTGGTCAACAATTAAGCGGCACAAAGGCGCGCAAGATGCCAAGCGAGGCAAGATTTTTACGCGCGTGATTCGTGAAATCTCGATTGCTGCCCGTGGTGGTGGCGATCCTGATGGCAATCCCACCTTGCGCCAAGCTATTGCCAGGGCCAAAGAAGTCAATATGCCGGCTGATACCGTAAAACGGGCCATTCAGCGCGGCACCGGAGAACTGCCTGGGACGCAATTTGAAGAGTTCATGCTGGAAGGGTATGGTCCCGGCGGGACCGCGTTGCTCTTGGAGATTTCGACAGATAAACGTAATCGGACTGTAGCCGAAATTCGTAATATTCTGACCAAAAACAACGGCACGATGGCGGAGGCAGGGGCAGTCGCGTGGCAGTTCCATAAAAAAGGACTGGTCGTCATCGAAAGTCCCGTGGTGACCGAGGAGCAGTTATTCGACCTTGTCTTGGAAGCCGGGGCCGAGGACGTCAAGCAAACTTCCTCAGGGTTTGAGGTGATTTCTGAACCGGGTGATTTTGAAGCGGTGAAAGATGCTATTCAGAAAGCAGAGATTGAAACAAGCCTTTCGGATATCACCTTCCTTCCTCAAAATTCCATTGCGCTCGACGGCAAAGATGCGGAACAAGCCCTGAAGCTCATGGATCTCTTGGATGAGCACGAGGACGTGTCAAAAGTTCATGCCAATTTTGAAATCTCTGACGAATTGATCGAGCAGGTGGCAGCCGAGAGTGTCTAGCTCATATTGGCTCGTCTCATCTTTTCTCATTCTTTCCTGAGCGTGTATTCAGGCTGTTCTCAGTCGAATCGACTTCTTTAATGTTGGAAGCCTTGTCTTTCTAGCAAAGACCTATGATCGCAACTCTGGCCGGAACCCTGACTGCTAAAACACCCCAAGATGCGATTGTTTCGATTCAAGGCGTTGGATATCAGGTGTTCATCGCCCTTTCAACGTACTTCGCGCTTCCTGAAATCACGGCACCGGTCCAGATGTTTATCTCTACTCAGATACGCAATGACACCATTCAACTTTTTGGCTTTGCCACAGCAGAAGAAAAACAAGCGTTTTCACTCCTCACCACCATCAGCGGCGTCGGGCCAAAACTAGCGCTGAGCGCATTGTCTACGTTATCGGTTCCCGAATTGTGTTCGGCTATTGAAACGAACAACCTAGATACGCTTGGGTCAATTCCGGGCGTCGGGAAAAAGTCTGCCAGCCGAATCGTACTGGAGTTAAAAGACAAAATTCATCGCATCATGATTTCAGATTCCCAACAACCCTCGACAGCCCAAACGGAAACCACCAACTTCCTACAAGAAGAAGCCGCCTCCGCCCTTATCAATTTGGGATATCGCGCACCCGAAGTGAAAAAGGCGCTCAATTTGGCTCTCGCCAAGATGAGCGCCCCATACCAACTTGAAGACCTAATCCGCACCACCTTAAAAGAATTGGCCAAGACTTAAAACCCATAAGGATTATCGACATCCGTAAGAGAGTGGTCTTCCTCGGGCGAGACCTGCCCGAGGGTTTTACCAAGATCATTAGCGGCTCGCAGTTTGGAATTCTGTACAGCCGAACGTCTACCACCGACCACGAGGATGAGGTCGACCATGTCCACGATAATGCCCTCGATCATGGTGGTGATGGCGGTTGTGACCAAACCGATGTCCATGTCGATGCCAGGGACGATCGTATCGGCTGTAGAGATGTCTCTCTGGACCATGTCGATGCCCGTAGCGCTTTCCGCCATAATAACCCCGCGACTGGAATCCATCGTATCGGCCGTACCCATACCGATGAGGTACACCAATACCCAGATGAAAACCTCCGGGTCCTACATGGAGAGAAAACCCTGTGAGGTGGAGTACAGGTCTCGTGGCGGGAAGGCCATCTTGCTTCGCAGCCCAAGCAGAACTCATTCCCCCCATGAATAGAACACAGAGGCTACTAGCCACAACAATTGTACGTAGATGAGCCAGCAACGCCCTTGACTGTAACAATTCATCACAACGATCTTGGGGTTTAGTTGTTGTCGTCATCACAAACACCTCCTCCTCGGGTGAAAAAAGAGTTCTGTTTTCCCGTTTGCGTTCTGTCGAACATTCCTCACTCCATCAGCCTAATGTTAAGATAATACTATTCATTATGAAGGTCAAATTGCATATCATTAAAAGTTCTTAATAATACACAAAAAGATTCTATTATAAGAGATACAATATGTTGCATATTGAGGTATTACGTAGTATGTACTATGATCGGAAAATCTCGCTTCTACAATACATCATCCACCCCGAACTCCCAGGGAAGGACCTACCATGAAACGTTATTCCGACAAGGAAATATTGAGGTATATTGAGGCCATTAATAAGGGTGCCGCGCAGGAATGGATTACGGCCTTTGCTCGAGAGCCCAAGTTGCAACAAACCTACTATTGGACCCTGTTCTCGGAACTTTTTGTGCGACAGATGCACAAGATTCCCGTCACGATGAGTGATGCAGAAAAAATGATTCCGCAACTCTCGGCCTCACAAGCTCGACGAGCCATCCATAGTGCCAAAGCCGCAAATTACTTACAGGTTCGGGATTCTGGAGAACGCACGAAATATGTTCTACTTACCGGCAAGACTGAACAGATTATTCGAAACACCGGGTCCCGAGCCCTCGCCTGCATGGAGAGTATCTTCCGATAAACATTGTTGGGACCTCTTGTCAGGCCTCACGAAGGCCTTGCAATTAACGACGAGCACCGACCTTCTTGCCGCAACTGCGAGTTGTGGATCAACCCTAGTCTCTGCTTGACCTCTTGCCGAGCTAACCCATCTTTGCTGTCCGGAAAAAAGAAAACAGGATGACTGTAGCGTCTAGCTACAGCAGCTCTCGGACTTTCGCTCCGTGGTAACCACTTTCGAGCACACGCTTGAAAAAGCGCAGAACATCCGCTAGGTCGAACCAAAATCCGCAGTTGATGCATCTGGCATTAAAACGCCGGGAGACCTTCGTATAGTGGCGTTCGACCAACATTGCCCCCTGGCATCGAAGACATTTCATAGGAGGTACCTAATGCAGATAGAGGACATTTGAAAATGTATGAATACAACACGCATCGAGGGAGTTGTTATCGCAGCCGATTCATAATCACTGCGACACATCCAGCCAGTACACCACCACCGAAAATCGTCAGCCCCATTGAAAGTACCCCTTCCCATGTCCCTGAGACAGACGATCCGTAAATCAAATCCCGCATGCCCCCTTGTACTAACACAATGCCAAAGGTCAGCAGTGACCCCATCCCAAACCACCAGGCGAATGTTCGCACGGCTTCCTCAACGGCGGTTCAGACTGCCTTCCAAAGTCACGCGGCAGCCTTTTCATACCTTAGCGAGCGTTGCACTCTACTGAGCACAGAAATCGTGTGTCAAGAACCGATTGAAGGCCATTGTTCTCGAGCCATTAGGCAGGCCCGTGCTCCGAACGTGCCTTCAACCCGTGATGGAGAAAAATCGAGACATTACTTGATGCGTTGTTCACAACCGCCAAGCCAGGCTGTTCACCTCGCCGCGTAGCGAGGGATAAGGTCGTAAGTGCAAAGGGGGCATGAGGCGTTGGATAATGACGGGGTGGGTAATGAAAGGTCCCATCGCCTTTCCCATAGAGCAGTGAGATACTAGATGATTGAATGTTCACAACAGCAACATCTGGAATACGGTCTCCATCGAAATCCTGCGCCACACCGTGGTTGGGGCCGGCATCGCCCCCAGAATCTTTTCCTTCTTGAAACGTGCCATCACCATTACCGAGAAATACTGTAATGGTATTCATTTCACCATTGATGACTAACATGTCCAAAACATGGTCATTGTTAAAATCTGCAAAAGATACACTCAACGGTCGCTTCCCAGTTCGATAATCCTTAGGAGCCAGAAAGGTCCCATCCCCAATCCCCAACCATATCGAAACCGCATGACTCATGGGCCCACCATTCGTGACAGCGATATCCAAATGGTTATCAGCGTTAAAATCGGCTGAGGCCACAGAAGTCGGCGTGTCCCCATATTCGTATAACGGCCCTAGACGAAATTTACCGTTCCCCATCCCCAAGAAGACCTGGATCTTGTCATTGCGAAGGGCAACCACCATATCTGGCAAAAAATCTTCATTAAAGTCCCCAGTCGTAATACTAACCGGGGTGCGGCGAACCATATATTGCGCCCCCCGCACAAACGTCCCATTTCCCTGTCCCATAAATACCAACGCATGATTATCTCCGGAACAGGCCACGGCCAAATCAGCAAATTTGTCCAAGTCAAAATCATCGACTGCAATGTTCCTAGGCTCCTGACACGCTGGGATAATTTTCTGTTGTTGAAACCCTCCATCGCCAGTGCCCAACAAGAGCGAGAGGGAATTGCCTTGAATGTTGGTACTAATTAAATCCGTAAATCCATCTCCATTAAAATCTGTGGAACGTATAGACGTGGGGTTTTTGCCTACCTTGAAGTCTTTATAGTGGTAGATCAGATCCGGAGGGGTGTATTGCTCTCCAGACGGACAGCCCGCCATTGTGAACAGCAAAAATCCAGATATGAGCCACCTCACACCTGGAAGTAGTCGAGCCAGGCTCCTCAATGCTTTGACGCCTAGGACAGAAAACAAGACCATACCTTAAAGACAATGGATGGAGGCGGCAGGAGTATACGGTTTTCCCAAGATCTTGTAAAACTTAGAAATCGACCTCGGGGAACAACCAACCTGACTAGCAGACCGTGTCAGCTTTATGGTATAGGTTTTTCTTTCGTCGGACTTTCGTGGTTAGGTCAGATATCTGTAAGGAGGAACCAAATGGGTACAGGGAAGGAAAAGATCGAGTTAAGCATGTATGGCGTTGCTGAAATCCTGAAATGGTGTATTACCCGTAACAATGGACGAGTCCCGGGAACAGATACTCCAGTCTTCCAAGAACTTCAGGCTGTCATCAAGGAGAAGCCGGCAACGAACGACTACTATATCCTGGATCAGTTCTGGAAAACACGAAAGATATTCGAGTTTACACCCGAAGAAGTGGCCACGATCGACCGGTGTCTCTATGATATTCCGAATTTCGATGGGGCGCAGCTTCCGCAGATCCGCTACAAATTCTGGCCAAAAGACGTCGCACTATCACAGACCTAGACCGCACTTCATTTGAGATCCTGGTCCCTCCCGTCACAACTGAAAATGGATTCGTCCATCCAATAGTTTCCGACTGTGCTTGGCTTTTACCACCATTGCCATTCATGCGTGAGCAAGACGTGTAACCCAAGAATGAAATTTGTTGTGGCATGCGCGACGATGCAAGGCCAGAGGCGCCGTGTCTGGTAATACAGAAAATTATACGCGACACCAGCCATCATCCCGGCCAACCACAGATTATGTTCCAGTCCAAACAACACAACTGTGGCCCCAAACGAGGCTAAGGTAAATGTTCCAAACGCAACTTTTTCAAAATCTTGATCGACAACCCAACGGATTAAGAACGATCTCCAGAAAAGTTCTTCCATAAGAGGGACGACGATCGAGGCCCCGAAGATACGAACGGCCGCGAGCGCCCAGCCCATTCCCGCCCCTTCCTGAAACGGATTATAGCCCGTCAGCTCCCCTTGAGTTGCCCAAGACCAATCCATCCGAACCCACAGAACATACACAAGGATCCCGACTCCAATCGCTAAGCCAGCTTCTTTCGCATCAGTCCAAATGGGCTGTCGAAGCTCTGAGTACGAGGACCAGAAATATATGAGCAGGCCGAGCACGACGGCTGTTTTGAAGGGATACAGCCAAAGCTCTAGACTAGATTCAGCAGGCAAGACACTGGCAAGGCCAATGAAGCCCATGTAGGCAGCAAAGGGCAGAATTCGTGGCCACATATTCGTCAATCCTTTCGAGGCCATCCTCATAATCCAAGGATCGGCTGGACAAGCACACCCCCGATGTCGTTACGACCTATTCGGAAGAAGTTGGTTCGCCCTTAAGAACGAGAAGACAACCAGAAAATCCTACGCTTCTCCTTGAAGTAAATCTAGTGGAGAAAAGTCATCGGTGAGAATTTGACCGAGTTCCAAAGAAACCGGGGTATGAGAGAGAAAATATTCCAAGCCTTCGGGTGGAAATTTACTATGGTTCATCGAACGCGTTGCAAGATTCAAGAATTGGGGAGTCGGTATTAATTTTGCCGGTTCCCCGGCAAAGAAAATTAAATTGATCGAACCTTGTTTGGTTTTCAACCATTCAGGTCCAGCAACACCGTAGGTCACAATATTTTCAAATGTCAGTCCCATCGTGGCCATAATTGCCTCCGCCCGCCGAATATTGGCTGGAGCATTCGAAGATGCAAGGTTGACGGCAATCGCACCGTCCCGAGTGACATGACTACGTAACTCCTCAAAGAATTCCTGAGTGGTGACGTGAAACGGAATCAAATGTCTTGCAAACACATCAACCCACACGACATCGTATTGAGCGGGATTGGTCCGCAAGAACATTCGGGCATCTTGCACAACCACATGATGATTAGGAGGAGGTATATAGTCAAAATATTGTTCAGCAGCCTGAACCACTGAAGGATCCATTTCGACAACGTCGAGCTCCAGTTCTGGCCAATGTTCTGCTAACCATTTTGCCAATGAGCCGCCCCCGTGGCCCAGAATCAGGCCTCGGGTGGGTTGGTCAAGAATCGGCAAGACCCCCATCATGACTTGGCTATACGGCAATGCCAGAAAAGTTGGCTCAGCTTTCCACATGACCGCGTGAAATGTGTTATTCAAGATAAGATACCGAAATAAGTCATTTTCGCTGACTCGGACTTGCTGATAGGGGCTATCTTCTTGATGAATAGCTGGAGGAAGAACAATAACTGGATGAAAGCCCATCCAAGTGAGGCCTCCTATCACTGTAACAAGCCCGGCTTGAAGCACAGGAGAAAGTTGGCGGCTTTGCAGAGTCCAAATTAGACCGAGTGCCATAAGAACAGTACCCAAGACTGCGACCAATTTTGTGCTTCCCATCCAGGTCAATAAGAAAAATGCCGTCCCCCAGGTACCGATCAAACTGCCCATGGTCGACACGGCGATCATTCCCCCCGTATGTCTTCCAAGATGCCCCATATCTGCGATGGCGAGACGTAACAGAGCTGGTAACACACCACTTAACCCGAAAGCGGGGACCGCGAGCAAGACACTGGCCGCCACACACGGCCCCCATCGCGGATCCTGGATCCATTGAAACACATGAAAGACCACAGGCTGCCCCGCCCAGGCCAACAGCAGCGTCCAACCTCCAGACGCCAACAAGAGCCCGGCAAGCACGACCTGAGATGGATACCGATCTGCCAACCAGCCCCCAGCCGCATAGCCGCTACTCATTGCGGCCAACACCACGCCAATGAGTGCGCCCCAGACGAACAGTGAACTCCCAAACACAGGCGCCAACAGTCGACTCCCGACTATTTCTAATCCCATGACGACGGCTCCGGTCGTAAAGGCCGTCGCAAAACACCACCATCGTGGTAGGCTAATAGGACGAGTTGATTGTGCAGACTGGAGTTGGGTCATATCGAACAGCGCCCAGACAGAAAGGGAAATGATGCTAATGCATGGCCTGCAGGCTGTCAATTAACGGCTCTACGGTTTTTCGAAAAGGTGCGCAAAGTCTATATATCGTCCCAAATTACAGCATGCTCCTCTCACAAGCGTTGTAGATGAAACGCTTCTCCCAAATTCGGTAACATTGCCTTTCGAATGACCCAATCCTTGTCACCGTCCCCAGACCCCCCCCCTTCATCGAACCTTCAAGGGGAGACCCACCGAATCAGTCGCGCTGTCGGAATGATCGGAGCAGCAACCTTTTGTAGCCGCGTTCTGGGGTTTCTTCGCGACATTATTTTGGCAAACTTGTTTGGGGCAAATGCCGCTGCCGATGCCTTCTACATCGCCTATCGCATCCCCAATCTCCTGCGAGAATTGTTCGCCGAGGGCTCGATGTCCTCAGCCTTTATCCCAATCTTCACGGAATACCATTCCACCCGAACGAAGCAGGAAACCTGGGAACTTGCTAGCGCTACGTTTACCACACTGCTGACCCTCGTGACCTTTGTCACGCTCCTTGGCATTTTGGGGGCCCCAACTCTGGTCTGGCTGCTGGCCCCTGGCCTGCATCATGACGCGGCCCAACTAGCCAGGACAACACTCCTCACACAGGTCATGTTTCCATATTTGCTCTTTGTCAGTTTAGCGGCATTAGCGATGGGTATTCTTAATGCCCTTCGGTCGTTCGCGATTCCCGCTCTGGCTCCAGTATTTTTTAACGTCTGCGTCATCGTGTTTGCGTTAGCCATATCTCCCCTGTTTCGCGAACCCATTCTGGCAGTCGCACTAGGAATCGTTGTGGGGGGGCTCGCACAATTTCTTATGCAACTGCCGGGATTACACAAGAAAGGCTTCGTACTATCTTGGAATTTTCACCCTACGCACCCAGGGGTCAAACGAATGGGAGTACTTCTCATTCCAACGTTGGTGGGCTTGGCCGTTACTCAAGTCAACCTCACCGTGAGTACCATCTTAGCCTCGTACTTTGACGGCGGCCCAACCTACCTGTTCTATGCTATGCGCTTGATTCAATTCCCCTTAGGAATCTTTGGTGTGGCCGTGGCCACCGCTATTTTACCTAGCTTATCGACTCATGCCGCAGAAGGAGCTCGTAACGATCTGCGCTCGACAGTCAATTTTGGGTTGCGGATGGTGTTTTTTATCATGTTGCCCTCGATGGCCGGACTAATTCTCTTGCGTATTCCTATCATTCATCTGTTTTTTGAGCACGGGGCTTTTTCAGCCAACGATACGCTAGGAACTGCTTCTGCCTTGTTAGGATTCTCCGTCGGACTATGGGCCTTTGCCATTTACCGGGTCTTAGCCATGGCCTTTTATTCGCTACAAGACACACGCACCCCAGCCACCATTGCCATCATTTCCGTTGTCATCAATATTGCCTTCTCGTTATGGCTTATGGGACCCCTTGCACATGCAGGCCTCGCGCTCGCAACAGGGTTAGCCGCGATTTGCCATGCCGTCATCTTGGCCAGCATCTTAGGAAAACGGCTCGAGGGTTTATTGTGGGGCACATTAGGCCGCTCCCTTGTCCGTACCGGAATCGCCCTCGTCCCAGTGGTCGGTCTGTGCATGTGGATCGCGGCTTTCCCCTTATGGCAAGAAGCAGGACAAGGGGGATATAAATTTGCCTGGTTGTCTCTCGGCATTGCCGGAAGCATGGTTGGGTATCTTGGCGTCCATTTTCTATTACGCTCCGATGAACTGACACACCTCAGACTCATGTTCCAACGCCGACTACCTACGCCAGCACCACAATAAAAAAGTTTCTTTCCATATGATCGCCGTTCTTCAACGAGTGTCTCAAGCTTCTGTTTCTGTGGAAAACCAACCCATCGCTACCATTCGTTCAGGACTGTTGATATTGTTAGGCATTGCCAAAGGGGATGCTGATTTCGACATACAATTCATTACAAAAAAGATTCTTGAGCTTCGGATCTTTCCAGATACTCATGGACATATGAATCAGTCGATTCTCGATATTCAAGGCGAATTGCTACTGGTCTCACAATTTACTCTCCTGGCTAATACCGCAAAGGGACGTCGCCCCAGCTTTGATCTAGCCGCTCCTCCTGATGAAGCACGCCTATGCTATCAAACCGTGAGAAAAGCTCTTGAGGCCTCTGGGCTCATCGTTCAGACTGGCCGCTTTGGAGCAACAATGGCTGTAAGCCTGATAAATGATGGACCGGTCACGATGATTCTCAACAGTCGCACCAAGGAAAATGGTCAAGCAAAGAGGGAACTAAGCCGATAGCATTATACAGATGTCATAGGGCTTAGACCCCAAGCAAAGGAGGGATCAAGATGGCAACACCAATCCCTGCCCAACATCCACTAAAGCAATTATTTGGTCGATTGACCGAAAGAAATTTTTCCGAAGCGCTGGGTTGGCCAGACTTTCAAGTCACCGACTATGTCTCCAATCTTCTCTTGGAATTTCTTCATACGGACCAACTCACGCGTATCAAGAATCAAGATGGCGAACCCGTCGAAACCGTTGTTGAGCTTTTGTATGAGGCCGAAACTCTTAGTCATCAAACTTCCGCAGAGAAGGAATGCGACATCCATCGACATATTGGTGATTTGACGCTATTTCTCACCGGAGTCTTTCCGGAATACTGCAATCAGATCAAATGTTCTGGCCTCATTCATCACAAGGATTTTTTGGTGGACTATGTGAAGACCGGAAAACGATCCTACGGCATCGTCGCAGAACATCAACCGCCTCAGGCTACGACTCCTCCGTCATTGTTTCAAACCCTATCCACCAATTTCGAGCTCTGCGTCGCCGGTTTGGGCTTCGTCCGGCTCGACCTTGACCGTTTTCAGGATTTGCCAACGAACGCCGATGGGAATATTCTGTACCACTAACCTGCACTTCGATCGAGGCGTTGTCCCAAGCATTCTCTCTAAACACCTCATAATTGGCACCAAGTCGACTAAACCCATCGTATTTACCCCGAAGTAACGACAAGGCTCAATATCACTGCCAAATTAGAATTTCGGTGGGCTTGTGCATCTGACATCTGAAGTAGGCCAAAAAGTCCCATCCCGTTCCTGAGCCAAAGTGGAGCATCCCTTTGACATTCTCAAGCCACTTGAAGCACAGGTACCGCGGGGACAGAATTATGATAGGTTTTGGCCACTGTGGCTACAGAACACGGAAAAATTGCCGAAATGACTGGAGAGTTAGACTTGGTACATCCTTGGCCGCTGGCCCCGCAGCACCAAGGAGGGTAAAACCCAACGGGGCCCTAGGCCTTTAGGATATTCTGTGTAAGGCTTTATCTGACATCCCTCAGTTCTCATGACACCTGAACTTGAAGCGAAACTCCAAGCTTGCCCCAATCTGCCTAGTCCACCGACTATCGCAGTTCAAATCATTTCCCTGGCAAATGATCCCGAAATTAATTTTAAACGTGTGATCCAAGTCGTAAATTGCGATCCGGCCCTAGCCAGTAAAATTCTACGGATTGCTAACTCGCCACTGTATCCTTACGGCAAAAAAGTCGAGAATCTCCATCAAGCACTGATGGTCCTTGGCGTCAATGCCACAATTTCTCTAGCCCTATCGTTTTCATTAACGACGTCATTGAAAACTGCCACTCACAGCGGGCTCGATTATGATCTATATTGGAAACGGGCCTGTATGGCTAGCACGGCAAGTCAGGTCTTGGGAGACACCTGCCAAGTCACAGAAATCGAAGAGTTGCGCTTGGCCGGGCTTCTACAGGACTTGGGCATGTTAGCGCTGGACCAGATTTTTCCAGATCTGTACGGCAGTCACACTGGGCAACAAAGCATACATGCTAGTCTCATCAAGCACGAACAGCACTGCCTTGGCGTGACCCATGGCGCAGTGGGTAGCTGGCTCCTGACCCAATGGAATCTTCCTGATCGACTCCGATTAGCAGTGAATGGAAGCGATGATCCAGCACGAGTACCGGCACAAGACGAACGGGCAACCTTCGCATCTTGCGTCTGTCTTTCTGGAATGATTGCTGAAATCTTTCTCAGAGAAGCCGATGATGTGTACCTGCAAAATGTCAAACAGCTCGCCCAATCACTCTTACAATTGGAACCACAGGCACTGATGGACATATTAGAAACCGTGAAAGAACGCCTTCCGGATACCGCGCGTATTTTCGAAACCGACTTGCAAACTTGGAATGATCCACAAACAATCTTGGACAGCGCCAGGGAATCATTGCTCGCCCGGAACCTTCAGGCATTGAAACAGGTAGAGGAACTTAGAATTAGTAACGCCAACATGGAAGCACAATTTCTTAGTTTAGAGGAAAGTCATCGGTATGATCCTTTAACGGGCACTTTGAATAGAGCACATCTCGACAAGTGTCTCGAGACGTCATTCGAACGAGCCGTCGCACATAACGAATGTCTCACCTTGATTTTTGGCGACCTCGACAAATTTAAGTTGGTCAACGATACCTACGGACACCAGGCCGGTGATGTCGTACTTCAATCGACCGCTCGCCTGTTACTATCACTCCTACGTACTACCGACATGGTCGGCCGGTTTGGTGGCGAAGAATTTGTCCTCATCCTTCCAAAGTCTGAAACTGCAGGCGCGAAAATCGTGGCTGACAGGATACTCACAGCATTTCGAAACACCGCACATGAGGTGGACGACCAACAGAATTTAACGGTTACGATTTCTCTTGGAATCGCAACTCATACGCCAGAGAAACCTTACGCTAACTTCTCAGACCTCCTTCTGCATGCGGATGAGGCGGTCTACTTCTCTAAAGCCCACGGCGGCGACCAATACACAGCATTTGAAAATATCAAAGCTCAACAGCTTGCCTAATGCGGCACTCGATCGCTGTTATTGCCCCGGTCATCAACAGGCTGCCCAATTTCCTTTTCCTCTTGTTGCTGCACTCGACTTGCCTGGGATAAATACCTGCTAGCTCAAGGCGTCTAAGACTTCGGCATAGTGGCCATCCACTTTGACCTTAGGAAACACCCGCATGATTGTGCCATCTTTGTCGATTAACACCGTGGTGCGTTCGATCCCCATATACTTCCTCCCGTACATGGACTTTTCCTTCCATACGCCATACGCCTGAATCGTCGCTTTTGATTCATCGCTCAATAACGGAAAGTTTAAACTAAACTTTTTCGAAAACCGTTGGTGAGAATCCACCGAATCCGCGCTCACGCCGAACACCACAGCGCCTTTCTTGCGGATTGCCTGAAGTCCGTCACGGAACGAACAGGCTTCTTTCGTACAGCCCGGGGTATCGTCTTTCGGATAAAAGAACAGCACGACCTGCTTCCCTTTCAACTCAGACAATTTCACAAGCTGGCCCTTTTCGTTCGGTAGTGAAAAGGCCGGGGCACGGCTCCCAATTTTCAGACTACCCGAACGACGAGATGTCCGATTATTCGATGTGGCTGGAGGACTTTTCTTAGATGGAGACAACGGGGCAGTCTTCTTAGTGGATCGTGGGGTTGTCTTTTTGGCTGTTGCTGTACCGGAAGTACGCTTCTTCGCCTTCTTGGCTGGGGTGGTCGTAGGCATAAGACTCTCCTCTAAACGGTGAATGAGTAATGGCGGAAATGATTCTTACACGTTGTCGAACTGGCAGAAGCTGTGCACGAGTTAGGCATTCCTAATCTAATTTGGATACAGAAGGATGAACTTCCCAATCCCATCGACCCAACCCTATCGGATGGAACAAGTCGCACACAATATCTGATAGATCTGAGTTTCTCAAACGCGCTCCTCTAAACCGCGGCACAACCAGCAGACGACAGACGTTGAATTACCAGAACTGAGGTACTAGTGGGTTTAGAAAAAAAGAAGACTGGGCGTAGGTACGAATAAAGAGAAAACCGTCAGAGGAATTAGGGCGTGGAGCTGGAATCCTCCAGGCTCACCGAGGTGGGAATCAATGAAGTGTATTCTGACAAACGGGATTGGAGTTTTTTAATCGCCTCATCTTTTTTGGTCAGTTCCATATCCAGCAGATTGGTTTGCATTTCAGCATTTTGTAGTTCGTCCTGTAGACTCTGTAGCCCAGGGTGGAAGCGGTCCAATTTCTGCCGGACTTCTTTGAGCTCTTGGGAAAGACGGTCATTTGTCTCTTGGAGAGCCTGTATTTCTTTTGATTTGGCCTCTGTGAGGCTATCGATTTCTTTTCCTTTGACCTCTCTGATGGAAGAGATTTCGGTCTCCAGCATTTTGACCTGATTTTCCAACGCAATCTTCTCCTCACGAAGCGAATTGGCACAGGCCTTGAGCTCATCAAGCAGCACAGTAATATCTTTTTCGGACATAGGGCAACTCTCATTCCAAAGGGTCAATATCGTAGTTTCTTCAAACAAGCTATCGGTCAAGGAAGTGTGAATATTAAGACCTCCTCAAGAAAATCGTCTAAAACCCTGAACTATGATGGAGAGTGCCTAGCGCCGAAAGCTGGGTGAAAAAAATTGAGAGGAGATCATGTGGCAACGGAAATCCTGTAGCTCTTGATGACACTTGACAGACAACAGCTTGAACGCTTAAATATACTATTCCTATCGTTTTAGTATGAATTTGTATGGATAGATTTCCCAACAAGGTCACCTATGGAATCATGGCCATGATCGAGCTAGCCTGCCACGATCCTTCGACTCCGCTTCAAGCCAAAACTATTGCCGCCCGGCAGGGCATTCCTGCTCGATTTATCGAACAAGTTCTTCAGGGATTAAAGCAGGCAGGAATAGTACGAAGTCTTCGAGGTGCTCAAGGCGGATATTCGCTCGCCGAAGACCCGAGTCGGATAACTTTGGCCGAACTCGTAAGGTCTATGACCAACAGGGATCCGGCCCTTAGAAATATAAATGGCTCAACCAGTCATTTTGACAAACAGCCGGTCGCTCAGGCCTTACTTTCTAATATTTGGGCACAGGTTCAAGAAGCAGAACAAGCTGTTCTTGAGATGATTTCGCTCCAATCCTTGGTTGAGCAGTACCAAAAACTCGAATCTCAGCGGAGCTTGATGTATCATATTTAGTTTCGCTAACGATGACAAAGTTTCATCACATGGCCGAAAGGATCAATTATTTATGATGGCGTCTGACTTTTATCAGTCAACTGGAGAGCAACCATGAGCACATCACCGGCGGCACTCAGGCCCTACATCCAGACTTTTCCTATTCCCCAAGAGATTATTGAGGAGATTGAGACATTTGAAGATGAAGTCGCTCGACTGGAAGCTGGCGACACACCTGTCGATGTCTTTAAACCTTTCCGTCTCCAATATGGCATTTACGGACAACGGCAACCGGATGTCCAGATGGTCCGCATCAAGATTCCCTTCGGTGGACTGACGGCTAATCAATTACGGCAAATCGCCACCCTGGCCGATACCTATGCCACTGGCGTGGGTCACGTCACGACTCGCCAGGATATTCAGTTGCATTTCGTGCCCTTGCTCCAAGTCGGCACTATCATGCGAAAACTGGCTGAAGTCGGATTAACCACGCGGGAAGCCTGTGCCAACACGGTTCGCAATGTCACCGCATGTGCCTTAGCCGGAGTCTGCCCCGGAGAAGTCTTTGATGTGACGCCCTATGCTAAAACAGTCGCCTACCATTTATTGCGGAATCCGTTGAATCAAAGTCTTCCACGAAAATTTAAGATTGCGTTCTCCGGATGCCAGCAAGACTGCGCTTTAACGCCAATTCACGATGTCGGACTGTTAGCTGCCCGCAACGCGAAAGGCGAAGTCGGCTTCAAAATGGTCGTGGGCGGAGGTTTGGGCTCCACTCCACGCATAGCCAAAACGCTTCGAGATTTTGTCCCGATGGAAGAACTGATTCCCTCCATTGAAGCCATGTTGAACGTGTTTGATAAGTTAGGCAATCGCAAGAATCGCAGCAAGGCCCGAATGAAATTTGTCCTGGATAAACTAGGGTTTGAGGAATTTTCGAAACGGTGGAAAGAAGCCTACGACGCCATGCTTGAAGCAGGAACCACCAAGCTTGGACTGACTCCTGACGTCTATCCTGACGACCCTCCGCTCCTCATGCCCACAAAAAATGGCAGTCGCGCGGTGTCGCAGACCAACGGCAATAATCAACAGAATGGCTCCTCTCAGAATGGTGAGACTTCGTCCTCGGATGCGTTCGCGATGTGGTGTGCGACAAACGTCGTCACCCAACGCCAGGCCGGGTTTAAAGCCGCTGCCGTCCGGCTCCGTTCAGGGGATATCACGACCGAGCAAATGTACGCATTGGCGGATCTTGCCGAACGTTACGCCAATGGGAATATCCGAACCACGATTAACCAAAATATGATGGTTCGCTGGGTTCCTGAGGGCCAGCTCCATGAATTTTATGATGAGCTGACAGTTCAGGGACTAGGCGAACCTGGCGCAGAACGCGTTGAGGATATTGTGGCCTGCCCAGGGACCGACACCTGTGGGTTGGGGATTACCTCCTCAAAAGGTCTGGCCCGTGCGCTGGCCGAAGTATTTCCGCCAGGGAAGATTCCGGAAGATCTGAAGGACGTGGATGTTAAGATCAGTGGCTGCCATAACTCTTGCGCACAGCATCATATTGCCACGATTGGATTGCATGGTGTCGGCAAACGGCTCGGAGATCACATCGCCCCGGTGTATGAGCTGCATCTAGGTGGGCAAGTCAATGGCACGGCTAAGATTGCACAGTTAATCGTAAAGGTGCCAGCTAAAAACGTACCGGCGGCAGTCCAACACCTTTTGGATTTCTACCGGACGACTCGGCAGGACGGAGAATCGCTCCAGGCTTTTATCAACCGAACAGGCAAGGTGAAGCTCAAAGATCAACTCATTCCCTATACCATCTTGCCGGCTTATCAGGACGACAAACAGTTTTATTTCGACTGGGAAGCAGATGAAGAATTTTCTGTTGAAGACTTAGGACCTGGCGAATGTGCCGGCGGCGCGTTAGAAATGATTGACAATCGAATTCTGGAAGCTGAGCAAGAGCTCTATCAAGCCAGAATCTTGTCCGAGAAACACCAGTTTGCGATGGCGATCAATAAAGCCTACCGTGCGGTTGTCGCGGGCGCCAAGGCCATTCTGGTCACCGAAGGCATCGATCCCAATACCGATGCCGATACCTTACAGGAATTTGATGAAATGGTTCGCGCCAAAGGACTCTTGCCGGCCGAGTACCACAACATAGCGGAAAAATTCGGTGATCTTGGAACTAAAGATGCTGGCAGCGAGTTTACGCAAGGGAAAATCACCTTCGTCAAAGGTTTCGTGGATGCCTGTCGGACTGTTACTGAACGCATTGGACAAGATCTCAAATTGCCCCCCCTCGAAGAAGTGGGGTCGACTGGATCGACCACCGCATCGATGTCGTCCGCTTCGGCAGAACCACGGTCCGTCGAAGCCAGCAATGCCGAGGTCTATGATTTACGTGGGGTAGCCTGCCCCATGAATTACGTCAAAACGAAACTGAAGTTAGAAATGATGGATGAGGGTGAGCAATTGGAAGTTTGGCTGGATGCGGGTGATCCCATTCGCAATGTGCCCGTCAGTCTTCTCAATGATGGGCATAAAGTCCTTCACCAAGAACCAATGGATGCCAGCGAGAACCATTTCAAAGTTCTGGTCGAGAAAGTCGAGGCTTAGGATCAAACCGTCATGTCGCCGTCGATCAATACACGACCGTCTCCAGAAGAATTGGCCAAATTGAGCCAATCTCTCGAAGGGCAATCTCCAAAGAACATTCTGGAGAAAGCATTGGAACAGTATGGGCCACGCATCGTGTTGGCGTGCAGTTTCGGGGCTGAAGATGTTGCGCTGTTAGACATGATGCTCGAGATCAATCCACGAAGCACCCTGTTTTATCTAGACACTGCGTTTTTATTTCCCGAGACCTACGCACTTCGCGATCGGATCGTTCAGCATTATCAGCTGGAACCGGAACAGGTCATTCACATGAAACCGCTGCTGGATCCCAGCTTGCAAGCGACACAGTATGGCGAAGCCCTCTGGTTGCGAAATCCGGATCAATGCTGTCAGCTCCGCAAGATCGAACCTTTAACCCGCATTCTCAAAGACTATGCGGCATGGATCACCGGAATTCGTCGTGATCAATCTCCCACTCGGGCACAGACTCCAATTGCCGAATGGGACCCTAAGTTTGGGCTGATGAAATTTAACCCACTAGCCGCGTGGACCTGGGACCAGGTTTGGGAGTATATCCGCGCACGCAACGTGCCGTATAACGCCCTCCATGACCAGCACTATCCAAGCATCGGCTGTACCCACTGCACCGCTCCAGTATTACCGGGCGAAGATCCGCGTTCAGGACGATGGAAAACATCGACAAAGACTGAATGCGGCCTACATCACTGAGGTTCCAAAAACACGAGTTCACAAATAGAGTGGATATTGATATGCATGTTCGTGACGAAACGATTCGGCCAGTCGCCCAGGGGCTAACATTTTGACGACTCATCTCTCTATGGACCATCTTATCGCCAAGATCGGCAAGGGGCTCAAAGGTGCCAAGGACCTCACATGGGAAGAGGCAAAAGCAAGTCTTGCCATGATTTTCGAGGGTAATGCAACGGCTCGCCAAACAGGAGCCTTTTTGATGGCAATGCGGATCAAGACCGAATCTATCACCGAATTGGCGGCATTCACGGCTGTGGCTCGCACGTATGTGCCCCCGGTACCGTTTCGGGCCACCACGAATAGGGTTGACCTTCCACTCTATGGCGAAAAGCACAGTACGATTCATATCATCGTCCCTGCGACCCTTGTCGCCGCGGCAGCTGGAGCCGGCATGTTTTTACATGGAGTCGAGAACCCCAGCGTCGAGTATGACCTGCTGAAAGTCCTTCGATGTTTGAAGCTCCCAATCGCGCAAACAGCCGACGAAGCCACCAGACAAGACGCTCCACACTCATGGGTATTTCTAGATTTGGCAGGACATCATCCAGCTTTGACCAAGCTGTTAGATCTGCGCCGAGAGTTCGGGCTGCAAAACTTATCGCATCAAATTGCAAGATTGCTCAATCCTGCACGACTTCCCTCGCAGGTCATCGGAATCGCACATCCGCCATATCTGAACAAAATGGTTGAAGCGTTAGATATGTTGGGAACCTCCCGCGCCCTTCTCATTCAAGGCGTGGAGGGATTCCCAGAATTGTCGCTGTCGGCCCCATCCGTTGCACGAGAACTACGAAGTGGACATATTTCGCCCTTGACCTTCCGGCCAGAAGATGTTGGGTTTCGCATGGGTCCGTTCCAAGCCATGAGTTCCAAAATCGGTAGTCACGAAAGACCGTTGAGAGGCTCCGAACAGGAAGCCAGGCTAATTGTCGACATTTTGGAGAATCGCCAACGAGGTGATCAACGGGCATGGGTGATTCTGAATGCCGCCTTGTTGATCTATGCCGCAGGTCTCGCTCCATCGCTGCTTGAGGCCACTCCACTCGCACAAGACACCCTTGACTCTGGGAAAGCGAGCACCTTTTTGAAGACTCTTGTCAGCGAAACCGTTCCCATTTCAACAAATCCCGATTCTCTTTCTTCCCCCATGGTCCCGGCATGAAACATATTCGGCAGTTAGAAGATCAGAGCATCTATATTCTACGGGAAGCCTATAAGAATTTTGACAACCTAGGCATGCTCTGGTCTATGGGGAAAGATTCCACGGTCTTGTTGTGGCTGGCGCGTAAGGCCTTTTTCGGACATGTCCCATTTCCGCTGCTTCATGTGGATACCAGTTACAAAATCCCCGAAATGATCGAATACCGAGATCGTCTGGCTCGAGAATGGCGCCTGAATTTAGTGGTGGGACAAAACAAAAAGGCCTTGGCCAAAGGCATGAATCATGAAAAAGGGCGCATCGAATGCTGCACCGCTTTAAAAACCGAAGGTCTGAAACTGTTACTAGAAGAAAAAGGCTATACCGGCATTATCTTAGGCGTACGGTCTGACGAAGATAGCACCCGTGCCAAAGAGCGCTATTTTTCACCTCGCGATAAAAACAACGATTGGGATTTCCGGGATCAGCCTCCAGAGCTGTGGGACCAATACAAAATTTCCTTTCCACCCGGAACCCATATTCGCATTCACCCGCTACTGGATTGGACCGAGATTAATATTTGGGAATACATCAAATTAGAAAACATTCCCTTCCTGGATCACCTCTACTTAGACCAAGGCACGGGCAAACGGTATCGCAGCCTGGGCTGCGCACCCTGTACGTTTCCGATCGACTCCACCGCTAAATCAGTCGACGACGTGATCATCGAATTGCGAAACAGCAATGTGGCGGAACGGGCCGGGCGCGCGCAAGATGCCGGGCGCGGCATGGAACAGTTACGCAAAGACGGATACATGTGACTATGTCTACAGAAGCCGCCATACACGAGCGCATGAATATCGTCATCGTCGGGCATGTGGACCATGGCAAGTCCACCTTGCTCGGCCGTCTCTATGCCGACACGGGCACGCTTCCAGAAGGCAAGATCGAAAAAATTCAAGCCATTTGCCGACAGCAGGGAAAAGAGTTTGAATATGCCTTTTTGTTCGATGCTTTTCTGGAAGAACAACAACAAGGCATCACGATTGATACCGCCCGCACCTTCTTTACCTGGGGCGGCCGCCAATACATCATCATCGATGCGCCTGGGCACAAAGAATTTCTCAAAAATATGGTCTCGGGCGCGGCACGAGCCGAAGCCGCGCTCTTAGTCATCGATGCCCTAGAAGGCGTACGGGATCAATCCAAACGTCATGGCCTGCTGCTTTCGATGCTGGGTGTGAAACAGGTGACTGTCGTCGTGAATAAGATGGACTTGGTAGATTACCGCGAAGAAACGTTCCTGGCCATTGAAAAAGAATATCGAGACTTTTTGGGCCAATTGAATGTGACGCCGCAATACATCATTCCAGCCAGTGCCAAACAGGGGATCAATATCACCAAGGTGAATGCAGAAACGCCCTGGTATGCTGGACCTTCCGTCTTAGACTCGTTGACCCACTTCCACTTGGAAACCGCCGAAAGCGAACAGGCACTTCGGTTCCCTCTTCAGGACGTCTATAAATTTGATGCGCGTCGAATTTTGGTTGGCCGTCTTACGGCTGGAAAGCTAAAAATTGGCGATCGCCTCGTGTTTTCTCCGACAAATAAATCAGCTCACGTGCGGACCATCGAGGCGTTCAATATCGATCCTCCGCCCACACATGCCGTGGCGGGACAGTCTGTCGGCATCACACTCGATGAGCAAATTTTTGTTGAGCGCGGCCATATCGCCACACATGAGGAGACGCGTCCGTTAGTCTCAACACGAATTCGCGCGAACCTCTTTTGGTTAGGGAACCGTCCACTTGAAACTCAGCGAACCTATGTCTTGCGACTGGCCACACGTGAAGTGCCTTGTGAAATTGCAGCCATTCATCGCATTGTCGACGCTAACAATTTAGATGACCGCCAGACGCAATCCACCGTGCAGCGCAACGAAGTGGCCGATATCACCCTTCGTACCAAACATCCCTTGGCATTTGACCTGTACGCTAACTTTGAGACCACGGGACGGTTCGTGTTGGTCGATCACTACGATGTCGCAGGCGGTGGTATCATCACCGAATTGGTGCCTGACGAACAGGAAGAATTTCGCACAGAAGCACGAGAGCGGGATTCGGCCTGGATCAAGGGTGATGTGCGAGGGGAAGAACGCGCCAAACGGTATGGACACCGGTCAGCCGTGGTCTTGTTGACGGGCCCCGATACGACAGCTAAAGGATTCCTGGGACGAAAACTAGAAAAAGTGTTAGTGACGGAGGGTCGCCATGCTTACCTGTTGTCCCAAGAGAATCTTCAACGCGGCTTGGATGCCGATCTTCATGAAATGAAACCTGACGAAATCATGCGGCGGTTCGGTGAAGTCATCCGATTGCTGACCGATACCGGCTCACTTGTCATTACCACCACCAATGCCTTTCAACAGACCGACAAAGACATTGTGCAAACCGTACAAACCCTCGTGAATCCCGTGCCCGTGCTGACAGTCCAGATGGCGAAAAATCTGGAAGGGCCCCAACCCGACACCGACTTAATCTTTGCCGGTCCAGAAAATTTTGACGACTGTACGAGTCAGATCATCGACTTACTGAAATCCAAAGGAATCCTGGCTGAACCCACCGAGAAACCCTCTGACCTCCAATACTCAATCTAGAAAGTCACACCTCTCTACTGTCAACAAACCCAAGATTGTCACGAAGAATCAATCAAACTTGAGCGTCAACCATACCAAGACACGGGAGCCAATGGTGTCGCCCAAAGGATGTTCTTTGTGACGGTCGTTTAGAGCATTGAATACCGAAATGGCGGCTTCGGCTTTATCGTGCCAGAAGCTATACCCGGCACGAAGATTTAGCAAGGTATATGGCCCAACACGCGCATCGGGAGTGACCACCCCAAATGGGGCAAGGGTTGTAAATGCCGAGGCCAGCGGGTAGGTGGTCGCACTCACAAAATGGACTAGGGCTTCTCCAGAAAATCCTATATCACTTTGAATACGGAGCCCGCCATTGATTTTGAATCGCGGACCGGCTCGTTCATTAATCCCACGAATCGTCTGCCCAATTTCCTGAAAGGCTCCATTCACAAATCCTGACAACCAGGGCGTTGCCCAAAATTCGACACCCAGCTCCCCTCCAAAAATATCCGCCTCGCCATTATTCGTGGCCGTTACTGGATCTGTAGGCGCTGGACCCGTCTGTACAAATTCAATCAGATCGGAAATGTGGTTATAGAAAAAGCTACTGCGCACTCGCAAGCGATGCTGCCAATACCATCCCTGATACTCCAATTCATACGAAATAATCTGTTCTGGGGCCAAATTTTCTGATCCGACCACAGGGAAAAACACTGGTGGAGCAAGATTCAACCTGTTTTGAATATCTAAATGAGTAATTGTCAGAGTAGGGGGTCGATACCCAAGAGCAACACCAAGTCGGAGCGTTTGATCCGGCAAAAACTTCCAGATCAATGCTCCACGAGGGCTCAAGGTAGGATTGATGAACGAGTCAAGGTCATACCGTAATCCCAAAGAAAAGGTTAGCGATTCCCCGGGGCTCCAGTCATCCTGCACATACATCCCAAATCTGTTTTCCCTGGCAAATTTATCAATGAGATCACTTCCTAATGTATTTAATCGGTAGTTAGCTCCGATCAGAAATAAGTGGTTAGCTACATCTACATTTCGATACTGAACCATTAGGTCATAAGTGTTTTGGCTTGACAAGCTTTTGATATCCCCATTGTGATCAATATTTTGTAAGAGTCCATTTAGAAGGGGGTGGGTTAGCAATGTTGTAGTAGTATAATGCCCATTCCAAAACCCTTGAATTTCAAGGTCGGAGGTTTGGTAACCCACCTGCACATAGCCATGAGTCAATTCTGACACATCTCGAGTAGTTTGGTTCGTGGTCCCATCGAATTTATTTGAGTACAAACCACCACCGATAACCGTAAATTTGGTGTCTTCGGAGAGTGCATATTCGATCCCAAGATTTGCCTGATAATTTCTAAGGGCCAAGCCGTCTCGATTACGCCATTGTTGATTTTGTTCATAACCTAAAGACAAGCGATACCCAAGAGCATCCCCCATTCCACTCACACTCATTAGTGCCGTTGTTCCTAACGTCCCAAATTCTCCTCCAACGAATTGAATCGAATTTTGCTCTTTGTGTCTTGGTGATTTGGTAATAATATTCACCACCCCGTCAAAGGCATTAAACCCATGAATGGATGAGGCCGGCCCCTTGAGCACTTCAATTTTTTGGATTTCGCCTAGCGTTACAGGTAACAATCGCCAATAAACTCGTCCCGCGGAATCAATGTAAACAGATCTCCCGTCTATTTGTACCAATAGTTTGTTTGATGAAATTTGATTGTTTCCCCGCACACTCACGTTATATTCAGCCCCAGTGGTCTGCATCACTTCCATGCCTGGCACCCGTCGTAGAAGGGTCGGAATGTCGGTGGCTCCAGAATGACGAATATCTTCTGCAGTAATGACATACATATTTGATGGGGATTCGGAAATGGATTGCTCCTGCCGAATGGCCGTCACGACGACCTCTTCTTCCTTCAAAAAAGCCAGTTCATCTTCAATGAGACTCTCCTGGATTTCCAGTCCATCAGCCCATCCTGGAGAAGGACTCACTAAGACAAGCGCCGACAAAGCCAGCCCAATCAACCTCGGGCTCTTTTTTTCTTCCCAAGCCTGAGAGGATAGCCGTAGAAGAAGAGAAAATAATTTGGTGGACATTTGGTATTCCCTATTCCCCTAAAACTGAGCCCTAGCTTTTTTCCCGAAAGAGAACTTATGACAAATCCATTGATAATTCAACAATTTTTCAGGAGTCACTCTGGTAGATAGAAAAGCCGCTACTACTCACCAGCTCTCTCAGTTGACCTTGAAATCTCCTGGTTCATGCTTATCTAGAACATATGACCAACCAGGTATACATGGGTGGCACCCTAAAGGATATTGGAGTAGACTAAAAGAAACTCTCGAACAGAGAGGAATGACGAACCTTAACATTATGGGGGTGACTGGCTTCGACGGGAATCAAGAGGTCAACAGAGCGTGTCGAGCTCTCGGAGTCTCGTAAAACCTTCGGGAAACCATTAAGTGCCAACGAACCTTTGGCTCTCGCGGCATAATTGACCGCGACGTCTCTCTTCTCTTCGTCTGCGGGAGGGGAAGAGGCGACACTTTGCAGGCTGGTCCAAAGCTGGTGCTCAGCGGCGGCGGATGAGAACTTTCTGGGCTAGCGAGCGTTCTAAGCCGGTCGGTGGGCGTGGGCAATCGCGAATACCAAAGCATCGACTACACACGTAGGGCTGTTGTGCTGAATGTTCTCGGACAGGGGTTCGATTAACAACATGGTCGCCCCGGGGAGCAATCCTCGGGTGAACACGGGGCTCATTCGGTGAACCCTACCGCCCACACAAACCGGGCCATGGCAACGCCGAGGGGTCGGAGGAGGCCAACTCTTCAGGCCCTGTAGAGACTCAGAGATCCGCTGGTCGTCAGATGAGCGGACACTCGGAGCATCATTGAGATGCTAATACGCCCCGCATCCCACGTGGATGAAGGCATAGTCCGGCCCACGCTGAAAAGCATGGAACATCCGTCCCCTCACCTCCACCAATTGGCCTCTGGATCAAAAGATCCAGGGGCCCTTTTTTGGTTTAGAAAACATCTGACCTTGCTCTAGAGATTTCATGTCCTACCAAACTGTAAAGAAACTGGCTCCGAGGGATGTGGGCTATCTCGCGGGGCTTATCGATGGAGAAGGCACGGTTACCTTATCAAGAAGGAATGTCAACAAACATCGGGCTTTGGTCATCACGATCAGTAGCACGGAAATGAGCATTTTAAAGTATGTTCAAAAAGTTACTGGAGTGGGAAAAATCACCAACAAACGAATTACCAAAGCCAACCACACTCCCAGCTTTACCTACCAAGTATCTAATCGACAGGCCCTGGACATCTTAAAACAAACCGCAGATTTTTTTAAATCGTATAAAAGGGAGCGTGCCGGGTTGGCGGTTCAAGACTACATCAGAGTCACACCGAGGAATGGCCGGTATTCCCATGCTCAGCTGCAGGAGCGAAACCAGTTTATTAACAAGTTTTTGGCCATCAAGGCGGGGACAATTTGAGCATTTCCCTGAGGAAGGCCAACTGTTTCTTCCAACGAGTCAGAATACGAATATGGGCCTGATCTTGTGTTGCTTGTTGTAGTGAGTCGTTACTCTCGAAAAGAAAGGGATAGGGAAAGTTCATTGTTGAGAATTTTCCACCAGACTCGTTCCATTATGAGATTGGAAATACAGTTTGTTGCCTGTTTCATAATCTTGTTCTTTTTGAGATAGCTCTCTATTCCAATTACCTTTCCGATTACCTTTCCGAAGCTCTTGTCCTTGCAAAAATATTTGGTATGATCCAAAGAGCAATTGGGTAGATCTCCTACGCCCGGCACCATAAAGGCTTTGCAAAGGAGGTCCTTCACTTTATTTTAATGCGGAGGATTGAAATGGGTAAACTCTCGTCGTTAATTATCGCAGTTGTGTTCGCCATTTCCTTTGTCGGATTGGGGATGGTACAGGCCAATGAGTTGAACACAGACTCGTCAACGATCATTCTGGTTAAAGGCAAGGCTGGAGAAGACCACGGGAAGGCTGGCGAGGATCACGGAAAAGCCGGTGACGATCACGGGAAGGCTGGCGGGGATCACGGAAAATCTCAAGATAGTAAAGGCAAAAAGAAAGGGCACGATAAGAAAGACCACTAGATTTCCTGTGGTTCACATCGTAGCCAGTTAGTCACATATTGGCTATCGTTTAAGTTAACGGCCTTTTGGAGATCCGGAATATAGATCTTCAAAAGGCCTTTCTCGTTATTGTCATGTGCACCAACACGCACCGCTTCTGTATCGATTGGGCAAGTCTCCTGAACATTCGTAACCTCTTCAGACGAGGAATACTACTCTCCGGCAAGTCAGCTAAGGGGGCCATAAGAGCCACATGAAAGTGCAGTCTACAACCTACGATCGACTGCATGCTCCTTCCTACATACGGCAGTCGATCTGCTGCCCCGATAAATTCCTCCTGCTCATGCTCATTGAGCTTTGTGCAGCACAAACCACGCCAAATCAGTAGCTTACCAATTCCATACTTTCGCAGCCTTATTTTGGAATGAGTTTTGCTGTTCGTCTCCTCTTACTCCCCTCAGTGGTCTGTTTTTCAAGAGAGGGGTGAGTCACATTCATTAATCATTTTTGAGGAGGACGGAGTCATGGTTAAAGCTTTCACAATTCTATTAGCTCTTCTGATCAGCGTCAGTTTTGGTGGGTTGACCTTTGCAAAATCGCTCGGGGCATCCAGCGATCACTTTTCAATTCAAAGCCCATTCCCACAGAGTGATGACAGCAAGGACGAAGACAAGGAAAAAACTGGCGACGAACCTAAGATGGACGATGACAAGAAAGGTGATGGAGAAGACAAGAGCGAGGATAAGGACCACAAATAGTCCATAGCCCTAGCTCTCTAGCTAATCCCTAGGCCACAGCAGCCCCTCGGAACATTCAAGGAGTGAAGTTCCCAGGGGTTGTCTGGTTTCATGAGGCGCAGCGATTTCTGGAGTGTCTATCTACCATTCGGCACCGAGGCGATCAACGACAATCTGATGCACGACCGCGTGCGGCCCCAGCCGCGCCAAATAGATAGCGGTTTCTGCAATGTCATAAGGATCAATTTTTTCACTGCGGAGAATCTCTTCTGGCGAGGCATCGACCAGTTCATCGGCCACTCCAGCTGGACAAATTGCACTCACCTTAATATTGAACGCACGTCCTTCATCCGCAAGCGATTTAGTCAAGGCCATGATTCCATGTTTGGATGCACTATAGGTTCCCGTTCCCGCCCAAGCTTGCACACCTGCCACACTCGACATATTGATGATCAGCCCGCCCATCTGCTGTTTCATTTGCTGAAACCCCGCACGACAGCAGAGAAAGGTTCCCCGCAGGTTTGTTGCGATGACCTCGTCAAAAGCCTGTGTCGTGGTCTCAACCAGGCGTTTCCCACCAAAAATTCCGGCATTATTGATCAGAATATCGACGCGTCCATAGTGCAGAACGGTTCTCTCAAATAGCATATTCACCTGTGATTCGTCAGCGATGTCTGCTTGAATCCCTAATGCCTCGCCTCCCTGATCTTGAATCCGAGTGACTGTCTGTTCACAGAGATGCTTTCGTCTCGCCGCCAGCACGACTTTTGCCCCTTCTTCCCCAAACCGCAGGGCTATAGCTTTCCCAATTCCGCTACTGCTCCCTGTTACAATTGCCACTTTTCCAGCTAGTCGCTTTTTCATTCCAACTCATTCCTCGGTCTAGATATCCTGTTAGCTCAGTGATAGCATAAATTCTCGTTGCCTTAAAGAAGTTTTCATTTGTGCATAGGGGATGATTAGCAAAAATGATTTGTAAACAGGCTTTTTGCACTTTCTCATTCCTGATAGTGGTGGGAATAGTCGGGTGCACTAATTACTCCTTCGACAGGAAAAACTACGAAGATAGTCTCTATAATCTTCTTGTCTACCCGCCACCACGAGGTAACTACTTAGATTCATCGACCAATGTCATAGGCCAAATCATTAGTTCAGCTAGGGGTATGGGCACACCTATTCCTCCTGGAGCTTTTGCTGACTACGGATCACTTCTCGATATGCAGGGCCAGCACCAAGAAGCCAGAGTTGCTTGGAGCAAGGAAACAGAATTATTCCCGGATTCGAGAATACTCTTAGAGAAACTCATTTCAAGAAAATTACCTGCCGCTTCGCTATACAAATATTCTGACCAACAAGATTTCGAAGGGAGTAAATTTCACAAGCAACTTCGCTCGATTGTAATATGGCCACCGTTTAATCAAACTCGGCAACCATCTGCAGCAGGCGCTTTTCATGCAACTATCAATCATCCTCTTATCAAGAGGGGGTATTATGTGTTCCCAGTGCTGACAACTCAAATCTTCCTCAAGAGTCGTGGCCTGCTGGGCAGTCAGAATATCACAGCGTCGATACTTGAACAGATAAATAATGAAATTGGTGCCGATGCGATTTTAACCATCACAATTACCGAATGGACGAAATCGAAGAATTTCTTGGGATTTCCAGGACAAAGCGTCGATGTTGGAGCCGAATATAAACTCATTGAAGTGCCCTCAGGGAATGCCCTTTGGAGGATGTCCACACGCAAAGAAGTTAATGAACAAGTGACAGGAGGGGCAGGTGGGCCTATTATGATTACAGCCAATGACCACCGTATACCAGCGCGAGTTCTTAACGAACAAGCTATCCGCTTATTTTCCAAAGAGTTCCCACGCGGTCCATACTCTTTTCGAACTACTAAATAGACACTAAGTCTCTATGCAGGAGAATATTTTAGCGTAAAACGTTAGACATGCTTTATATCTCTCATGATAGATCTTGAAGATTCACGAGCAAATCTCGAAGAGATACGAGGCCTACTACGATTCGATTTTGAGTGACAAGAAGGTGGCGAACACCACTGTCCTTCATCATGTCAAAGGCATCTTCCAGGGGCCAGGAAGCTTCAACGGTAATCATAGGACTGGTCATGACCATATCACTGGTGGTCACGGTCAAATCTTTTTCTTCAGCCACTGCCTTACGAATGATGTCCGCCTCAGTAATGAGTCCGATAATTTCTTCTTCTTGGTCCCGCAGTAATTCCCCTCGACGAACAACCACAAGAGACCCCACCTTCTTATCCCGCATCTCTTGTGAAGCGGCAACAACTGTTGCCCCAGCCTGAATCTTGTGTAACGCAGTGGTCATGACATTGGCCAATGTTTTCATCATGTTTCTCCTGGCAAAAGGGTCGCCCACACACCTTATTCATGTGCTGTGGTCTCTGCTCACCACTCTCGTTTCCGACTCACTGTACTGACTATACTCTATCAAGGTTTTCAGCTAACAACAGTGGGTGCTCGTCAGGCGATCAATCAGTGGCCTACTCCCACATGTTCTGACGTCAGATGAGGTCGTAAAGGTTATCTTTTCAGTAACCGACAAGAAGACAAGATGACTACAGGTACTGCCACTCCCACCCAACCAGATGTGTATGAAAGGCTTCGTACGAGCGTGGCTAAGCAGTTAGAGGAAGGAACCCTCGAGCTTCCTCTACTTCCAATCGTGGCAAACCAAGTGCTTCAACTGTCGGGAGACCCCAATGCCGATGTCACCAAACTGTCGGGGTTGATTCAGCAAGATCAGGCGTTGGCCGGACAAATTCTGCGCATCGCGAATTCGCCCGCCTATCTACCACGATCTCCGATTGTTTCGCTGCAACAGGCCGTAGCCTGGCTGGGCATGAACATGTTGGCTGGCTTGGCATTTTCCGTGTCGGTGCAAAGCGGGATTTTTACGATCAAAGGATTCGAGAAGGAAATACGAACATTGTGGTGCCAGGCCTTAGCCACAGGCCTATATGGTAAAGAAATCGCTCGAAAGATTCGCCACAATGTCGAAAATGCATTTCTCTGTGGACTACTTCATACAATCGGCAAACCTGCCGTGCTGCACTTAATTCTCACGTCTGCCACCAATAAGGATGCCGCGTTGTCGTGGGCCGTCGTAGAACCCCTCATGCAAGAATTTCATATTACCGCCGGCACCAAACTGGCCGAAGTGTGGAAACTTCCGGACCCCGTTCAAGAAGCCATCCGCTTGTATCCCGACGAAACGTACCATGAAGCTACATCTCCAACAAAAGGCGCCGTCATTACCTGCCTGGCCGATCATTTGGCCAGCTATCTCCTGGGTTCTTCGCAGCTAGACGAAGAAGCCCTACGGGCACTACCAGTTATTCAAGACCTCAATTTTTATCCCGAGGACATAGACGCGCTGCTAGAAGCACGCGAGAGCATTCAACAAAGCGTCGAAGCCTTTCTCGTATGAATTCTTCCACCTCTTACGATCTCATCGTCATTGGCAGTGGGCCGGCTGGACAAAAAGCCGCGATCCAAGGCGCCAAAGCCGGCAAGCGTGTGGCGTTGATTGAACAAACTCGTGAAATAGGCGGCGCATGTGTGTATCAAGGTACGATTCCGAGTAAAACTCTGCGGGAAAGCGCCTTGCAGATGGTGCAATTTCTCCAGGCCACTGATGTGTTTGAATTTCGAATGCGCGACGATGTGAAAATTGCCACCCTCATGACTCGACTGGACAAAGTTGTTCGAGCACATGGCACCTTCATGGCGGAGCAGGTGGCCCGCAACAACATCGAACGATTTCATGGCCGTGCCCAATTAGTCTCGGACCATGAGGTTCGTGTGAAACAGGTAGATGGCATCGCCAAGACCATTTCTGGGGAGCTATTAGTCATCGCGACGGGGTCGCGCCCTCGCGTACCCGACAACATTCCGATTGACCATGAGCATATCCTAGACAGCGACTCGATTCTGTCTCTGGTCTACCTCCCCAAATCGCTGACGGTGCTCGGCGGCGGTGTCATCGCCAGTGAATATGCCTCCATCTTTGCGCTCCTGGGAGTACACGTAACGATGGTTGATGCAGCCGACCGACCCTTAAAGTTTTTAGATCCGGAACTGACCGATCAATTTTCTCAAGCTTTTAAAAAAACGGGAGGAACCTATCGCGGTCAACAAAAAATTCAGTCAGCAAATTGGGACGGATTTTCCAAGGTCCTCACACATTTGGACAGTGGCCCGCCCTTGGAAAGTGAAAAGATGTTGGTGGCACTCGGACGCGTCGCAAACATCGAACATTTAGATATTCAGGCCGCAGGGCTGACCCCGACGCCTCGTGGATTAATCGGGGTGAATGAGCATTGCCAGACAACCATCCCACATATTTATGCAGTCGGAGACGTGATTGGCCCCCCTTCCTTAGCCTCTTGCTCAATGGAACAAGGGCGGCGGGCTGTCTGCCATGGATTAGGGTTAGACCCCGGAGATGCGCCAGAACATATTCCGATGGGTATTTACACGATTCCCGAGATGTCTAGCGTGGGACTGAGCGAAGAGGAAGCGACCGAAAAAACAGGTGGTGCACTGGTTGGCCGAGCCCGGTTTCACGAAATTGCCCGCGGGCAGATCTCCGGCATGACCAATGGTCTCCTAAAACTGGTAGCCGATTCGAAAGGCCAAAAACTTCTCGGGGTTCATATTGTCGGTGAAGGGGCAACAGAGCTGATTCATATTGGCCAAATGGGTCTACTCCATCATATTGACATCGATCGATTTGTCGAAAACATCTTCAACTTCCCCACCCTGGCCGAAGCCTACCGTGTTGCGGCCCTCGATATCACTAAACAACGAAAAAACCGTTAACTCGCCCGGTTTCAAGAAAATCCCGAGGCGCCCTCGAGCGTCTAAAATCGATAGCTGAGTTCCAAAAGGTGCACGTCGACGCCACGGTTCTTCGAACCGTAAATCGTCGCGTCCGAGAAATGATGAAAGCGCCAACCTAACGTAACATGCGCAGGGAAATGATAACTGATGCCTCCATGCCCAATGATCTGCACAGGACCTCCGAAGTCTTGCCGGCCAAAATGTTCTTCGCTGACATACGCGCCTCCCGTCCCAAAATCCAATGTGAGCCGCCAATCCCAATTCGTGAAGGACACAGCCGGGCCAGTGGTGCCGATGAATCCTTCATCTCCAGCCGCCCGCAAGATACCTGCTGAAAAACGCCAGGTATAGCGTGCCTCCCATCCACTTGGCCATTCCCAGGTTCCGGGAAATCCGAGAACCGCAAAGGCATCAATATGCTGAAAATCTTCTTTTTCCCCTGGAGGGATTCCTCCGGGGTCCAGGTTAATACCGCCACGAACCCCAATCGAAATCATTTCAAACTGCGTAGGTTCTTGCGCGCTCCCCAGATTAGGCAAAACGAAGACACATCCCAACGCCAGGACTGCGGCAAACGCCTTCCCTACGTACATGAATAACCTTTCACGAAGGCTGGTGATTCGGATACTTCCTCGACACACTTCAGGGTTGAGAATTTAACGGAGGGCTTTGACTTGTTCACACACCACAAACACGGCAACAATCCAATGGGCTAGGCAAAAGCCTATTCTCAAAAACAGATATATTCACGAGGTGAGAACGACACCGGAATTTATAGATCACAGCACCCCGTAATCGATCACAAGATTTTCCTCTAGAGTCTTGGTCACCATTGACCTTTTAATATTATAGAGAGACCTTCCACATTTGATACGGTACCACAGATGACATTTCTAGCAAGATAATGGCTGCTATTTTTCAGAGACACAAGGACACGGTCCAAGACCGTCTGTCTTCCTGCAATAAATGAGGACGCGCCCTCTGTCTTTCCCCTAAAACGGGAACTCATAGCTCAGTGCTTGTTTCCTGCATGCCCGCTTGCACGAACATGACGAACTGAGTACCTTGGCGTGGAATGAAGTTTCCACCTATACGAACAATGTCCGTCATATGAAATACAGATTTCACCGTTCCTCTACATCCCTGGCGCGGACGCTTCATCCCGCCGCTCCTTGAGGGATTCCTCATACGCCTTTTGATCGCGGTCCAACGCGTGGCTTTGTTCAATATCGATAATTTCATTTGGTGTGAGGTACTTTAAGGCCGTGGCCCCAAGTACCTTTCGATCTGGCGTCCCTTTTAATTGAATGTGCAGGAGTGCATCGGCTCCAAGGACTTGGGCTTGCTTAATTAAGTCAAAGTGTAGTTCATCCCAATTCACCTTTGGCTTGTCCAGAGATTGGTGGACTTCTACTTCTTCCATCGTCTCGTAAGGGATATCAGGTGCCTCTTCCAGAATTTCAATATGTTTATCGGCATTGGGATGTTCGGCATCACTCGAGGGCTCTCCCCCCGAACCTTCGACGCGTGGTGCCCGTGCTGTATCCACATTAAAACTTTTCAGCCGCATGGCCGCTAGGGCGGCTTCATGTTGATTGCTACTCTGAGACAACCGCTCGAGCTTTTCCACCCGGTCCAACGCCTCCCGGAGGCTCATTCTCGCTCCCTTTTTTCTCAGCATGTTAACTGGCACAAAATGACTCCTTCAGAAACTACAGACGGGGCAAGGTTTCACATCCAACAAACGACTCTTCATCCAGTATCCCTACACAACTCCAGAGATTACACCCCCCGAAGAAACGACGGAATATGTACCTGGCTACGAATCACCTTGTCAATTCATCTTTTTGTAATGGAGGACCATTTACAATAGCCAACAGCAGCGATCCCCGTCTTCACCGAAACAAAGCTCTGACTGTGCGTGGGGGCCTCACGGTAATGACCGCAGCCTGATTCGTCTACCTTGTGGCTGACAACTTTTCTTCCGACTCGCTCCTGACAAGGCCGATCCACCGGCCTGAACAACCGATAGGTGACCTTTTGGTTGATTGTCTACCCAGTCGAGGGATGTCTATAATCAAGGGAAAATTTCTGCGCAATCTCTATTTAGGGAGGAAATACGATGAGTCTTGCAGATAACACTTGTGTGCCATGTCGTGGAGGAGTATCCCCACTGGAATCTCAGAAAATTCAAGAATTGTTAGGTCAGTTGGAAGATGGATGGTCACTCAATAAGCAAGGTCATATCGAACGGACGTATGCATTCCCGAACTTTGCAGATGCCTTGGCGTTTGTGAACCGAGTGGGCAATGTGGCGGAAATTGAAGGACATCATCCCGATCTCCACTTGGCATGGGGTAAGTGCAAAGTAGAAATCTGGACACATAAAATTCAAGGATTGACGGAGAGTGATTTCTTCCTGGCTGCCAAAGCTGATCGGGCGTATGCCCTTCCTCCTTTGAATCCCTGAGGGCTCATGACAAGTCCTTCCGGTCTGATTCACCCCACCTCTTCAGAGAACTACCACTCTCGGACAACCCAATCGGAAACGGCGGCCGGCTTTCGGGCCCTTGGAACCAGAGTCGCCCTGGTGACGATGCCTTTTTCGTATTCCAAGTTTCCGTCCATTCAACTCGGCACTCTATCTGCCTTATTACACTCGGAAGGGATAGAGACAAAAACCTATCATTTTAACCTGCAATTTGCCCACAAGATTGGCGTGCCGTTGTATGAGATCTTATGCGAGAAACGGGGATTATTTGGCGAGTGGCTCTTTTCGACGCTCCTCTTCCGCGATAATCCCAAGCATGCGGACTACCCTGAGGTCTTTAAACCCGTGTTTGAAGACACGGCACGCGAAGCCGGCTGCTCTATAGGCTTTTTGAAAGACATTGCGCAAACGATCGCTCCGCAATTTCTGACGTGGGCATTAACATCAGTGGAGTGGGACCATTATGACGTGATTGGCTTTACGTCGACGTTCGATCAAAACGTGGCAAGCCTTTCACTGGCCAAGTTGATCAAGGATATTTACCCCAACGTTCGCATCGTCTTTGGCGGCGCAAACTTTGATGGCGAAATGGGGCTCGAACAATTTCGAGCGTTTCCATGGATTGACTACGTCGTGGTTGGCGAAGGGGAACAGACTTTCCTGCCGTTGGTCCAACGTATTCTGCTGAAAGATGAGACCGATATCCCTCCCGGCATCGTTCATAGAACAAACGGAGAGATCCATTTCATACCGAACACGCAATTGGTTAGGAAATTCGATCTGGCCCCTCCGCCTAACTATGATGACTATTTCGCTGAATTAGCAGAGTTAGACCGCCAAGGCTCGACCGGGTTAAATCGTATCTTACTCTATGAAGGTTCGCGAGGTTGTTGGTGGGGCGAAAAACACCATTGCACGTTTTGTGGCCTGAACGCCCAAGCAATGGATTTTCGGGCCAAACCAGCCGCCCAAGTCGCGAACGAGTTGGGCTATTTGTCAAGCCGGCACGACACCAGTAGATTCCGGATGGTGGACAATATTATCGATATGACGTATGTCGACGATTTATTCGGTGAATTGGCTCAGCGGCATGTTGATCTCGATGTGTTTATGGAGACCAAAAGCAATCTCAATAAGCGTCAGATTCAAACCCTTGCGCGGGGCGGCGTGAAATGCATGCAACCGGGTATCGAAAGTTTGAGCCATGCACAGCTGAAGGAGATGGATAAAGGCGTTAGTCCCCTTCAAAACATTCAATGTTTGAAGTGGAGCTGTTACTACAACATTGATCTGTCATGGAATATTCTTTTGGGCTTTCCCAAGGAGACCACTGCCGACTACGAGCGGCAAATGGAACTGATTCCTTCGTTATTACACTTCCAACCGCCGGAATCGACCTCGAAATTATGGCTGGAGCGCTTTAGTCCCTACTATAAATGGCCTGAGCGCTATGGAATTAGGATTACCGGTCCAGGAATGGCGTACGGATACGTGTATGATGAGCGCAAAGTCGACTTGCGAAAAATTGCGTATGATTTCGAATATGAGATCGATTGGAAGGTAGACCCCCAAATCTATGAAGAGTTTATTCGGCTCGTGGGAGAATGGAAGGAACGGTATCACTCATCCGACCGTCCGTTTCTCTTTTTTTCAAAAGCGTTGAGTTACCTTACGGTATATGACGGACGAGGAGCTAGCCCCACCAGCGAACGATTCGACCACCCTTATGCCTTTATTTTGGAATTTTGTCATGAGCAACCCAAGTCATTTGAACAAATTCGAAAGGGGTTAAAAGGGTTGTCAGAGGGTCAATCCGATCACGAAATACGACCACTTGCCGATCTCTTAGCTGTCCTCCAGGACAAGCGTCTTGTCTATGAAGAACGCGGCCGATATTTTACGCTTGCTCTCCCGGTGAACCCTCATCGGTAAACTGAGGCGAAACGCACACAGAACAATCTTGGCTCCTTCACTAGGTTAACGCAAAAACGTTATTGTTTTGGCCGCTCCTGCGATATTCCCTCCAAGGTGTCGAACCTTGATTGACAAGCTTTCAGTCAATGGGTAGCCTATCAAGATATCTCACGTATTTACCGAAAAGTCTCAGAATATGCTCTACAGGAGAAGAACTTAACACGGTTCTTCGAGAATCTGCTGTCTCAGATTATCATGATCTTTCCAAGATTCCTTATCACTAGCGGTGTGGGATGTGCCCTAAGCCTGCTTGCCCCACTTGCAAGCTTGGCTGAAGTCGCAACTCCCCCTCCCCCTGAGCCACTCACGCTCAATTATTCCTTCATGGTTCATGGCCCTGACGGATTACTGGAATCTCTTAGGCAAAAGACGAGCCAAGGAGACCTCGAGGATTTTAATCCTCAGGCTTTGAACACACAGTCGTCTAGTGTTGCCGGGAATCAGTTGCAGTCAGCTCTGGGGGTCATCGCTGAAGAAGTCCCCTCTTACCTTATGCACGAACCCGTCCTTCACCAAGAGGATGCATCACCCAAAAATGACGGGAACACGGGTTTGCCCAACTCGGACAACCAGGACATCGAACGTAGCTCAGATCATAAGGTGGATAAGAGCGAGACCACTATCCCTGTGAACTTTCCGATTGTGGATGTTTCAGCAATACCCCCCGCTACCACATCGCTTCGCGTAGACTGGCCAAAGGTCAGCCAACGCTATCATCATAGTTTTCCGACAGACTTCCCCCTGGTACATGCACAGAAATACGGAGGCCTACAACTAGCAGAGCCTTGGCAACATGATGTTCGGACCTTTCGTTTTGCCAATATTCTGGATCAGGAATGGGCCCCGGTAAGTTCCGAAGGCAACTCTGAATACGGAACGGTTCCACTCATCCTGAACGATGCCGTGGCTAAAAATCTTCAATATTTTCAGGAAGGTATTGCCGAACGCTTTCAAACATACTTGGATCGGTTCCAACATTATAAGAGCCTTGTCGAGCCAATCTTTCGTGAATTTGGACTACCGCCAGAACTTATGTATTTGTCACTCGTGGAGAGCGGTTTTAATCCGCGAGCCTATTCCCGGGCACGCGCATCAGGCCCTTGGCAATTCATGAAGGCGACTGGACGCTTATATAAGCTGAACGTCAATTGGTATGTCGACGAGCGCCGCGACCCGATCAAATCAACGGTTGCTGCTGCACATCATCTTCGCGACCTCTATGACCGATTCGGTTCTTGGCCGCTTGCCTTGGCTGCATATAACGCCGGCAGCGGAAAAATTTCTCGCGCAATTCGCAAGACAAAGACTCGCGATTTTTGGAAAATTCGGCGGACTTGGTACATCCGGAGAGAAACGAAGGAGTATGTCCCACGTTTTATTGCTGCCACGCTGATTGCTAAAAATCCAACGGCCTATGGGTTTCAAAGTCCACAGAATGACTCCCACGAATTCGAAGAAGTGTTAGTCGCAAAACGGGTTCAACTAGCGGCCATCACGAAGCAGACTGGAATATCACTCGATGAACTTAAACGGTTAAACCCTGAGCTTCGGCGCGACATAGTTCCAGGATCCAAGGGTCCGGGGTACCTCCTGAAAGTTCCGGTAGGAATGGCGTCGCTAATCGCCACACACCATGCCACACTTCCGGTTTGGACCAAACCTCCCCCCCCACCCACTCAATGGTATCGGGTCCGAAGAGGCGATAGCCTCTCTGTCGTCGCTCGACGCTTTGGCATGAAAGTCCGTCAACTCAAAGAGATGAATAATCTAAGAAGTAATCTGATTCGAGTTGGGGCCCGGCTAAGGGTGCGTGGAGGTGACGACAATTATGCAGACAACAACCAAATCACTTGGTATCGCGTCCGGTATGGAGATTCATTGGGAAAGATTGCCAATCGCTTTAGAACCTCAGTCCGGAAACTCAAAAGGCTCAATAATCTTTCCACTCATCTGATTTACCCAGGAGATCGGTTACGCGTAAAGGGAACCCCCGCGCATCGAACATCTGACACGAACACGTCAAAATGGTACCGAGTCAGGCGTGGAGATAGCTTGTGGAGTATCGCTCAACAATTTAGCATCAGTGTCCGGGATTTGCGGTCATTGAATAACTTGTCTTCCAGCATCATTCAAGCTGGACGAATGTTGATCGTGAGTCGATAGATCGTTCTAGGCTCCCTGGCCATAGACACTATTGGGTTTGTAGGTCCCCTCCGTTAGTCTCTTCTTCGTTGTTTTGATCATTCAACGTTTCAGGAGTTTCTTGCCCCTCGTCACCACCAGTTTCAGGAGTCTCGGCCTCCTGTGATTCCTCCGGGGCTAACACCTTTATGCGAAGGCTAGCTTCGTTCGAAAAAGGTGACAAAGGAAACTCTTGTATGAGTTGTTTATAATAATCAACAGCTTCCTCGGTCTTTTCCTCCGATTCTGCCAATTTAGCGAGTTCGAACACGACTTGATCTTTGTTGAGCGCGTGAGGATTTGCCAAAACTGCCTCGAAAGCACTAATCGCTGCAGATCGATCTCCCACTAATAATTGAGCTAACCCTAAACGCTGTTGTACCAGTCCTACCAGCACATGGTTTTGCGGCTGTTCTTGAATGATCGAATTATACGTCTTAATGGCTTCCTGATAATTTTCAGTCTCCATTAGACTATTGGCCAATAAAAACGAAGAAACGGTGGCACTCGGTGTCCCGGGAAACTGTTGGAGGAGTTCTTGAAACATGGCCGACGCCTTTTGAATGTTGCTCTTACCGGTCTCCACATCATCGAGAGGACGATCCAAATAGACCTGCTGAGCCTTGCCTTGTAACTCCCAAGCCTGTTCCTGCTTCTGTTGCGACAGCCAATTAAAGACCACTAAGCCACCGATCAACACGACAATTAACAATATGCCACCCCAAACCAGACCGCGATGTTCCTCAACAAAAAATAGAAATTGTTCTTTGCTGGACAAAGCGACCACCGGTTCATCCGCGGCCGTTTTATTTGATGTATCTCGAATTTTATATGCCATGGTCAGCAGTCCTCTCCATGTTGCGTTTCCAGTTTATAGTACTCATCATATTTGTGATGATTCGTCATGCATCCCAAGTGGGATAGCAGTGCCTTATACCCACCTCCCTCATTCATGTCAAACCGTATTCCACACTATTTCCCGAGAGTTGACAAGGTCTAACTCCCTGTTATAATGAGAAAATTGCTGATTTTTTGGCTTTTGCAGGCGGATAGCTCAATTGGCAGAGCGCTGCCTTTACACGGCAGAGGTCACAGGTTCGATCCCTGTTCCGCCTACCAATTTTTTGTTTGGCATAAGATCGGCTCAATCTGATATATTGACCAGCCCACGAAATTCTCATTCCGTAGAAAATCGAGGGATGTTTGTCAGACAAGCATTTTACGGGGCCGTCGTTCAGCTAGGTTTAGGACGCCAGATTGTCAATCTGGAGGTCGCGGGTTCAAATCCCGTCGGCCCCGCCATCCCATCTCACAGTGGTTTGTTCTGTATCTGTAATCCCCCGTGTTGAGTCTACGTTGCTTCATTGATATGGAGGGCTAAAAAACGTGATGTCCTTTGCCAACCCTGCTGAACTGTTGGGTTCTTTAGGTTTATTGTCGATTGTCATCTTAGTGATCCTGTCGGTCTTTTCGGTAGTCTCGTGGGGAATCATCGTCAACAAGTTTCGACGGTTTCGACAGATCCAGCAAGAAGAAGTGCAGTTTCTTCAATTATACGATACAGGTCCCGCAGATCAGCAAACCCTCAGACGGCAAGCTCAAACATTAGCATTTAGTCCTAGCTCGGCAGTCTACCTGGGCGTGGTCGACCGCTTACCACCCTCTTCTGACCTGTTTGCTTCCCAGCAAGAAATGGATACGTCAAACGCTCAACAGACGCCCCATCGCCAATACTTAGAAAAAGTCGCCCAGTATATCATTCAGAATCAAATCAACCACCAAGAGGCCTATTTGCCTTTCTTAGCTACTACAGGAAATTTGACGCCGTTTATTGGCCTTTTGGGAACAGTCTTAGGAATTATCAATGCATTTGGAGAGATCGGCGTGCAAGGGTCAGCAAGTATCGCGGCCGTAGCCCCCGGTGTCTCAGAGGCTCTTGTGGCAACGGCGGCGGGTCTCTTCGCAGCTATCCCTGCTGTGATGGCTTATAACTATTTTCTGGCTAAAATTCGAAAAATGGCCTTTCGGGTCGAGGCATTTACCATTGAGTTCCTCAATACAATCGAAGAGTCTGAAAAGGCTTTTGAGGTAGAAGTCGCTCGATGACGACTGGATCACGCCCTCGACAATTCCTTTCGGAAATTAATGTCATTCCCCTAGTCGACGTAGTGTTGGTCCTTCTGGTGATATTCATGGTGACAGCACCCATGCTACACCGAGGCCTAGATATCAACCTGCCGACTTCTGCTGCAAATAACATTAAAGCCGAAGAGCGCTTGATTGTGACCATTCAAAAAGACCACAGTTTGTCCTTAGGAAATGACCCCATTAGCCTGGTGGACCTTCGGTCACGGTTATTGGAAGCCAAAGCTTCCAATCCACTCGTTTCGGTCTATTTGCGGGCCGATCAAACCGTGCCGTATGGGACCGTCGTCCAAATCATGGATGAAGTCAAGGGAGCAAAAATAGAGCGTCTCGGGATGGTCACCGGTCCGAAAATTGAAACGATTGAAGCCGATGCGATCGAAGCTTCCCCCTGAAGTTCAGTTTCATGGATCATGCCATCTCTCCAAGTCTTATTTCTCTTCGACTCACTTCGGACTCGTCAGAGGGGTCATCATTACGTTGGGGGTTGGCAGCATCCGGCACACTTCATGCCATCGTCATCGTTCTCGCTATGTTCATAAAATTTCAATCAGAAAGTCAGCAACCTTTGCGCGCCATTGAGGTCGCATTGATTTCACTGCCTGCTGTATCGACTGCAACTCCAAGTTCCAAACCTGCTCCACCAAAACCACCGATTGCAACCAAGCCACCCAAAAAAATCGTTCCGCCAAAACCCCAGCCGGTAGCCCAGGCCGAACCGCAGCCCCAGGTGGCTCCCGTGGAAGACCCACTACCTCCCTTACCTACCACTACGGCCGCTGAACGGTTATCCGAATCTTTGGGCGGAGCCATTAACTCTATTGTGGTCCCTGATAAACGAGAGACTTCACCAACGGCAACTCCGAGAAATCTAGAACCTCAGGTCCAGAAAGAACAAGGCCCATTAATCGATAAACTGCAATTGCCTTCTGCTGCTCCAACAATAGCTCGTCCCCAACGCTTACAGCAGGCGAAGCCACTGAAGATCCCGTCGCTGCCGACACCCCAACCGACTACCCCACCCACTCCGGAGACTCACAAGGCCCCTCAACCTCCTCAGCAACCTTCCCCAGCCCTACCGTCAACAGCCAGACCTAAGGCACCACTCGCACCAACGGTTCCTTCACTCAAGGAAGTCACGCCTTTTGAAACGCCCCAGAAGGCCACGACAACTGCAAAAGTCGTCCCGCCGCCTGATATTGAAGACTCGATAAAACGTAGTTTGCCAAACGTTCGCATTCCTGCTCCCACGCCAGATGTCCCAAGAGTCTCCCGGGAGAAGCGAGCCACGATCAGCGAACCCATGTCGTCAACGCCAACAGTATCAGCCCCGAAGCTTGAGCGAATCCCAAAGACCTCGCCGCCGGTGGCCTCCAAGCCCGCTCCACCAAAAATGTCGGAGACCGTGAAGAAATTAATGGAAGGACTGAAATCCACCACGCGAACATCCGCGCCAAGAACGGCTCCGCCACCGCGTGTTCCCAAGCCCAAGACGCCAGTCGCAACCCCTGCCCCAACACCAGTTCCTACAGAAATTGACCAGAGAATTGCCAAATTGTCCATACCCGACGTCGCACCGGTGGAATCGATTAAACAACGCTTGCAACTACTCAACCTTCCTGCCTCAACGGGAGGGCCTCCCGGATCGATGTCACAGGCTTCTCCAGGAAAAAATCGATACTTAGCCATGGTAGAAGCCCGAATAGACCAGCAGTGGGTTGCCCCCCCACTCGTAGCCAGCACACCTCTAGTCGTCCTGAAGTTTCGCATTGCACGTTCCGGAGAAGTTTCTCGCATTCATATTGCTGAAAGTTCCGGCCATGCCCACTACGATTCTGCTGCGCAACGGGCAGTCCAAGCCGTGAATCCGTTACCTCCCTTTCCTAAGGATATTTCCGATTCATTCTTTGATGTCCAATATCGCTTTATTAAAGATTAAGAGGATCTAAACTGCATGATGATTATCTTCCGACTGTTCGCCTATTGCCTGTCGTTCGTCACGCTCTGCCTGTTTTGTATCCTGGGTCCTTCGGTACTATTGGGACAAGACGCCATCCTCGAAGCCACCCGTTCTGAATTTCAAAAAATTCCTATCTGGGTGATGGGATTCTCCCCTGTTCCAGGAGACAATCAAATCTCCAATCAGGCCAAAACTGAAGTACGGTCGACCTTGAAACAGGATCTTGTCCGATCACAAGTCTTTGCTGTGGCTGATCTTCCTCCGACCAAAGGAGAATTTTCCGAAAATAAATGTGTCAGCCTCTCACCGAATCTGGAGAAACACTATCAACAGGTGACAGTATCCACCTGGGGCCGATTAGGGGTTGGAGGCACAGCCTCTGGAGTCAAAGGCCTCATTTTCGATGCCTGCGCATTTGATCCCGGGCATCAAGATATTCTGACTGGCAAGCGCTATTTTTCTCTTAAGACTACTGACGCACTGCTTCGCTTAATGGCCCACCGCTGGGCAGATGAACTGGTCTATCGATATACGGGGGAACAGGGAATCGCGAGAACAAAAATTGCTTTTGTCGGTGAAAAAGGCAATGGGCGTGAACTGTTTGTCATGGATTACGACGGCTATGCGCCTCAACAAGTCACTGCTGATGGCTATCTCAATCTTATGCCAACTTGGTCGCCAGACCGAAAATCCCTTATCTACACGGCTTATCGAGACCGAAAACAACAAATCATGAGACGGGAACTGGCAACAGGTCGAGAGGAAATTCTCGTGTCCCCAGCCAGCCTAAATATTACGGCGACTTTTAGCCCTGACGGCCAATCTATCACTTATGCCTCGGCCCAGGAAGGCAATTCTGACATCTATCAGCTGGCAATGGACAGTAGAAGTCCCCAGCAGTTAACCTCCCATCATAGTGCGGATTTATCTCCGTCTTGGTCACCAGACGGACGGCATCTCGTGTTTACGTCAGACCGTGGAGGTCGGCCTCAAATCTACATTATGGAAGCCGACGGCTCCAATGTACGACGCCTGACCTATGACGGCGACTATAACGCTGCACCTGCTTGGTCCCCCAAGGGGGACTGGATTGTGTATGTGTGTCGGGTGTCAGGAGAAGGGTTCAAGCTGTGCCGAATTAGCCCAGATGGAGAGCAACGAACCCAAATTACCAAAGGGAACAGCATCGATGATTCCCCTTCATGGGCTCCAAATGGTCGACATCTCGTGTTCAGTTCGATCCGAGGGGGCGTCAGCCACATCTATATTATCACCAGCGAGGGAGAAGGCTTGGAAAAAATATCAACGACGGGCGCGCACCTCAGCTCACCGTCTTGGTCGCCGTATCAGCCCTAGTCAGTTGTCACAACCGTCATTCAGCAAAGGAGTAGCCGTATGCATCCAGTCATTCACTTCCTTTCAATCACGAGTATTCTATGCCTGTTCCTAGGCAACCTCACAGGATGCGGGGAAAAACGAGTTCACGTGGCCACCCTTTCTGGAGGTTCAGGCCCAGAAACATCCCTCGAGTCAATGGATGAGACACCCGATGTGGATCCCTCTGGTCTAGGCACGGATTCTCTCGATGAGTCAGCATTGTTGTCTCAAGATACAAATAATGACGAACCGGCTCCAACAGACTCGCATGCATCGGCAGCCACAGATCCCATAGTCGACAATGAACCCGTGAATGCCGCTCACGAGCCCGCCGTGGCCTCACAAGATGAGGGATTTTCAGATCCATCTGCAGAGGCAGAGATGGCACTGGCGGAAAACTCTCAGCCCACAGAAAATGGCGATGGTCTGAATTCTTCTAGCTCTCCTGAGTCTCCACTGGCATCAGACGTTTTAGATCCTATAGACGGATCGTTTGCTCCCCTCGCCGAGGGACAAGATTTTTCGGCACAATCGAGTTCTTCTCTCGACGACCCTTCAACCGGTCATTTAGGTGATATCGAAGACCTTCAGGGGTCAACCGACTCCCAATCCGAGGTCCTCGGAGACCTGTCATCGACACAGGACGCATTAGCCGCATTACAGGAACGTCTGGCTAACGAAAACATCGAACCGGTTCCTGATGCATTACGAATCGCGAAGGCTGAACCGTCAGGCACACTCCAAGACCAGCTCAATAAAATGAAAGATGCAGAACTGGCCGCGGCTGAGGCTGGTCTGGAGGATGTGTTTTTTCAATTTGACAGTTGGGCGCTGACTCCCGAAGGCAAACAGTCATTAGAGCGAAATATGCAATGGTTTCAGAGTGACGCAACGTCTGGACTCATCATTGAAGGTCATGCCGACCAACGAGGAACTCAGGCCTACAACATGGTCTTGGCTAAAAAGCGGGCAGTTGCAGTGAGAGATTTTCTTACGCAATTAGGTGTGGACGACTCCCGTTTGGCTGTCATTTCCTATGGCAAAGACAAACCATTCTGCCAGGATAATACCGAAGTGTGTCACCAGCTTAATAGACGCGGGCATCTTATTGTGAATACCCCAAACTCAAGATAATTTTCATACCGCACATGGAGGACAATGGAAACGTGAAACAGGGAGTGAAAGGGATGTCCCTCTTAAAATGGATCGCTCTCGGATGCCTAACAGGAATGGTCGCAACTGGCTGTGTCGCACAACAAGCCGATCTAGCCCGAATCCAAAAAGACCTTGAACAACAGATTGGAAATCTTAAATCTGAGAAGGAGGCGCTAGGGCAAGAAGTAGATGACGCTCGGATGGCCATAGCCGACTCCCAAAATTTGATTGCCAGACAAAAGGCTGATATGGCCAAGATGCGTAGCGACCTGGCTCCATTAAATCAACAGATAAAGCTCCTTAGGGAGCAGGATTTAACGAGCCTGTATGGCCAGGTTGAGGTAGCAGAAAAGAATATTCGCGACCTTCAAAGAAAGGTCGACACTCAAGAAAAATCTCTGATAGCAGCCCGAGACACGTTACAAGTGGACCTTCAATCGGTTGAAGCCACAGTACAAACCCATACCGAACAACTACAGACAACCCAGACCCAAACTACCACATTGGCCCAACAAGTCGACGAACATAATGCCGCACTGAACCAACAATTGACGAACTTTCAGACAGCCTTTGGAGAATTTAAAAATACGCTGACCGACTTGGGGACGGAAATCGGAAAGGAACGCCAACGTGCTTCTTCTGCTGAAGCTCAGTTATCAGCAGACATTGGAAGTCGTGCAGAACAACTCTCGACTGAGTCGGCCAATCAACAACAAGCTTTGCAAACTCGCATGGAGGATTTGTCGCAATCTATTGCGGAGCTCCAGGAAACCTTCACACAATCCGGCATTCTCCTCGGCACCCGCATTGATGAACAAGCCGCACACCTTACTGGTCTGGACGAACAGGTGACGTCTCTACAAGAAAAACTCGATGCAGACACCCAAGCACTGCGGACATTTTTGGAACAAGATGTCAAGACAGGAATGAACCAATTGGTTGCGGATCTTGATAACCGCCAACGTCCGCTCGTTGAAAACATAGAGGCATTGCGGTCAGACATGGAGGCGTTAGGCACCCATGTTCAAGCCGATGCAACACAAATGCAAGCACTCTCCCAATCAGTGGTCAAGATTCGTGAGGCACAAGAGGTGATGGGAAGCCTGTTAGGAAAACGGGGAGATGAAATCATCCAACAAGCCGGTCGTTTAGCAGAACGCATGAACACCGTGGAAACGCACCAAGCCACGCTGACTGAGCAACTCCAATCTAACACCCAGATGACCGCTTCCCATCTAGAAGAAGTCAACTCCAGCCTCACCTCGGTTTCCGAGAACCTCGATCAAACAAAGCAATCATTGAGTCAACGCCTTGCCGAGCAAGAACACACTTTAACCGCTCTCAACCAAACCATTCAGGAATTCCAACAACTCAAGAATGAGACGGAGGCCCAAATCCAACAGATGCAAACGGCGACCGAAGTGTCTCTTAAACTTCGAGAAAATATCGAGCAGGTTAGTAGAAGGTTACAAGATCTAGAAATTCACCAGTCTGAACTCGTGGGCAAGCTTGATTCAGATGCCCAAACAACGACGACTCATCTGCAAGAAGTGAATAATGGCATCCAATCCGTCGCCCAAGCCTTGGAAAACGTGAGCGAGAAATTGAATTCTCGAATCTCTAATCAAGAGCAGAAACTCAACCGCGCGATGACCTCGTTCGAAAGCGTTCAAGATACAGCATCGATGTCTCAGAGAAACGTCCAACATTTAAACGACCTAACAGAAACGATGAGTCAATTACAGGAAGTTATTACGACTATTGGAACAAAATTAGGAGAGCGGGTCGACGAACATGAGGACCGCCTGGGGCAATTGGCCCAACGCGTGAATCGTATACAAGGCACTCCAACACGCAAATAGCAGATCACGGGCCCGTATTGGCATCTGAGGACCTTTTCTGGGCATCATTGACTTGGTACAATAGTGGTAATCATGCTTGGATTTTCACGAATAAAGGCCATGAATCGAATTGTTCTCTCAATAATGCTCTTTGTCGGACTTGTGGCGAGCGGGTGCGCAACCGAGCCTGACCTCTCCGACCTACAGAAACAGGTTCAAACCCTCCAACTACAGCAGGATGCCACTCAAAACTACGAACAGCAAGTTCGTGAACGACTCTCTGAAATAGAGTCTCAGCTCGATGAGCACGACTTTTTGGTTGGAGAACTCATTAAGACCGAAGAGGAGGCAAATCTCGACACTCGGCACCTTCTCGAGAAACTCGAACGGACCAGCTCGCTCCTGCGAGAGCAAATTGAACAGACTCGATCGTCAACTCAGCGTCGAGACAAAGATTTATCTATTCGAGTCAAAGCCCTGGAAACTCGTATCGATAATATGATCCAACGTCCGAGACCCGGCCCTTCCCAAGTCGAAACACCGAAACCGTCAGCGCCCCCGGCGAATCATCAGAATTCCCAAACTGGTTCACCATCTCAGACCCAGTTGCCGCCCTCCCAGTCGGGACAGGAGAATGAAGCTTCGGCATTTCGGTCCGCCTACAAAGTTTATCTCAATGGAAACTATGATCGAGCCTCCGCTGAGTTCCAACGGTTTGTCAAACATTACCCTTCCACGACGCTCACACCTCAAGCATTTTACTATCTAGGACAGTCTCTTTATGTCAAAAAACGTTATGACCCAGCTCAAGAAGCGCTAGAGCATATCGTGGACCATTACCCCAACAATAAATACCGAATTCAAGCTTTGTATAAGCTTGGACAGATTATGTTAGAAACCGATCAACGATCCAAAGCCCAGGAATTGTGGAACCGCGTCATACAGGACTATCCAGATTCCCCGGAGGCCGGCAACGCCAAGGAGCAACTTAAAAAAGCTGGGCTTTCGTGACCCTCTCCACATCCTTCCTCTTCTCGTCGTTTAACTCACAGTCATCAGTTGTTTGAGTGTCTGGACTATGTCTCCTCTCGTGACTGGGAAAATTCGTATTCTTCCTGATGATGTCTCTTGTCGAATCGCGGCCGGAGAAGTCATAGAACGGCCAGCTTCGGCAGTCAAAGAACTTATTGACAATAGTTTAGACGCAGCCAGCTCTCTCATAACTGTGGAAATCCAAGAAGGAGGTCGACGCCTTATCAGGGTGTCAGATAACGGGACAGGCATGCATCGAGACGATGCAGCCTTAGCCTGCCAACGATTTGCCACGAGCAAACTTCAAACGGAAGACGACCTGAATCGTATTACCACGTTAGGCTTTCGTGGAGAAGCCTTACCCAGTATTGCCTCGGTATCTCGATTCACGCTCAAAACGATACCCTCAGGGTCTTCGACTGGTATTGCCCTGGCTTCAGAAGGAGGCGACGGATATCTCACAAAAGATCATACCGGAGCGCCAGGCACTCAAGTGGAAATTCTGGACCTATTTTTTAATACCCCCGCTCGACTAAAGTTTTTGAAAACCGTTTCGACGGAATTCTCCAAAATTTCCTATACGGTTCAACAAGCAGCGCTTCTTCATCCCGAGGTTCACTTTCGACTTTGTCATCACGAACATAAAATCTTGGATTATCCTGTGGTGTCGACATTTCAGGACCGGTTAGTCCAAATGTATGGCCCAACATTCCTAGAACGGTTCCTTTCGTTCTCCAACACCACAGGTGCCTTGCAAGTTACGGGATTTATCGTCAGTCCACATCATGCTCGAACTACTCGCAGTCCACAAGAAATCTTTGTCAATGGTCGCCCAATTAAGAACACTACTATTACACATGCCATTTACGAGGGGTACAAGTCATTTCTACCAAAAAGAAAACATCCCCAGTTTATTGTCCATGTGCAACTCGACCCTAAAACCGTCGACGTCAATGTGCATCCCACGAAACGCGAAGTGCGTTTTTCTCATGCTGACATGATCCATTCCGAAATCCTTCGTGCCGTTCGGCAGAGTTTCACGGCCAGCAGTCATGTGCCTCTCGCTCCCAACCACATGGCTCTCGAAAGTTTTTCTGGGGGACCGACCCTTCCTGAAACCAAACCCACCGCACAATCTTTAGCTGTGGCTCAAGTTACTCCCCCCCAATCGATTCTCAAGACCACAAAGCACATACCAGGGCATCTTTCGCTTTTTGCCCAAGAAACAATGGTGTCATACCCCTCAAAAGATCATGAATTTCACATTATTCCACTGGGACAAACTCACTATACATACCTGTTAGGACTTATCAATCAGGATCTTTATATCATTGACCAGCACACCGCCCACGAACGAGTTCTCTTTGAACGACTGCTTCGCGCCTTCAACCAAAATGCTATTGCACAACAAAGTTTGTTGATCACAGAGCCCATAGAACTTCTCCCCGACCAAGGAACCTTAGTCGATGAATGGCAACCTCTGTTATCCAAAGTTGGTATCGATATTGACCGATTTGGACCGACAGCCTATGTTGTCCGAGCGATACCGACCATATTGGGAAAGGTCCAGGTTGGTCCGCTGATTCTCGAGCTTCTTGATGAACTAACTGAATGGAAATCTACAGATTCATTTGACACATGCATTCAGCCCGTTCTTGCCAGTATGGCCTGCCAAAGTGCCGTTCAAGCTGGGCGTATCATGACGCTTCCCGAGATTTCGAGGTTGTTACAAGATTGGGCACAGGAGAACTTTCCCATGACCTGTCCTCATGGCCGACGAGTCGCGATTCGACATTCACGAGACGAATTGAATACCCTGTTTAAGCGAGTTTCCGACTAATTTCGACTTGTCTACTGTCTTATGCGATATCAAGATCTCGTAGCGACTCATCAACCAATCATCGCACTCGTGGGTCCTACGGCTATTGGAAAAAGCCGTATTGGGATTGAACTGGCCGGGATACTGGGCACAGAAATCCTGACGGCTGATTCTTGCCAGGTCTATCGGCATATGGACATTGGGACTGACAAGCCTACTCTTCAGGAACGCGACGGAATTCCCCATAGATTAATCGATCTCGTAAATCCGGACGAAACGTTCAATGTCGGAGATTTTCGACGGCATGCCCAGCAAGACATTGTTCGTTTGCATAGTCACAGGTTACTCCCTCTGGTCGTTGGCGGAACAGGACTGTATGTTCGAGCATTGCTGAGAGGACTGTGTTCGGGACCTCCCGCCAATTGGGACATACGGCATGCCTTGACACAAGAAGCCACGGAGCGAGGCTGGCCGTTTTTATTCGAAAAATTGCAACGGGTGGATCCTGATCTTGCACAGCGCTTGCATCCCCATGACCAGCCCAAGGTGCTTCGAGCGCTCGAAGTCTATGAAACACTTGGCGTCCCGTTGTCAGCGATGCACCACCAACATCGATTTCAAGAAATTGCGTATCCCTATTTACTCATTGGTCTCACGATGGAACGGGAGACACTATATGGTCGTATTGAAACACGAGTCGAACGAGAAATTGAAAAAGGTCTTGTGCAGGAAACAGCATGGCTTCTAGAACAGGGATATTCACGAAAGCTTGGATCGATGAAGGGATTGGGTTACAGACAATTTTCCGGGTATCTGGCCGGAGAATACTCGTACGATGAAACTGTGCGATTGTTAAAACGCGATACTCGACATTTTGCTAAACGGCAAATGACCTGGTTTAGAAAGGAGCCGGATATTCAATGGATAACCATACAAGACGGCGAAAGCCCTTTAGAGACAGCCACGAAGATTTTAAAAAAAGTCGATGACTTTCTTCATTCGCTCGAGGCATCACCAATTCTTCACGACAGAATTATAGCCTGTCCACCAGAAACCTCACGAGACACTATTAACTAGACGTCGTCCTTTACTCATTCAATACACCCTCGATCATTCACCACTATTGCCAGGAGTTACGAGAGTGCCTACAACAACGAGAGGAGCCCGAACACCCAAAGCCAGCATTGCTGTCATAGGGGGAAGCGGGCTGTATGAAATGGAGGGGCTGACACGATTGAAACAGGTGGCCGTCCGCACGCCATTTGGGAAACCTTCCGACTCTGTGATGGTGGGATCGTTTGAAGGGCTAAAGGTAGCCTTTTTGGCACGTCATGGCCGCGGACACCATACGTTGCCATCCGGCATCAACTATCGAGCGAATATTCATGCGTTAAAATCGCTGGGGGTGTCTCGAGTGTTTTCCGTGAGCGCCGTTGGGAGTATGAAAACCCATATTCGACCTGGAGACTTCGTCCTTCCCAATCAATTCATTGATCGAACGACTCAACGTCATAACACGTTTTTTGACCAAGGTGTTGTGGCACACATCGCGTTTGCTGATCCAATTTGCCAGACATTGTCTTCTCTGCTGAAAAACGCGAGCCAACATGCCTCCGTTAAAGTCCATCATCCTGGCACCTATCTCTGCATTGAAGGGCCTCAATTTTCTAGCCGGGCTGAATCCTTGCTGTATCGCCAATGGGGAGTAGATGTCATTGGCATGACTAACATTCCTGAGGCCAAACTTGCTCGTGAAGCAGAACTGTGTTACGCCACATTGGCTCTCGTAACAGACTACGATTGCTGGCATGAGGCTGAAGACGACGTATCGGTTGGGGCTATTTTGGACATCATGAAAAAGAATGTCGAAACAGCCAAACAAGTGCTCCATCACGCACTACACCTCGCGAAGAATCTAGGCCCTTGTCCCTGCCAGACTGCCCTAGAGCATGCGATCATTACGCCGTTCACTCGAGTCAGTCCAACCATGAGAAAGCGCTATCAATTATTATTGCAACGACAATTGTCGACTATTGCTCAAACAAAGAAAAGGTAACCATTATGGGAAACTTGCTCGTTGTCGGTTCTGTGGCGTTCGATTCAGTTCGCACGCCCTTTGGAGAAGCATCGAATGTTTTGGGAGGCTCTGCCACCTATTTTTCCACTTCGGCCAGTTTCTTCACCGACGTCAATTTGATAGCTGTCGTGGGCGAAGATTTCCCCGAGGAGCATATCGATTTCCTTCGGAGTCGCGGAATAGATCTCGAAGGCTTAGAGCGGCGGCCTGGAAAAACGTTTCGTTGGCGTGGAGAATATTCCTATCAACTGAACGAAGCCCAAACCCTCGAAACCCATCTCAATGTACTGGAAACTTTTCGTCCTAAAATTCCTGAACGTTACACCACACCTTCAGCATTATTTCTAGGGAATATTGATCCTGAGTTGCAACTTGATGTCCTTCACAAGGTGAAACGCCCATCAATTGTGGCCTGTGACACAATGAACTTTTGGATAGATGGCAAACGCGACGCGTTATGGAAAGTGTTAGAATTGATTGACGTTCTCGTCATTAATGATGGGGAAGCCCGAGCGCTAGGAGAAGATGCGAATTTAGTCCAGGTTGCCAAACGCATTTTGGCTAAGGGACCGAAGACATTGATCATTAAACGAGGGGAATATGGGGTATTGATGTTTCATCAGCAGGGCATGTTCGGAGCCCCTGCCTATCCTTTGGAAACCGTCAAAGACCCTACGGGCGCAGGAGATACCTTTGCTGGAGGTTTGATGGGTTACCTATCTGCATCGGGAAACTATTCAGAAGCCGGCCTTCGACAGGCTATTATATTCGGCAGTGTTATGGCTTCATTTAACGTGGAAGCCTTCAGCCTCGAGCGATTGAAACAGCTGACCCGAGAAGAAATAGATGCGAGGTATCGATCGTTTAAACAATTGACGCATTTTGAAGCCTTGTCGTAAGCCTTCCGCCCATTATCGTCAGGTTAGGACACCTATGGAGCCCTTCGGAGATTATCTCAAGCAAGCACGAGACAAGAAGGGGTTATCCTTCGAGCAAGTAACAACGCAAACCCGTATTCAAGAACGACATCTGCAAGCACTCGAGTCCGAAGATTTTGCCAACCTTCCAGCCAAGGTCTTTGCAAAAGGATTTGTTCGATCTTATGCCAAGGTCTTAGGTCTTGATGAGGAAGAAGCGCTACAGCGGTTTCTGGATGTATCAAACAATTATTATGAGCAACACCACCCTGAACAACCACACGTCCAAGTCACCATAGAAGGGGGCCATCGGCCCCCGATAAATTGGAAGATTGTTGGATTAGCTATCGTCAGTCTGGCAGCAGGCGCCTTATGGTATTGGTTTCCATCCGGACAGAAGCCAATCACTACCTTACCGCAATCCGAGGTAGCATCCCACCGGCCAGAGACTAATGAGCCAGAACCCGTCGAGGCCCCAGCCACAGAGGAGAAAGAAGTGAGTCAACCTCTAGACACAACACTGCCTACACAACCTGAGGGAGCAACTCCCGTGGTGCCTGTGCCAACAACACCTGAGGGACCAACTGTCGAACCGGCTCCCCCGAATCCGCCTTCTGAAGCTCCCTCAGTTGACAGTTTGCAAACTCTGGAAGTAGAGGCAACTCAATTAACCTGGGTGGTGGTCCAATCAGATCAGGAGGCTCCTAACGAAGCGCTCTTACAGCCTGGTCAACGCATCACCTGGAAAGCTCAAAAACAGTTTCTCTTAACGCTTGGCAATGCAGCAGGCGTAGTCGTACGCCTCAATGGCGAATCTCAAGGCCCGTTTGGAAAACCCGGACAAGTCGTCAGAAATATTCGGTTACGCCCTTAAACCTAGAAACCCTACCGCATCACTCTCTTTTGTCTTGGACAATTTCTTTTTTTATCGAAAACGGAAAGTTTGTGGAAAAGCCTAAGAAAAAAGGGCTTTCTCATGATTTTTTGTTTCTTGACAGCCCAAAAATTTGATTGATAAGATAAAAAGGTTTGGGTGGTTGCAGGATGAATGCTCATCCTTTCCCTCTCAAATACCCTGAACCAAGAACAAGAAATGGCGACATGGGGTGTGAAAGACCCCGAGTGTTTTTTCGCTCTCATCCACTCTGTTTAACCGAGGAGGCTTACATGAAGTTTTCGATGAAGATGGTTGTGATGGCTACAGCAGCCATGTTTTTAACGACTGGTCTCGCCATTGCTGGCCCAGAAAAAGATCCGTTGAAGGCGCGCGTTCCAGCCGACAAACGGGCAGCTGCAAAGAAAACGAAATCTCCCTTGTACAAGAAAGCCAAAGACGCGCCGCCGGAAATTGTCGCGGAAGGGAAAGCGCTCTTTGAAGGGAAAGGCACCTGCATCAACTGTCATGGAAAAGATGGTGATGGGAAAGGTCCAGCAGGGAAAGTCCTCAATCCCGGTCCTCGTGACTTCACTAATTGTAAGTTTCATAAGAAACGCAAAGATGGTGAGTTGATGTGGGTGATTAAGAACGGAAGCCCTGGGACAGGAATGGTTCCGCTCATTCCTGCCACTATCAGCGAAGAAGAAGGCTGGAAAATCATTGCCTATGAAAGAAGCTTCTGTAAGAAGTAATTCAGGCTCGGCCTGAGAGTTTCCAACCCCGCTGGGCCATCCCAGCGGGGTTTTTTTATGTGACATTTTGAAGCCTGAGAGCCCTCATTGACACCTTTCCGGTCCCTTGACTAGACTCAGGCGTAGATGTGCCTTATTTGGATAAGGCGAGAGTCCATTCTGTTTATGAGGAGAACCCCAGTCTTATGGCTAAACGACGCTCTCTCGAGGAAGATGTCGATGCCCTCGAGAAAAAAGTGAAAGACACGACCGCTCAGAGCGAGGATTTAAAAGGGAAGGTTGCAGGGCGGTCTCTTAAAAAACGTTTAAAGCGTGTGCAACGGAAAATTCAAGTTGCCAAAAAACGAGAAGCGGATCGAGCAGCCAAAACGGCTTCGACTAAAGAATAAGGTGGCCCTGTAACAATGCCCTGAGTTGGAGGAATTGGATATGCGTGACGACCAGAACAATATTGATGATGAATTTTCGGATCAGACGGAATTCGTTTCCTTAGAGGGCAGCAAGACCCTTCCAAAAGACGAACAGGTGGATGAACTGGCAGATGCCATTACCACCGAATCTGACGACGACACGAGCGAGGTTGTCGCTTCGTCGTCTGAAGCTGACGAGACAGCTGAGCAAGAAGAAGAACTCGTCGAAGAACAGGTCAAAGACGAGATCGACATTCAGATCGATCTTCTCAACGAATCTGATTGGGTCGTTCGCCGCGAAGCGGTTATTACCCTCGGAGAAATGGGTGATGAACGATGCGTCGAACCCCTCGTCCGATGTCTGCGAGATGGTGACTGGCAAGTTCGGGAGGCTGCCGTCGAAGCCTTGGCTATGATCGGGTCGCCGGCTGTAGAGTTATTGCTGCGCTACGTTCGCGATTATGATGCCAGGAAACCCGTCATTAAGACCTTGGGGAAGATTAACGATGAACGCGTTTTAGATCCACTTATCTCGATGCTTCGAAATGATGAATTTAAAGATGATGCCACCTGGGCTTTGGCCGAACTAGGCAAACCCGCTATTGGCAGATTGTTGGAGCTCTTAAAAGACCCCGATGAAACCATTCGAAAGCAAGCGATCTTAGCACTAGGTGAAATTAAAGATGCGAGTTGCGTAGATTCGTTAATCGAATGCCTACAGGATACCGACTGGTTTTCACGCCTATCGGCCGCTGCAGCACTCGAAAAAATCGGCGACCCACGAGGACGAGAGGCTGTAAAGCCGCTCATGAAAGATCCTGATTTGGTTGTCAGACTGAGAATCGAACGGATGCTCGCCGCTTGGAAGAAAGAGGCGGTAAACGCCTAGCACCATTTGACAAGATCAGGGGAGAAGAGCCTGGATTTCTTGACGAAGTTCGTCTAAGACATGCGAAGGAAGGCTCCGACCCTGGGCCAAGGTGGCCTGAGCTTCACGGACTTTTCGTCTGACCCTATCGACCTGGTGGGCCAATTGGCTATCCGAGCTCAGCGCAGCGGCTTGATCGAGGTGACGAAGAGCCCGTTCAAACTCTCCTGATGCTTCTTCAAAGTCATGGTCTAAGAGATACGCCCGTCCTTCAATGAATCCTTCCTTCGCCTCCAACATCTGTCGTTGCACCTTGACCGTATGATCCAGACCAATCGTGCTGTCTAATACCTCTCCTGAAAGATCACGAAGGGTTTGTTTAACCACATCCGGTTGCTGCCCGGTGTAATATCCCGCTCCGAACACTACGCCCAGAATGATCATCCATCGAATAAACTTCATGAGCTACCTCACAAGCTATCTACTTTAATCGTCTCCACGACCTTCGACCCTCATTATCTCCTGCCCGTCTAATGTTATAGTGGCAGAGAGAAACGACACGAGATATTTCTTGGATTTATAGTAGCACCCACTTTATGATCGTACAAGGAAGGGCTGAGACCGCAGCACACGCGGTGAAGAATGGAACGCCGCAAACGTAGATTTAATGTGAAAAAGCTGGGTAGATCTAATTTAAGAATGAGAGAGGCTTTTTAGGACGCCTTGAGGCGAGAACCGTTAGATTAGATAAATGAATCAAGCATTGCCGACGGGCCGACTGGCACCAGCTTGCGCAAGGGAAATCACAATTGAAAATCGCTCACCAACAATACGCGTGACCCGGTTCATATGCTTGGCCAGTTCTTTGGCTTCGTCTGGGGGAAGATCGCGACGAAACTGTGGATGCAAACCCCAAAAGGTTTCGATTTCTTCTTCGCCCTGGACACGAGACACCACACTGATCAATTTTATGAGCCCCTCTCCACTGCCACCATCAGGAGCAGAAAGAGGGGTGGCAGAACCTGGTTGAACGGCTGGAGCATCGTCTTTCTTGGGCTGAACCGTCTCATCGCTGGTACCAGTCGAAGGGGACGGCGCATCGCCCTTTGGCTTCATCGCATCATCGAAAAGATTCTTGAAAGCTGGGATAACCGCAGTACCGCACAAAAATGCGGCCGAGATAATCTCCCTCTTACCTGAGACACCTGCTTTCTGCGCAACCCGCTCTGAAAAAAATTGAAAATACTCGTCACGCTCCTTAGTCTGATCAGTAACCACAAACTTAAACCGTTCATAAATTTCTCGACTTTCAGCGACCGTTTGTCCAACAGACAGCGTTACTTCCATCTCATCGATTTCGCTCGAAGATAGTGAAGGAGCCAAGACAGTTTTCAGTTCATGCGCAATAGAATCTTCTAAGCTATTCATAAAATCCCGCTGCTCCTGAATCGGAATATAAAACGCAGAAAGCCGATCGACAAGATTAAAGAGCATCCGAAGAAACTCGAGATAAATATCCCACTCTTGCTTCCGTTGAAGCTTCAGCGCTTGCTGCTGGTCTGACCGCTTGATCAAATTGACGGATTCCCGAGCCACACTCATCATGGTGTGACTCAGATCCTTTAAGATTTTTGCATGCCCTGCTGTCGTATTACTGGCCATAGACAATCCTTTGATAAATTTCCTCAATTATAACTGAGGGTTTCGAGGTCTGTCCAAAACTCAAGTATCTCGCGTTGCCAGCCACCAGCGCCTATGCTATACACAGCTACCGGGGTTTACCAAGAGAATAGTCCGCCTCACTGGTCCCATTTTTAGGTCCGAATGGATTCTACCTCTGGCAGTTCTAAAACCTATGTCCTCAAGCGGCCGCTTGAAGAATCCTCGCCGCCACCTCTTTCACGTAACTACGCCGAAGAGCTGAACGCTCAGCAACTGGCGGCAGTCGAGGCCGTTGATGGACCGGCCTTGGTCATTGCTGGGGCTGGAAGCGGAAAAACCCGAACCCTGGTATATCGCGTGGTTCGACTCATCGACCTCGGCATTCCACCAAGCTCCATTTTGCTACTGACCTTTACTCGAAAAGCTGCGCAAGAGATGTTAGAGCGCGTCGGGATGCTGATCGGGCTCCGTAGTCAACAGGTGAGTGGAGGAACCTTCCACTCAATGGCAAATCTTCTCCTGCGCCGGTACGGGCAACCCATTGGCTTAGAGTCTGGATTCACGATTTTGGATCGTGGGGATTCAGAAGATTTGATTAGTCTGTTGCGGGGGCAACTCGGGTTGAATGAACTCGGGAAACGCTTTCCTCGCAAACATACCATCGCAGACATGTTTAGTAAGACTGCCAATACACTCGAGGGTTTGGAGGATGTGGTCCTAGACGAATACAGCCATTTCGGAAATTACGTGGAAGAACTGAGCAAATTACAAACCGCGTACGAGGCCGCAAAACGGCAACGGCAACTCGTCGACTACGATGACTTGCTGGTGAAACTATTAGAAGTTCTGGTGGTCGACGAATATGCCCGGACGACGATTAGCCAAACGTTTCGATATATCCTCGTTGATGAATATCAAGACACCAATCGTCTGCAAGCCTCGCTCGTGCGCAATTTGGCAGCCACTCATCAAAACGTCATGGTCGTTGGGGACGATTCGCAGTCGATTTACGCGTTTCGCGGTGCCACATTTCGCAATATTATGGAATTTCCCGAGCTGTTTCCAGGCACCACCATTTACAAATTAGAAGAAAATTACCGCAGTACCCAGCCCATCCTGCAATTAGCCAATGAGCTCATTGCAGACGCTCCAGAACGGTACAGCAAAACACTGTTTACACGAAGAGAGGAAGGGGCGTTACCCATCCTGGTCCAAGCCATGGGCGAAAATGCTCAATCTCGGTTCGTGGCTCAACGCATCTTAGAATTGCGGGAAGAAGGGATCGCCCTCGACGAGATCGCTGTGCTGTTTCGCTCCAGTTTTCACGCGTTCGATTTGGAGCTCGAGCTAACTCGACGGGATTTGCCTTTTATTAAGCGCGGCGGATTTAAATTTATTGAAACCGCGCACGTGAAGGACCTGCTCGCTCATCTGCGCGTCATTCACAATCCACTAGACACCGTGAGCTGGAACCGTCTACTCCTACTCCTTGATGGAGTGGGCCCCAAAAAAGCTAAAGACATCATTACCATGATCCTGCAAGCCCATGGTAGCTTTGAAGGACTCAAACTGAGTACCGGGCGGGCTGGTGGGAGCCTGCGTCATCTTGCCGCCACATTAGAACAATTAACCCAAGAACCACTAAGCCCCGGAGTACTGCTGGGAGAAATGCTGGATTATTATTTGCCGCTGCTCAAAGATCAATATGACGATTACCCTAAACGCATTCGCGATCTAGAGCATTTGTCGGTGATGGCAGAGCGCTATGGGGATCTCAATGAATTTCTGGCAGATCTGACGTTAGAGCCGCCTAATGAAAGCGTGTCAGATATCGAGGCCCCTGATCGTGATGATGAACGACTCATTCTTTCGACCATTCATTCAGCAAAGGGGCTGGAATGGCGATGCGTGTTTGTCATTTGGTTGGTCGACGGGCGATTTCCCTCGGCTTATTCCTTCTCTACCCCAGAAGAACTCGAAGAGGAGCGCCGGCTCTTATATGTCGCCATGACCCGAGCCAAAGACCAGCTCTTCCTTACCTATCCCATCAACGTGTACGATAAGATGACGGGATCGGTCCTCTGTAAACCTTCGCGATATTTCGATCCGATTTCCCCCTCACGTTTCGAGACCTGGAATCTGGTTGAAGAAGATCAAACGTATTCTTGGAGATAATCACGTGCGTTGGCTGAAGCAAACCATTATTGGCATTGGGTCCACGATTATCATCTGCCTCACGACAGTTGGCAACGGAGTGACCCGGGCTGATCAAACCTCCTCTGACACTCAATCTCATCCTCGGAACCCCTGGCCCGCCTTGCTTCAGCAAGCCAAAGAATTAGGACTGCCCACGGAATTCCTCACACACATCGATCCGGAGTTTGTGAAAATTACCTTTGAAGACCTGCGAACCTACGCTGCCGAGTATCATCCCGAAGACCATCGGATGATCCTCAATATGCGCCTTTCGTTTAACGAGGCCGGTGGAGCCTTAGCAGACCTAGCTCGCATGACACATCACGACTTAGCCTTACTCTACCATGAGCTGCTACATGCGTATTTGGATTACCTCTATGTCGACACCCATCCTACGCCTCTCACAAGCGCAGATCAGCAGGTACTCGCATTTGCCAATAGCCAATTGGCCTGTCACTATCGTTTCGTCCGCATCAACCCAATACGGCAACTCAAAGGGTCTACGGAATTACGTTTTTTGTCTGACCAAGATGCCTGGGAAGTCATGAACGAAACCTGGGCCGTCTTTGTGGGCTGGGTGCAGTGGACCAAACTTGAACTCTTTCAGAGAAAGCCCTCTGACAATTCCTGGACGCCTGAGCTTGTCGCCCAATGGACAGATCGCTTGGAGCAGGCGGTGGAGTCAGGGGAATTGCTAGGCTACTATGAACCCGATGACCCTGAAGAACGACGAGTCGCCCGCAAGCGTTTCATAGCCCCATCTAATGGTTTGACACCGCTCGATGTCAAACATCTTCTTACCAAAGTGTTACACGAACCAGCCGAAGTAGTCGAAGCCTCCAAAGCTGTCTTCGAAGCCTATCAAACCGGCCTCGAACCGCCTCCACCATGCGAATAATTCCCTCTTCGGCATCGGGTAGACTTCACCCAAACAACCATGCTAGCTTCGAAATTTCTGCTGACTTTCTTTCTGTAGTTAGTTCTTCTCCCCAGCGGGGAGAGGTTTCGTTCCGAAGAGGACCGAAAGGGGTGAGGGGAGAAAGCACCAAGAATTAACGATAGCGACACAAGCGCCTGTAGCTCAGTGGATAGAGCACTGGCCTCCGGAGCCAGGGGCCACAGGTTCAAATCCTGTCAGGCGCACCATCATTGACGTAAAAAGTTTGTAGCAAAATATACCAAGATTCCCCTCCTTTGTAAGGAGGGGCCAGAGGAGGTAGAATCCCCAAAAAATTACAGACTCGAAATTTCAATTGTTCTCAAAATTTTTAAAATGTTTTGCATATGAAGATGTTCAAAAAGCTCACCCAGCAAAGCCCGAGGCCGAGAGAACTTCGAGGCGTACAGGTTAGTACATCGAGAAGAGCGAGCAACAAGAACAAAGCTGATAGCCTTTTCAACATCACCCCAGGTGGGTCGTTAGCTCAGCTGGTAGAGCAGCTGACTCTTAATCAGCGGGCCACAGGTTCGATCCCTGTACGACCCACCAATTTTTAATAACAGCGTCAACGCCTCTAATCAGATTTGAATGGGATCTTAACAAGGCTCAATTGAATGCCTCCAAACATGGCGTGACATTTGAGGAAGCGACCACCATTTTGGTGATCCTCTATCTTTAACAAGAAGTGATCCCGATAATTCTCAAGATGAAACACGTTTTGTGTCGATTGGGGTTTCGACAAATTCAAAGACAATAGTCGTTGTTCACACCGATCGAGCAGATTCCACCAGAATCATCAGTGCTCGGCCAGCGACCAAACGGGAAAGGGAATGTTATGAGCAAGGAATCTGAAGATAATGGGATGAGAGAGGAATATGATTTTTCCCAAGGCGTGAGAGGGAAATATGCTAAATCTTATCACCAAGGGTCTAATGTGGTCGTGTTAGCACCTGATGTCGCAGAACGATTTCCCATTGCAGAATCGGTGAATCAGGCCCTTCGAAGCTTGGCGAATGTGATTGATGGAAAATCGAAGTCCCCGTAAAGGTGAAGAATGGTATTCCTACCCATATCACTGTTTTATAGTTCGAAAACAGAATACAGCTGACTCTTCATCAGCGGGCCACAGGTTCGATCCCTGTACGACCCACCAATTAAATCAACGACCTAGATCGTTCACGCCAGTACCCCAATTCCCGTAAAGTCTGTTTTAAACCTGTTTTTGTGAATTTGGACTCCAATTAAACACCGTATGACGTTTCATTATCCAGATAATCTTTCTTGCCCACTTCAATCCAGCGCTGATTTCTTACATCAGGAACCTGTAGGGAATTCGGTGCCCAGAATGACCACGTCTCCCTGCATAACCTGGATAGTCTTACCTCGTGGATCGAAAGTCAGCAGAATCTTGTCTGGATCATCACCCCGAGGGTTGCGAAATTCAATCTCTCCCTCCACGCCTTCACTGGTGGGCACTGCGGTGATCACGCCAACATTGACACCATCAACAAAAAGATCGTAGGTGCCGGAAATAACATCTTCGATTTCGACACTGAATTTCTCCCTTCCAAGCTTAACCTCATACTCGGCTTTGCCGGAAGCCAAGAGCTGAACACCTGTAGGTGCTAATCTGACTTCAAGTTCACCAGCGCCTGAGACGCCTGGCAAGGGTTTCGCAGTGACAGTGGACCTGAAAAAGTCCGTTGCGTCCTGGACGATACGAAATGTAGCGCCCGACGGGTCGAAGGTTAGTGGCAAGCGGTTTCCTCGAGGTCTAGAAGAGAACTTCAGCTTGGCATTTCCTCTTCCCTTGTAAAAAAAAGACGTGATGACAACATCATCCACAACAAGCTCATAGGTACCTGATGGGAAATTTTTGGCTCGCAGTTCCAAGTCAGCCCCCTTTCGATTAGACTTGTAGCGGATTTGCGCATTTGACTTGGGGCCTGCAGCAGCCGTTGGTATCATATCGATCTTTAGTTTTTGTTTAGGGAACGTATCTTGGGAATTGCCGGCTACTGGGTCATCGAAAGAAAGGTCGGGTACGACACCGGCTAGGAGTGTGATCCCCGCCTGCTGTATCTGAACGACCTTCCCCCCTGGAGAGAAGTCCAGGAGCACCTTGTCCCTGTCCGCTCGGTTGCGAAACTCCAATTCTCCTTCCATACCGTCAACCGTCCCTACCACAGTCAAAGAACCTCGGAAGATGCCACCGATGATCACATCGTACGTTCCAAGCGGCATATCTTCGATTTCTACCTTGAGATCCATTCGCCTGCCTTTGATCTTAAACTTTACATCCCCAGACGCCCCTGAAGGAGCATTTTCCGTTGCAATCAAGGGGGCTTCTGCCTCGAGTTTTTTCTTCTTAGCCCAACCATTCGCAGGGGCAACTAGCACCGCTACTCCTGCAACCAGGAGAATAAATGTACGTAGTGTATTAAGCATGTTCAATCCTCCATTTCGTAAAAATGTTTCTATTAGGTTAGGCCTGCCACATCGATTTCCGCAGCTATTTGACCAAATACCTCAGTACTGTCCTCGTTTGGTTCACATCCTGCGATCACCTGTTGTATGAGGAATTAGACGAATGAAATTGGCAAATGTAAACGGTGTAGATCGCCTCGGCAAAAAAGGAGCAAAATAGTTGATGAAGATTGCTATCGTCGCTGAGGCTTGCAAGAAAGTAATTTACTTCCCTACCGACGCATATGTCGCACAGAAGACATTTGTGACAGCACATTCTCAACATGGATGGCTCCACCGAACTGCCGTGAACAAAGCTAAGGACTATTTGCGGGCGTAGGAACGTCGGCCAAGGGGGCATCAATCTAACTAATGTAGTAATTGTAGGCATTCGTTAGTTTTGATGGGTAGCTTTTCTTTTGAGTGGAACCCTAATCTTGAGAGGGGCTCTTGGGTTTTGGTCCTGTCGCCGAAAAAGGTAAGTGGTAGCATGAGACTTCTTCCAAGGAGACCTGACATGCAAACGATATCCTTTTCCTTGGGGAGGTTGATTCTTAATGTCTAGGCTTAGGGGCGAGTGTTGCGCCGGCCCTGTCTGACTTCGGTAAGTGTGCAACTCTGTCTTCAGTGAAAAGATGGAGAGAGGCTGAGCGGGGGATATTTATTCATTGCTTTTTTAACTACGTGTGACGAGTCAGGAAGGTTGTGGCTCTCACGAAACGGTGGAGGTTTATATATGATAGGTTCAAGATTTATGCGAGGCATTGGAATCGTCAGCATGATAGTGGGGCTCCTGGTTTGGAGTGGAGCGGCGCATGCGAAGAAGCCGAATTCGCCGGGGACCCAAGGGGATGGATTCGTGGTGTTGGGAAATGGGGATGTTTTGGATACGACCACATCCTTGCGATGGCAGCAAGACCCAGGGGGGTTAGCCGGTACCTTTTCCCCGTGCGAAAAAGAAGATGGCGGAGAACATTGCCTTTGGCAAGAGGCCGTGGATTATTGTGCGGCTATTGGGGGCGGCTATCGCTTGCCTGAGATTCATGAGTTGATTAGCCTCGTAGATTACAGTGAGTTAGCCCCGGGGGCCGCGCTGGGCGATGATGGCCCATTTACTGATGTGCACTCGACCGCCTATTGGGCGGCAACGGAGAATGCAGGCAATCCTGCCAATGAGGCGTGGGGGGTGTTCTTCAGCAATGGTCAGGTGGAACCACTCGATAAGGGAGAGGAATTCCATGCATGGTGTGTGCGCTAGGCTTGAATGCGCTTTGAAAACTTTGTGACTCGAGTGATTCAATCATGAGGGGGTGCAGGGGCGTCATCCTGCACCCTCCAGCTTAGGTTGCGGAGCTTGTCATCAAAGAGCATTGTCAATTTCACTTGGGTTTGGCAAACTAAGCCTGTATGGTCAAACAACTCATCTGACCTTCTAATCACTTTCACCCCAGCCAATCGGAACAGGTCCCACAACAGGTTTTTCTCACTGCAAATTCAAAGCCTTCCCATGTAAGGAGACTGCCTATGCTGACCAAACCATTTATTTGGATCCTTCTCATCTTTACCACTGCCAATTTGGCAAGTTGCACCGGGATAGGTCGTCATTCCGAACACGGGTATACGTATAAAGACATTCAGATTGACACAACCTCGGCTGGTACGGGTCAAGGCTCAACCATTCAATTCAAAGGCAGTCCTTTACCATTGAGCGGTATGTCCATCCAGGTTGGTGATAAACTACGATCCATCAACTTGGCCAAAGGGGATTTATCTCTGATCGATGTCACCGAGACCAGGGGATCGGTTCGTCTCATCAATGTGGTCCCTTCGCTGGACACCACCGTTTGTGAGCAACAGACGCATTATCTGAGTGAGAAAAATCAGGGGCTGGATCAACACGTCAACCTCATCACCATCAGTGTGGATACCCCATTCGCACAAGATCGTTTTGCGAAAGAAGCGGGAATCAACAACGTGAAATTTTTATCTGATTTTCGGGGAGGGGCCTTTGGTAAAACCCACGGGCTACTTTTAGAAGGTCCGCATGTCTTGGCCCGAGCCATCCTCGTTGTAGATGAGCAGAATGTGATCCGATATCTCCAAGTGACACCTGATTTAGGTCACATGCCCGATATGGAGAAAGCGTTTCAAGTGACACGTTCCTTGGTCAACAAGAAGGACTAGGGGAAAAGACGACTTATTTTAAACCTGTTTTCAAGAGTTGAAACAGCTTGAAGCGCTCGCTAAATTCGATTTGTAGGTACTGAGACGTTTCAGGCTTAGCGGAATGTCCTGTGTGCATAATGGATTATATCATCGCGCGGCGAATCCGTTCCCATTCGCTTCCAGCAGGTTACTTTGACAGAACCAAGGGAAAATTCTTCCAAGAATCAAGAGCGGAGTGGCTGTTAGTAGATGTTGTCAAAATCTGAAAGTCGTTTCGATATAGAAGTAATCCGTATCTTTATTGCCGCCCGGCGGTAACCCAGCTGAGGCGGGAAGACGATCGAAATAGCTTCCCTTAAACCAATGCGTATACCCAGCATCAAAATTCCAATTGTCATTAATCTTCCACTGAACCCGCGTCTCGATATCATGGCCGAGAAAATTTCCCGAATTGCCTGAGGGATCACGGAGCACGCCGTTGGTCCCCGTCACGAAGGGTTGACTACCGAACCCCCCACGCGAAGTGGCGAGATACCACACACGATGCTTGAGCTGCAGCCTCCAGCCTTTATAGGGAACTACGATGACTCGCCACCCAGGGGAGCTTATATTCTGTGAGAAAAACGGTCCAAAATTTCCAATGGGATTAAATTGAGGGTGCCTCGCCCCAAAGAGCGTATCAAACGCGGAATCTTGGCTGTCCGTGGGATCTCGATCGCCACTGGCATAGTCATAATGAATCAGGAATCGCGGCGACCATAGGAGATTGAAGGTATACCCGATGTGGACATGTTGAAAATGTGCGAAGTGATCGACATTGCCTCGTTTCCCAGTCTGCCAGATACTTTCCAGACTATAGTCTAATTGGCCTTTCTTCGGGAGTGCATAGAATCGCACTCCAAACGTGGAAAAGGTTCGTTGTCTGGCAACGATTGAGGTTCGCTGGTCATTCAAGCCAAAATAGTAGAGGTTCGTTCGTAACCAAGGTACTTGATTCGATTCCCAATAGACCCCCCAGAACACGTTTCGCTCGGACTGTTCATCGAGCTGCACAGCATCTCGGATGACGGGTTCGACAAGAAACGCACGTATGCGCCAATCCTTACCTTGCGCCAATTGCCCATGCATTCCATCAAAGGCATTGGTGGTATTGCGCATGCCATTACGAGCGATTAACCAGCGTCGGCCAAAATCCATGGTAAGCCGACCGACATGCAGATCTGCGCGAAGCCCCGTTCCAAATACATTCTTGGCTGTTGCAGACACCAATAGCTGTAGAATGTCCATTTCGTTGACGATGGTGGTATTCACAAAGTCACCGGGATCATCAAGATGAGTTCGGGAATCCTGCCCTTCGAACACAAATTTGAAGACGTTCCCATTAAGTCCGAAGCGAATGCGAGATCGTTGTTCGATTTGCGGGTCCGTTCTCCCTAAGGGTTGGTTAGATCGCCAGGGATGGTCATACACCCCAAAGCGGGTTCGATGCTCAAGACCAAGGTCCATCCAATCAGGAAGATTCAAGACGCTCTTCAGATACCGATTCCACTTCCATTCTCTGGTTCGAGTAAGGACGGCATCGGCTGTTTCGGGCACGAGCTTCGTTGACGCAGATCGGATTCGATCAAATATGCCATGACTGAATTGGTGGAAATCGCTGGAAGCATCGGAGGCCGGCATGGCGCAAAGGTCCCCTAAGCCCAAGGATATCAACATGAGAGTCAAGATACAGACTATTGCCCCATTGTGACAGATATCGTAGTGCTCGTTCCTTTGACTTCTTTCTCTTATCATTCCACTAAACAGCTCTATTCAGAAAAATCGTATGGTCTCCGCCTAAGAGGGAGACGGCCACCGTTGAGACATGGGGGGTGAGGAAGACGTTCCCGCTGCGCCCAACCGGACACTTGTAGCGAATTTCTAAAGGCAACACAATATGTTTAAGAAATTCTCTGAAAGGACACTACCAGCAGGTCAGAGAATGGTGGATCTTCCAAAGCTGCCAATGCCTCAGGCGTCGAGCAGAGAGGAAGAATTGTCCGGGAAAATGTCTAGGGTCTGCTACTCGAGTGTCGATTGAGTCTCTGCAGGTGGCGGGTGGTGTTAGCGATACACAGCTAGAGGGACTGAGCTCGACGCGGACCATCGCACTGAGGCCGGTTCAGGCATCATCGATGATTTAGCGGTGGTTGTTGAAGTTGCATTGTCTGTGAAGGTTACAGGCCCGCCCAAGACTATCGATCACGAGGAGCGCGGGCACAAACCTGTCCGACCTCGATGACGTCTGTCACACCTCACAAACGAGAAACACCGTACAGTTAACCAACCCACGTAGGTGAAAAGCTGCCGGGCTATCGGTGCAGGCCGAGTGAAACTCCCCACCCAAAGGGCGGGGCTTCTCAACAACCTTATTCGATTAGTTGGGGGAATCTGTCCCCCAAACCCCATAACAAGGATTCCATTCATCCCTGTGCAAAGCACGGGGGTTTCTGGAATGGGTTAGTAAAAATGGACAGGGATTTTTCCCTTGTCACTCTTTCCGTGTATAGGCGATCTCCATCATTTTCATTTCCGGACCTCCTTGGTGAACTCCATACATGACGAAGATTTGATTATCGCTATCTGGAATGGTCCAGACCGCGCGGTGTTTCATGTGCCCCCCACCCGGGGCTTCGTGTTCCCCAAAGAGCGTAATCGTCTTGCCACCAGTACTTGCCGTGCCTTCCATGAGAAAGATTCCGGTCGCCATGGAATCCATCCACGTCGAAACATATTTTTTGCCAATATTGTCGTAGCCAGTGGTGCCGATTCCGGTGAAGGGGTGCCCCATCATAGTGCCGCGGCATTCCTGTTGGAGAAATCGGCCTCCGAGCAGCATCTTCATATCACAGGTGCCAGTCGATTCCCTCGGAGGCCTGTTGGGATCCATCCATTCTTTGGTTCGGGTTGTCCAATTCCCCTGCAAGCTCACCAACTGTTGATGAGGGGCACTGGGGATGGACGCTTTCTGATAGGCCTCCATCATGGCCTGCATATCCATGCCTTTCCCATGGCCTTTGTCCATAGCTTTTCCAGCACATGCGGATATGAGCAAGCACAAAGATATGATGGTAATAACTCGGTAACGCATGATACGCCTCCTAGGGTGTGATGTGTGGGAGAGAAAAGCGGAACACACTGCTTTCTGACCTACCCAAAGGTGTTTGTTGTGGGTCAGAGAAATTCACGCAATCCTCTACCGAATGGTCGTACAATTCAGTCCCGAAGTTCTAAAGCTCTCCTTTTGTACTACCGAAAAGAACAGTACGGGTACTGTCCAGAGATCCGGGATTTACATCATCAGGTAGTGGAATCCAGAATAACACAGATTACTAGCGAAATCGCAGATTCCATTATCCCCAACTCTTTCTTGCTACCTCATGAGGATTAACGATGCCTTCCCTCTCTGCTGATTACGAAAAGACTGTTGAAACCCTATTATTAGTATTGACTGAGAGATTGGAAAAAGGTGAATTTGATCTGCCACCGCTTCCTCAAATTGCTAACCAAGTGTTAGCTCTTACAGCAGATCCTCGGGCCGATGCCTCTAAGCTCACCACGCTCATCGAACAGGATCCCGTTTTAGCGGCCAAAGTATTCCAAACCTCAAATTCGGTGGTCCAGGGGTCCACACGTCAAATCGAATCGCTACAGCAAGCGGTCGCCTGGCTTGGACTCACGACGGTGGCGAGCGCCGCCTTCACGTTAACCGTGCAATCTGGAGTCTTTAAGGTACATGGCTACCATAGTGAAGTAAAAGCTCTATGGCGACACATGTTGACCTCTGCTTTCTACAGCAAGTCCATTGCTGGACTTATTGGATGCAGTGCCGATAGCGGCTTTCTGGGCGGATTACTTCATGCCATTGGCAAACCACTGGTTGTTCATATTGTCAATCAATATCAACAAGATTCAACGGCGCCCCTTCCGTGGCCAGCTATGTTAACGCTCATCAAGGAATCGTATGTGGAGGTGGGCCGACAACTAGCCGGGGCATGGGGCTTCCCCGATTCAGTCAAAGAAGCTGTGAATCTCCATCAAGATCACTCTTACCATTTGGCGGTTTCACCCACCAAGAGCGCCCCTATCACTTGCTTAGCGAGCCATTTCGCCACTCATTTTCTAAGTCCCGACACGATCACCGAAGATGCACTGCGCAATCACCCAGTGGTCGGAGCACTCAAGGTTCAGGAGGATGTCATGGATGCCTTGCTCGAAAGCTATAGCGTCATCCAAGCTCAAGTTGACGGGATGCTCGTGTAAACTCATTCTTCTTGGCGACACCTAATCAAGGACGTAGAGGGATGACTCAACTCCCAAGCAATAAAATGGCCAGGAAGCCATCTGACCAGTTCTTCCATATACGTTCTCCCATCTGACGTCGGCCCAGCATTCGGCCGTTCTGTCTTCTTCAGACCTGCGCATGCCGATTCGCCTCCTCTCTGCTATCAAGTGTATACTGGGATGACAGTGAATAATCATGTGGAGAAAGGCAAGGAAGATGAGTCGGCGAAAGACGATGTTCTTACAAAAAATAGTCACAGTTCTTTTACTAGGAAGTCTTGTGCTAACCGGATCGTTGGCATTCGCCTCTCCACCAACTCTGCGCATCACAATTGGTACATTCGCGCCCTATTATTCTCCGAAGTCTGTGCACATCAGCACTGACACGCCAATTTCATGGAGCAATCTGACACACACCCTTCATTCCATCACACATGATGACTGTCGGAATGGAGTCACCTGTGCATTTGATTCCGGCCCGCTCGGTCCAAAGGGAATCTTTACCGTCCAGAACTTACGACCCGGACTCTATCGTTACCATTGTTCCTTTCATCCCATCATGCGCGGCGTCCTTATTGTGACAGGGCATAATTCGGCCAATGAAACCTAGAGAGGATGCTCAGGCACGCACCCTCGCAATCTCCCTGCAATAATACTATTTTGCATCCCCGAGAACGCGAGACACCGAACAAGGATAGCGTGAAGGGGCATTCCAAGACCTCTTTGTCCAATATCATCCTATCTCAGAACTGGAGATGCTCACCTTTGGCCTGGTTGGGGACGAGTGACCAACACAGAACAGCCTGAATATGCTGCTACCCATTCCGAGACACTTCCCATTTGAAAGCGTTCAAGCCCCGTGAGCCCCTTAGCACCCAAAATCGCCAGGTTTGCTTCACGCTTGACCAAACAATCCAAAATCGAGGTCCGAGGAGGCCCTGAGACAACTTGAGTGCTCACCGTAAACTTCTTGCTTAGCAAGAGTGCACGAACCTCTGCCACGGAGCCTTGTGCTTGTTTCTGAAATGCGTCTCCTAAGGATTTTGCATACGGCTTTCCACGGAAACCACGCCCCAGACGTTTGAGAACTTGCGGGATGACGGACAGAACATGGACAGAGACCGCAGCAGGGGGAATCCACGATTTTAGAAAATTCACCGCACGTTTCGACGCGCTAGAACCATCAACAGCCAGAACGACTCGTACCGGAGACTGAATAGGCTCCTTCACAATTAATACCGGGCAAGGCGCATGCGACAATACTTTGCGCGACACACTCCCCATCATATAGCCTTTGATATCATGAAACCCTCGAGACCCTAGGACAATCACATGAGGCTTACGTTTCTCTGCTTCCTTCACAAGTGCCTCAGCAGCATGCCCTTTTGCTAATACCGAGCGGATTTTGACAATCGGCTTTGTTGATTTCGTGTTGAGAACTCGGGTGGCATGGGTGTGCGAGAACTTGAGAATATCTTTCCCCTCTTGCTCTAATGTAGCGAGCACTTTCTTAATTTCTCTAGAAGTGGTGCCTTCTTGTTTGAGTCCAAGCTCCAAGAGACCCGTGTCGATTACATGGACGAGGATCAATTCTCGAAGTGATCGGTGTAATAACACCCCCAAGGCTTCAACTCCTCTTTGGGAATACTTTGACCCATCAACTGCACATAGCACTTTCATGACTTGCCCTCCATCCTATTATAGCGTTGACCCTTACTTCAGTTTGCAGCGATCGAACCAAAGTCGGTGATTTAGAGGATCGTAATGTGCCGGTTTCCTTGGATCATGACTCTCTCAGAGCTTCTGATGATTCCATACCTTCAACCACGCCACGCCAGAACACATTGGAATCATGTAATGAGATCGCTGCAACATCTAGATTTTTTCACATGCTTGCATTTTGGCAAGGTAATAATCTATAGAAATGGGATCTCGGGAGCAACGGGGTGTTTGTTCTGCAGGCACAGAAGTGCAACTCACGCCTAAACTATCTACTCCCGGAACTGTGCAGCGGTTTCCGTACAACAGTAATGTGGTTGATCACGATTGCTCTGCTCCCGTCACCAGCATGTTCCGTGCTGTCATTTGGAAGAAGCATTCTTGAGAGCCACAACCTGAAACGCAATCTATCACACTACCGATTTCTTGACTTTCTTGGATCGCAATCAAGCCATCGCGAATTGAGATTTCTTCGCCGCATATTCGAATCCAGGGACTAGGCATGGGGTTATCTATTGACCGCGATCATTTTGATGAGGAGGAATATGCTCAGTTTGGGCGACGGTTGATTCATAACTTGCAAGCCCTCAAGCATCTGGTGGAACGGCCCGGCTTTGGTGAAGGCCCTGTCTCCATAGGAGCCGAACTTGAACTCTCAATTATCGATAGCCAAGGAAAGGCGTTCCCTATCAATCGTACCCTCCTGAATTGTGCACATGATGACCACCTTCAACTCGAACTGGATCGGTTTAATCTAGAATATAATCTATCTCCGGTGGCGTTATCCGGCCAACCCTTTTCACATATTCAGAAACAGCTGGCTCATGCTATCCAGTCATTGGAACAATGCGCGGGTGGACTCGGAGGACGCATTGTTCCCATTGGAATATTACCTACACTCTGCGCGAGAGAATTGGATTCGCCAGCAATGTCGGACCTCCCCCGCTATCGAGCGCTCTCATCGGCCCTTCGACGATTGCGAGATGGTCCTTTTTGTATCCACATTAATGGGCCAGAACCTCTCACGGTAACTTGTTCCGATGTGACGCTTGAAGGAGCCACAACCTCATTTCAGGTTCATCTTCGGATTAACCCAAAAGATTTTGCATCCGTCTACAATGCTGCCCAGTTCGTGACTCCCCTTGTTCTGGGGCTAAGCGCGAATAGCCCAATTTTTTTGGAACATTGCCTATGGGAAGAAACACGCGTTGCCTTATTTAAGCAAGCAATTGACAGTCGCAAAGTACAGGAAGGGGACTGGCAACCGCCAGCCCGCGTGTCCTTTGGCCATGGGTGGGTGCGCCAGGGGGCTTATGAACTATTTGCCGAAGCCGTCGCACTACATCCGCCTCTGTTGCCAGTGATGGGTCTAGAGGACCCCTTAGAATGCGTGTGGCAAGGGAAATTGCCGAGACTAGAGGAGTTACGCTTACATCAAGGCACAGTCTGGCGTTGGAATCGCGCAATCTACGATGCCAGCGCTGATGGCCATGTGCGCGTGGAACTCCGGACGCTACCCTCCGGGCCTACACCAATAGATATGGCAGCGAATGCAGCCTTTCTGATTGGACTGACTTTAGGCATGCGTCATCGCATAGAAAAAATTCTTCACCAATTCCCCTTTGAATATGCCCATCGGAATTTTTATCGTTCCGCGGAATATGGCATCGACGCAATGTTGGTGTGGCCCAATACGGCGACGCATGGGTTACGCGAACGATCGTTATGCGACATAGCCAAAGAACTCTTACCAGTGGCTGCGGATGGTTTGGAAGAAGCTGGCGTCCACCAGGACGAAGTTCGGAGGATGCTCAAGGTGGTTCGTGATCGACTACAGGCTCGTATGAACGGGGCTCGCTGGCAACTCCGTCGCCTGAAACATTACGAACAACAGGGACTAACTCGTTCGATGGCTCTGGTCCATATGCTTGAGGATTATATTCAGACTGCTCGAACAGACACACCCGTTTCACGATGGAATGCCGTTCCAGAATGAACCTGGCACGTCCAATTCCCCGATGGGATGCACCGACGGCCCGCAATGTGGGAAAAACTGCCGAGGAATTTCTAGCGAAATTAGCTGGTCCGACGTTTCTTTGGCTTCCGGGCCTGGATACGACACGCTCTCGAGCGGTGAGTACTTTACTGCATGGCAATGAACCATCTGGTCTAAAGGCTTTGCACCGTTGGATCCTGGAGGGCCGTCAACCCCAGGTGAATATCTTATGTTTCATCGGGGCCGTTTCGGCCGCGCTAACCCCACCTTTATTTTCCAATCGCTACCTTCCAACTGGCAAGGATTTAAATCGGTGTTTTCGAGCACCGTTTGAGGGATTGGAAGGCACACTCGCTACAGCCATGCTTCAGGAACTGCATCAAGCCCAACCAGAAGCTTTGATTGATTTGCATAATACCTCGGGGCGCAGCCCGGCTTATGGAGTCACTACACAGAAGGGAGCCATGCAGGAAACACTGGCGGGATTGTTTTGTAGCCATCTGGTCATCACAGATTTGCGATTAGGCACATTGATGGAAGCCACCGAACGGGATTGGCCAACGGTGACGATTGAAGCAGGAGGCGCATGCGACCCGCAATCCGATGAACTTGCTTTTCAAGGGTTTTCAAGGTTTGCCTTAGCGATAGATTTTTCGGATTGTTCGTCACCGGTCACAGTCGTTCATCATCCTATTCGTGTGGAACTGCAGAAAGGTGCCACCATGACTTATGCTTCCTCACCAGTTTCAGACGTTGATCTTACCTTAATGCCTGATGTCGACCGATTCAACTTTGGAATTGTATCACCGGAAGAGCGATTGGGATGGGTTCAAGCAGCTGGCATAGATGCCTTGTGGGCGAGAGATGCCAAAGGTCAAAACCTGAGTGCGTCCCTTTTTTCGGTACACGAAGGTGAGTTACGACTGACTCGTCCAAGTAGACTTATGATGGTCACAACCAACCAGACGATTGCCCAAAATGACTGCCTTTTCTATATACTCCCTGAACTGTGAATTCCTGATCTTCTCAATACACCATCACGACTCCCGACAGCCGATCTACCATTCCCTTGGCCTTGAACTTCATCCCTTCTGGTCCAATATCTGACATTCCTGAAATGCTTCCGCTGATGAAATCTTGCCACCTTGATGTCCAATGACAGTCTTGTAAAGTGTACTATTAGACATTTATACATGTATCATACCGAATAGAAGTGAATGAGTTCAGACGAAGCTGATTGCTGTTTGGGAGTTTCGCAACCGCCAGCCACGAACAGGCTCTATGATACTCAGATAGTAGTCGGGTCACCTCAATGCACTAATCCTGGTCATCATTCGCATTTCGGTAGGGAGCAATAATGACAATGTACTTTTGGCTTGTCACGCTGGTTTTCTTTTTCCAAATACAGTCGACCGTCACTGAAGCGGCGGAAGTGCATGTAGCCGTGGCCGCGAATTTCTTGGCGCCATTGAAAGCCATTGCCCTTCTTTTTGAGCGCGAGAGCGGGCATACAGTGATCATTAGTTCTGGGTCGAGCGGAAAACTGTATGCCCAAATACGGCATGGTGCTCCATTCGATATCTTTTTTTCGGCGGACGTCAGTCGGCCACAGTTGTTGGAAAAAGAAGGCCTGGTCGTCCCTGCCAGTCGATTCACGTATGCACTAGGGCGTCTCTCATTGTGGAGTCATGACCCTAAGCTGATCGGCCAGAATGGAGCAGCAACGTTATCCGATGGGCACTTTGACCATTTGGCGATCGCCAATCCTAAGACCGCGCCCTACGGGGCAGCAGCAAAACAGGTCCTAGAACGATTACGGCTATGGGGTGGCGTTCAACCTCGCCTGGTTCAAGGCGAGAACATCGGGCAGACTTTTCACTTCGTATTCTCCCGCAACGCAGATCTGGGCTTTGTGGCCATGGCACAAGTGCTTGACCCTAAAATCCAGGGAACCGGCAGTCGGTGGGACGTCCCCCCGGATCTCCATGATCCACTGCCTCAACAAGCCGTGCTGTTGGTCAGTGCCCGAGTGAATGTGGCAGCTCAAACCTTTCTAAATTATGTCAAAGGCCCAGCAGGTCGCCGTATCGTCGAACGATTCGGCTACGGGCTTGGGCCATAGTGAGCAGCTCTCTCTTAGAAATGCCGTTCACCTGAAATCTCCCTCGGGCAATCTAGTGTCATTGCCCACGTAAAGCCATATAGCGTTGCTGATCATCGTCATAGTGAGGCAAGCGATACGTCTGGTCAATCTGTAAGACTCGCTCCAAGCAACGGAGAGCAGAAGTCTGGTCGTCTTGTCCACAATACAGATCCGCTAGCAGCCGTAGAGCCCCAGCTTCTCCAGGACCGTTTCCTAACTTAATGAAATGTTCGGTCGCGTTATTCAGACAAGCCTCAGCTTGACGAAACTGCCCTATCTGCAGAAAGGTTTGACCGAGGTGTCCGTATGTTACCGCCAAACCATCCTCGTTACCCACCTTGCGATGATACTCTAATGCACATTGAAAGGCTTCAATTGCCGCGTCCACGTTCTCGATCTGAAGTTCTTGAAGGGCAAGATTACTGTAGAGGAGCCCCAGCGCACGATCATGGTCGAGCGGTCGTAACACATCTACGGCTTCAAGGTAGAACGCCCGCGCCTTTTCCGATTGACCCCCGTCGGCCTTCACATTGCCCAGATTGACGAGCGTCTCGCCGATAGCATGCCCATCCTGTAAGGTCCGTTGAATATCCAGAACTTCTCGATAACAGACCTCGGCCTGTACGTAATCCTCCAGCAACGCACAGACGTTACCGAGATTGCCTAGCGCGTCAGACAAGGTCTTGAATGTACCGGTGCTTCGAGTTTCAGAAACGGCCCGTTCATACCACATTCGTGCTTGAACAAGGTCTCCCCGATGAAGGAAAATCTCGCCGCGCCGCGCCGCTGGACTAGACATAGCACCTCACATGTAAAAGATTGTTATCTTCTCGATGACGACCAGGCACGAATCTTTGTCGGTGTTTGCTCATTGCTAGTACAGCGTCAACCACGTACAGTTCACGACCGCTTCAAGCTCTAGAGCATTTCTGTTCTGTTTATTATCTCATTTTCGTTGACAATATTTGGCTAATTTGAGGTAATAGCCACCTGGAGACTGACGCATTCATGGACACGATGCTCTCATTTCAGATTCCCATCGAATCTACCCGCAAGGGTTCGGGAACGTGGTTGAGCCAGAGCGTTCAGCATACATATCAATCAAACAGGAGCGATGGGGCAACATAACACAAGGAGACGGGCATGCAAGTCAACACCCTCACGGTTGGTCCTATTATCGGTGAAACAACCCAGAACCGAGTTCGTATTTGGGGGCGCGGAGCTGCGCATGTGATCGACGACCAACCGCGTCGATGTTTTGGTGCCGTTCGATACCGCAAACAGGACGCCACGTCGTGGAATCGGACACAGATCTTCAAGATGAACCCCAACTTCGACATGACCGGCATTGCGATCCTCGATCGCTTGCAACCAGAAACGCACTATGAGTATCAGATGGGCTATTTTTTTTCGGACGGCGAGCTAGGAGACGTGGATTTTCAGGAGTCTGATTGGAGCAAGGCGAATGAAGGCCAGTTTCTCACCGCGAGTCGTAACACACGCAAACCGCGTACGTTGGTGATCGGGTCTTGCCGCTATCTGCTCAAAACCTTCCTTGGCGATTTTTTTGACAACCGCGGCGATAAGACTTTTCGCTCAGTTCTGAAGCAAATTACAGAGGGGGAAGAGATTCATCAACTTATCATGATGGGAGATCAGATTTATGCTGACGACCTCAACGTGTTTAACCCTGATAAGACTATCGTACAGTTTTATCGTCGGTATCAGGATGCCTTTTCGCAGAAATATATCCGCCGCCTGATGAGTCAGGTCCCCACCTACATGACACTTGACGATCATGAGATCGAAGACAATTGGCCCAGCAAGGCCAGCGAGCAAGATTGGAAAACCTTGTTCCCCAACGCCATTCACGCCTACCAGACCTACCAGCTGAGTCATAGCCCGACCATTCCAGTCCGCGGCCGGCGGTTGGTCGGAACATTGAATCACCTCTGGTATAAATATACCGATGGATGTTGCGACATTTTTGTGACCGATTCTCGCACTGAGCGATACTTCCATCCAGATGGGAAATCGGGAATACTTGGCCCAGAACAAATTCGAGCCCTGAAACGTTGGCTTAACGATGGTTCGGGACGGGTTAAAATCGTCGTGACATCAGTTCCCTTCGTACCGGACTCAGCCTCCGGTGAATCCCGAGACAAATGGGCAGGCTTTCACAGCCAGCGCGTCGAGCTGCTGGAACATATCCAACAGAATCAGATTAAGAAAGTGGTTTTTTTTTCGGGAGATGTGCATGCATCATTTTCCATTGAACTCATTTCAGAATCTGACTTGAAGATTATTTCTGTCGTGTCTTCGGCTTTTTTCTGGCCCTATCCTCATCCATCATCGCGGCATTTCCGCACTTCTGGAACCATCGACGGCGGCAATGCCGGCACGTTTCGTTTATCAAATGCCAGTCGTGTGATTAGCGATGACAACTTTACCCGAGTACGCATCAATCCCCGCGAAATCGACGTCGAGGTTTTTGAACGAAAGGGACGACGAAAGACTCAGAAAATCCATCAATTCTAGACGATGGCCTTGTCTACATGGGTCCGTCCCTCGTTTTTTAAGGAAATGTTGAAAAAAGCCGCCAGCAGCGTTCTCGCCATCTTGCTGTGCGAAACCACGCGACTACTATCGTGCGAAATCGCTCAATTACTACTGACTTCACCTTTCGGCGATAGTCGAGTCTCGAACCAAGCAACAGTTGAAATTCTTCAATATTTCAATAGCTTGTCGGTATAGATCTAGAAAATACGGCAACCAAAGATATATGGAACGAACCTTGCTGTTGTTCTATAAACAGAACGGAACTTACGACAGCGAGGTGATATATGAATCCATTTTTTGATTTACTTGTAATTGGCCTAGTGACTGTCATGGTGTTGGTGAACTTGTATTTTGTGAAAGAGCCCAGAGAATCTCAGTCTTTTCGTGTGCGGAAGCGAAGCGAAAAAGCTGTGAAAGAGTTTGAGCTTCAACCTTTGATGACTCGTCCAGCCGTTCATTCCCACGTGTCTGTCCATTGATTCGACTGATGATGAATCAAACGGATCTTTCTCCATCATCGTGCAGATTTCAAATCCATGGCTTTCAGCTGCAGTTAGACCCTATTCGACACCTTTCAAGTCGACGATTTTCCTAAGCTTCTCTTCTCCCCCGTTCCACTCCTGTTTTTTTGTCTGCCTGTTCTTCTTCAGTGCAAGACGACTACTGAATTTCTGGCATACCCATAGTATGGTACGCCACACAACGATTCGTACTATTCTGAGGCAAATATGGAGCCCTTGAAAATACAACTCGATACCATCCGGTCGACCTTGAAGGGCGACGTGTTTGGAGGACTCACGGCCGGAGTTGTGACGCTCCCATTGGCGTTGGCCTTTGGGCTGCAGTCTGGGTTGGGAGCGGTATCGGGACTCTATTGCGCCATTATTCTGGGCGCAATCGCCGTGGTCTTTGGCGGGACACGCACATTGATCAGTACTCCAACAGGTCCCATGACGGTTGTTGCAGCTCTCACAATTTCTCAAGCTGTGGCCTTTGCCGGAAGTTTGAATCAGGCCATGGGGACAATCATCGGCATTTTCCTGCTGGCAGGCGTAGTGCAAATGGCTTTTGGCCTCCTAAAGTTTGGAGGCAATGTGAAGTACATTCCTTATCCGGTGCTCTCAGGATTCATGACAGGTATTGGCATTATTCTCATCTTATTCGAAATCTACCCGTTTATTGGCTTAAACGCTCCTTCTACGATTTCCGGTGTACTCCTTGGCCTTCCCCAAGCCGTCGGGGACATAAATGTGTCTGCGCTGGGGCTTGGAGTATTGACTCTCGTCATTCTCTATGCGGCTCCGCTGGTCACCACTATCATCCCTCCAACCCTAATCGCGTTGCTTGTTGGGACTTGTGTGTCACTACTCAGTGGAATGTCTGTTCCACTTATAGGAGCAGTGTCAGAAGGATTACCTGATTTTCACTTCGCCGTGTTATGGCAAATGGATGTTTCCCAACCTTGGTTTGTTATCAGTTCGGCTTTGACGCTTGGCGCCTTGGGATGTATCGATACGTTATTGACGGCTGTCATCGTCGACAAAATGACTGAAACCAAGCATGATAGTAATCGGGAGCTTCTGGGACAGGGTGTTGGGAACCTCACTTCCGCGCTGTTTGGCGGGTTGCCTGGCGCAGGCACAACCATGTCGTCTATCGTTAACGTGAAAAGTGGGGGAAGGACACGCCTGTCAGGTGTGATCTCTAGTCTCTTTTTGTTAGCCGTTTTACTAGGGTTGGGCACTTACGTACAGTATGTGCCGATTCCGGTCTTAGCGGCTATCTTGGTTACGGTCGGCTTAGACATTGTCGACTACAAAGGGCTGAGAGAGGTCCTGAAAGTAGATCGTGCCGAAGGTGCCGTCCTGGTTATTGTGCTCGTTGTCACAGTCTTTGTGGATTTGATTACGGCGGTAGGTCTTGGCATGACACTATCCGTATTTCTGTTTATGACGAAAATGGGTGCGATTGGAGAGGAAAAAATTGTTTTGTTTCCCCTCCGTGCACTGAAAGTCAGAAAACCCTGCGATCTTCAGGAGGAATTTATCTTGCCGCAGGATACATTAGATCATGTGTATATTAAGACGTTCTCAGGGCCTGTGTTCTTTGGCTTCTCTCAATACCTAATCGACAATCTCAAACAACTCCCGTCGGTCAAAGTGTTGATCTTTGAAATGAACCGCGTTCCCTATTTGGATCAATCTGCCGCGCATGCGTTAGAACTGGTGTTCGAATACATGAGAAAACGGGGCATTCGAACCTTCCTCGCTAATGCCAATAGCCAACCGCTCTCCATGCTACGTGCTGTTGACTTAGTGCCGAGGCTGATTCCTGAAGACCATATCTTTGAAGATATCTTTGATTGTATCCAGTCGCTAGAAGAAGAGTTTGTCTTTGAACAAGGCGAGCAAGCACATCGGACGACACCAATCTCTGGACACCCAATCGATGAGATCGGCGAAAATATTTCGGCCGGGATCTAAACACGACAAAGATTGCGACTACGGAGCACGATAGAACATGAATACAATCATGACTCATACCTCTTCAGGGAACACAGTCTGGTCGAAATCGACCCTTGGTTATCTCGTGGCCATGATCGTCTGTGCCCTCACTCTTTCTGTCATTGATGGAATGTTGCCGCTAGGTGTGTCCATCGGTGAGGCTTATGCCATTCTGGTGCTTTTGGGGTTTATGGCCAAGGACAAACGATTGATCATAGGGGGAGTGATTACCGGAACGATTCTGACGCTTGAGGGATTCTATATTTCTGACCCCGGGGTAGCCTTATGGATCGTGTGGACGAATCGGTTTTTGGCCATTTTTATCATTTGGCTTATTGCGGCCTTTGCGTTCGTCCATATTCGTTTCCTAGATGCCCAGGAGGAATCGGAAAGAATGAAAGTGGCCTATGAGCTGCTCAAACAAGAGACGATTTTTCTCGAACTTAGCCAAGCCATTGCTGTTATTGCAAACAGCAATGACGCGGTGGAAGATGCGTTAAGACAGGCGATGCAGAAAATTTGCGATTATACGGGTTGGCCTGTTGCGCATCTGTATATCCGCGATGGTGATAAAGATCTGCTGAGTCCAAGTAAAATTTGGGTGCTCAGCGATTGGACAAAATTTGAGTCGTTCCGACAGGTCACGGAATCCACAAAATTCGTACCAGGTGTGGGTTTGCCAGGCCGAGTGCTCGCCACAGGCAAAGCCGCATGGATTAAAAACGTGACAAAGGATTCCAATTTCCCTCGAGCACATCTTGCCGATGACATTGGACTCAAGGCTGGTTGTGCCTTCCCAATTTTGATCGGTCCCAAAGTCGTAGCTGTCATGGAGTTCTTTTCCGAACGGGCTATTGATTTAGATGGCAAGCTCTTGAGCGTGATGGAAAACATTGGATATCTTTTGGGAAGGATCTTTGAACGAGATCATGCCGGGCTCAAGAAAGGTGAGTATGAAGCACATTTGCGACGTCTGTATGGCCGCATTAAAGCCGCACGGGAACAAGAGAGTCTGATGGGTGAAACCCAACACAGAGCTGAGGGGATCCACGAAGAACTACGATAGACGGGCAATTGATAGACTGATCGAACGACCCGATTGCAAGATTGCTTCTTACGGGTAAAATGGGTCGTGTCGGACTATCACACACCTTAATCCAAACCCTGGAGACTTTGAACATGCCGATGATACAACTGACTCGATTACCAACTTTTCTCAGCACCATGATCGCCTGCCTTTCCCTCATCATACCAACTATGACCCTCACATCTGCTCGCTCAGCAGAATTGCCCCATGAACCGATGCTTCCCCTGAATTTGGCGATCAAGGCGGTACAAGCCAGCGTTGAGAAATGTTCAACCGATGGGTATCAGGTCAGCACGGCAGTCGTAGACCAAGGCGGAAATCTTCGCGCAATGCTCAGGCAGGATGGTGCCGGTCCTCACACGGTTGATAGTAGTCGAAAAAAAGCCTATACGGCCGCTAGCTTGAAACGGCCAACAGCAGAATTTGCGTCGCTCATCGTGAAGGTTCCTGAGATTCAGGCCTTACAGGAGATGAACGACCAGATCCTTTTACTCGCAGGTGGCTTGCCGATTGAGATAAATGGTGTCATTGTGGGTGGAATTGGAGTGGGTGGCGCTCCAGGAGGACATCTGGATGTGGCCTGTGCTCAAGCTGGACTCAAGAGCATTGGGGCAACCATGACTGAATCCAACTGACATCATGAGCAGAGAATTGCGTCGAGTCATGCAATCAACTCGATCATCTGACACCAATGTTATTCCGGCATGCCTGGTGGGCCATATGTCTCAAGGTCTGATTGCCCCAATTCCTCGGTAAGGGCAAGAGCCCATTCTCTCTCGTGAATAAAATGCGTAGGGAAAAGATGTGGCAAATCTTGAGCGTTGTCTGTCAGCTCGATCTGTTCTTTCTGATATTCCCCAATGATCATTCTTCCTCGCGGAGTCTGTTTCCAATCCTCAAAGTCTCGACGACATTCCGCTAAGTCTAGTTTGCACCAGACAAAGTGCTTGTCGTCCAACGTACTCAAATAAAGATCAATGTGTTTATTATTGACTGTAGGACGAGGTGTATGATGCGCCACACAGGCACTCACCAAAAACATCAGACCGCTCAACACAAGTACACCAACCGTTCGCATGCCGCCCTCCGAATTACCCCCTGTATCGGACGAATCGTCATTTCCTGTATGAGCAACTCCTAGACAACTTACGTTGCATGAAAATGACGCAGGCCAATGTCAAAACGCTGCTGTTCTTTTCCTTTATTGTCGCTCCACAAAGAGAAGAATCTTACAGTCTTTGAGGTTTCGAAGGGCGGACCCCTCTGCTTTTCGGCAGAGAATCCTATCGTCCAGACAGCACTGGCTCGAGCCCCTATGCTATACTGAAGCAGGTCTCACGACCTTAATATTTTCCATGTTCCCCACCTGGCCTAGTCGATGATAATAAACACGCGAATCTTGGCATCCTTTGCTTCTTTGTCCAAGAATGTAATGAGGCTCATCACGATCGTGAGTCTTCTCTCGTATTTGACTGGAACCGTTCTTTATGCCCAAAACGACACGGGACAGTCGGACTCAGTGGTGGCCGATCAAGCAACCGACGCCTGGCATAACGGATCTCCACTTCATGCGCTAGATCTATTGGAGCGCAGCATTCGCCAGAATCCTGCTTCTGCAACACTTCGAAAGCTACGAGCCGATATCCTCACCACAAGTCGGCGTAATCAAGAGGCCTTAGACGAATATGAGACCGCACTCAAGCATGCCCTGGACGTTCTCCCGATCCAATGGGCCAAATGGAGTGTGTTAACTCGTATGGGTGAAAGCGAATTAGCCATTCAAGAATTTCAACGTATTGCAGAACGAGACCCTAACAATCCTTTGCTCGCCCTGCGATTGGCGCAAGAACTCCGCAAGTTGGATCGGCTGGAAGAATCAGTTGAATGGTATAAGAAGGCCGTGGAGTTAGGTCCTGACATGCCGGGTTGGCGATTGAATCTGGCCCGTGCCTTTTTTGATGTTCTGCAATACGACAAGGCTCGAAAGGAAGTGCAGCATGTGTTGGGAACGGTCTCGCGAGGTTCGCCTGTGGAACTGGCGGCTCGTAACCTCTTAATGATCACCTATGGCGCCACGAAAGAACGCGGGCGGCGACATCAGCCGATCTTTAGTCCAGGTGGCTCAGCCGCCGATCGTAAGCGATGGGGATTGATTCGGCATGACGGATGGGAACATTTTGCGAAGGGTCGGTACCAAGAAGCTGAACCAGTGCTACGAGAACTGCTGGCCTTAAAACCTAACGATCATCGAGTAACATACGAATTAGGCAGCACCATGATGGAGTTGGGCAAGCACGACAAGGCGATCACATTGCTTCAAAAAAGTATTGAGCTGGGCCCGACAAGCGGAGATTTCAGCGAAATCTTCTTGGATTCTATTTTTCGCATTGGCAAAAGCCTTGTTGCCTTGGAACGATGGGAAGAAGCCTTGCTTCATTTTGAGATCCTTCAGGAACTCGCCATCGTTCCGCCAGAGGTTCGTGTGAGTCAACTCCAAAATGCCGATGGTCGGAATCCCGTTGAAGCGTCAACGGAAGAGAGTACGGTACCTCCAATGACACTCAGTGGAAAGGTCATTGATGAAAGGGAATTGAACGAATGGTTTCAAAAGGTGTGGCAGCATATTCCTAAACCCACCTTGCCCAACCAGCCGGATGCCAATCAAACTCTGCCCTCCGCAGATTCGGGTGATTTGCCTCCTGATTATTACAGCACCATGGCAGCCAAGAAATTTAAGCCTGATGAATTAATTCACACGCGGGCCTCCCTCATGGGACGAGATGCTGATTTTTCCTGGTTTCGGTATGTCATCCCTGCCGGGGAAGTCATGCGGGATGACCTTCAAGTGGGTCAGCACGAATTCATCCCCATCAATCCGACTGACACATTTCCTACGACTCAACAAGAGATCTACTTGGTTTTTGCACTGGTCACGGCCTCCTATGACGCAGTCCCGCTCACTGCGGAATGTTTTCTGGAAACATCTCAGATTGTCTGGAACCAAGCACCGTTGACCCAAGATCAGGTCGTGATGTCTATGAATGAACAGTCGGGATATTTTGTCTTGTCCCCTCGTGAATCAACATGGAAACCAGGGTTGTATCGATGCGGCCTATTCGTGGGTCAAGAAGCATCCGCCTACACTCAAGCCGATGAAGTCCGCTTTCGGATCCTTGAATCCCATTTGGGTTCTTAAAAACCCCACGTGAGTTGCAGCGCGGTAAAATGATGAGCTGTTTGCCTGTTGTCAAAATCATCTAACACAAAACCTTTCTTGTATCTGCCATAAAGGTAATCTGCAGATAGTGTCAAGTTCTCCAATGGAGCGACGGTCGTCGTAATGCCGTATTGCCATGCGGGTTCCCCGTCAAATTCTTCACTGTGTTCTGCCCTAATCGCAAACTGGATAAAGTTGAATGGGAAATAGGCAATCTCAAAATTATAGGCAAAGGGTTGGTTGGCATTCTCCGGAAACTCTTTGAACGTTCGTATCGCCCGTACTACCTCCGCCGTGAATTCAAACGGTGGAATTCCAAACATGCCATAGGCATTCCAGGCAGGGACTCTCCGCAGGAACATCTCATTAAATTCAAGCAGCAGTCCCTCTTCGCTTTCAGCAAGATCCGAAATATACCCGCCACCTAGTCGAGTGGATTCATCTTCCGAGACATATTCCACGCTAATCCCCCAATCCAATTCGTTCCTATCTCGATGTTTGTCGACTTCGCTGTCAAAAATATATCCAGCCAGTTCGACCGTATCCCATAACGTATAATCCATGAGGAATGTGGCACCGCGGGTCTGACCAAATTCGAGCAATGGATCGGTGACAAAGTGGCTATAAAACGTCCCAAATGGGACATAGAGCCAACCAATTTTCAGGCCAAGCTCTCCGATATTCACACCGATTAATGCCTCATCGACTTCCTGAAAATGCCGCCGGCCGTTGTCTTCGATGGCAAACAGCACTTCAGCTTCTAACCAATCATGGTAATCCACCTCAAACCCCATTTCGACGGCTAATTCGGTATCCGGGTCTTCCGTATTATCTCGACCTCGAATCTTGTTGTTTTTCCATTCCTTTTCAAGTTCAATCACCCCACCCAGTTTCAGCCACTCGGTAATTTGTTTGCCAAGTCCAGCTTCGCGACGTTCTTCAGGACTACGGTATATTCGGACCGATTCAGTCTTGACGCCTTGCTCCGAGTCAGAAACTGCATCTTCGGCGTAGCCTTGGTATGGAACAACAATCGCCACAAACACGATAGATCTACTCAGAAACCGTGTGAAGATGCTGTGGCCTATTATTGATAGATTCATATTTGCCGCACTGCGAGTGGTGATTGGTTCCGGTCAGATCAGGCAGACATTACCAAGATCTTGGCGTCTCAATGAAGATTGTTCATCATATCGTAATGTCGGAACCTAGAGTCTTTGCGATTAAATAGACTATCCTTGAAGAGTCTCCGGGTATCGGCATACTACATATTCAGATAGACATCGGCCGTCGAAACTCACTCTGGGAGGTTCGCATGAGGATCCTCTTAATCGAAGATGATCAGGTCATCGCAGATTTTATTCAAAAAGGCATGAAAGAGGCAGGCTCTACTATTGATCACTTTAATGATGGCGCACTCGGGCTTGAGGCGGCTATGACCGGTGATTACGATGTCGGAATCTTCGATGTGATGTTACCCAACCTCGATGGTCTGTCAATTATTGACCGGTTGCGAAAAAAGAAAAAAAATCTCCCTATCATTATCCTCAGCGCAAAGCGGTCAGTGGACGATCGTATCAATGGGTTGCGGCACGGTGGAGATGATTACCTGATTAAGCCATTTTCGTTCAGCGAGTTGCTGGCACGAGTTGAATCGCTGCATCGGAGGGCCCATCAAGTGCTCGAACCCACCAGCCTCTCTTTTGAAGAGCTCACATTGGACCTCTTAGCCAGAACGGCCTCCCGGGATGGAGTCAAAATTGACCTGCAGCCCAAAGAATTTGCCTTATTGGAATACTTGATTCGTCACGCGGGGCATGTCGTTTCCAAAACGATGATTCTGGAACGGGTTTGGGACTACAATTTTGATCCCGGCACTAACGTCGTCGAAGCTCGAATGAGCAAACTTCGAGAAAAGATCGACAAAGACTTTATGATCCCCTTGATTCATACAGTTAGAGGTTTGGGATACGTCCTGAAAAGTCATCATGATTAAACTCCCAAGCACACTGAGCTTCAGGCTCACACTCTGGTATACCTCGGCATTTTTGGTATGTTTAGTCGCAGCACTGGTCACACTTTATCTGTCTTTTAATACTATACTAAAAAGTCGGATGGATGACGATTTACGGGAAGACATCCAGGAATTTCACGAATTATACATGGAAGAAGGGATCGAGGAAGTGCTCCAGGAAATTGAACGAGAAGTGAACTCAAGCGATGAAAGCGAGATATTCTTACGATTGTACGATGACAAGAATTCCATGGTGTTTAGTTCAGACATGTCCGAGTGGGAGGAGCTGGATTTGGTTATGACCTCTTCTACTCATGCTGACCTCACACGATCTGGCTCTTTACTCCAGACTATTACTCTTCCTAAACACGATTATCCAGCCCGTGTCGTCTCTGGTCTCGTCAGTCCTAAGCATACATTACAGATTGGAGAATCCCTCGAGAAAAATGAAGAAATCATGGAAATACTTCTTCTCGTGTTTGCTGGGTTGTGCCTACTGGGCATCCCAGTCGCATCGGGAATTGGTTGGCTGATTGCTAGGAAAGCCGTGAGTGGAGTTGAAGAGGTGAGCCGGGCAGCTCAGGCAATCGAACAAGGCGACTTGACTCGTCGTGTCGCAGTTGGGGCACAAGGGGACGAGATTCAGACCCTGGCGGAGACATTTAATGCTATGGCCTCACGAATCAAAACCCTCATCGATGAAATGCGAGAGATGACCGATAACATCGCGCACGATCTGCGGAGCCCTCTTGCGCGGATTCGAGCCATGTCAGAGGGCCTCTTAACTGAAACGAGTTCTCTAACCAACCACACAAAAGTGGCCACCGATACACTCAAAGAATGTGATCGATTGATGCATCTTATTAACACGACTTTGGACATGGCCGAATTCGATGCAGGGGTCACCAACCTGGATCATGAACCGCTGGATCTTTCCCGACTCATCACCAACCTCATAGAATTATTCGAACCCTCAGCAGAGGCCAAGCATATCAGCCTGAATATCTTCTTAGATAACAATTGTCAGATGGTTGGAGACAAACACAATCTTCAACGCATGATCGCCAATCTGCTGGACAACGCTCTCAAGTACACCCCAGAAGGAGGGCAAATAAGCATTGAACTAAAACGAACCTCACAAGAATTCTTGCTCACGGTGGCTGATACGGGTCTGGGAATACCCCTTTCTGACCAATACCGCATTTTCGATCGATTCTTTCGCTGCGATCACAGCCGCTCACAAGAAGGATGTGGCTTAGGGTTAAGTTTCGCTCGCTCTGTAGCCCGAGCCCATGGGGGTGATATCACACTAAAAAGTGAAACAGCGAAAGGCAGTGTCTTTATCAGCACTTTCCCGATTTCTCCCTTACCTCAGTAATTGTTCCTCACTGGCGTTCCTTACCAGTTCGTAATGGTGTCGCCAGCTTCTCGTAAGATTCTCCTAGTACCCTCCTTACTAAGTCTTGATTCAGTAGTGCCCTGGTTTGAACCAATAACTCGTGCAATCAGTGACAGAAAGGAGGAAACCAAATCTACGTGGCGTAGGCCCAACAGGGGATAGAGAACCCTTGGGACTCTAGTAAGAGGCACTTCCACATTTAGCCCTGATCAAGACGAAGAAAACGCCAGATCAATGAACTTTTATGCAGGTAAGGAGAAGCGATTATGAACAGACAAACACTCAAACTCTCGATTCTTGTTTCAACTGCTCTCGCATTGTCCATTGGCAGTATGGGGGCAGTGAGTTGGGCCGAAGACGATGATGAAATCCCATTTGATGAGGCCCACTTATTCTTCGAATTAAACAACACGGATGGCGACCTGGGTATTCATGCGCTTATCGACGGCGAACCTTGGAAAAAATTGGAGATCGAAGACCCAAGAGAGCGAAAGATGCTCGATATTCAAGTGAGCGGTCGATTACAGCGACAGGGGTTAACTGAAATTTTCTTTGAAAGTGCTGAACCGACTTTCGATGAACTTTCTCCTCAGCGGTTTTTCCGCCGATTCCGTGAAGGCACATATGAAATTGAAGGCAAAACCTTGGCCGGACAAGAACTTGAGAGTGAAGTCGAGTTGACTCATGTGATGCCGGCTCCCCCAGAACCCACTGTGAACGGACTCCCAATGGCACACCAGTGCGATGAGGAAGACCCGGGATTCGATATCACTGTGACTGACGCTCCCGTCACGATTAGCTGGCCGGAGGTGATGACCTCACACCCAGACCCCAAAGGAGGTGGAGCTGGAGTTCAACCGCCAGTCCCTGTTCAGATTCATAATTATGAAGTCGTCCTTGAAGTAGAAGTAGACGTAAATGGAGAAGAGTTTCCCTCTGTCATGCATGTCGTACTTCCACCAGCAGAACGATCCGTGACGGTGCCTGAAGAATTTCTTGCACAGGGCGAAGAATTTAAATACGAGGTATTGGCACGAGAAACAAGCTACAACCAGACAGCCGTTGAAAGCTGCTTCAAAGTTGAGTAGCTTTGTTATCTAGATTCAGCGAGTTGCAGCCCCCGTCGGAGTTTATCGACGGGGGCTATCTTGTCACCGCTCAATTATCACAGTCCTGGACCACTAGCTCCGTTTTTCCATATTTGGTCTAATGGCAACGAAAAACTTTCAGACCAGGATTTCTTCGGTTACAATTTCTACGTTGAATGATGCCTTTTCCTACGCACTGGGGCATTCCCCCTCTAGATTTGTCGACCAACCTGGGCCCAGACACCGTCCATGTTTGGCGTATTGTACTAGATGATTCGCCTGAGCGAGCCTCGTGCTATCGAGCCGATCTTTCTCCAAGTGAACTTGCCCGTGCTGATCGGTGTCGTATCCCGTACCCTCAATTTCAGTTTATCGTGATACGTGGTATTCTTCGACAGCTATTGAGTCGATACGTCGGAATTCCTGCAAAAGCGCTTCAGTTCGAGAAGTTGGAGCACGGGAAACCAGCATTGACGAACAGTGTATTGTTTCCGGTCCAGTTTAACGTCTCGCACACCAAAGACTTGGCATTAATCGCAATCACAAGCCATCACGCGGTTGGCGTTGACGTAGAACGCATTGATCGAACTATCTCTGATCATGAGATAGCCAAACGATATTTCTCTACACGTGAATCATCGTATTTGTCCTCGTTAACACCTGCAGAACGCTCTCAGCAGTTTTTTTCATTGTGGACCTGCAAAGAAGCGTATCTTAAAATGCAGGGGACGGGAATCACAGGGGGCTTAGCGAAATGTGAAATTGTTCTTGACCCTCATTACAGACAAGGAGAGCCCCTGCGTTGGATACAACATGATGCCGGAGAGCCCATTCCGCTGCATTCCATACAAGCGGGACCAGCGCATGTGGGAGCAGTGGCTATCGACTGTTCCTCAGTAAAGATTTTGTTTTATCATTGGAGTGATGCAGACCAATCCTCTTAGTGTTTTTCACCTTCAAGAGCTATTCCACCTAAACCAGCACATCTCCCCCCCCTCACACAGAGAGGTAAAAATGGACAATTATCAAAAAACTGCATACTATGGTATATGCAGTCTGTAATGAACATACCTTTAGGGAGTGTTGGATAATGAAGATTTCAAGGGGCATATTTCGCCAATGACCTGTTGACGATGAGCGGCCTTGGGTCGGTTCAAAAAAGTCCGTTCAGCAAGGCCTCAGCTATTTTTTCGCGCAGAGCGTACTGGTACTACGTGAGCACGGAAAAATGGCGAGAACGCCGCTGACGGCTTTTTTCAACAGACCCCTTTACGTGATTCCGCAATACCATTGGAACATCGCACAACAAGTATGCTCTTCGAAGGCTAGGAACCAGTTCGTTTGTAGTCATCACATTACCTACGCGCGACCATCTGCCTTGTGGCCCTGACAATTCTCTCATTTGTTTATGACGGCAAAACGTGGCGAATCGCTAATTCCCCAGAAGGATATTTTCATCGGGAGCAGGATAGTATTCCCGAGTGGCTCGTGGGTCTGCCACACGAAGTTCCCTTCGATGTTGTCGAAAATACCTTCCAACAGTTCGATGCGAACGAACATGCCCTCCAGCCGCAGAGCTTGTCATTCAAAATGACTTATCGGGTTGGGCATTCCAACACGGATTGCTATATTTTTTCCTCTCCGGAAGGAGACCCGTTTTCTGTCAAGATTCCGCCTGCGACATTTGCTGCTCTTGACCACACTTTTCCCTCTGAAGCTCTTCCTCGCTTGCGGATTGCCAGGGTCGCGCTCGGCCATGCGATCACAAAAGGACTTCCAAGTTTCGAACTGCTTCCGGATACACCCTGCTTTGACACAATCCGGTCACTACTAGGCAACGCAATTTCATAGGCATGAGACCTGACCTCGGGGTGGGGTGTCGAATCGAATCTCCGACAACGGATGTCTTATCTAGACAGTTATTCTCCACATCTGTGACTTCTTCGCACCTGTTTATGACGTCAGACATTATTCAATCAGTTGGCCTGTCAAACCTAAATGATAATTTAATTTTTTCAATGTCTTATGATTCGTCATCCCAATCCACTGTTTCTGTGGATAACATTGTTCACAAATCAGCTTTGCCTCTCAATGCCAGTTCAGCCAAGGTTGAATTATCATTTTGCCTAATCCTTAAGCATTGTGTGAATGAAGTGACTATCCTACAAAATGTATGGTGAGGGTATTCCCCAAGGCGTTTTACGTATGTACAATGCTTCATACGATGCCAAGTAGTAATCATTCTCAAACCGGACGTCATGTCCTTATCGTTGATGATGAACCGGCTGTCAGACGAACAGTCAGAGGAGTTCTAGAATCCGCTGGCTTTGAATGTGTTGAATCGGAAAATGGCGCTCATGCGCTAAGCTGGCTGGAATCCCATCACACAGACGTGATCATTGCTGATTACCAGATGCCAGTTATGAATGGGCTCAGTCTACTCGAACATGTGCAAACCAACCTCAACGGCAACACCCCTCGGGTTATCATGCTGAGCGGGGTGATTGCGGAAACCGAGAAACTCAAAGCCATCGAGTTGGGGGCCTACGCCATCATTGACAAGCCTTGTAATTTTCGCGAGCTTGTTGTCAAAGTTAACGAAGCGGTTAGCCTGTAAGGCCTTGTTATTAGTCCTTCCATCAGCAATCAAGTAGCTAGGTGTCAGAAGAAGATTCTTCTAACACAGTCATGAAGATCCTGTTCACTTATCACTATTTTGTCACTCGACTTTTCAAAGCAGTTTCTATACTTGGGTTCAGTACATTATTGGTCGTCCCCATAGCCTGGGCGGAAACCCCCGCACCATTTATCCATTGGGGGGCCCTGTCGTATCCCGATCAAGAATCTGTGCTCGCGACTGGACTCTCCGTCTTTCGATTTACCGAGTTCAACGGAGACGGTGAACGCTTTAACGGAATTAGCGAAACCATTGGAATTAATTTTGTCACGTTTACCTGGACCGAACATTACAACACCGGTGTGTTCGAGAATTGGAGCACAAACGTCACCCTAGGTGTTGGACCGACACGGAATCAGCCGACGGAATGGCTCCAAAACGACCTGATTCATGATGGATTATGGGGAATTGCGACTGTACCGGTTGGAGATAAGCGTAAAGAAACCGATTTTTCTATTTCCGGCTCAGTCGATCGGTGGTGGGATGGGTGGGGGCAACGACGTCTCCTGTATCTGGGTGCAGGAGGACAAACGGGAAGTTTATTTCATGAATTGTTTGCGCGGGCGGGCTTTCGTCGGTGGTCACCGGTAAAGACGATCGACCATCTGAGAGGCAAACAAAAGGCGATCCTCGCGCGTGTGTTTCGGCCTTTGGGATTTTCTGGCATGGTCAGGGCAGCACGTATCGGAACCGGAGCTGCCTTCCATGATTTAGCGAATGCGTCATATACCGCCCAAGGTTCCATCACCTATGGATTGTATAGCGAAAACACACTGCATCCGTGGATTGAAATGGAAATTGGCGCAACTATTGATTCGGGGATTTTCAACGGACCGATGGGCGATTCGTTAGAAGAACGCTTCTGGACAGCTGCATTTCGTGTGTACCCGTTTACGTTTGAAACCTGGAATGATCAACTCAACAGTAAAGATTTTGGACCAACCTACGGGGCACGCTTGACGATGGATTTGTATTTCTTGCTACCCGCATCTTGGACAGGTTGATGCTCGTTCAGGTGACTTCAACGTAAAAACACCTCAAGATTGCGCGACAGTTAGCGGAAGACGTTCCCACGTATCACCCCCATCTCGACTTCGATACAGACCACCACCATTTGTTCCCACATATACGACTTCAGGGTCTGCAGGACTAATCTGTAGACTGCGAATGCTGGTTGCGTCCAATCCATTTCGTTTAGGTTCCCACGTTGCGCCTGCATCTTCGCTTTTTTGCACGCCATCGCTCGTAGCTAGATACAATGTGGTAGGGTGTGAGGGATCCAATTGGATGGCACTTACATAGGCATCGCCCATCTTTCCCTTGACTCTGGACCAATGATCGCCCTGGTCCGTGGATGTATACAGGCCTTTTGTTGTTCCGGCATACACCAGGCTGCTATCGGTCGGATCAACCGCAAGTCCATTCACACCTAAAGCCATCGAGGCCATTTTGGCATCTGAGGCGACCATGCCGGTAGATTTTTTTTCCCATGTCTGAGAAGAATTCGTGGTTCGGTAGACGCCTCCTGTGGTCCCAGCATATAAGACATTCGGCCGTTGAGGATCCATGGCCAGGGATACCACAAAATTCACCTCATTCATTCCTTGCATGCGTTCGACCCAGTTTCGACCGCCATCTAGGCTTCGAAACACTCCTACGGTTGTCGCGGCATAGACCATGTCCGTGCCGCGTGGATTGAAGACAACCTGGTTCACGATAGCTGAAATCGTGCCCTTTTGAATGCCTGCGTTAAATTGATGCCACGTCCGGCCTCCATCTGGCGTCATATAGGTACCATCACCCATGGTCCCCGCAAAGACCGTAGCAGGAAGTTTTGGATCAATCGCTAAGCTAATCACCCGTGTGCGCGTCAGTTCGCCTGCAAATCGGGTCCAGGTGCTACCGGTATCCCGGGATTTATATACAGCTTCATCAGTCGCCACATAGATGATCGTCGACTTGGTGGGATGGAGCGCGATCGAGACAATAGTATCGCTCCGTTGACCGCAAGCCGTGAGACCCCACAACCATAATAAAGAGGTCATCACGAAAAACACATGAGAGAATGACCGATCGTAGTGTGTGAGACGAGACAAGTGAAAAAGAAACCGTGAGAAACCAGAACGAAGAACAGACTGAGGCCTCCCGCTCTCTGATTCCTTGTTGTCTGTCCCTAACTTCTCTCTTCTCAAGTTTCACCTTGCCCCTGTCACGCGGTACGGCTTCGCATATCCTGTCATTTCAACGTAGCCTTGGCCCTTAATCGGCTGCCCATTCCACTTCCCTGCGACGTCAATTGCCCCTTCCCAGTAAGTCACGTCCGTGCTGTGTTTCGTAATAAGCTCTTGGTTGAGCATACGCGGGGACAGGGACAACATCACGTTCTTGGACGGAAGATGGAGCTTCCACCGGCTAGGGTACTCTGCTCCACTTTCTGAGCTTCGCCAATGGTCCAGGATAGAGATCTCGACATCTCCAAAGGAAAGGTATTCTCCAGAGCCATCCGGGAACACTAGCGTTCCACTCGACGCCGGATCAAAGGTCCCATCTGAACGACGCAGCCCATAGACCATGATTTCATGGTGATTGTTTAATTGCAGGCTAAACCAATCCCAACCGACTAGACCCTCTGCCAAGTCACTTGAACCAAACTCATGGTCCATCCAACTGATTCCGGCGACATTCATTAATTGTCCATCCACAAGAAGTGTCCCGGTGGTCTGCAGCCGTGTCAACGAATAATAATGTGAGGTCTCTTCCGGTTGCTGTCCTTTCATACTGACTCCCTCCTTTCCATGGATGATCGGTGGCTTTCTTGGTTCCACAATTAGATCGATGGAGAATGTCGGAGTACTAGCAAGAAGGTGAAATTTTTCATGATTCGGGTTGACCGCTTTTACGCTCCACCGATCAATCCAAACATCTAGCTGTGTTTCCCGAGCTCCGGCTTTGCCAACGCCAGCTCGACTCACCTTTTCAGCAAATCGAAATTGGCTGGCTTGCTCATCTGTTAGAGCAAGGTGTGCCAAATAAAGATGCCGAATAGCCCAGACTGACGGGTTGTCCCAAACGTGAGGTTCGTCAATCCCCCGGCGAAAAAAGGTCAATTCATACCCAAAACGCCGACCTGAAGTCGTGCGCAGATGTCCAGTGAAATACCACCATTCGGTTTGGTAATGATCGTGGCTCGCATGATCTCGAGGGAAGACGTATTCATAACCAGATTGTGCTGGAACAAATCTAGAGGACTCGAGTTGAGAAGCAATCACAGTAGAACTCAACCCGATTACACCGACGAACACAACGAGCACCTTTCTCACCATGCTGTGGGTTATAGCACGATGCTTGATGACGCACAAACCCCTTGTCCCACAAGCATTTTCTCATCTTCGTCCTTTGAGTCGCCGTGGAAGGCTCCGTTGACTTTCGAGAAAATCCTCGGCTATCGTACCTGCATGTCGTCGCATTTTCCATCAGTTCAACCTAAAGGCTTTCCCTTACCTGAGATTGTCCCAATCTTTCCTTTACCCACAGTGGTTTTTTTCCCAGAGACCTATTTACCCCTGCATATTTTTGAACCTCGGTACCGTGAGATGGTGCACACCACATCCGATGAAGGACATTGTATCGGCATGGCTCTGCTAAAAGATGGTTGGGAAGATCAATACGGAGGCAACCCTCCAATCCATACCCTAGGGTGCGTTGGACGGATCATTAGCTGTCACAAGCTTTCGGATGGCCGATATAATATTGTCTTACAGGGGTTGGGTCGGTGCTTTTATGAGGAACAGGCCGTTGAGACCAGTTACCGGCAGGCCCGGATCACACCATGGACACAGGCGCATCCTCTATCTCTTTCAATGGACGTGCGTTGTGGGCTTGAAGCAGTTGCAAAGGAGTATCTCACACACAAGAAAGCCAACCAACTCTGTGAGGTGATTGGCTCTGGCGCTCTCACCGATTCAAGCCTCGTGCAGAACTTGTCAGCAGGATTGGATCTTTCGCCAACCGAAAAGCAATTCTTGTTGGAATCTCATGACCTAACCCAGCAAGCGCGGCGGTTGGTCGATTTGATTCGCTTTAAGCTAGCCGACCTTCGGACAGCACAGGGTTAAGCTGCATGTCCATCCCTGCTGCTATTGAAGTGACCAACCTCGGGAAAACCTATGACAGTGTTGAGGCAGTCAAGAATCTTTCCCTGACCGTGCAACATGGAGAGATTTTTGGGCTGTTGGGACCCAACGGCGCGGGTAAAAGCACTACCCTGAGGATCTTGATCACGACGCTGAGTCCAACCACGGGCACAGCCACGATCTTAGGCCACGATGTCGCCAAAGAAGCTGATACCGTCCGCCGAATGATCGGCTATGTGCCACAGGAGCGTGCCATCGATCGATTTCTGACGGGTCGGGAACATCTTCAGTTACTCGCAGATCTTTATCATCTCTCTAAGCAAGAAGCGCTGACCCGCATCGATGCTCTCCTCAAGCTCGTAAGCTTGGAAGAACATGCTGATCGAGTGGCGAAGGGATATTCTGGGGGCATGAAACGCAAGTTAGATATCGCCTGCGGACTCTTGCCTAACCCGAAAATTCTCTTTCTAGACGAGCCAACGCTTGGCCTGGATGTCCAGAGCCGCCTCAATATTTGGGACCATGTTCGGCAATTGCGGCAGCAAGGCATCACAATTGTCATGACCACAAACTATCTGGACGAGGCCGACCAACTCTGTGATCGTATCGCGATCATCGATCAAGGGGAAATCTGTGCGATTGGCTCTCCCAAAGATCTCAAAGCCGGCCTAGGCGGAGATGGCGTCTGGCTGACCCTCGCAGATGCCAACCCAGACGCACTTGAACGTTTAACCACCGCCCTAAAAGGATTGCCTTTCGTAAGGGCAATTAACCCCAGAGACAATGGCCTTGATATTCGCGTGGACGGGCCTGAAAAAGCGCTACCGGCCATCTTGGAGAAGACAAGCCAGGTCGGTTGTCGGCTAGAGGGCATCGAATACCATCGGCCGCGTTTAGATGATGTCTTCGTAGCTCATACTGGACATTCTCTCAAGGATGAGGCTCCTGATCCTACTGCCTAGTTTCTTATACAATTTTCTCGACCTAGTTTGGACCAATTGACCCATGAATGAACAAATACAAGAAGTGCTGGCCCTGACGAACCGATGGGTCAAAAGGCTAAGCCGAGAAAAATTCAGTATGCTCTTTACGCTCGTACAGCCGATGCTGTTTTGGCTAATTTTCTTTGGCAATTTGTTCCAACGGGCAGCCGATGTCCAGGTCGTTCAAGCACCGAATTACATGAGTTTTCTAGCGGCAGGGGTTGTCGTGATGACTGTCCTCAATAACGGTCTGGCCGGCGGAGTGGACTTACTCTTCGATAAAGAAAACGGGTTTCTGGAACGTCTGATGGCCACGCCCATTCGACGCTCATCCGTCATCCTCAGCCGATTCCTCTTCGTCATGGCTATCACGGCCATGCAGATCCTGGTCATTCTAGGAGTTGCCTTCCTCTTTGATGTCAGCGCAGAAACCGGCATTCTGGGCATTGCGGTCATTCTCATCATCGGCATGTTGTTCGGGATTGGTCTCACGGCTATCTCGATGGCCATGGCATTTTCCGTCAAAAGCCACGGAGACTTCTTCTCGGTTTTGGGGTTTCTGTCGCTCCCGATGATTTTTCTGAGTTCTGCCTTAGTGCCATTAGCAGCCATGCCCGGCTGGATGAAAGTCCTGGCCTTTTTTAATCCGATGACCTGGGTGATTGATGCTGTGCGTCCGCTCATCATCTCAGGGTGGAGTCAGGCTCTTCCGCAAGTCGGCATCGCACTTGTCGTCCTAACGGCGTTTGACGCTTTATGTCTCTACGGAGGGGCAAAAGCCTTTAAACGATCCGTCGGCTAATCTGCTGTTCAATTGAACCAGATCAGGAACGGGCTCACGTGCATTTCCTAAAATCAAGTCACTACCATTTACATACGACCTTTGCTTCCTCCAGATAGCACGATCCAGGCACTCTTTCGTTTACTGTCTGATCCCAACGAACAAGTTGCTCAGAAAATCCAGAACCAGCTCGCGGGTTTTGGCCCTGAGGTCCTCCCATTGCTTGAACAAGCCGGGACAGATGATGCCTCGTTGCAACCACGAGTAGCGTTCATCAAAGAGGAAATTCGCTTTGGACAATTACAGAATGAATTCCAAACATTCGTCTCGCAAAGCGCCCGACAAGGAGACTGGGAACAAGGCGCATTCTTCATTGCGAAATTAGCGTACCCTGATCTTGATATTCCTCACTACGTCAAACGTCTAGATCAATTAGCCGAAGAATTTCGCACCAAACGACATGCCACGAAATCCCCATCAGGAAAGGCCGCCCGCTTGCTCAGCCATTTTCTATTTAAAGACAAGGGGTTTTCCGGAAACCGTGAGGAATATTACGATCCGGAAAACAGCTATATCAATCGAGTAATTGACACACGCCAAGGGATTCCGATTAGCTTATCAGCATTGTATGTGTTTGTAGGAAATCGTTTGGACTTACCACTTGCAGGCGTAGGAATGCCCGGACATTTTCTGGTTAAGCTGGAAGGTGAGACACCGGCACAATTCGTCGACGGTTTCAATGGTGGCACGATACTACGGGAGCAGGACTGCGAGCACTTTATTACAACTTCCGGTTTAGACTTTCAACCGAAGTTTTTAGAGAAAAGTTCAACACCGCTCATTCTCGCTCGGATGCTCAAGAATCTTTTAAGCATTTACGAACAGGAACATGTAGATCATATGGTACGTCGAGCCCGGACCTTGCTTGCATTGCTGGAAAACGAACAAACCGAGCATTAATATTCAAGGAAGATTTGTTTCTCAACGAAAACCCATATTTTCCGATATTTTTATCTATTGTCGATTATTGACGATAATCGACACTGCGTTCATAATAAGAATGTAAGGAGACATAATATCTATGAGTAACAGTCTCAATCTGACTTTAACCGATGAACTCCGTGCCTTTATCGATAGAAACTGCGGAGACGGCACGCTGTACGCCACACCTACAGAATTTATGCGGGATGTCTTACGTGAGAAAAAAGAACGCCTTGAGGCCGATGAATTACGCGCGGGACTTTTAGAAGGCTATCAAGATGCCATCGCAGGTCGTACAACCCCATTTTCGGGAAACCTGAAAGCTGATATGGCTCAGTTTAGAAAACGCGATCAATAACTGTGCCGATTATCGTTAAACTGACAGACAGGGCCCATCTTGATCTTCAGGAAATTGAAGACTATTCGGTTGAACGATGGGGACGGAAAACAGCAAACCGCTATCTTGAAGATATTCAAACGGCCTTGTCGCTCCTACAAGAAAATCCCGATCTGTTACGTCACAAATCCGATATTTCTACACATTTCAAATTCTATCGGGTCCGCGAACATTTTCTGGTGTGCACAAAGCTGAAAGATGTTCTGTACGTTCTTACAATCAAACACGGACAGATGGATTTGCCTACTCGCCTTGGAGAGCTAGAACCCACCTTGGTTCAAGAAGCTGACCTTCTTCATCAACGATTGGTAGCCACTGAGAAAAAACGTCATAAGTCACAAAAGTGACCACTCTTTCCAGGACAAGCCTCCACAAAAAGAGTGTAGGCTCAGAAATCTGTTGGGTATTCATGAACAGAAGTCGGAAAAACAGAGGGCACGCCGAGCTCAGGAGCTACGAAAGTTGCTGGGAAACGAACAGACCTGTTCTGAATCATCCCGTTAACCTGTTGTGTCTGCACAGAGTCCTCTCACACCAACCATGAAAACTCTCAACAAAAGATCTACCCTCTTTTTAACTCTTTCCCTTAATTGTGAGTCTTCTTTGATTTCCAACAACCTCATTTTTAGCTATTGTCGTAATCAATAGTCTTGTCCATATACTCAAGAATCCTTTAAGCCAAGACCGATAGGAAAATGATGAAGATGATCCTCTTCAGTGTTGTGCTCTCTATCGCCTCCTCCATCGGGATGCCATCCTGTACAAGTAATCCCCCACATAAAGAACCAGCCCGCACCTGGTTTAAAGCTAAAGGAGAATCTAAAAGACAACCGCTTGTGACATTCCTCATAATGGGCCAAACGGTAGATCAGACCGGCAACCAGATAGGGAAATTCATTCAAGTAGAGTTAGAAAAAAGAAAAATCCCGAGCAAATATTACTTACTTGACCGAAATGACGATGGCGTAGGAATAGCCTTTTTTCTCAAAGGAGAAATTTATCAAGTTACAAAATTGCCACAGGTGTCAAAATATTTTGTTGGTATTGCAACAGAGTTTGCACGCGAGTGGCCCGATTATGTTTACGATGGAGTAGCATTCTCCCCGATAGATGATTCAAATTGATCAATAGCTCAATATGGCAAAAGCTCATAATCATTCTTTTGAGTTCGCTATAAGGAAGTGGAGTCGGGCACTCAGCGGTTTGCTGATTGAGTGCAACCATCGTCTGTTGGCCGTTTGTCGCGGATAGAACAATATTCTCGATTGGCTAACGGTGTGAATTTTCCAAGAGGAAAGCTTTCTCATCTTCCATTTCTGTCATTGTGCCCCACGCTATGTTGACAATCACCTTCCAACTTTTAAGGTCAGCAGATCTTTTCCTTTTATAATGGATCCGGAGAAATATTGGCGGGCTTGTGTGACAACATTGGATCGGTCCGCTGTCTCATAAAAATGTGATAACACCAACTTTTTTGCCTTAGCCTTTTGCGCAACCCTTCCACAATCTCCGGCATGCATGTGAGACTGGCCCGGTTGATGCTCCGAAAAAGAGCAATCTAAGATCGCCACGTCCACATTCTGACACAGTTTGATCAGATTCACGCTCGCCATAGCATCTCCAGAGAAGACCGCTGATTTCCCTTCATAATCAAGTCGATACCCAAGGCAGACCTGTTGATTAGTATGCGTCATTGGTAATGGCGTAATCTTTGTACTGCCGATGGAAAAAGGTTGGTCTTTGAGTTCTTTCAACGTCACACGAAACGGTGTAGGTGAAAAATTTGGAAATGTCCGAAACATGGCCCGAAAGAGCCGTTTGGTCCCTGGTGGTCCATAGACCGTGAGGGCTGGCCGATTTTTCACAAAATTGGCATGGCAGACCGCATCGAAGAAAAACGTCAAAAAATCCGAGAAATGATCGGCATGATAATGAGTAAAAAGTAGGTGTTGAATCGTATGGCGATCCACGTCGGTTTTCAGTAAATTGGAGAGCGTTCTGGGACCAAAATCTATTAAAATAGGTTGGTCGGTCAAGAATAGATACCCAGCAGCAGCCCGAGTGGGATGCATATTGGTCCCTGACCCTAAGATGGTCACTTGCATGAAAAAACAACCTCGATTACAGATCTATTCTCGCAATGCCTAGCCCTACACAAACACAACCTGAAACGAATCGTGCGATTAACCCGTTTATTGGCTTGCTCGTGCTCGGGCTGATCGTAGCAGGTGCGTGGGTCTGGAATCATCTCAACTTTGACACTCAGGATTACATCGTTGATGAGATCATTCCCATCATCGGCATCGTCGTCCTATCGTTAGGGGGTATCTGGATCGGTTGGCGAAAATGGCGAACTCGTCAGGAGAGACTTGAGCTCCGCGACCGACTCATCCAACGATTTCAAAAAGAGCCTTCACCACAAAAACAGCGGGATCTAGCCTTTACATTAGTCGAAGTCAATCAATACGAAAAAAAGGGGTTGGAGACGATCGCCGACTCCATGGCAAAGCTTTTTGAGTGGACATTGAAAACGGCATTAGGCGACAAACAACATCGTATACGGGGTATGGCTGCGAGTTACTTAGGCGTTCTCAAACACACAGAGTCGATTCCCTTGTTGATTAAATTTTTGGAAGATGACCATGCGCACGTGCGAGCCTCGGCGGCCTTGGCCCTCGGCCGTATGCGCGCTCAAAAAGCGAAAGAAAAGCTCGAAGAAAAAATGAAAGAAGATTGGGATCAAACCGTCCGTAGTCGCTCACGGGAAGCGCTGGAACGGATAAAGTAGAGGTGAACAGTAAAAAGTAAGACGCTGCCCAAAAGGAGAATTTTTCTCTCTCAGTTTTCCCGTCCTCTTCACTCCTAACTTCTTACTACTTACTTTTCACTTTTTTAGTTTATTCAAGCTCCTGATTCAAGGCCGTTTGATCTGCCTTCGTAAATCGATAGCCTTTATCCATGAGGCTCTGCATACTCGCCATTAATATCGGGAACTGTACTTCCTGCCGGTTGCGTTCAAACAGCCCGATGAGTTCACCGACATACTGATCGACAGATTGCTCCCGTCGAAACGGGCGGCCGAACGCGGCCAGGACATCTTCAATTTCCCTCACATTGTAGGCATGATCATCGTCACCATCACTGACGAGCGCCATCTGAAAAAATGTCAAACTAAAGGAAAGCTGTTGCTGTGTCTGTCCGAAGGATTCCCGCGCAGCCTTCAACCCTTCTGGATAGCGTTGTTGGCATTCATCGACGTCTGTTGTTGACTCTGATACGGGAACAAAGTGGATCTTCTCTGGCTTTGCAGCTGGCGAAGGCTTCTTATTTTGATGCTCGTAGAACCAGGCGGTACAGGTATCAGCCTTGGCGAATGCCGCCTTATCCTTACCAATCTGCTGACTAATGTGTTGCGTAAACCCTTGAAACACCTCTGTGCCGGGCGAAGCCTGAGCTGGCACACACGTCAGGTTAAGCAGCAATCCCAACCCAATCTGGTACTTTACCCAACACTTTCGAGTGCGCTCTCTCACAATCCTGACTCTCCCATGCAGCCAACGTTGGCTAAGTATATCATCGGACCTCTCGACTTTTGAATCAAGTCCCGAGTGGGCATAGCTCCAACGGGAAGAGGTGCTACAATATGGCTATGGGCTCACAAATCGTTACCATCCAAGGGCATATTATCGATTCATTGATTCTCGCCAAGGTGTTAGACACGATCGTGATGTTGGGAGGCACATTTACGCTCGACAACGTCCACGTCGGTACTCATCGAGAAAACCTCTCCCATGCCCGGATCAAGATCGAAGCGCCAACAACGGAACTTTTGCAGGAAATTTTAGAAGCGATTCAGCCACATGGAGCCGTAGCGGAGGAGGGGCAGGATTGTGCAGTCAGTCCGGCACCAGATGATGGGATTGTCCCAGAGAATTTCTACGCCACCTCTCATCTTCCCACACAGATCTGCTATCAGGGCACATGGCTTGATGTGGAACCATCTGAAATGGATGTTGTGATCGTCGTCGATCCGAAGCGGCCGGCCGCACGGACCATTCCCATGGGGTCCGTCAAGAGAGGAGATCCGATCGTCGTGGGACGAGAGGGCATTCGAGTTTTTCCGCTGGAACGTCCGGCCGAACGAGATGTGTTTGGCTTTATGGAAGCGCAGGTCTCCTCAGAACGTCCCTACCATCATGTCATCGCTGATGTGGCCAACCGCATGAAAGTGATCAAACAGCAACGGGAAAGGGGAAAGACAACGAGCAAGGTCCTGTTTGCAGGAGGGCCCGCCATCGTTCATGCCGGTGGACGTGACGCGCTAGCATGGATCATTGAAGAAGGCTTTCTCCATGTATTGTTTTGCGGCAATGCACTGGCCGCACACGATATGGAGGCGAGTCTCTACGGGACTTCACTGGGCTATTGCCTCGGAGTCGGGCGCTCGGTACCACACGGCCATGAACATCATTTACGGACTATCAATCGGATCCGAACCATTGGGAGCATCCGCAAAGCCGTTGAACAAGGCATCATCACTGAAGGCATAATGGCCGCCTGTGTCGAACAGCAAGTCCACATGGTATTGGCAGGCACGATTCGAGATGATGGCCCTTTACCGGATGTCATCACGGATTCTATTGAAGCACAAGAGGCCATGCGCGCAGCCTTACCTGGGGTGGACCTTGCCCTGCTGGTGGCCTCGACGCTGCATGCCGTGGCCACGGGAAACCTTTTGCCCGCAACGGTTCCTACGGTTTGCGTGGATATTAATCCCGCCGTTCCTACCAAACTCAGTGACCGGGGGAGTTTCCAGGCGGTTGGCTTGGTGATGGATTCCTCATCGTTTCTTCAGGAACTCGCACGGCAATTAGGGTGGAAAGGGTAAGAGGTCCGTACATATGAGCCGACTCTTGATGTGTCCACCGGATTATTTTGGCATTGAATACGAAATCAACCCATGGATGCGAATATCTGATCAATCCGACTCTCATCTGGCGCGGGAGCAATGGCATGCGTTGAGAGCGGTCTTAGAGCACGAGGCCGGGGCCAAGATTGAACTGATGGAGCCCGTCAAAGGCTTGCCGGATCTCGTGTTTACCGCGAACGCCGGTGTCATCTGTAATGGCAAATTCGCACCCAGCCGCTTTCGGCATCCTGAACGACAACAGGAAGAAGGCTATTTTATCGAGTGGTTTACCCACCATGGCTATGAGGTTATTACGCTGACTCCCGACTTTTATTTCGAAGGGGCAGGCGATCTCTTAGGCTTCGAACACGTGTGGTTTGCTGGGTACCGGCAACGCAGCGACATTCGAGTCTACGAGTCGTTGACAGAAATTTTTCAGAAAGAAATTCTACCGCTGGAACTGACGAATCAGCGGTTTTACCATCTGGACACCTGCTTTTGCCCGCTCAGTGGAGGAGAACTTCTGTATTTCCCACACGCGTTTGATGAGTATGCCCAACGCGTGATCGAATCTCGTTTTGATGATTCACAGCGTCTGGCTGTGCCTCCCCAAGAAGCCCAGCGATTTGCCTGCAATGCTGTCTGCGTTGGCCATCATGTTGTATTGCCGTCCGGATGCCCAGAGGCAATGGACCTATTAAGGCAACGTGGATACCAGCCACATCCGGTTGAACTGAGTGAATTCCTCAAGGCCGGCGGTTCCGCGAAGTGCCTCACGCTCGCCCTCGATTAGGAATTCAATCATTATCTTGTTAGCATGATACTCCCCTCATTTGGAAGGAGAGAACTTTTCTTGAAGAGCGAAAAATCTAAAGGTAGAATCTCTCAACTTCCCCGTTCATCATGTTTTGAACAGAGAGACGCACCTGTTGTCTAAAGATAACTAGAAGAGCTTCAATACATGACAGCAAGAGAAACGTTTTACGACTTGGGTGATAATGACACCGTTCAACGACATATTAAGGTTGAACGCGAGCGAGCCAAAAAACTCCGCAAGTCCTCTTGGTGGCAAATTCAGATTCAGAAAGGCATCTGTCATTTTTGTCAACAACCGGTTGGGGCTGACAATTTGACTGTGGACCACCTTGTGCCCCTGGCACGAGGTGGAAAGACCACGAAAGGCAACGTCGTGGCGGCCTGCCAAGCCTGCAATAACAAAAAACAGCTAGACACCCCCGTGGAAACTCTCTTAAATCAAATAAAAGCTGAAGCTGGGCAATGAAAATATTAGATCTAGAGAAGGTGAGAGCTCTGTACAGATGCCGACGCCTCGGCAGTCCTTACAATCCTACATAACGAGCCAGAGCAGTGATCCTTTAACAAGTGCATCAACCTCTTGATTGGCCATTAGCCTATACAAGATCTCTGGTGCCGAAAAGAAGCAAAAACTGCAAAAAGGTAGGTAGAGTAGCTCGTGTAGGAGTGCCAGTGGATTTCTTATTCACAACCTTTTCGATAAATTGTCGCTTTTCCCATCACAGTCACGCCGTGCTCGTCGCCACCTCCTAGTACAGTGGTACTATCCTTACTCGAAGCTATTTGAGCCTTGCAGTGCAGATTGATGTCGCTAGAAGACATCACATTGACCTTTGAACTTAAGCAGTACCAACCATTAGGATTCATCAGGGTCATTCTGGATTTGGTCATGACACTGACGTTAGGAAGAACCAATACCAGTTCAGGCTTTTCAGTAGCAACGGACTCATTGATGTCGCCACCAATACCAAAAATCTTTACCTGTCCAGACACTGTTCTAAAAGAAGGATTTTGAGCATCGAAGGGATGGTCTGGCCACGATGATAAGCAGGCTCGTACGGTATCGAGACTACTGGATACAGCCAATAATGGTGACATGAGTGTGAAAAGCAGAACAAGCAGAACAATCATTGGTTTCATGTTTAGTACCTCAATTTAGCACTCCAGATCATTGACATAATATTCGTACATTTTCATTTATCCACTTCCTCGCACCAGCAGCGGACTAGAGAAGGCTAGAGAGTACAGAACTGCGCGCGCGGAGTCCAATCTTAGCAAAATCATTTACAGGTTGAGACTGTTGAATAATGAAGATATCAAACGCCATATTTCCTCAACACGCCTTCGGTCACTAAACCCGAGGGGCGGTTCAAAAAAGTTCGTTCAGCAAGGCCGCAGCCATTTTTGTGCGCGGAGCGTATGGAGAATACGTGAGCACGGAAAAAGGGCGAGAACGCCGCTGAGGGCTTTTTTCAACAGCCCCAGGTTGAGTAGGACATGGAGGAAGAGGGGTTAGTTAACGGCGGACCAAACGGATCCAGCGCCACATGTTGACGAGGCTGAACAAGGACGAGGCCACGTAGGTCAAGGCCGCCGCCCGCAGAATACGCCGAGCCCCCTCCATATCAGTGGGATGCAGATAGCCCCCGTCCTCCAAAATTGGCAGGGCTCGGCGAAAACTGGCATTCCATTCCACGGGCAAAGTGATAAGGTGGACGAGGGCTGAAAGGCTCATCGTGCCAATAGCCACAACCAATACGGCTAAGCCAAGGGCAGGAATTCGTGTGACCCCAGCTAAGACCGGCATCCCCAACATCAGGTATGACCCGACTTTCTCAGCTTTCTGCGCAAACTTGATCAAGTGCGTCCGGTCTTTTAAGAGCGAATACCCATCATGATCCTGCAAGGCATGTCCTACTTCATGTGCGGCAATCACGGCGGCGGTTAAGGATTTGCCGTTGTAATGCTGTGGGAGGAGCCCCACCAATTTCGTTTCGGGATTGTAGTGGTCACCCACAGGCGTCGGTTCGACGCGTACCTCTTGTAACCCAAATCGATTCAGTAGATGCCTCGCGAGCTCCCCGCCAGTTCCGGGAAAATTTTCCCGAGGTTGCCGGTACTGCCGAAACACCCACCACACCCACAATTGCGGACCTACGACCAGAGCGATGAAGACAATGGAGATAATAATCAGTCGCATTAAGAAGAACAGCTCACAATGACTGGTGGACTACCCTCTGGAGAAGGAAGGGCATAATCTTCCATTCCAGGTTGTTCTTGAAAGGGATGACTCAGCAACTCTCGTAGTCGATCGATTTCAGAATAGTCGTGCTCTCGTGTGGCCTGTTGGATCGCTCGTTCCGCCAAATGATTTCGGAGCACGTACTTGGGATTCACCCGATCCATTCGCACTTTTCGTTCTTCATCCTGACTCTTCTCCGCCAACAAGCGTTCACAATACCGACCAGCCCAATCATCAAATGCCTCACGGTGAAGAAAACGGTCACGAAGGCCTAGGTTCACAGTCAGAGTATCTTGCTGAAAATCTCCCAGAGCACGAAACAAGTTCGTGTAGTCCACGCGACTAGAATCCATGAGATTTAGGAGATCCGTCACTAGCTTATCATCCCCCGGATGGCTTTCGACCAACCCCAGTTTAGCTCGCATCAATTCTGCATATTTTTCGAGCATGGCTTGTTCATACACTTCGGGTGCCCCCCGGACATCTTTTTCATCGGTGAAGGGAGATAATGCTTGGGCCAGAGCCCGAATATTCCAATACCCAATATCTGGCTGATTCTGAAATGCATACCGACCATGATGATCAGAATGGTTGCAGATAAAGGTAGGATCATAGCGTTCCATAAATCCATACGGACCATAGTCCAGCGTTAAGCCTAGAATCGACATATTGTCCGTATTCAGCACGCCATGCGCCCAACCCACCGCTTGCCATTGTGCGACCAAATGGCCAGTTCGGACCGCGACTTCATGCAAGAGGCACACATAGGGATTATCTGCTTCACGGACATGTGGGTAATGGAGATCTATCACATAGTCTGCCAGTATTTTCAAATAATCATGTTGGCGGCGGTAAAAGAAGACTTCAAATGATCCAAAGCGAACATGTGAGGGCGCCATCCGCAGAAGCATAGCGCCTGGCTCTGGCCGTTCGCGCAAGACGATTTCCTCTCCGGCCACGATACAGAGGCTGCGTGTCGTAGGGATGCCTAATCCATGCATCGCTTCACCGCACAGATACTCACGAATCGTGGAACGTAAGACGGCTCGACCGTCTCCATCACGTGAAAACCGGGTCAGCCCAGCACCCTTGAGTTGCAGATCCCAACGCTCACCATTTTGATTTCTGACTTCGCCTAACAAAATCGCCCGTCCATCACCGAGCTGCGGCACATAGTGGCCGAATTGATGCCCGGAATAGAGCATCGCGATCGGATCACTCCCAGGCAGTAATTTGGCGCCACAAAAATATTCCGGAAAATCCAGCCGTGTGAATTCACTGTGATCTAAATCCAAAAGATCTGCGGCAGAAGGATTCAGGCTCACGACATACGGATTGGGAAATGATGTGGGCTTCACTCGTTCGTAAAATACCTCAGGTAACCGCGCGTATGTATTGTCGAAACAGAGCTCTTCAAGTTTTTGCATCATTACTATTATCCATGGGACTTCACGCGATCAGCAACAACCACGTATTGATCAGAGCATCTTTCGCTCTAGGCTGTAAGGGTACACCTGGCTCATCAAAAAATGAGAACGAGTCTGTATCACTTTCGATGCATAACTGTATCAGTTTGTCTGATGAAAAACGGTCTCGTTTCTTAGAAATCCTCAGATTTCGGGCTTTTACGGGACTCTTGCTTATCTAAGGACCCTGGCGCTGTTCTTGCTAGTATTATCTGTAACCGCAAATTTCTCTAGTTAAATACGGGAAGATGATAATGATGACGCAGATTTGCGCATGGTGCCAGCAAGATAGCCGCAATGAAATGTATGGAAAGAAGTTAACAGACTCAATCAACCCTGTTTCCCATGGAATTTGCCGCTATCACGCGCTCAATCTCCGTTCAGGTTATTCCCAACGGGTCCCCCATCAATATTCGTCGATCACTTTTAGCTTTTTCAAATTGGTCTTAGACCAGCTCTCCTGATGACCGTATAGCTCCACTCGCCAAATCCGTTTTTCCACTTGCCTGCCACACGAAACACACGGTTTCTATCACGAGAACTGTGAACAACTTCCAAGGTCCAAATGCACTACGCGATAGTGTCTGGTCCGGTCAATTCTTGTTGTTAAATACAATCAAGGAAAACGTTGGTCTAGTTGTGAAGGAACGCGAGGATTTAATGAGAACCTTTTAGTCGATTCTTGACCATAACGGTTCCCAGGTGGGGGAGACGAGAAGTTCGTCGATAATCAAACCAAGCAAACACAATAACACCTAAAATTAATACGCTCCCGAGGACCCAGGTTTCAGGATCACTTCCGATAAATGTCGCAATAGGGTTCATTGGTCGCTTTCTCTCATATCACTGATGTTTTCGGTCAGTTCCTCCGGATCTTGAGACCTTCAAAGCCGATGCTGATTCTTCTTTAATATACAGATAAATACACCTAGGCTTATAGGCTTACGTATAGAAAAGTGGCGTAGCAGATCAGACCGATCCTTTCGCCCGTTCAATGGCAAACAGTATAATGATAAATGATGCAAAGCTTATCAATTTTTCGCACCTTCAGGATTTCTTGGCAACAGAAGTTTCAGAGGTATCTACTCGTTTTCATGGCATTGTCGATGCCCACGTTGCCGGCTTGGAGCGCACCCGCCACTACCCTTTTGCCTCATTCTCATCTCAAGGCTTTGGAGATCTCGATCGATATTCGCTCACGTGAATTTCGCCCCGATAGCCTAGTGATCCCAATGGGACAAAAGACCCGATTGGTCTTAAAAAATTTAGATGCCGAGCTCCATGCTTTTGTACCAATCGGGCTCTTAGGCGATTCACATGTGGCCGTCAGTGGGAACGGAGCTCCCCATTTTGGCAAAGAAGGCCTTGTGCGGGTACTGCTCCCAACCCGGGGACAAACAGCCATCGAGTTTACCCCGACTCGACCCGGCAATTATCCCTATTTCTGCGATTTACCAGGCCATGTGATGCGGGGGACCATCGTGGTGCGTGAGAATCCGGGTATGATACAGTAATTGTTTCGCTTCGGGGTGGCACACAGCCTAACTGAAGTACATAATCATTTCATTCAACATGTTGGTAAAGAGGAGTGGTGTTCTATGAGTAGAGAGTGTTCCCGATTGACTGTGAACCATATCAACAAGTACGGCATCTGCTGTTTTTCTATTCCATCTAGACGATTTGTGATTACTAAGCTCGGCTGGTTACCCCTTTTCTGTATGACCCTCCTTTTGCCGACTACACCGGTATGGGCTGAGAAATCTCATCTCGCCAATCAAGAGGAGTTACTCACCACGATAAAGGACTACGCCCAAGCCGTGGGCAAAGGTGACCGAGTTGCCGCTGGGCAACGAGATTTTGTGTGCCTCCTGAAAATGGCGCAACAGCAGTTGTTCGTGGATGGGAATTTTCCTGATTCCCTAAGCCCCATCTATGAATGGTGTGACCACCGTCGAACAGACGCCCACCAACGTGCTATCGATCAACAAGATCGTGCGTTGGATAACATCTGGCCCGGGCCGGGGAACTTGGTGGACTTTGCAGATTTCCAACGATTTTACATCGCGGAAACTCGCGGCCAACAATTCGCGCCTTCGTACTTTGTCATGCAAGACATCGCTCGTTATGAACCAGACAACCCCTTTACGATAGAAGCGGTAGAATCCTGGACCCTTCCCCATGCTTCGTTCCCGTCACCTGATGAAAGTTCAGTCCATGCTGCTCCCACGACATTCGTCACCACGACCGTTACGTATCCCAACCCCCTGACTGCACCGATTTCGAACGGGCCAGGTGTCGAAGATTGGGCTGTTCCCTATAAAAAAGTACAACGAGTCATTAAATCCGTGAAAGTCAAATGGGTCGTCCTTTCAGACCTCAAACGCTTGGGATTCCCAATCGATAGGGCTGTGTTAGATCTTCCTCTCGAGGGACCTCATGGGACCACAATCCCATTCGTCGTGGATGCTGGAGGCTATATCCCCCACTCTACTCAGTGGTTTGGGCCTGATGATCAAGACAAAGCTGCAGGGGTCGGCATAGACCAAGCTCAGAGCGCCTCCACCCTATCTGACGCCATCATGAAGCTCAATCGCGTGTTAATGATCGCCCCGGCAAACCAGCGGGCATTGAGTGTGTTTGCCGACAAACTCTACCAAGGATTCCTGAGTTACGGCGGCCGCCTACATGGCCTTCACATAGCCGATGGCCGTCTTTCAAAGCGATTCAATGAGTTGTACTGGACAGTCCAGTCCCAAACTGATCGCTTTGATCTCTCATTGGGAATGGTCATTGGCGGAAAGTCAGAGCCGACACCAGCCGATTATTTATACCGCATGATTCCAGTGATGGAAGCTTTGAGTTCACTCGAACCTGGGGATTTCGATAATCGCATTCGTCTGGCTTCCACGTATCGCTGGACTAATGATCAAGTCGCCGCGCTATCGGCTCCACAAGAATTATTAGCAGAGGTTCCTGCCGAACAGAACGAAGTGCGTGCTGCCGTGCTCTTAGAATTGGCCTGGGCCCGCATTGGGAAAGTCGCATGGAATCGTCATTACGACGATCCGGATATTCGCAAGGGCTATGAGACAGCCAAGCGGGCGTTTGATCTGACCCAAGATCCCTTGAATAAGTTTACGGCCGCCTATGCTATGGCCTATAGCTTGGCCTTCCATGTGCCTCGAGATAACCAGGCTATGTTTGGCCTTCTGCAACAGGCCAAGGATTGGCACAATAAGATTCCCGGAGCTACTCCGCAAAGTTGGGCCTATATGTTAGAGAACGATACGATGAAAGGATTGGTTCAAAGCGATCCAACCTTCGAGACCCTTTTAGCGGCCCAATAACAGCATCGTACAAGGCAATAGGCGCAGAGATTCACTTTCTAGCTGAGCAAGGGCATGATCGCCCTTGCTTTCTGCCGTCCTCACTTTATGCCCCTTCTCGAAGACCTTATGGAATTGGACTTCCGCAAAAACCCCGCCATTCTGAGTAACATGCTGGATGTGATGGCTGACGGTGTGTTCACAGTGAATGCAAACGGACATATCGTGGCCTGGAGCATTGGCGCGGCGCGAATCACAGGGTATTCGAGTGACGACGTCATCGGGCGTTCCTGTCACATGTTAGAAGGACAGAATTGTAAAGGGTTTCGCGTGCTGACGGAATTTCTAGAAAATCCCACGCCGTACCCCTGGGGAATCTGCAATCAAGAATGCAAGGTGTTATCGAAGGACGGACGAGAACTGTATCTCTACGGCAACGTATCTGTTCTTCGTGATGAACAAGGGCAAGTCGCTGGCGCGGTTGGAACGTTTACCGACCTGACGTCCTTCATTCTCAACAACCAAAAAATTGCGGTTTTAGAAGAACAGACAAAGTCACGAGATGCTTTTCAGCAACTCATTGGAAACAGTCCGGTCATGCAAGAAGTTTTTCGTCGCTTGCGGCTCGCCGCACAAAGCGATGTCTCAGTGCTTCTGACGGGCGAATCCGGAACCGGCAAGGAACTAGCCGCACGGGCGATCCATGCCTTGAGTGCCAGAAACGAAAAGCCGTTTTTTGCCATTAACTGTTCAGCAATCCCAGAGCCATTACTCGAAAGTGAGTTGTTCGGACATGTAAAAGGAGCCTTCACAGGGGCTATTCGAGATAAGATCGGCGTATTTCAAGCCGCGGACGGCGGAACGCTCTTTCTCGATGAAATCGGAGATACGAGTCCGCTACTTCAACTGAAGTTGCTTCGAGTGCTACAGGAAGGCGAAGTCCGACGAGTCGGCGATGACCGCCCCATTAACGTAAACGTCCGTCTGATTACCGCCACAAATCGAGATTTGCCGACATTAATGCGTACAGGCACATTGCGAGAAGATTTTTATTATCGCATACATGTATTTGAAATTCGGTTGCCTCCTCTTCGAGAACGCCGTGCCGACATTCCACTGTTGGTCAATCACTTCATTCAAGAGCATGCCAAGGTCTTCAAGCGTGATATCACAGAAGTTGCGCAAGATGCATTGAAGCGTCTTCAGGAGCATGAGTGGCCGGGAAATGTCCGAGAACTCAAGAATGCCATTGAGCATGCCTTTGTGACGGTCAGAGGCAACTGCATTACTCTCTGGGACCTCCCACCCGAAATCCAGCGCCCGCTGGCTGTGCGGTCCTCGCTATCGCGTTCAACCCCATCCTCCTTGCTGGATCCTGCGGAGGAAACCCGAATCCAAGATGCTCTAAGCCAGGCCAACGGTAACAAGACCGAGGCGGCAAAGCTTCTAGGGATAAGCCGGGTCACGCTTTGGAAAAAACTGAAACACCTTAACCTTCGATCTGTTGCCTTTACCTGATCCTTCCGCATCACTTTATGCGTTAATACGTTAAGGAAACAGTTAACGCCTTTGGTTCACGTTTTCCCATGTTACTGGTGATCTGGGACCATTCCATTCCTCATATTTATATTTAAGTATATGTTTTTATTAAAATTTTAATATCTTATGAACATGAAGGTACTATGGTATAGATGTTGCTGAACAACAGTTGCCAGTTGCCTAGCAATATGGCCAACATTGCAGGACTTATTACTTAACACGGGAGAGACCGGAATGTTTCTGAAGCAGTTTTACTTACCCTGTTTGGCCCATGCTTCTTATATGGTTGCGGACGAGTCAAGTCACACAGCCATCATCGTGGATCCGCAACGAGATATTGATCAGTATGTACAGGAGGCCCGTTCCCATGGATGCCAGATTCGTTACGTATTCCTTACTCATTTTCACGCGGATTTTTTGGCGGGGCATCTGGAAATTCAGAAACTGACTGGTGCGGATATCTGTATGGGTTCTAACGCCCAAACCGATTTTTCTATCACCACATTTAAGGATGGCGAGGTCCTCGAGTTTGGAACCGTCAAAATCAAGGTCTTGGAAACACCCGGCCATACACCAGAGAGTATTTCATTAGTCGTCTATGATCTCACTACCAGTTCTGAGCAACCACATAGCGTCCTGACCGGTGACACCCTATTCATTGGTGATGTAGGACGGCCCGACCTTATGGCATCTGTAGGACTCTCTGCCGAAAAGCTGGGTGGCCACTTATATGATTCTCTTCGAAACCAATTGATGCCGTTGCCGGATGAAACCTTGGTGTACCCCGCTCACGGTGCGGGATCCATGTGTGGGAAAAATCTGAGTCGTGACACTGTTTCAACGATAGGCAAACAGCGACGGGAAAATTACGCGCTACAACCCATGACAAAAGATGAGTTTATTCGGTTAATCACCGCCGATCAGCCAGAAACGCCAGCCTATTTTGGTTATGACGCGCAGATGAATCGGAAAGCACACCAGACTCTGGAAGAGGTTGTGAGAAACAGTTACCGTCCCTTGAACATGGGTACCGTGTTGGACTATCAACGCAAGGGAGCGCACATTCTTGATGCCAGGGAGGCTGCTGATTATGCCCGAGGTCATCTAGAAGGGAGTCTCAATATTGGGTTAGAGGGAAAATTTGCGACATGGGCAGGCACGTTACTCGACATACGACGTCCGGTGGTGTTGATCACAACGCCCGGAACAGAAAAAGAAGCCATTGCTCGTTTAGGTCGTATTGGGTACGACCGAGTTGTAGGGTATGTGGAAGGCGGCATACACGCCTTCGTAGAACGACCTGACTTGATGCAACAGACCCACCGTATTTCGGCGCAACGCTTAGCGGAATTACTGACCACAAATGATTCCCCCACGGTAGTGGACGTCCGTACCGAAAAAGAATGGAACGCCGGACATATCGATTGGAGTATCAATATTCCTTTGCCACACCTGGCCGAAGAGATTCATCGGATTCCTGAGAAATCACGGATAGTCGTACATTGTGTCAGTGGCTATCGATCATCCGCCGCCATTGGAATTTTGGAGCAAGCCGGAAAATATGAACCCATGGATTTGATCGGTGGCTACGACGCCTGGATTACCACCTGGGGACACTCCAAACAGACGCATTCGTTAGAATGCACTACAAGTGGTACAGCAGAACGAACAACATGAGGAGAAGGCTATGAACACTATACTCGACCATCAAGACACAGCAAATACGAATGCCACTCACAGCCGTACGAATTTGGGAAACGCCCCCGTGTATATTGACGTCAGAACGCCCCTGGAATTTGAGACGGTGCATATTCCCGAGGCCCGTAACATTCCTCTGCCAGAGCTCCATCGCTATTTAGGCGAACTCAAAACTCTTTCTGAAGACCACACCCTCATGTTGGTATGCCGCACACAAAATCGAGTCAAGATCGCCTATGACTACCTCACGAATAACGGTCTCACCAATTGTGATATCCTCGAAGGGGGTATCACAGCCTGGATTGCACAGGACAAACCAGTGATCAGGGGACCTCAACGACTCTCGCTCGAAGGGCAAGTGCGAGCGATCGCCGGGGGATTGATTCTGCTGGGAGTCGCAACGGGATTTTTGGTGCACAATGGGTTCTTTTTCTTACCAGTCCTTGTCGGTGCTGGACTTCTCCATGCTGGATTAACAGATTCCTGTCTGATGGGCTTAGTACTCGCCAAACTTCCCATGAATACGACTGGAAATACCCCCTCCTCAATTGAAAAGAAAGGAGGCCGGCCATGAATTGTCCACGATGTGAAGGTCTACTCATGAGCGATCAAGTGTTTCACTCAGCGGAAGCCCTCTACATGTTATCGATTTGGCGGTGTTTGAACTGCGGCGAGGTGTTTGATTCCACTACCCTTCAAAATCGTACGAACCAGAACAAGAATGGGGCCCTGGCTCATCCAAAGTCTACCCATTGGTCCGACGCCCGAAGCCCGTTGGCTATCAGAGGGTAGAAGACCTATAATTTTTCTCAGACAGATTCAGATTGGTCCGTTACATCATCAACCATAAGGAGGTCTCAATGCATCGTTCAATCCGTTCATATTGTGTCGTTGGCGCATTTAGCCTGTTCGCAATGGGGTGTATGACCACCCCAGCCATGAGCGACGGGCCTGGCCCAGCTCAAGGGTATGATATTCATGTTCAAGCCCCGCATCTGATGCCGGATGGGACACCTGGAGGACCATTTCATCACTATTGCAAAGGAATTAGCGACAAGATTTTGCAATGTCTTCTGTTTGAAACCACAGAAGCCAATGCCCCCTTAGTGGCAATAGAGTACTTCGTCGCCAAAGATCTTTCACGAAAACTCCCGCTAATCCAATGGCATCGATACTTCCATGACCACAAGCAAGAAATTGCGACTGGTCGAGTGCAGATTCTCGACATTGAAGATCAAGAAAAAGTCAAAGCCATCGCTGATGCCGCGTCTAAGACCGATGGCGTCATTTATCATCTCTGGCAAAAAGGAAAAGAATTCCCCGATGGGACGGTCACGTACCCCCAGTCCCTAGGGCATATTTTCAACCAGCCGGAATAACCATCTAGGCGAAACGGGGGACCATTATGGTCCCCCGCGTTGCCAGAGCATGGGGCCATGACACCTCAAAAGTTTGCAAGAACAGTAGAGACTTGGGGACTCGTCCTGAGCATGATGAGCTATAGTCTCGTCGCCGTAGCAGCAGACCCAGCTGTCTTAACGCCACGAGTGCCGGCGGATCAAATGAAAGAAGTCCGAACCTGGACAAATCCGTTTCCGTCAACGTCGGAGAATATAGAAAAAGGCCGAAAGATTTTTCACGGAAAAGCATTTTGTGTCACCTGTCATGGACGTGACGGCAAAGGGCTCGGGAACATTCCCGGCTTGCGTGGAAAATTGCCTCGAAACTTTACGGATACCACTTGGCAGGCAGCACGCACAGATGGGGAATTATTTTGGATCTTGAAAAATGGAAGCCCAGGAACAGATATGGCCTCCTTCGTGCCGCTGGTTCTCAGTGAACAGGAAGCTTGGTATGTGTTATTATATGTCAGAGCATTCGGTAACAAGGTATCGCTGGGAGAATCCACACCATGACTGGCCTGCCCGCCCTTGCTTTTTCCAGTTGGCTCGTCTTCTCTTCTGTTCAGATTTCCAACCCAGCTCTTAGTTCTCTGCCACCCGAACCTGATGAAACTAGCCGGATCGATGAAATCTACGACCAAGAATCCCGCCTATTTCTGTCTCTCTACTCCTTGAAAGGTAATGGAGAAGTCGACTACATCACGGGGCGTACCGTAGAAGGACATATCCGAAGTTCCTATGGGAATCCCGTCTACTATCTTCCTGAACACCCGATCTTCTATTGGTGGAACCACACCATGTGGAACGATCCCTTGTTAGATGGCGTCAATGGCAATGAATTAGTGTATCAAGAAGATACTGAATTCGATGTGAGCCGCTACAAACCCTGCCTCTTCAATGGACAACCGTGTTAGAAGAAATCGTCTTCACTATTCTTGATCTGTCAGTAAACAACCCCCAGCTTTCCATATCAACAAAACCTAAAATAGGATTCTATGGAGAATAAACAACTGGAGAAAAAGGTTAGTGGAATTTTTGATCAATACAGATTATTGGGTAAAGCATGTTATCGCTTTGCATAGAATCTGATCTGATTCTCCATAGTGCTCAATACTTTGCGTGAGAAGAAATTCTCCAGCTCGCATTACGTGTTCTGATCCGTACGCGCGCGTCAAGTCTTTACTTGCCAAGATATAACAAAGAGTGGCTCCGGCAAAAGCAACCGCACGTGGGGCCATTTGTGGCCACGAGTCACTGATTCCTCGTTGATAGGTATCAACGATGGTCTGGATGGTCGTATACCAAGAATTGTCTGCAGATGAATTTAAAGCCCAATAGACGTAATGCCCAAGAAACATTCCCAGATCCAAAGCTGGGTCGCCCCAACTGGAGCTGCGTTCGAAGTCGATCACACCTATTTCCCCATCCCGGAACAATACATTTTTAGGATGAAAATCCAGATGCAGAAAACAAGGTTGCGCGACTTGCTCGCTGGCAAGCTTGAGATTCTTCAGATTGCTAAATGTATCTATTGAGAACTTTTCTGATGGAAGGGCCACGGTATACAGATCGAGAATCGACTTCCAATGTTTCTGGTCGGCCTCTGGAGTACCCCATAGAACTGGGGCATGGGGTATCGTATGGCATTTCCTGAGAAATTGGCAGGCCTTGCTAGCGATGACTGGATCAAAAATGCCTCGCTGAAGGTTGTCTTGTAGCGAAGAGCCGTGGGGACAGACTTCAGACAACACAACGATCCACGTCTTTTTATCAAAGTGAATCACTGTAGGAATTTCAAAATCCGTATTGAGATGCGTGGCCAACCATTTCAGGACTTTCCGTTCGACTGAAAGACGTTCCCGGGGTTTCAGAGTGTGAGCTCCGCTCCACTCTTCTATTCCCAGAGCATCTCCAGCATACTTGATGAAGACAACACGTTCATCTTCGAGTCTGGCGCGAAATACCTGATCTGGTTTGTCTGATGATGAGCAAGATAGTTTTTTTATAGGCCCAAGATTGCTTCGGTTCATCACCGCATGAATTTTCGCTTGCACGATCGTCTGGAGTTCCAGGATACCTTCCTGGCAGATTGCCCAAATTTCTTCACGCTGCTGGCACGTGAGATGATTGGGAAGGGCTGAGAAGAATCTGCTCTTTCCAGCATCACCTTCAATGAGTGCGGTCCGTAAATCCGCTGAACGTACCGAATACGCGCCTGTTGGCGCTTGAATGATGTTGGCATCAACTCCATATTGCCTCTCCAATTCTTCGAGCTTCCTAAATCGATCGTCACCCCGCTTGAGATCAGTCTCACCAAGACAAAACAATAGCGAATCTCCATTCTGACAATGGGCAAAATACTTGAGTGCATGTCCAACAGCGGTGTGCGAGGCAATCTCTATTCGAACTTTCTCAAGATTCCCCAAGAAAAGCAGCCAAATTCGTCGGGCGATCGTGGCATCAAGAGCTAAAGTTGTTCCCGGGATTAATCGAGCCCGATTAGAAATAATAACCACGATTTCATCGATATCGGATCGTGTCAGAAGATAACGCACTGCAGCATAGTGCGCGGCATGGGGGGGGCGAAAAGCGCCAGGATACAACGCGATGACACGTCCAGCTGATTTCTTTGTGGAGATAAATTCCGAGATCTGATGACTCATCGTGCGATTCATGGATTGGCAGGAATAGGTGATAGAAGAAAAAGCTAGAAAGATAGTTGGATGTCGAAACGCGCTTCGAATGCGGGGTCATCATCAATGAAAGCTTTTCCTGGCATAAAATACCCTGTTCTGAGGCGGAACCGCATATTTTGAATGGCTCGAACCCCAACGATAAGATCGATTTCTTTTCCAAGATCTTTGTTGGCGCCGTTTAGGTCGCCTCTGACATCGATATCTCGTAGCTCATCCGAACGCCAATTTTGTTTGTAGTAGTGGTAGACGATATCTATCGATGTTCTGGGAATGGGCCGAAAGCCAATGCCGACCGTATAGATGTGCATGTTGCTGAGTTCAGGATCGAATAGCACACCGTAATAGTCAAAGTTCACGACACCTCCGAACTTCCCTGAATTGTTCTGGAACCCAGTCTGCCGAAAATTTCGGTCATTTCCCTTTGATGAATCATTGTCACCAGAGCCATATGCGAATCCCAGAGTGAAATACGGTTGGAAAGCAATCTTTCTAGCGATATACGTCGCCCCAACATCAAAGGCAAAACCTCTGATCGCCTGACCTTGTTGAGTCCCTCCTACAAATGCAGCATCGATCCAGTATCGAAGGCGGGGCTTAAAGAATTCTCTCAAGGTCCCGGATTCGAATAGATCGAATTTGAACTTCGGCCGTCCGTAGGAGCGAATGCCAACCCAAATCGGATTATCGTCGTTAGAGGATGTATCTTTCCTCTGCAAGACATAACTACTCAAGAATGACTTTTGTTTTTGAGGCCCAATCACATATCCTGTTTCGAACAGGAGGTCAAACTGCCGGCGTTTTCGAAAAATATCATCGAAATAGCGATAATCTTCTTCTCGATCAAGGACTGGGGTTGAGATGGAAGTTTTGAAATGCCAGGGATCAGGGTCAAAGAAAAAACGAATGCCATCCAATTCTTCATTGAGATACCAGCGTCTTGGCTCAAAAAACTGTTGCCTTCCAACTCTCAGGGCAGATGGAATGGTAAATGGTAATGGAGCCTGAATGAAGAGCTCGTTTACTTGGGCCTCGACTCTGTTGACCTTCTCGACATTTTCCTGAAAGGTCAATTCATCTTCAATGCCCAACTCGGAAAAAAAATAAAACCCCTGAGGAAAAGTTAAGATAAAGTTCACATCTAATCCGGGAGTGAAACGAAGACGATCTTGTTGATTGTTCTTGTCAAGATTGAGGTTGTCTTGCCAGGTGGTGTCTACATTCAATGCTCCTGTAAATGTCAGAAGGGTGTTGCCGATTGTCGCTTGAATTTGTGAATCGGGACGGAGTCTCTCGTCATCCCCACGCAGTGCGATGGCGTTGGTTTCTTTTTCGAGTTCTTTCTTTTGTTGGTCCGGGTCTGTTTCGACAGAAGGTGGAGGAGCCACAGTCGCGGCATGTACCATTTCAATTTTCCACCATGGAACATGATCGGAGCAGGCAAGGACTAAAACGTACAGAACTCCCAGAAGCCAGATGTTTGTTCGTCGAGACACGATGGACGTCATAACGTCGCTGGTCTGTAGGCTCTAGACACGCGCATGACGTCCAAGAGTGGTTCGAAAAGTCTGCGCTGAACAGAAGAGTCTCTATAAAAACATGGCCGCATCTTGATTCTCACGTGACAGGTTCAGAGACCGACGGATATTCGAACTCGGTTTGTTGGCGATAGAGCATACTGTAGTACCCATTCTGATTCTTAAGCGCTTCGTGTGTGCCTTGCTCAACGATTGCGCCATCCCGAAGAACAAGAATTTGATCAAACTGATCCATGCAAAAAAATTGGTGGGCGATAAATAGCGTCGTTTTCCCTTCTTGAACCTGTGCAATGGCTTTTCGGATAAGAGTAGCCGATTCAATATCCACAGCCGATGTGGGTTCATCTAAGATGAGAATCGACGGACGTTTAATGAAGGCCCTGGCTAGGCAAATTCGCTGGCGTTGCCCGCCAGAGAGAGTGTTTCCTTTCTCTCCAACGATCGTGTCGTAGCCGTCCGAGAGCGCCATAATGAAGTCATGAGCATACGCTTGCTGGGCGGCAGTCTTCATTTCCTGAAGCGTCGCATCTGGTTTTCCATAGGAAATATTCTCGGCAATGCTGGCGCCAAATAGAACGGTATCCTGAAGCACAATGCCAATCTCGTGTCGTAATGACTCGCGCTGGTAATGCGTGATATCCACGCGATCGATCATGATATGTCCTTCCTGAGCATCATAGAGACGAAGGAGCAAGCTCACGATCGTTGACTTCCCGGCTCCCGATGCGCCAACCAGCGCGACGCGTTGACCGGGAAGGATGTGAAACGAAATTTCGTTCAAAACGGTTTGATTCTTTTGGTAACCAAAAGAGACCCGATCAAACGTCAGGTCTCCTTTCAGGTTACCAGCGGGTACAGCATGAGGGGCTTCCGTGATTTCGGGCTCGATCTCTAGCAGCTCGGCGATTCTCGTCGCACTCACCGACACCTTTGCAAACCTGGCGGAAAGCTTTCCTAAATCGCGGATAGGTTTGAAGAAGCTTCTGACATAGGCGACAAAGATTAAGAGATCGCCGGGCAACATGCGGCCTTTCAAAACGTACCAGGCCCCAAAGAACACGGTGCAGGCGACTCCAATCGCGCTGATCAATGAGACCACCGTCGTAACAGCAGCCGAGGTTCTAGCTGTCTGAATGCCGGCTTCCAAATTCTTTGCACTTTCCTCTTCAAGACGGTCTTTTTCGTATTCTTCCCGTCCAAAAGCCTGTATGAGTGAGATAGAGGACAAGGCTTCGTTGACCCGTGAATGAATCTTTCCTTCCTGCCTGCGTTGGTATCGTACGGACGTCCTGATCTTCAGATTGAGAAGAAGGAGGATGCATCCGAGAACGGGCAGCGTCAAAAGGATGACGAGACTCAGTTCCCAGCTCAACATAAACATCACAATAGACATGCCAACCAGCATGAGGACGTGGGCAATAGCCTTGAGTGCCCAGTCGGTAAACGCTTCTTTTAAGGTCGTCGTGTCATCCGAGAATTTCGTTAGAATCTCTCCAGTCGGCACTCGATTGTGAAAAGAAAGAGACAGCCGTTGGAGATGCGCGAAGAGTTCTCTTCGCAACGTATAGACTAACTCGTGTCCGATTTTTGTGGTGGTATAGATTTGGAAATAGGACAAGCTCCCACCCAGGATCGCGAAAAGCGCGATAGAGGCGGAGACAACGAAGAGGGGGAGAAGTGTTTCATCTTGTAAGAAGGCAGTCAAAAACGTCAGGGTCGGCGGCAATGGATTAGCCAAGAGTATGTAGTCAACCACGATTTTCAATGGCCATGGTGCTAGCAATTGTGTCGTGATCACTCCGATGAGACACAAAGCTGCCAAACACAGTTTCCCTTTCACATTGAGCAGATGGGTAGAGATGATACCCCTGAAGGTACGACCATTAAGCATTGGAAGCCTTCGACTCGGAAAGCGGGACTATCCGTTGTTGGGTTTGCCAGAGTGTTTGAAAGGAATGGAATACGATATTGGGCCACTGCCGAAGTTCGGCAAGGAGCTGGTCCAAGAACAGGAACGCTTCCGTATCCATGACTTTGTGATGCAGCAGGATACCGATGAGGTCGAGTTCATGCATCTGCTTGAGGAAACACGTCGCGATGTCTTCCGGTCCTTTGAGCTGTGGGCCACCTTTCCAGGTGCAGAGATCGAGGGTCGTGGAAATTTCTGTAAATGAGTAGCCTGTGACAGGGGGTTTCCCGTTATCTTTGGATAGGATATGGAACCCCAGTTCATCAAGGACCTGGAACGTATCGGTTGTACAACGATTCCAGGGTGGTGTGAATACCGGAAAGAATCGTATGGGAAATATGGATTCAAGGATGGTTTTCCCCTTGGCTATATCGTGCATTTGCTCTTGGAAAGAACGGCTTGGTCCAAACTCACATTTTCGGCCAACGTTCTCGTGATTGTGATGTGACAAGCCATGTTGGTTCAGACTCACGAGGGCGGAACTGATTCGGTTGCAATCCTTCAGAAACCGAATACCACCCGGAGTGAGTTTTTCTGGAATGATCTGAAGATTCAATGGAACATCGTACGAGAGTGTGATATCCCACAAATGCCGGAGAGATTCTTCGTCATCATCGATGTCGTCGTCTCGTAAAAAGACGTGAACGGTTTGACGAGTTTCGGCTAATCCTTCAAGTCCTCTTCGAAGGTGGTCTTGCCATTCGGACCTCGAGTCTGCGTGCCAGTCGAGTGTCTTCTGAACAAATGGAGCTGCAGCCTTGGACCACTCAATAAGCCCATCAAGTAGCAGTGGAATGTTTTTCGCACCTTGAATGTCAGGAAGAGATCGTGGAAGGCTTGCCTCTGTATCGAGTGTGTCCCGTATCGTTTTGGCCAGGTAAGCAGGTTGGAGTTTATCCGGGTCGAGGATGGTGACGATGCCCCGTTTCTGGAGTTTTTTGGCTCGAATGCGTTGTTCTTCGTTCCCTCTTCCCATGAAGGGGAGCACAAGAGCCCGGATGCCCGTTGAAATAATATTCATGCAGGTGTTGTAGCCAGCCATGCTGATCGAGAGATCGGCGTAGGTGAGATATGCCAGGAATCGGTTGGTATAGCGCTGCAGGACAATATAGGGTTTATTGCGGCAGCGTTGCTGCAGGTTCCTATAGTCCTCATCAGACATGTAGGGGCCCGCAAACATGATCAGCCGGTGTGGGAAAGACGATGTCAGCAAGTCACTAGCGATGATTATGCATTCCATCAGTTCAGAGCCAACTCTTCCCCCACCGATGCTGGCAATAATAATAGGACTTTCTTCAGGACTTGCGGGAATATCCAGTAGTGACTGGGGGTGAGATGCCGAAGCGGTCTGCGAAACAAACCCGGTGTAGTGAATGTTGCATGTGAGCGCTGGTACCAGCGAAAACGTTTCCTCCAATGTCTGAAAGTCTGGATCGGCATGAACAAGTAATAGGTCAAAATAACGATTCATCAGGGCGACAACCCATTCTTCATGTCTGGTCTGGTCTGATTTGCTCACCAGAATATCTCTCAAGCTGCAGACGACTTTAGTCTGTCCTCCTGACAATCTGACTCTTGCTAAAAGTGGCACAAGCTCACAGGCGAAACGTTTTCGGCCAAACGGAAACAGTTCGAGGATCAGCAGATCGGGTTGGATGCGCCCGTATGCCTGTAACATGAGTGCTCGGCGAGCTTTGATGATTTCCTCAACCGGTTGTTCGGAGTCTGCACCGGAAAGACCTTCAAATTCAGCATCGGATTTAAGGGGTGGAAGATTAATGATGTGGACCGGCGGCGGTACCGAGACATCTGATAATAATTCTCCCCCATTCAGAAAGTAGACGTCATAGTCTGTTAGCGCTCGGACAATCTCCAGGCTTCGAATCATGTGCCCCATTCCCAGAACATGTTGGCAATAAAACATAATTGTTTTCATCATATTCCAATCATGCTCTTTTTGACGGTAAGCAGTGAAGCGATTCAGTCGCGATATCACCCTGCCGAGCTAACGTCAGGTAATGCTCCATTCGTCGATTCCACCCGGGTTGCAATTGAAGCAGTTCTCGACATGCCTTGCGGATGAGTTGAATCTGCATATGCCACCGCACTCTGTCTGGTGACATCTCCCAGTCCACATGGCGCGCATAGGCTAGACAAAATGAGCGAGTCATGGGTGCAATGAAGTCGACCGCATAGTCGTAAAAATATAACTGTGCAAGAAAATCCGCCACGTCCTGAAGCGGATCACCTTGAGCCACATCATCAAAATCGCAGAGAACAATCCTGTGCTTGGAGAGCATTAACTGCTCAAGGTGGAAGTCGCCATGAATCACAGACGTTGGAGCTGATGAAAAGTCTGTTACCTGTTCTTCTAATTCAAGAAGGAAGGAGCACAGCGATTTCTTGTGTTCAGGGAATACCTGATAGATTTTGGCGGACTGTTTTCGAGCTTCAATCACTCGATCTTTGTGGCTCACAGTCCTCTCCATCATCAGGCGACTTTTATGAAAAACCGCCAGATTCTTGCCCACGATTGTGAGCAAGTCATGAAAATTTGTGCGATTGATCATTCTGCGCAGGGGATAGCCATAGATGCCATCTTGCCAAACGGTATTGATCTCTTTCGTAAGCCCTAATGGTTTGGCAACCGTGAATCCACGGGAATTGGCGAGAGATTGCGACCAGAAATATTCATTCCGGTGAAACACACTCGTGCCACATTCATTGGCAAATGTCTTTGCATAGATGGCGTGGGCTGGCGAAGTAGATCGGGGGTTCTCGCGAAGGTCATATCGTATTGTACAGCGCGACTCCGGTTTGTACCGAACCAAATTGGGCCGAATGCCTCGATTTTTCTGCGACCAATCTAATGCGGATTTTCGTTCCATGGGAAGCGGTAACGTGTTTTCTACCGTCTGTATGTCTAGCAACTTTGGCAGATGATGTAGCTTTGGATCATTGGGAAACGCCCAGATAATCATGTCTAGGTTAGGTAGATGGACCAACGGTTTGCCGAATGCCGGAGATGTCAGAGGTGTAGGTGGAAGCTTTGTAAAAACTTTCTTGCTATGCCCTCCCATGTAGGCTCTGCCATACAACTTGAGCGGCTGTTGTCTATGAGCAGACATGTCGCTGATCTGTAAGAGGTATCCGATTCCCAAAAAAGTCTTATGTTGAAAGCCTTCTTTGAAGGATTGTTTCATAAGTAGATAGTCAATCTTGCATGAAGCAATCCTCAGCCTCCCATCCGAAAAACCTGGGAGGTGATCTTGGAAGAGCCCTCTCATGGTCTGAGCATCTTGAAATGATTGAAATCGTGTCATCTCAGTTAATCACTAGTCAGAAATCTAGAAAAGAATATGGGAATGTTGAAAAAAGCCGCCAGCGGTGTTTTCTTGGTGAGCAACTCAGAAATCGTCTGCTCGATAATTTTGGATTTCTTGAGGATCTTATGGCTAATTTCTGCCAAGCTGCGTGTGGTAGATTTATACCGCTGTGCGGGAATGGTTAGAGCAGATTCACAATAGTCAGACTGGCGACCTAGCGTAGTCATAGCTGCCTCTCACTCTTGCTCCGAAAAAGATATTCCTGCGCGTGTAACACGTATTGTTTCGCGCACAATGCCCGGTTAGGGTGAATTTTGGATGTGGCGCGCAGCGCCTTTGCCAGCCACTTATGTGCACAATAGATATCTATGAGTGCCGGGTTGAGAGCAATCGCCATGGATTCATATCCATGAATAAAGGCTTTTTGGACTTCGACGAATCGACCCCGTCCTTTGTCTTTGAATGCAAGCTCAGTCAAAAATGAGGCAACATCATATTCACGGTCGCCACATGCCATCCGATCAAAATCCACCAACCCCAATCCCGAGTCGCTGACTAACCACTGCTCTGGATGAAGGTCGGTGTGTAACGGTACAAGCTCTTGCCCATTCCATCTCGCGTGAGCCAATTGTAAGTGGTTGAGTAAAGTCTCAACATCAGCCTGCAGATGAGGGTGATGCTGTGTAAGCATCGCACCATGCCTTCTGGCCTGCCTCAGCACAGTTTTGTTGTCGAATATGATGGTTGAGGATAGGCGACATTGATGAAGCGTCGCGATGGCTTCTCCTATCTTATAAGCCAGAGGAAGGCCTTTGGCTTCAAGGAGCTGGTGAATGGTAACGGGTGTTCCTGGTACCGTCTTTTGCCACAGTGTTCGCGTTGATCCATCCCATCCAACAGGTTCAGGCACAGAAAACCCGAGTGCGCCTCGGTTTGCGACATCCCACAGAGCCATGCCATCCGTGTGAATTCTTTGTCCCACATCAGAATCAAACACCTTCGCAAATTCCGCGAAGCCGTGTGGGCCTGTCGAGAACTGGATCGTACATCGATGGTGAGGATGATAGTGAACGACGTGTGCCTGGTCACTTGTCATGAGAACATGGCGCAACATAGGGAGAGCCGGATCTTCAGGAAATCGTGTGAGTCGAAGCCACCCCATCCCGTTCATAAAGATCGTGGTTTCTTCAGCAGATGAAGGTGCCTGAAGATGTTGTGATAACTCAATCAGGCAAATGTGTTGCAGTTTATCTTGTGTCTGAAAAACAAGCGTGGCGTAGACCTCTTGATAGGGAGAGAATCTTCCTGACATACGTGTCCAGATTCGATCTGGTCGCCACCACCCCAAGCGGCTTCCTCTCTCATTAATGGACTCAATAAAGAATTGATCGTCTGAAAGACGGCCGATTTGATCGAGTGAACCGGCGTCGAGTAGATCAGGTATCTTTAGGACAGTCGTCATAGGGATCGTTCCGAGGCTGGGACTAGAGGACCCCCAACCGAAAGGTATTGACTGTCTGAAGTCAGGCGATCGATCAGCTTCACGATTCGTTCTATTTTTACGAAGGTTCCTGGTTTGGCCTTTTTAAGACAGCGATACACGCGTTCAATAACAAGCGCCGTTGCCACATACCATCGTAGGGCAGGTTCGGATACTTCCCAGTTCACCTGCCTTTGGTAACTTTGCAGAAAAACTTTGATGAGTTCATCCATTCGAGATTCGGTTAGTCCCACTTCCAGGCCTTGATACAGGAGATAGGAGACGAAACTTCCCAGATCATGGAGTGGTAATCCGATTCCAATATCATCGAGATCAATGATGGAAACCGATGTCCCGTCCACAACAAAATTTTTAAAATGTAAATCTCCATGTAAGGTGACAGCGTCGCCTTGTTCGAAGCGAGTAACATTGTTTTTGATAAATGCGACAATATTGTCAAGCGTCTTGATTGTATGAGGTTTCAGACCAGAGAGAGACGGCTTGAAATGCTCTAATTTGGCGAGGCGATCTTCCAATATGATCGGTCGGGCTCCCTGAACTGATAAAGAATGAAGAATGGCGACCGTCCTTCCTGCATCTTCCACAAGTTTCGTAAAGTGCGGACTTTTCATGTTGTACTGCTGCAACGTCGTTCCTGGTACAGCAAGTTGCCATAGCACGTTTTTGGCGCAGTCATACCAAATAGGCTGCGCCATTCTGAATTCACCAAGTTTTCTTGCCTCGGTCTTCCAGAGGTCGGACATGACAGCATAGGCATGGTTGCCATGGTGTTTATCAGCATAGGTTTTCGCGTACAAAGTCATCGATTTCTTTTTGGCCAATTCTCGGCTGTGCAGGTGAAGCATGACTTTCACGGTGCAGCTATACCTGGGGAGGTAATTCATGACTTCCGGCGAGACACGGAGAATTGCCCAATCACCTCGAAAGGTATGGGTCAGCAGCTTGGGCAGCCATTGATCTCGTAAACGAGCGGGATCGGTCAGTTCAGGCAGAGCGGTAAGTTTGCGGTCATTCGGGAAACACCATATGACCATGTCCCATTCTGGTATATGGATTAAGGCTTTTCCGCATGTCGGGGATATCAGTGATTGGGCTCGTGCTTGGGTATAACGAGACCATGAATCTCCAGGCTGAAAAATCTGGGCTGAATACAACTGGGCGAACACTTGTTGTGTACCGGTATCGTGAATACTGAGTTGATAGCAAACGGTACAGGGTTTGGTCTGTTTGTATTTCACGTAGACTATCTCGCAGTCCGTGACTCTGAATCGGTGTCGTAGTTGTTCGCTCTCAAACAACAGGTCTTGAAATTTCTCCGACATCGTCGAAGCATCGAGCGCTTTCGACAGTTGAGGGAGTGTGTCATCAGATGGAATATCTCGAGCACCAATCATAAACAGCTCAGGAATGTTTGAGGGATTTCAGAAGGTTCTTTTGCCATAAGACATCTGAGCTATCCAACCACATAGCGCCGGAGAAAAGTGTCCGCTCCATTCGTTCGAATCAAACAGGTGGCTCCATCGTGCGCAAACCGGTCAAAGGCGTATTCTCCAGGGCATGAGGAATGCCTCACAAAATAATAGTCGTGAAAGATCTGGTCATCTCGCGAAATCTTGATGCACAGAGCCGAAGCCTGATTTGGCGTGCAGGAACGGTCATCGTGAAAAACAGGCAACTTCTGAACTGATATCCCGGGAGCCTCTGTTTTATAAGGCATGATAACCGTGTGGTAGCACATACTGGTTTGTCGGCTTGAGAGTTTCACGATAGGGGCTTGATGTTTTGTCCCATACATGCGAGAGATGTAGCTGTCTTGGATAGTAGGCTGAATGTTCGCGTCCAATGGTTGAGCGAGTATCAGATGGGGCGCATGAATAATGAGCGAATCATTCGAAGCGACACATGAGGTTTGCCCCCAGGCTTCATCCGAGAGATGAAAGAGCAGATCATAGTCATGAGGGTCTTCAGCGATGATAAGATCAGATAGAATCCAATAGTCTGGCAACACAAAAAAGATCTTGCGTTCATGAATGACCCGATATTCATGGCTCTTTGCGATTCCATGGAGGAAGTCAAATCCTGGTTGCGTGGTGAATTTTTGTAATCGAAAATCTGGCTGGGGCCCTTTGATTTTAAATCGCGTTTTATCAAAGACATAGCGTGTTTGATTTTTTCCGTCGATCAGCACGGTGTTGTGCGCGGCAGTCTCCCGAAATCGAACGCGCCAATTGATCTGGCCTGATTCGTCATAGGTATAACGTCCTGGGTCAATGATTAAGGATTTTCCATAAGCGGCCATTTCAAAACTCAGCAGATCAAAATGCCCATGATTTCCGGCGCCTAGGGGGCCACAATCGAATATCAAATAGCGCTCACCTTCGTAGGGTTCCGACCCATCCCCCCAGCCACTGCGGAGAATATAGTAGCCACTATGACTGAATTCCTTGGATCTCTCCTGAGGCGGAGTTCCACGCACACCTTGTGAGGCTACATACCGAAACTCCTGATTGCCGTAGAGTTGAAACCCCTGTTCCAGAAGATCCAAGAAATTTCGGCTATCTCCATCACCGAGTGAAGGAATGGTTCCGTCGGGTTTATGGACATAAAGGGAAAACTCCAAAGCTTTCTGAATCTTCTCATCGACAATGGCAGGAAAAGTGATTTGATTGAGTACGGCCAAACGTCGAACCCACAAAAAATTCTTGAGGACTAAGTGATGGTAGTCCGTGGATAGTTCGCAATGAACGCCGTCAGGCAACAGATCTGATTGGATGTTCTTGACGAGTTCCGTTTTCGCAAGCTCCAGCCAGTTAGATGCTTCACGAAGCTCTGGGAAGACGACTCCCGCAAGAAAGATAGAACAGAGCTCCAAGGTCCGGTGGTTGCGTGCAGGCGTGAGATGTGTACACAAATAACTGACTTGTTGGGACAGAGACGAGAGAAACTTCAGGTAAAAATCCGAGTCTATGCGAGCCGTGTGTTCCTGAGTCACGAAAAAGTAATGCGCAAAAATCCAGTTCTGAATTCGACGTCCCGCAACATCGCTAGGCAAAAAATTGAGTGGAACCAGATTTATCCAGGACTCTGTGAGTTCAACCCATTTATTGAGACATTTTTGATCTTGGGTGTCGCCAAAGGCCATTCCCAGGCCCACCGCGTAATAAAACTTGTGAAGTAAGATAAGCCATTCCACATCCTGACTTGGATTTTGAAGCCACGGAATGGAACGAAGGTTATGATAGACTTCCCCGTTGAACTCGAATGTGTCATCAAGAATGTTTTCGATTTTTTCCCGTCGGGTTTCGACAGGATCGATCACGGGGAAATAGGTGACAGATTCTCGGGAACGGAAATGTTCCAAAATGTCTTGAGGGGTCCATTGAGCATACGGTTCCTGAAAAATCGTCAATGCTGACTGATGCCATTGGCGTGAGGATGTGCGTGAACGTGTCAGTGGCATCGAGTTACCCTTAATCTACCTTCGGGGCGTATTCGATGGGGGTGCCGGGTTGAGTGAGTGGAGAAGGAGCGCTGTCAGGTCGGCCGACGCCTTTTTGCCCCGCATGAGACTGGAAGAGACGAGCCAACCCTGAGATATTGGATCGGGAATCGAACATGTGAAGGACTTTTTTTCTTCCCGCTTTGGCTAATGTTGTTCGAAGTTCTGAGTCGGTTAAAAGTTCTTCTAATGCATCAGCTAAGGCTCGCGCGTTTTTCTGAGGGACTAACAGGCCGTCTTGTCGGTGTGTGATAAGTTCTGGAATACCTGATACATCAGTCGAGACGATGGGAATTCCACAGGCCATGGCTTCTGCCAAGACATTCGGAATTCCATCTCGATCCCCATTATCTAAAACATGACAGGCTAACGTGAAAATCGAGGCCTGTTGATAGATTTTGCCTAGTTGATCTTGCGTGACCCCCGGTTTCAGGGTGAGCGTGTTATCCAGATAAAGCCTGTGTCTTAAGCTTTTGATATGAGATGTCTCTTCATCGAACTCTCCTAAAATCACACTCTGAAAACGATGTCCCCGTTGTTGGAGGATTCCCAAAGCTTCAACGAGATAGGAAAACCCCTTTTTCTTCACGTGACGCCCAACTGATAGAATCACGGGAACGTCGGAGGGGGGGACGGAGGCTGGCAGGAACCGCCCAGTATTGACCCCGTGATACACCCGATGCACTTTGCCTGCATCCTGAGGGAATAATCTTTGAAGATGCTCATGGTTAAATCCTGTGCAGGTGGCGACGAAGGTGGTTCGTTGCATCTTGATCGATAACAGGTTCCCAGGGTTTAACTTTGGCAAATAAATATCTTTTGCGTGGGCAGTAAAGCTAAAAGGAATACCTGTAAGGGAACTGGCAAACATCGCCATCGTCGTGGCGCCATGACAAAAATGTGCATGGAGGTGACGAATCGAAGGTGACTGGATTACCTTATTGGCGATAAACCCAGCTCGAAAAAATTCTTTGTACATAGCCTTTTTGGGTTCAAGACCCCAGGTATGACGAAGAGAGAAACTAAGCCAGATGGCTTCCATCAACACTTTCACATACTGTAGAGGGCGCTGGGAGAAGAGATGAAGATGAGCCAGGTAATAACGCGGAACGTTGGCCTTCAGCCACGGCCAAAACGATGAATCAATAGCAGTCGGTTCCTCAGGTAAATACGTGACGGGGCTTTGGATATTGTTGGCCACGAGTGATGTTGTGGTCTCCCTGGGAAAGGCTGAAAAAATTTTGAAACGAAATCCCAAGCGTTCAAGTTCATGAATTTCATTCGTGATAAAGGCTTCAGAGTTTCGAGGAAACCCTTTGAGGATGTAGGCAATAGTAGAGTGGCTCATGGTAGTACGACTTGGTAATGCTCAGATGTTGATTGTTTTTCTTGAGCATCAGATGTGATTTGCTTGAAAAGATTGTGAATCACACCAATGTTCTTGGATACACAAAAATCCTCTTCCACGGTTCTTCTTGCCGCGGTGCCTAATCGTTTTCGATGCTTAGGGTTTTGGAGTAGCATTTTTAACACTTCAGCCAATGTTTCCGGTTCACCGGGCAGAGTCAAAATCCCATCGTGGCCATCATGGATGAGCTCAGGAATGCTGGCGATAGCCGTAGAAACGACTGGGAGACCCATCGCCATGGCTTCGACAAGGACATTGGGGATGCCATCACGGTCACCATCTTCGGCAATTTGACAAGGCAAGACGAAGACGGAGGTCTTCTGATACCAGTCGATAATGCCATTCTGCGGCATTTTCCCCAGGAGGCGAACACAATCACTGATGTCAAATTGGTGAATCATCTGTTTCAGGCTCTGTTCGAGCGGGCCATAGCCCACCAGCACACATTGGAAGTGGCACCCAGCTCTTTTTAGTGAGGCACAGGCTTGAATGAGAACAGGGAACCCTTTTTTGGGACGGAACCGTCCGATGCTCAGAATTAGCGGGCGCGTTTCATCTCTACCAAAAATTTCTTGGGAGTTAGTATGGAACACATTCAGATCCACCCCGTGGTAGACCCGATAAATTGGTATATCGGAATGGACGCATTCTTCCAGATAATTTTTGTTGTACTCGGTACAGGTCAGAACGAACTGTGCTCTAGTCACCTTACGCGATAAATCTTCCTTAGATGAAAGGAAGAGATCTTTGGCATGGGTGGTAAAGCTATAAGAGATTCCGGTGAGGGTATGTACCTGTAGGGCTACGTCGGTGGGTTCGGAGACATAATGAGCATGAAGATGTGTGATGCCATATTCATGAACCTTTTCAGTGACCCATTCGGTCCACAAGAATTGTTGGATGACGTTCCCCTTTCCTCCATTGAATACAACAGGTCCATACAATACTGGAGCCTTGAGTTGACGAATATGTGGGTGTGTCTCTGTGTCAGAGGGGGGGCGTAAAGAGAGGACGACAAGATTCAGCCCGAGACGTTCTAGTTCCAGTATTTCTTGAAGAATAAATGTCTCCGACAGTTTCGGAAAAATCTTGACGAGATACCCAATCGTTGGTACCGCGTTTGATGTAGATGACATATGAATCTGACTGCCTCATGCGATCATGCGGGTTGTAGCAAGGCATGATGGAAGGGTTCTATAGGGTAATGTCTCTTTTGACTATCGGAACGAGCATGACCCCAGCTTCCATTCATTAATAAATTCAGGATAGCCATAGTAAGGGTGGGTAAGGCATTGAGGTTTACAGCAGGTCCAGGGGTTAGGTTTCTTAGATCGTGGGGTTGGCATAAAAGACCTTCTAATTTTTCACAGAAAGAATCTGGGTTGAGTTTGTCTGGATGAATCGCTTGGAACCACCCTAATTTCGCCATGCGCTGGGCACGTATCCATTGTTCTTCAACGGGGCGCGTTCTTGGAATTACTAATGCTGGTTTGCGTAAGGAGAGTAATTCACAAATGGTTCCATACCCACCCATGGATACGGCTACATCTGCGGCATCTAGGTAACTCATCACATCATCGGAAAAAGTCAGTGTCCTGAGGGAAGGCCATTGAGAGGCTTGAAGCTCTAATTCAAGACGAGTGGCTTCGGGCATTTCTGGACCGAAAATCAGAGTGCTGTACACTCGCTTGTGTTGAGATATGCGTGGCATGCTTGCCAGGTATTGTTGAAAAAGCTGCACACCATCTTCCCCCCCTCCGGCAGTGACGAGCACCATTTGATCATCTGCCGTCAGGCCTAATTTCTTTCTCATATGTTCTCGGGTATGTTGTCCTGACTCTCGACGGAGATATCCACAATATTGGGTTTTGAGTTGAAGCGCTGGCGGGAACTGATATTCTGAACAGGCTTTGAACACTTCTGGAGAGCCTAGTACAAAAATACGATCGTAATGGGCTTCGAGCGCTTGAAAGTATTTCTGCTTTTTCCAGATGGCTCGTGTTACCTGTGGACTATCCAGAATGTCACGCAACAAAAGTGTGACGATGGTTTCAGGATGATAGGTTTTTAAATGGGCTAACGCTGGCTCCAATTCATTCTCGACCCCATAGGGTTTTTTGTCGACGATGACCATGTCAGGTTGAAAATTTACTAATGCGGCGAGAATGAGCTCAGTTCGGAGTTTGACGATGTCCCGCGTATGTTCCTTCAGATATTTTGGGCCATAGCCATTGCATTTTGTTCGGGAAAGACAGGGCAATTTAATATAGTCAACACCCTCTGGGATGCGAAAACTATGCACCATTGGAGAACCAGAAATGATCAAAATGGACAGGTCGGGAATCGACTTCATGAGAAATTGGCAAATAGAGAGGGTTCGACGAATGTTTCCCAACCCAAAGGTATCGTGGGAATAAAAGACTACCCGCTTAGTGTTCGCATTGACCATGTCTTTGAATTTTTTGAGTGAATGGAGTTTCATGATTGGTTCCTGCTTTCTTGATTAGTTAGACGACCCAACGAAGGAATAGTAAACCGGTACACAAACTATTGACGGTCATGGCCAAACCCGGGGTTCCTGAAAAGAAAGAGGGGGAGGAAGGAGGCTGTTTACTGGTCAATTGTTCAACGTTGGCCATCAATTCATCAAAAGCAAAAGGCTTTGGCAGGTAGCCATTGGCGCCGGCTATTTGGCTTTCGAGGAACATCTCTGAAGAATCTTTGGCGGTCATCACTAAGACAGGGATGGTGTGCTGCTGTTGTCGAAGTTTCCGGCAAAAATCCAATCCATTTTCTTCCCCCAGGAACACATCTAGGATGGCCAAGTCAAAGTTATCGATTTGTAGCAATTCCCATCCCTGACTGTGAGAAGTGGCCGTCGCTACGGAATGAGATTCCGCCTCGAGACCTCGTTTTAAAAACCGTAATATCCTCAAATCATCGTCTAGCAGTAGAATATTCATGGTTTTGGTTCCATCGCAGGTTGATAATGGGCAGACTATAGCAATGCCATATGAAGGAGCCGTGAGGATAAGATGAAAGGTTGGTGAGAAGTACATGAGAATTTGATGAGAGCCTGATGGATTCAGTCTTGTAATGAGATGGGGTCCCTCCTAAAGAGGGGTAGAAAAGGACGACTTGAATGTCATCAGGAAAAATTAACGTAGCGGCTTAAGGAGACGGACCGGCATAGACAACTCGGAAAACGAGAGATTAAGTTTAGAGGAAACTTAACAGCGAAGTGGTTGAAGAATACTTCTCTTGTCATGCCCGCAGTACCAAGCGGACATCCAGTGCTCATGCAGAAAACCTAGATTCCCGCCTTCGCAGGAATGACATGGTTCCCAAAATTCCGACCGCTCCTGTCGTAAACTTCATCGGACATTGTCTGAGAGATATAATCTAAGTTTCTACCATCGAAATTTTATAGCCGACGTCTCGCACTGTCTGAATGAGCTTCCGTGAAAACCCTTTGTCTATTTTATTACGCAAATAGCGAATGTAGACATCCACGACATTAGTGGGCGTGTCGTAGTGGTATCCCCACACTTGTTCCAAAATCATCGTTCGGCTTAGGGGACGATTGGGGTGGGACATCAGATATTCCAGTAAGGCAAATTCTTTGGCCGTCAGTGTAATGGGTAGTCCAGCTCGCGTGACTTCGTGTGTTTCTTTATTGAGGCAAAGGTCTTGAATATTGAGGGTGGTTGGAATGTCTTGATAATTGCCACGGCGGAGGAGTGCTTGGATCCTGGCCAGTAACTCTTCAAACGCAAAGGGCTTGGTTAAATAATCATCCGCTCCGGTTTGCAAACCTTCCACTTTATCCTGGAGCCCATCTCGTGCTGTCAGCATTAAGATGGGAGTATGAATCTTGTCTTTTCGTAAGATTCGACAAATTTCCGTGCCATTCATCCCTGGGAGAAGAAGATCAAGAATAATCAGGGTATACGGATTTCTTCCATACTCCAGGCCTTCTTCTCCGTTGAGTGCGACATCCACATGATATCCTTCGGCTTCTAGACCTCGTTTGACAAAACTGACAATGCGTTGGTCATCATCTACGAGGAGAAGATCCATTGAAATGGGTTATTTCAGATTGGCAGTGTAGGTTCCTTGTTTTCTCTAGGGGTTAGACGGATGAACTTGGGAAAAGTAAATGAACCTCTCCTCAGATCATCAAGGGAGGTTCTTGAACAATGGAAGAATCTTGATTGTTGTGGGTCCTCTACGAAGGAACGGAGAGGGGGCTGGAGGAGAAGGGAGGGAGGAGGATCACTCAGAAATCTTATAACCGATGTCACGAACCGTCTGGATCAGTTTTGGCGAAAAACCTTTATCTATCTTGTTCCGTAGATAGCGGATATACACATCGACGACATTGGTGAGTGGATCATGGTGTTGCCCCCACACCTGTTCAATAATCATGGTTCGGCTTAAGGGGCGGTTAGGACGAGACATGAGGTATTCCAACAACGCAAATTCTTTGGCCGTCAGTGAGATGGATTGTCGTCCTCTAGTGACCTCGCGGGTTTCTTTGTTTAAACACAGGTCGCCCACTTCGAGGACTGCGGATGTCTCTTGGTAGGTGCCTCGTCGGATAAGAGCCTGGATTCGGGCTAGCAATTCTTCGAAGGCAAAAGGCTTCGTTAAATAATCGTCAGCACCAGTTTGAAGACCTTCAATCTTATCTTGAAGCGCATCTCGCGCCGTGAGCATTAAAATTGGGGTACGGATACCTTCTTGCCTTAGCGTCTGGCAAATTTCCTTTCCTGTAAGATCGGGTAAAAATATATCTAGAAGAATGACCCCATAATTTCCTCTTCCCGACTCTAACCCTTGCGGTCCAGTATTCGCTGTATCGACTTGAAAGCCTTCGGCCTCTAAGCCCCGTTTGACGAACTGGGTAATACGTTCATCATCCTCGATGAGGAGTAGTCTCATGTAAGATCTCGTCAGCTACGGCTTGTTGGACAAAACGCAGGGTCACAGTAGTGCCTTTCTCTGGAAGACTGGAAAAACGAATTGTACCCCCATGAGCCTCAGTAATCCATTTGGCTATGGCTAAGCCCAGTCCGGCGCCAGGTTGGGTATGGTCTTTGATGCGATGCCCCCTGTAAAAGCGATCAAAAATATGAGGAAGGTCTTTTTCGGCAATACCTTGCCCTTGGTCCATGATCTCAATGGTCGTGTATCGGGAAACCGCGTTGAGACGTATCTGGATGTGACTATTGGAATCGGAATACTTGATCGCGTTATCCAGGAGAATGAGCAACAGTTGTTTCAACCGTTGAGGGTCACCATAGATTCGGCTTGAGGCTAGAGGATCCATGAATGTGACTATGCTGTGTTTTTTCTGAGCCAGAATGGCGGCTTCCTGCAGCACGTCTTGTAAAAGATTTTCGAGATCGACTTCCGTTTTGGTGATTTGAATCGTCCCGGTTTCTGAACGGGCGAGAAAGAGGAGATCACTCACTAGTTTATTCACTTCTTCTGTCAATTGAACAATGCGTTCCAAGGAGGTTTTATAGTCCAGAATGGGTTTGTCTTTTCCCCTCAGAGTGACTTCGGCTTCTCCCCGAATGACGGTGAGGGGTGTGCGGAGTTCATGGCTGATGTCGGCAAAAAACTGTGACCGTAGTTGGTCGAGTTCTTTTAACCGGGCATTGGCTTTTTCCAATGCAGCCTGAGCCTTTTTCCGTTCTGTGATGTCCTGGGCCAAACAGGCAATGCCTTGAATGGTCCCATTGGTTTCCTTCATTGTGGCCGCCGAAATTAAAATGGGGACCAACGTTCCCAGTTTTGTCCGGTAACAGCTCTCGACATGGCCAAAACTGCCTTCTTTGAGCAATTGCCTCATCCGTTCTGGGGTCAAGAGATTCTGGGTGGGTGGGAATAGGACTCCGATATGTTGGTTGATGAGTTCATCCCGTTGGTAGCCTAAGAGCTTCTCCGCCGAACGGTTCATTGATTGGATGATGCCCTCGTGATCCAAGACGACTAAGCAGTCCAACATCGATCGTAAAATACTATCCAAGTATTCCTTTGAGACCGTGGTTTGATAAAGTCGTTCTGTCATTTGGTTGAAACCAGTGGCCAATTTCCCTAACTCGTCAGTTGCATGAACTGGTACGGATACATCCAGTTGGCCTGAGGCCACTTGTTGAATAGCGCTTGTAAGGGGCTCAATAATTTTGAGAGATTGGCGGAGTAGAAGGACTAAAATGCTTCCTCCGAATAACGTCGTGAGACCATTGATCACAAGGGTTTGTTGGAGAAGATTCTTGAGTCGCTCTTCCAGTGGATTGCGATCAAGCAGAATTCGTATCCATCCAATAAATAGTTGGGAATCTTGTGGACCAGGAATATCAGGATGAGAGTCAGGGCTTCGACGAATCACCACGTTGATGAATTGGGATATTGATGCACCCTCATGGAGCATGGTGTCTTGCTGAAAGACCGGGGCCATACTGGGTAATTCAATCTCTGATTCAGTCAATTCCACGATAGAAGATTCAATCCAGAGGGATTGAGAAGCGTCGTATGCGAGAACAGCTAACACCCCTTCTGCCTCTCCGAGAGATTGTAAGAGTGAGGTAAATCCTTCAACGTCTTGTGTGTGATAATAGATTCTTGATTCAGAGGCGATCGCTTTGGCCAGTTCTCGCCCACGGATATGGAATTCCTCGAACATGGCCTCTCGCGTGGCCTGATAGGTGAAATAAGTCAAAACGCCGATGGCACCGATTAAGATAATCAGCGCGATAGCCAATAGTTTTTGCCACAAGCGAAAATGCATGGGAATTAGTCACCCTCCTCCTGGAGAATGAATACGACTTTGACGTTGTCATTAACCTTTGACAGACTTACGTACCCAATGGCCCCTTCAATGGCAGACACAAAACGGATGACGGCTTCCTCGGATCGCTGGATGAGACTTTGGACGGCTACCGGAGTTCCCTGTCTGAAAAATTGTTGGTTGGATTTGGCGTTGAGTACTTTCTCATAAAATACGCCTCGAACAGGGGAGGCAATCTCCCGGTTGACCAATTTGATTCGACCCCCATCTGACCAATGGAGTTCCTCTCCCCGATACATCGCGGCAATGTTCGTTTTTGTCAGAGACGTGACTGGATTGTTGTTGTTCACGATGACGGCTAAAGATTCCGCCTGGGCTAACGAACCGCTCCATAAGCTGATTGCTAGGATCCAACTCATAAACCGGTAGAGGTGTTTGCAAGGCATGTGTAACCAGATAGATGTTTAAAACAACCAGGCGATTGACGCGATGAAGCCATTCCAGTTCTTTCGCTCAATGCCGCCGTTATTGATTTGGTATTCAGTTTTGAGGACGTAGTTTTCTATAGGGCGATAATTTAAGCCTGCGGTAAATCGATCTTCCGTCAAATTGCCACTGCCTGCCTTCGTTGTAATGCGAGCATGGTCATATCGGCCGACAAGCGTGAACGTGGGGTGAGTATAGGGTTCTCCCAAAAAAGTCTGATCCAAAAAACGCGGCCAGAAGTGATAATTGACTTGGACATAATATCCATATAACCGAGAAGGGGTTCGGGATCCTTGGATGTCAAAATGCGCGAACTCTCCCTTGAATTCAAAGTCTTCCCAGAACGGGACACCTCGAGGTTTCAATTCCAAATCCACGTCAAAACCAGTGATCGTTTTTCCATTCCTGGGGCTTGAGGCTCCACGATATCCACTCACCCCTATTTCATATTGATCAGCAAGCTTTACAGTGGCTCGCCCGACCACAGCTTTTTGTCCATTGTTATCTCGGGTCAACGGAGATCTGGCATCTTGAAGGCCGCCGTTAGTGGGAGAAAATTGATCAGTCAGTCCATTAATCACTGCGACTTCATAGGTGCTCACTATATTGGAAGACCAAGGGACAAGGCCGAAGAGACTTGCTCCCAAATCCCCCCATGTTGTGGGAACAATTTGGCGGGCAACCAGTGGTCGATCGGTCAAGTCGCGTCTGGGATCAAAATGGTCTAAATTAAATTTTCCAAACGGGACCAACACAACCCCTCCCCGTAAATTGATCCATTTGGCGATAAGCAGATCAACGTAGGCTTGTTCCGCATGAACTTCTCCTTCAGGAATGCCGAGATCAATTTCATTATAAAAACGAATGCGGTCATGAATTTGTCCAGCAATGAGGACTTCGAGTTTGCCTTCGAAAGAGGTTTTTGCTCCGGCGAACGTTTCGAATTCAACAGCTCCATATCCTCCGAGGATAACCCGTTGGGAAATGTCATCCAGAATGGAGTTTTGTTGCATTTCAAGGGCCTCCACGCGGTCCTTCAGGGCTTGAATGTCCTGTTCATACACGTCTTCTTTTTTCACCATTTGAGACTGAGCGGCATCGGAGGTTTGTTCTTGGGCACCAAATCCCCAGGATGGGCTCAGCATGATTCCCAATACGGTTACACAGAGCCACAAACGAATGTATGGGTTTCGGACGAACCTTGATGGGGATGAATTTGCGATATGAGATTGATGGTCGAGTAAAACGTTAAGACATACCATTAGGAAGACCTCTTGAAAATTGGAGCGATGATCCAATGTGGGAAATGATGAGTGGAATGAGAGGAGGGGGCAAATAGGTGTTGGCCATGCCGAGGAGAAAATTTCCAATGATGAGTTGGTGGACGCGTTTGATTGGCCGGACTATCAAAGTCGGGTTGTTGAAGTTCTTGAATAATGAGATGAAGCTCATTCTGATGAATAAAACAGAATCCCTTGGTGTAGAGATCGCTAGTTTGTTCATTACGTGCTCTGAAAGCGATAACTTCTTCAGGAAGAGCTTGCCTAAAAGCTTTAGGGAGTTCCGAGGCCAGAAGACTTAATTGATATTCTGTAAAGGTGGAATGTTGGTTCCCCATATGGGAGGAAAACAGTTCGCTTTGGCGATAATAAATATTATGTAAAAGCTCTCGAAGTTGAGTGGTCTCAAGATCAGCAGGGTGGGAAAGATTGGTGACGATGGGATACCCGCTTGGCCATTCCTGAAGATCAACCCATTCGGTCTCGGTTTGGTATATGGACAGATGAACCGGTGAGCCACAGGAGACGAGAAACATGAGAGTGAGGCATATGCTCACCACAAAGACGGAACGAACAATTTTGGTGTAAGGGGGCCGGGAAAGATGGGCTTTAATGTTGTGCGCGGAGACTAGCATCCCAATTCACGCGAACGAAGCACCATAGCCAAATTCCTAATGTCGCAGTGCGTGAAAGGTTGGCTGAAATGTATGTCGTCCATTTCAGGGGCATCTCTAGATAAACCACTCGAGTTGGATCATCATATTACTATAAGGTCAAAACTCTTTGCATGTTATGAATTCTATCTAGGCGAGGGAGAAGGCCCCATCAGAACAGACACAACTGCAATGACCATTGCCGTCTCATTCTAATGAGGAAAAATGAGAAATCCATGAGAAAAAGATGACAATTACATTAAAACCCCTGATCTGGGTCTCCTCGCAATGAGGTTGCTTCCGTACCGTTTGACAAAGCCCAGAGAGTGGGCTTTGTCAAATGCCTTGCCGACCTTCACGCCGGTCGTCCCGTCGTCCAAGGCTTCGATGCTCTCTTCGATCTTCTCGTCTGCCCAATCGTCGGTCTTCGCGTCGATCGGCTCGTCGGTCTAGTTGGCGATCTTCACGTCGGTCGTTTCGTCTATCGAGTCTCCGATCTTGTTGCCTGTCCTCTCGTCGATCCATTCTCTGGTCTCCGCGTCGCCCTTCTCGTCTTGTGAGACGGCGATCTTCTCGTTTATCGGCTTGTCGCATGCGGTTATCCTCATAGCGACGTGATGCACGAGAATAGTCTGAGTAACCAACACCTGACCCTGTGTCCGTCGAACCACGCCTTGAGTCCACCGACCCCTTGCCTGAATTAAGGGACCCAGGTCCGGAATTACCCTCATGAGCGATAGCTGCTGTGCCTAAGAGCATGAGGAACGAGGTAGTGAGTATGATGATCTTTGGTGTCATAAAACCTCCTTCTGGAATTATTGAGTAAAGCGATGTCATTGCAGCAGTCATGAATGTCTCTCGATACGCGAACTCGTCATTCCTAATCTGTGTGGGCTTTGTACTAGCTAAATCACCGATTCTTCCGTATTGTTTTACTTAGACGACTGAAATGCGCACCCGTAAACCAGTGGTGCTGTCGAAAATGAAAAACCCGAAAGAAAGATTGTTAATTAAAGTGGGGAAACTTGCTGCCAGAGGTTTCTCTTTCTTAAGGTTTTTCGCCATAACTATTGAAAACCCTGATGGTTGGAGTCTGTTAGGTTTCGTTTACCGTTCAAGGTCATGACACGTCTAATTTTGCAACAAGCTGACCTTCTGAGGAGTTGCATGCAGGGGAGCCGATGGAGTTATCCCCATGGATGACTCCTTGGAGAGTCAGAAGGAAGCTCGGCTCATTGTTCGATGTCAGCAAGGCGATCAAGAAGCGATCAGTCTATTGATTGAGAGATATGGAGATCGTGTTGTCAACGTGATTGGTCGAATCATCGCCAATCCAACCGACGCGCATGACGTGGCTCAAGAGACGTTTGTCGCAGCGTTCAAGGCCATTGGCAACTTTCGAGCCGATAGCCGGTTTTCGACCTGGATTCATCGAATTGCGGTCAATAAAGCTAAGGACTACCTACGCGTGCAAGGCCGACGGCAACATAGAGAAGCACCGACCAGCGGCGACAAAGACGGACAGAACTCCGTCTTGGAAATTAGCGATGAACGAACACCAGAGCATGAAGCGTCAGAAAAGCAGATGGCTTATCATATGGAACAAGCCATTCAAGGATTGTCTCCGCTCTATCGAGAAGCATTCGTGCTCAAACATGTGGAAGGGATGGACTATGAGGAAATGGTTGAGGTACTTGGAGTCGGAAAAGATGTCCTGAAAATGCGAGTCTATAAAGCCAGAATCAAACTATCTAAAGAGTTGATGTGGCTCAAGGAGGATGTATGACCATGGGACAGCATTTAGATATCCACGACGATGAGGAAGAGTTGAACGATCGAGATTGGTTGGTTCAACGCTTTGTCGATCAAGATCTCTTACCACAAGAACGGATCGAATTTTTACGGGAGATGGATCGTGATCCAATCTTGCGTCGACAGGTGTTGGCAACTGAGCAGATACTGTTGCAGGCCACTCAACTACCTCGAACGACAGCATCGGTTGGATTGAAGGAGCAGGTCTTACAACAGCTGCTTTCTTCCAACAAGACTAACAGGAAATGGTGGGAATCAGCATGGTCGATGTTGTTTGCACCCCGTGTATTGGAATGGAATCCAGCAATCGCCTTGACTGCGGCATGCTTGCTGGTTGGCGTGCTCTGGATGATCAAGCCGTCGACAATTCCCGATGACCCCACCGTCACACCCCCTACAGCTTTCGTCAAGACTCGTGAGTCAGGGGATGCTCAGAGCCTAGTCATGGTTCGACTCGTTTTATTAGCACCCCAAGCCCAATCAGTGGCTGTGGCAGGAGATTTTAATGGCTGGAAGCCTGAAGAAACTCCCTTGCAACCTACAGAAGGTGGAGCCTGGACGGTGACGTTACAGGTTCATCCGGGCCGATATCACTACATGTTTGTTGTCGATGATGAGTCTTGGGTCACTGATCCCTTTGCAGGTGAATATAGTGCTGACGGGTTTGGGGCCAAAAATGCGATCTTGGATGTCTCTCATGTTCTTTAAATGCCATCCCACTTGCAGGAGAGGAAGCTGTTGGATACTCTCTGGAAGATATGAGGTGCTTCCGGGGATTAGGGTTACGGTTTGGTTGCTTCATGGTTGCAGGAGTAGCCTGCGGGTTGTTCAACGCTTGCGGGTCTTTTCCGTCTGTTCCTCTTACTCCTTATCAAGTCAATGGAGGTGTGGAGTTTTCTCTGGTTGTCTCCGATGCTGAATCGGTAGCGGTCGTAGGAAATTTTAATGGGTGGTCACATACGGCCCATCCATTGGCTCAAGTAGAAGAGGACTTCTGGTCGGGAACGGTGCCATTATCTCGTGGTGAGCATGTATTTATGTTTGTGGTGAACGACGAGGAATGGGTGGTTCCCCCGCTGGCGGATGACTATGTTGATGATGGATTTGGACAGAAAAATGGCGTTGTCGTCGTGCCGTAGCCATGCAAGGTGAAGCGCAGACCATTAGATGATCAAAAAATTATGCGTAGACTGAAAACCTTTGCAATCGGATTCGTGAGTCTCGTGGCGATCATTCTGCCATATGTCAGTCACGCTGCGTCGTTACCTGCTCAAGACGTGCAGGACATTAATATGTTAGGGCAGACAAGAGGCCATGCGCCAGAATCCATCAACCGTCTTCTAGACCATGCCAAGCGAGCACTTGACCAAGGGCTACCAGAACGGCCTGTGGTGAATAAGATAAAGGAAGGTCTGGCGAAGGGGGCCCCGCCGGAACGCATACGGCCGGTCATTCGAGATATGGTCGATCGTCTTCGTAAGGCTCGAGATATGCTACGGGAGATGGCACCAGAGAGATCGAGAAAAAGCAGCCCAGAGGGTTCACGAGCAACTGAGGTGATGGCAGAAGCTTTGGGGCGGGGAGTGACCATTGACGAAATACGGTCTCTCAATCGTTCCAGAGGAAAAGGGGCGGTGAGTCGTGAAGCTTTGGCTTTTGGTGCAAAAGGGTTAGCTCTAACGAAAGAAGGTGGCTTAAAAGCTCCTGAAACGCTTCCGGTCGTTGGGGAAGCCATTCGGCAAGGGTTTCGAGCCAATGAATTGCTCGATCTTGGTAGGGAAATGAAAAAGCGTGGAAAAGAGTTTCGGACAGACCGCAACCGACTGCGAGATCTTAAGAGAGCGGTAGAGCGGGGAGAACGCGCAGAAAAAATCTTCGAGCGAGACCGGCGATCCAGTTCAGGACGAGGTCGGGGTGGAGAGCGGTTGTCCAGAGAGGATCGTGATACATCAAAAAATCCGGATCACGATCGAACCCGCCGCGATGACCGATCTGGAAAAGGCAGAGGTCGTGATCGCATCGAATCTCGAGAGCGAATCGATCGGGGGCGAGACTCTCGAGGAAGCTCTGATGCTCAACGGGATAGCCGAGATCAAGGACGGGACTCGAGTGGGCGAGGGCGAGGCGGGCGAGATGATTAGGGCTTAGAATCGGAATCGGATTCCGCCTGAGAAACCAAAATCTGCCGCACTTTTCGAGAGTCCGACAAAGCCACCTACATTCATTCCAATCGCGCGAGTTATGCGGTAACGAATATCGCCATAGACATCTCTTGCGTGAGGAATGCCTTTCACGACAGCTCGATATTCTTCATAAAATACACTCGTGCGTAATTTGTCGGTCAGGTAATATCCCAGACCCACATCGTAATTCCATTGGTTTCGAAAATTCCGGCCCTTGGGGTCGCCAAGAATAGTATAGCCTCCATCTAGATACAAAATAAGGTCTCGGGTTAAGGCCTTAGCGGCCTCGCCACCAAACCCATAGTCAAATTCGCCAGTCCCTAAACCCTTATCTTCGTCGGCCGTCGGGAATTTTACTCGACCGGTGAGGTTCACCGATGGAATCCAATCTTGTTCATCGATGAGATAGTAGCGCGTAGCAAGTGTAATATCTCCTAATCCACTCTCTGTTTGCTTGTCTCTTTTTGTGGTTGTGGTGATAGGACCGGAATCGTCATCATCAACTTCGTCATCATCGGATGGTCCGCTACTGCCGGAGCCACTGTTGCTACTTCCCGGTCCACTGTTATCGCTGCCGGAACCACTGTTACTCCCCCCGCCGCCACTTCGGTCACCACCAATAAAGGTCACGGAGCCATCACTGGTAATCCGGACATAGGGAACCGTAACCGACAGTTCTCCAAAACTGAATAAGCGTTTGATAGCGAAAGGGACATAGGTCACCGTAGTCGTCGTGTCGGTTCCATAATCACCTCGGCTATAGGAAGGATTGACTGAGATCTGCCAGTTTTGTGCACTCTCTTCAGCAAGGAGACGGGGTGGGAACAACAGAATGGGTATCAATAGTAGACAGTACAACCCTCCAGCCCAAGCCAAAAAAGTCCTATCAGAACTTCTATAGCGCATAAACACTCGACTCCTTGTGGTGATTGGTATGATAGGTATTATTTGATCAGGCAGCAAGACAAGATCTAGAACTGTTATCGGTTTGACCATAAAGTCTTCATGGGGGCTTCGAGAAACAAGAAATATCGCTATGGAGTAGATAATTCAATTGGCTGTCTGCATTTAGACATTCTAAAGATCCAATGGTAAACACCATCTAAGTTCTCGGATTCCAGAAGGCGTATCATACCTGGATAGAGAACAGACCACTCGTTGGTCACAACCAGTAGCTCTTGTATACTGTTTCTGAACCGAGGGTCACACATCGGATGATGATATTGGGATACCGGCGAGTAGACAATAAATATATTATATCAATTCCTGACCCTATACTTAATGGAGATGGTCATCATGTCTGATGAATACACATACGAAGAGTTACAGAAACTCGTTGATACGTTAACGGAAAGGGTTGAGAAAGCTGAGAAGTTTTGCCGAAGTTTCTTTGAAAATAGCCATTCCATTATGGTCATTATTCACCCAGAGACCGGAAAGCTTCTCGACGCCAATAGGACAGCCTGCGAATACTATGGCTATACCAAACGGGAACTCACGAATATGAAGATCATGGAGATCAACATGCTTCCTCAAGACCAAGTATTTGAGAAAATGCAGGAAGCTCAAAGAGGGCAACAGAAGCATTTTATCTTTCGCCATAGACTGTCGAGCGGAGAAATAAAAGATGTTGAAGTCTTTAGTGGACCGATTACCAAAGATGGTGAAGAAGTGTTGTATTCCATTATCCATGATATTTCTGAACGGAAAACACACGAACGAGAGAGAGAACACCTCATTACGAAACTTGAGCAAGCCCTTGCTGAAATAACGACCCTACGAGGGATCCTACCTATCTGTGCAACTTGCAAAAAGATTCGGGACGACAAAGGCTATTGGAGTCAAATCGAAACGTATATTCGGACTCATTCAGAAGTAGAGTTTACTCATGGGATTTGCCCGGAATGCGAAGGAAAAAGTTACTCAAGCTTAAATAAATCTGGTGGTAACTGAAGGCGTAATTAGCTCAAGCTCACTCGGCAATGGACAGCTAATTCATCACAATGATGTATGTTCCATTTGTCACATTGAATGGAATACTCAGTTATTCTCCAGCCACAGAAATCCCATGAAAAAAAGAACAGATTATTCCTTCACACATCTGGGCCTCTGCCATAATGAAAAATTTCTATTTCGTTTTTGCATGATTCAACACTGACTTTCAGGCTTTCTCCGAACCTGTCTCAGGTGATGGCCATATCACTGAAAGTGTCTTAATCAAAAACAAGGGTTCGGTAAAATCAGTTAGCGGAATTGTTAACCCTCACTACTTAACTGTTAACGATTTTGCGTTAACTAGTCTGTTCTATCTCCTCATTGTTTTCGAGTTTTATTCTATAAATCATTGTTTTTAAAGTAAAAATATAGAGATATTCCTCAACATGGTTTATGGCCCCAGCCTTGCTGAATGGGTCTGAATAATTCAATTTCAAGTTACGAAAAGGCCTTCAGAATCAAAGTGACTTCAATGCGATGGGAAGGGTCAAAGTACGTCCAGGAAGGCCGCTGACTGCCTGGCTCGTCTCGAAGAGCGACTCCATTGTATTACGCGTGGAGCGTTCCTTCTGTACGTGAGCGCTCACGGCCCGAAGAGGGCTTTCGTTTGGTCCGTCCTCTTAGGCGGGATCGTTGCTGTGAGCCCGAAGGTCCGGAAAATTGCGAGAATGCCACTGGCGGATTTTTTCAGAGGCTCCTTGTTACAAGGAGGTTCGAGGGATGGAGCTATGAAACTACAAAAGATTGTTATCGTTGGGGGAGTGGCTGGCGGAGCCAGTGCAGCCGCGAAGGCCCGCCGAACGAACGAAACGGCCGACATTACCATTTTTGAAAAAGGCCCCTATGTGTCCTTTGCTAACTGCGGGCTTCCCTATTATGTTGGAGAAACGATTCAGGATCGGGATGAACTCTTGCTGCAAACGCCGGAGCGATTTTGGAAACGATTTCGTGTTCAAGTCCACGTCTTACACGAGGTCCTAAAAATTGACCGGGTGACAAAGCAGGTCAGCGTAAAAAATATCATTTCAGAAGAAGTGACATCCCACCCATATGACAAATTAATTCTGGCTCCGGGAGCTGGAGCAATCGTGCCAAAAATTCCTGGCATTCAGGCCAAGAATATTTTTTCCGTCAAAACTGTTCCTGACTCGGATAGAATTAAATCGTTTCTTCACGACCACCCCTCCCAGAAGGCATTAGTCATTGGTGGTGGCTTTATCGGACTGGAAACGGCCGAAGCCTTGGCGAATCGAGGGCTAGCGGTGACCATCGTTGAGAAAGCTCCGCACATTCTCCCCCCTTTTGATTCAGACATGGCAAGACTTGTTGCCCACCACATAAAAGAGAAAGGGCTGGCCATCATCACCGGCGATGGTATTGCAGGATTTCGTCAAGATGGGGAGTTCGCCCATGAAGCTGCATTAGAAAGCGGGAAACGGCTCCCCATGGATCTTGCCATCCTCTCAATTGGCGTTCGTCCGGAATTGAAACTTGCACGAGAGGCCGGCCTGGAAATTGGTGCGTCAGGGGGGATTGCCGTCAATGCACGACAGCAAACATCTGATCCCGATATCTATGCGGCAGGAGATGCTGTTGAAACCACGCATTTGATCACAGGGAGACAAACACGCATTCCCTTAGCAGGACCAGCCAATAAACAAGGAAGGGTCGCCGGTGCAAATGCCGCGGGAAGAGATTTACAATTCGATGGAGCGTTAGGTACCGCTATCGTTGAAATAATGGGTATCACCGCTGCCAAAACAGGGTTGACTGGTCAGGAAGCCGAGAGGCATGGGTTACAATTTTTCGTCTCAGTCACTCACCCGTTAGATCACGCCGGATACTATCCCGGTGCTGAAGCCCTCCATATGAAATTAGTGGTAGAAGAAGAAACCGGAAAACTTCTGGGCGCCCAAATTGTGGGTGAACAGGGAGTGGACAAACGGATTGATGTGCTGGCCACAGCATTACATGCCAAGATGAGAGTCCAGGATTTGGAGCAACTGGATTTGGCCTATGCCCCACAATTTAATTCAGCCAAAGGTCCGGTCATCATGGCAGGATTTGTGGCGGCCAATACCCTACGAGGGGAAGTGACGATCATCACCGGGGAAGAATTGAAAAAAAGACTCGAAGCAAACGCATCGCTTCAATTGTTAGATGTCCGAACTCCAGGTGAATATCAAAAAACCCACCTACCTCAAGCCCGCCTGGTTCCGGTGGATGATCTCAGAGATCACCTCCAAGATTTGGATCCTACCCAAGAAACCGTCGTCTATTGCCGCGTAGGATTACGCGGCTATCTTGCCGCACGTATTCTCCTCCAACATGGCTTTACGAACGTCTCAAATCTTACCGGTGGAATACTCAGTTACTCTCCATCTACAGAAAAATCTTGAAAAACGGAACCGATTATTCCTGCACACCTCTGGCTTAGAGGCCTGCCTAGAACTTTCAACTGTTTGTTGACTGATTCCACACAAAAGAATTCACTTCAATTAGAGTTTTGGGGAAATCAGTTAGCTGAACCGTTAAGACCAACTTAACAGTTAACATTCCTTCCTTAACTATTCTCTTCTATCTCCTCATGATTTTTCGAGTTTTATTCTATAACTAATTGTTTTCAAAATAAAATATCGGACATATTTTTGAACGTGAATTATGGTACCAGGCTTGCTGAATAGAGAAATAGGACGATTACAAACAATCAGCAGGGAGGGAATTATGTTGAGAAATGTTGGAGAGACAGAAAAGGGAATTCGACTGGTGTTAGGAGGACTTCTTCTTGTGGCGACCTTCGTTCTCGATTTGCCCACTTGGGGGACGGCCACATTGGGTGTGATTGGGATTGTGGCCTTAGTGACTGGAGCGATGGGGTACTGCCCGGCTTGGACCATTTTTGGAATTAATACATGCCGGACTAAGTCTACAACCTAACCAGATGATTAATTCATGAAACCGACTTACACATCAATTCCAGCTCAAAGAAACACGCCAGGAAAAGAACAGACAACCTCCATTAGTGGATGGGCGACTCCACTCCTCATGTCCTTCTTTCTGAGCGTACCCACTGCATTGGCACAGCAGCATGGGCATCAGCAGATGATGATGCCCAGAGTGCCAGCAGATAAATTAGAAGAAGCCCGAGCCTTGAGGAACCCATTGACAGCTTCACCGAGTATCATTGAACAGGGGAAATTCATTTATGAAGGCAAAGGCACCTGTATGAATTGCCATGGCGTCAATGGCCGTGGGGATGGGCCAGGCGCGGCCACCCTCAATCCACCGCCACGCGTATTTCGCTCCCATGGATTTTGGCGACATCGAACGGAAGGTGAAATCTTTTGGGTCATCAAACACGGGTCCCCTGGAACAGCCATGATTCCTTTTGGTGGGATACTCACAGATGAAGAAATCTGGACGGTCATGCTGTATGAAAGGAGTTTTGCCAGTGGTTCGCCTGGCGGAAGAGGTCCTCGCCAGGGGCGACGAGGCGGGGGTGGAATGGGCCACGGTCATCATAGGCGATAACCCTGTTCTCCACTCGAATGTACCATACTGCAGTAGGTCCAAAAGGAAACAGACGATGAATTGTCATTATGCAAAACAACAAATTCTACATTGGTTTGGTGCGATTATTGGGGGCGCCATGTTTGTGTTGTGGGGGACAGTTCCTACGTTCTCAGCCGAAACCCAGTTACCCGTGGATGGAAAACAACTTGTCCAGGCTCGATGTGTAAGTTGCCATCGTATCAAGGGGTTGCCTTCACCACGATCTGCTAAGAATGCCCCAGATTTAATTTGGGCAGGGAGTAAATACCAACACACCTGGTTGGTTCGTTGGCTACAAGACCCGAAAGAAAAACTCTATCCTGTTGGCTATGATTTTAACTTCAAACGAAAAGGGCCACACATGGCCATCTCCGCTGCCGAAGCAAGAAAGGTGGCAAACTTTCTCGGCACGTTGAAGGATGTACGTGTCACAGAAGGCCTGATGAAATCAGGGACGCCACAAGAGCTGTCCCGCGGGAAACAACTCTACCGTGAGCACGGATGCCAAAATTGCCATCGGACACCCGCTAACAACAAGCGAGGCTATACCGGAGGCACCTCAAGTACCTCTCTAGTCAACATGGGCAATCGGCTACAAGGTGATTGGGTCTACCGATTTAATCTTAATCCCGATGATTTTGTGCCGGAGAGTGGAGCGTATATTCCCAATCCTTTGCTTCCCGATTCCGATATCTATGCGATCACGGCCTATATGATGACCTTTGGGAATTAACCTAGCATATTCTGTGTGTGAACATGCCCCAGGAAGGAGAGATCTAGAAATGGCGAAAGGGATTAAGGCGAAGGTTAGGCTACCATTGATCAACCTGATGACCGTGCTCGGTATATTGTGGATAATCGGGACAGCCCCTGCAGCTGGTAATGGAGATCCTGAAAAAGGCAAAGATCTCTTTCGAGAAAATTGTCAGCATTGCCACGGATTTTCCGGGAAGGGGGATGGTGAAATGGCTTCATACCTCACCCCGCCTCCATCTGATCTGGGAAGCCAGACAACGCAAGCCAAGTCTGATGCAGAGTTAAAGAAGGTTATTCTTAAGGGAAAAGAAGGAACCGCGATGGCTGGGTTTGAAGGGGCCTTAGAAGACTCGCAACTGAATAATCTATTGGCCTACCTTCGATCACTCAAGTCGTAAGATTGTCAACATTGAGACTTCATTCCTTATAGACCCTGCGAAAGGAAGTCCGACCATGAAAGCTAAGACCACTTCGTTAAAGGCAACAGGCGTAGTGGGTTCTGTGTTCATCATGCTGACTGTTGGGATAGCTTTGGCTGACCTCAGTCAACATGAACAGGCTGCGGTAAAAGTCACGGGAACCTTTCTACAAGAATTGAGTACGGCCATGAAACAGGAAATGGGAAAAGGAGGGCCATTAGAGGCCATTAAGGTTTGTGGAGAATTGGCTCCGGAAATTGCCAACCGCTTATCACGAGAAAATGGATGGCGAGTCACGCGTGTGGGGACTCGAGTACGGAACCCCTTGCTTGGAACGCCGGATGCGTGGGAGCAGAAAATCCTTGGAGAGTTTTCCACACGTGCCGCAAAAGGAGAAGCCCTGAACACAATGACGCACAGCGAAGTGGTATCAGAGCCTGATGGAGAATATTTTCGATTCATGCAACCGATTGCTGTTCAGCCCCAATGCCTTCTCTGTCATGGTCCGGCCGAAACCATTCCAGAGTCGATCAAGAAGGTCTTACATACCCACTACCCCTTCGATGCGGCCACGGGATATAAAGCCGGAGATCTACGGGGAGCCGTGAGTATCAAGCAGCCACTGACTTCGGCACCAACCGGAGGATAAAGACATTTTCCTTTCAGACATATATTGAACAATTAACTGTTAACCCTTAACACCCTCTTTCTTTAAGCGTGCCATTCTCTTTTGAGGTTTGCAAAGTATTGAAGATTAAAAGTTTTTCTGGTTCTATTTTTTGTACAATTTGGTGCTGATTTTGCTTTAACATTTATTGCTAATGTGAACGAGAGAAATATTTGTCAAAAATAATATTGAAATTTTTTGGCTTTCTGCTTTTCTCAAATAAGGGAGGTTAATCAAGATGAAACAAAAAAGATCACTGAATCAAGAATTTCATAGTCCACTTCTTGGGTTCACGTTGAGTGTCTTGCTCTTTTTTGTTTTTCCCTTATCTATTTCTGCTAATCCTCAGGAGATAGAGTCCCTGATTAAAGATACCTGTTCAACTTGCCATAAATTTGAGGGAAAGGAAGAGAGCCGGTTTAATTTGAAAGCCCCGGACTTGATGTGGGGTGGAAGCAAGTACCAACGGGATTGGCTCATTCGTTGGCTCACCGGAAAAGAACCATTGTTGTATGCGAAAAATTATCGCTGGGATCTCAAGCAGGACCCTGATCCCCATATGACGGTGACTGAAGAAAAAGCCAATTCCATTGCCGATTATTTTGAAAAAAATCTCATTGACTCCCGTGTCACTGTTGGGGCCTTTGATCTCTCCAAGGTGACAAAACGCGATGCCGAAGTAGGGGCAGTGATTTATAAAGCCCATGCCTGCATCGGCTGCCACACCATTCAAGAAAATGGTCAACTGGTCGGCGGGCCACAAAGTGCCAATTTGGCAGATTCCGGAAATCGGTACAATGAAGATTGGTTGTTTCGATTTGGGATCAATCCCCAAGACTATGTGCCACATAGTGGAGAGTTTTTGGCTGATGCTACCGAACCTCAGTTACGAAGTGTCATCGGCTATTTAATGACGCTTGGCGTGAAAGACTTCAAATTCTATGAACCTTGGACTAGCACTGAGTTTGCTCAACCCAATGTAGATCGGGGATCGGGGATCTACAAAGAATATTGCTCGCAATGTCATGGCGCGGAAGGAAAAGGCGATGGACCAGCGGCATCGGGTTTGAGTCCAAAACCTGCCGTGCATGCCAACATTCCTTTCGAAAAGCTCCCAATGGAATATCTCTATAATGTGATTAACTTTGGTGGACCAAGTGTGGGTAAATCGGCCAATATGCCTTATTGGGGACTGACCATTGGACAACAGGGCGTCGCTGATGTCATTGCCTATCTTAAAGCAACGTTTAAAGGTGGGGCAGAGGTGGCACAAGCTGGAGGCGGAACTGGACCTTCAGGCGTCTGTCCACAACCACGCAAGACTAAACGTGCTCCCGGCAAATTCCGGAACATGGAAAACCCTCTGGCGCAGAATGCCGAGAACATTAAGGCCGGCGAGACCTTGTTTCAACAAACTGCAAAACCACTAACCTGCATGAACTGTCATGGCGCACAAGGAGACGGCGAAGGACCGATGGGAGCTGCCTTAGATCCTCGTCCAAGGAATTTCACCTGTGCGGAAACCATGAAAGATATTTCTGATGGTCAAATGTTCTGGATCATTAAAAACGGATCCGTTGGAACTGGGATGATGGCCTTTTCTGGAATGCCCGATAATCAAATTTGGCAAGTGATTCAGTATATCCGAACATTAGCCAAGTAAGCGTTCGACGAATCATCTGGGCTGCGCCCTAACGAGGATTCACTGCATGCTGCCACCTTCAACAAAATTCAACACAACTCCTAAAAATAATACACAGGCTCTTGATGAACTTGAAAGGCATCATGCTCTGATCTTGGAAGCTGCTGGTGAAGGCATTTTTGGCCTGGATCTTGAGGGACGCCATACCTTTGTGAATCCAGCTGCTGCCAAAATGTTGGGGTACGAACCTCAAGAACTGGTGGGACAACCAAGCCATTCTCTCTGGCACCACACCAAACCCAATGGGAGTCCATACCCTAAAGAAGATTGCCCGATTTATCGTGCATATAAAGATGGGCAAGTCCATCAGGGCGACAATGAGGTGTTTTGGAGGAAGGACGGCACGAGTTTTCCTGCTGAATACACTAGTACTCCGATTCGTGACCAAAATGGCCTCCTAGTAGGGGCCGTTGTGGTCTTTCAAGATATCACCTATCGCCGACAATGCGAGAAAGCTATAGAAAATTTTCGTCGGCAGAATGACTTAATCTTACAAGCCGCCGGGGAAGGCATTTTCGGACTGGACCTTGAAGGTCGGCATACGTTCGTCAATCCCGCTGCCAGTCGATTGTTGGGCTATGAACCTGGAGAGTTATTAGGAAAGCCGAGTCATCGCACCTGGCATCATACAAGGGCTGACGGCTCGCCGTATCCAACAGAAGAATGCCCAATCTATAAAGCCTACAAAGATGGGCAGGTTCATCAAGGAGAAGAAGAGGTCTTTTGGAAAAAAGATGGATCATCCTTTCCTGCTCAATATACAAGCACCCCCATATGGGATGAAAACCAAAACTTGGTTGGTGCCGTCGTCACGTTCCAAGATATCACCGAAAAAAAGCGAATGGCTGCTCAATTATTAGAGGAAGCCAAATTAGCGGAAGTCACTCGGGTCCTTGGCGATATCGGACACGACATCAAAAACATGTTGATGCCGGTCTTGTCAGGAGCCGCTCTGTTAAAAGATGAATTAGAGGAGCAGTTTCCTCAATTGGTTCAGGCGCAGGGCAAAGGAGTCGAAACCGCTTATACGAATAGTGTGGATCTCTTAACGATGATGGACAGGAATGCGAGACGCATCCAGGTTCGGGTTCGAGAGATTGCCGATGCCGTGAAAGGTGTCACGAGTCCCCCGCACTTCCAGAGCTGTGAGATCACCCACATTGTCGAAAGCGTCTACGAAACCCTCCGTGTTTATGCCGCAGAGAAGAATATTGTACTCTTAACTTCCAAGCTCGACAGGCTTCCTTCGATTGAATGCGACGAGCAGAGACTCTTTAATGCATTATACAATCTCGTCAACAATGCGATTCCTGAAGTTCCGTCTGGAGGATCAATTACCATTCTCGGGTCTCATCACCAACCATCAGACACGATCGATTTGATCGTCGCAGACACAGGGCGAGGAATGCCCCCGGAAGTTCGGGACCGGCTGTTTACGTCAGCGGCCATCAGCACAAAAAAAGAAGGAACCGGGCTTGGCACGAAAATCGTCAAGGACGTGATTGATATTCACAAAGGCACAATTTGGGTTGACAGTGAACCCGGGAAAGGCACACAGTTCCATCTCCAATTGCCTATTTCGCAGCATGTGTAAGCTGGCTATCGTGAAAGGGTGAATAATAATTTTTAGGATTTCGGATCGCATCCTTTCTCTGTTCAAACCACGAAGGTCGCTGAAAAGACCAGATATCCTTTGCTCGAAGTACTCCCAGTCCCATCATGAGCGATAGTACGTTTGCCTTCTCCAGTGGACTAACCCGTAGACGGTTTCTCCAGACCGCGATAATTTCAGGCGGGCTAGCTATGCTTGGGAAGAATACAGCTGACGCAACATCGGCCTCCAATATCCAGCTTCCCTTTGCACGAGGGCACCGACCTCTCGTGGCCTTTCCCGAAAAGCGTCCGTTGATGGTGATGACCACGAGGCCGCCTCAATTAGAGACTCCGTTTTCGGTGTTTAACGATTCTGTATTTACTCCTAACGATGCATTTTTTGTTCGTTGGCATTTAGCGAATATTCCAACTGAGATTGCCCTCGAGAGCTTTCGCTTGACCGTTCGAGGACGTGTCAGAAATCGGCTTTCGTTGACTCTCAAAGACTTAAAAGAAAAATTTGAACCCAGAGAAATTGCGGCCGTCTGCCAATGTGCAGGCAATAGTCGAGGGTTTTCTGATCCCCGAGTGGCAGGAGGACAGTGGGGGCATGGTGCGATGGGGAATGGGCGGTGGAGGGGAGTGCGGTTGCGCGACTTGTTGGAACAAGCCCAATTAGAAAATGATGCCAAACATATTCGGTTCGACGGCATGGATCGTCCAGTGACCGATGCGACCCCCGATTTTCTGAAGTCACTGCCCCTTGATGCTGCGACTGCGAACCAGGTGCTGGTTGCTTATGCCATGAATGGCGAGCCTCTCCCCTTCCTCAATGGCTATCCACTCCGCTTGGTTGTTCCGGGATGGTACGCCACGTACTGGGTGAAGATGCTGAATGATATCGAAGTGCTCAACGAGGAAGACCAGAATTTCTGGATGAATCCCGCATACCGGATTCCTGATAATGCCTGTGGGTGTGTAGACCCCGGTGAGACGGCTAGGAAACAGATTCCAATATCTACGATGACGGTTCGATCGTTTATCACGAGTCCTCAAGATGGAGATACCGTGTTAGGAAACACTCACGTAAAAATCAAAGGGATCGCGTTCGATCAAGGTTATGGCATTGATCGGGTACTAGTATCACTAGATGGCGGAAACAATTGGAAAGCCGCCCAATTAGGAAATGATTATGGAAATTTTTCTTTCCGTCCATGGGAAATTCCGGTGTTCTTAAAGCCTGGGCAGCAGTATCACCTGCAGTCCCTAGCAATTAATCGCATTGGCGAATCCCAACAATTCCACCCCAAATGGAATCCCCAGGGGTATTTACGCAATGCGGTTGAGACCATTCGTATTTCTACACAAGGGTAAGCTTCTCGTGATACGCCATTGGCTAGTTCCCTTCCTTATTATATGTACCTTTCTCATGGGTTTATTCCTACCGTCCTGGGCCGAACAACCCGTCAACTTGACAGAGACTTTTGCCTTGCCAGCCGATCCTTTTTTCTTTCAGCCTGGCAAAGGCCAAGCAATAGCAAATACCTATTGCCTCATTTGCCACTCCGCCGATTACATCTATATGCAACCTAAGCATTCAAAAACGAAATGGCAGGCGATCATCACCAAAATGCAACAGGTCTTCGGATGTCCCATCCCCGACGATCAGATTGGATCATTGGCTACTTACCTCTTCGAGCAGAATACCGTAGCCATTTCGTCATCATCTTACTCGCGCTAACGTCACCTACTTCGCAAGCTCATGAAGCCACCAACAAGTTGTCACCTCATTCGGATAGTCCGGGCCATAGCCAACCGGCTAAGAAGATCATAGCCCAGCGCACTGCTGTCGATACCCGTATGGTCAAAAGACTTATGCAGCTTGGCAGTAATAGTATTTCAATAGACCACCCAACCTTTCCCGAGTACCAATCGTTTGACGGCCCCCACATTCTTTGTACACTAGCGGTATCAGCAACTCATTACCTTTGCCCTGGTGATTGCGTTCTTGATGATAGTGAACCGCATACTCTTTGAGCACCTGCCGAAGAGCACCCTCTCCAAATAAAATGACCTTAGACAAGGCTTCTTCCTTCACTGACCTCACCCATCGCTCTGCGTAGGCATTCAGATTCGGACTCCGTGGAGGAAGTTTGATCGATGTGACCTGAGCAGCTTTGAGTGTGTTCTGAAAGTTCACCCCGTACTTGGCATCTCGGTCATGGAGTAACCGTTGACCTGGAGCCAAGAATTCCCCTTCTGCCATGGTGACATTGCGTGCCATCTGAATCATCCATGCCGCATTGGGGTTTGGTGTCAGGCCAGCAAGATGGACCTTGCGACTCTCTACCTGGATAAAAAACAAGATGTAATAGGTCACTAACCCACTCCTCGTCCAAACTTCCGCAGTAAAGAAATCAGTCGCGGCTAAGAGATCCCAGTGAGAACGAATAAACTCGGACCATGTGGTGGTTTTTTTTCGCTCTGCTATGGGAGGAAGGTGATGCCGTCTTAAAATATTGCCGACTGTTTGGTCGTTAACACTATATCCAATATTCTTCAATACACCGACAATACGATCATACCCCCATGTGCGATTCTCTTCCGCCAATTGGACAATCAAGTCCTCAATGGCGGAATCAATCCGTGGCCTTCCTCTTTTGGAATGGTGCCTTGACCCATCGGACTTTTTCGCAATGAGTTTCCGATGCCAAGCCAGTAAAGTCGCCGGTTTCACCACTGATACGATTTCTGTTAGGGCCTGTTTTCCGAGCCGTTTACCAATTTCGGCCAGAGTGATGCGTTCCCTATCAGTGAGACGTACTCGGCCCGCTATCTGGTTGCGCAAAATACGGTTTTCTGCAACCAGATATTCATTTCGCGCCAACAGCTCTTGGTCAACAGTTCCTGTGATATAGGCCAGCAGTGTTTTCCACTCCATAGTTCCTCCGCTTGTTCATGTTCACGTTCTTGTTGATGTGGAGTATCCGGCATCAGGACGGGACAGGACAAGCGTAAGGAAAGGGCTAGGGTAGCGAGAGAAATCCTGAGGAAACAACGCGTTCGAGTTTTTTGACCATACGAGTCTGGCTCCGGCAGTCACGCCTTTTAGAAATGCCTCTGCCTGTTTAGTTGCCAAGTGATAGTAGGCAATTGAACACACCCGTGCTATAAATGGATGGAGAGTAACAGGCCATGGCTTTTGTCAGGAAGGACCACTCCCTGCGTGAGCACGCGTGAACACAATGAGCGGAAATTTCCCAACTGGCAGGAACTCACTGCCGGCAGACGACGGTATTGGCTAGATGTGCTCGGCCGTCACGGCTGGAAAGCCCGGTACGTGAAAGAGGTTGACGCCACGGAAGTGACAGTGCGATTTTATCAAGAAATCTACAACGAAGAGGGGGCCCTCGTCGAGGTGCACGAGAAGTATCCCATTGACCACGGCCATCAGAAGGTAAAACCATGAACCAGATCATTACTCGGCAAATTGTTGCAGACCAACTCGCCGCCTACCTCCAGCATGAGCTGTCGCTCCCTGAACTCGTGACCTGGGCCGAATCAACACTGATGGAGGGGGAGTTTGAGTCGGAACATCTCACGGCCATTCGCGATGTGGTGGCCCGCCTCGGCGTGGCCGACGTCCGGGCTTTCGGCCTGACCTGGGACGACTGCGAGCAACTCCTGAAGCAGCTCGGGTATGCAGCGCATGTCCACATCGAAGTTGCGTAATCCTCATTGAGGACACGCCCGGCTCTCCGCTTCGAACCACCGCGCTTGCCGGTTTTCGCCAGTATCTCCCAACACAATACATGCTTCCCTTTTTAGTTGCGTGGTTTCATTCAATCTATGTGCGTGTCGTTTCTTTCAGGGCGGCGGCCGAGGGCGGAGCGGAGGCCCGCATCGGGCCGCAGCCGTCCGCAGGCCGACAGGGGGCGGGCGACTGAGTCGCCTCGAGGCTGAGCCAACAAGGTGTCCCTTCTATTTATCCATCCATCGTCCTCAAATAGCCCTCTAGTCCTCACGCCGCGCGGCGAGTATACCTGTGGTGCAAGCCTCCGACCATCGGAATGGCGTTGATCTTCCCCATTTCGAGTGTCTCGTTCTCTCGTTCTTCTGGGGCATCTTTATTGAGAGAAAGATGAGTCCGACTCCCGTGGTAATACGCCAAATAACTTCGTAAGATCCGATGAAGGTGCGATGTGTTCAAGATGATCAGATGGTCGAGACACTCTCGGCGCACTGAGCCAATGAGTCGCTCGACATACGGATTCTGCCACGGGGATCGTGGAGCGGTGCACACTTGCTCAATACCCATTCCATCAACCCTGCGCCGAAATGCACTCCCGTAGATGCTATCCCGATCCCGCAAGACATACGTTGGAGCCGTGTCATAGGGAAAGGCCTCAACAATCTGTTGGGCCGTCCATTCAGCCGTGGGATGTTCAGTAATGGCGAAATGCAGTACTGACCGCCGCTCATGGGACACCACCAGAAAAACATAAAGCACACGAAACGTCGCCGTGGGAACAGTCAAAAAATCCATGGAGACCAGGTCAGGCGCATGATTCTTCAGAAAAGTCTTCCATGATTGAGAGGGAGGCTTCCGAGGCCGAATCATGTATTTGGAGACGGTGGCTTGTGAGAGATGAATGTCGAGCTTCAGTAGCTCCCCGTGAATCCGCGGGGCTCCCCACAACGGATTGGCCTGACTCATATTTCGGATAAGTTCCTTGACCTTTGGATCAATAAAGGGCCGTCCGAGCTTTTCGCCTCGACTTTTCCAGATCCAGAAGAGTCGGAACCCCTGCCGGGGCCACCGGAGGACTGTCTGAGGTTGCACAATGATGAGGGCCTTAGACCAGTGACTCCAAAATTGTGAGGCCATGACCCAGAACAGTCGATCAGCGCAAGTCAGTTGTGGGCGTTTAGCTGACCTCTTTAGCACCACCAACTGTTGCCGAAGCACAAGATTCTCGAAGAGCAGCTGCTGTCGAGTCTTAAAGACGGAGAGAAGCATGTTTCCAGCCCATTTCAGTATTGTCATCATGGCTGGAAATGGTGCCTGCGTAGACAAAAAATATTCAAGTATTTCAACATGGATGAATTAATAGAAGGGACACTCTTCGTGCCCTCGAAGCAGGACTTGCATTTGTCCTAATTTTCTTGTAGTTCTGTACCAACAGGCCCCAACACTTTCAGGAGGATACCCTATGACCCGTCTTGAACAACTGGTGAAAGAACTCCCTCCCAATCTGCAACGTGAGGTCGAAGACTTCGCGCAGTTTTTAGTGGACAAGCGCCACGCTCCTCCCCCACGCCGGTTTCTGCAGCAAGACTGGGCGGGAGGCTTGCGGGAGTTTCGTGAGCAATATTCCGCCTTGGACCTCCAACGGCAAGGCCTGGCGTGGCGTGGCAATGCCTCATGTACTTGATTGATACCAACATCTGGCTGGAACGCCTCCTGGACCAAGCCCAAGCGCCTGCCGTCGGGCAATTCCTCGCTCAAACGCCCACCGATACGTTGTTTCTCACCGACTTTGCCTTACATTCCCTGGCCGTCATTCTCTTGCGTCTGAAGCAACCTGAGGTCTGGCGCATGTTCTTACAGGACACCATGATTCAGGGTCGGGTCGGCGTGCTCTCCCTGACATCGGATGAGTTAGTGCCCCTTCATGCCGTCATGACGCAACACGGGTTAGACTTTGACGATGCCTACCAATATGCCGTCGCCGAACGCGACGCGCTCACCCTCGTGAGTTTCGATACCGACTTTGATCGAACCCCGCGGGGCCGCAAGATACCCGCCGATCTTCTCTAACCTTCTTATCCATTTATTCTTTCTTTAGTGGCTCTTGGGGCGGCGGCCAGCCGCTGACCGCAGCCGTCCGTAGGCCGACAGGGGGCGGGCGACTGAGTCGCCTCGAGGCTGAGCCAACAAGGTGTCCCTTCTATTTATTATCCATCCATCGTCCTCAAATAGCCCTCTAGTCCTCACGCCGCGCGGCGAGTATACCTGTGGTGCAAGCCTCCGACCATCGGAATGGCGTTGATCTTCCCCATTTCGAGTGTCTCGTTCTCTCGTTCTTCTGGGGCATCTTTATTGAGAGAAAGATGAGTCCGACTCCCATGGTAATACGCCAAATAACTTCGTAAGATCCGATGAAGGTGTGAGGTTGCCCCTCTTTAGTGGACCCCAGGAAGTATGGTAGGAAGGGTTCACTAAAACAGGAGGGAGACAAGATGCAGACCATTCCGCATCGACAGTACACGAAGGAATTCCAGGACGCGGCGGTGAATCAAGTTCTGGAAGGGGGCCGCTCGCTTGCCGAGGTGGCCCGCCGTTTGGAGATGTCCGACAAAACCTTGGGGAATTGGGTTCGACGTGTGCGGCGTGGGCAACCGCTCGCCCACGGAGGACGGCCACCTGAAGTGACGGACGTGCAGGCGGAGCTGTCCCGCCTGCGCACCGAAAACGCGCAGTTGAAGCTCGACCGGGAAATCTTAAAAAAGGCGGCGGCGTACTTCGTGAGAGAGTCGCGGTGAGGTACGCCTGGATTCAGCACGATCGCGACGTGTATCCGGTCGATCGGAGCTGTTTCTTATTTGGAGTGGCGCGCAGTGGGTATTATGCCTGGCAGGAGCGGCATCGTCGGCATCGGCAGTGTTACGGGAGTCCCCGCATGACAGCTGATCTGCGGGCCGCAGGGTGGCGAGTGAATCGGAAACGGATTGCTCGAGTAATGCGGCAGGCGGGCATCCGGGCTCGCGGACGCTGTCGGCGGCGGTATACCACCCAATCCCAGCATCCGTATCCGATCGCGCCCAATCGGTTAGCCCAACAATTTACCGTGGTCGCGCCCAATCGGGTCTGGGTGACTGACATCACCTATGTGGCGACGAAGGAAGGATGGGTGTATGTGGCACTCGTGCTGGACCTGTTTTCTCGGAAATTGGTGGGCTGGGCGCTGGAAGCTTTTGTCGATACGCGGTTAACGCTGGCCGCGTTGCGCATGGCCCTTGGCTGGCGACAGCCGGATACGACGCTCATGCATCACTCTGATCGAGGTGTGCAATATGCCGCGGCAGCCTATCGTACGGTGCTAGAAGGACACGGCATCACGCGCTCGATGAGCCGGAGAGGTAATTGTTATGATAATGCTCCGATGGAATCGGCCAATGGGACGTTGAAAACCGAACGGGTCTACCAGCAGCAGTACCAGACGCGAGCAGAAGCCAAAGCAGATCTCATCGAGTATATCGGGTATTACAACACAGAACGTCGCCATTCGGCATTAGGGTATCTGAGTCCAGCAGAGTTTGAACGGCAGTGGCAGAGCCTCCAACAGCCAGCAGCGGCGCCGTCGACCGCCGAACAGGGGGATGCCTAGGTATGGACCGAAGGGCGATCGCCCGTTATCGGGCAAATATGAAGGCCAAATTTTTCATGGAAACCTGGTGTCCACTTTTTGGGGGAAAGATCAGTGCGATGTGTTCAAGATGATCAGATGGTCGAGACACTCTCGGCGCACTGAGCCAATGAGTCGCTCGACATACGGATTCTGCCACGGGGATCGTGGAGCGGTGCACACTTGCTCAATACCCATTCCATCAACCCTGCGCCGAAATGCACTCCCGTAGATGCTATCCCGATCCCGCAAGACATACGTTGGAGCCGTGTCATAGGGAAAGGCCTCAACAATCTGTTGGGCCGTCCATTCAGCCGTGGGATGTTCAGTAATGGCGAAATGCAGTACTGACCGCCGCTCATGGGACACCACCAGAAAAACATAAAGCACACGAAACGTCGCCGTGGGAACAGTCAAAAAATCCATGGAGACCAGGTCAGGCGCATGATTCTTCAGAAAAGTCTTCCATGATTGAGAGGGAGGCTTCCGAGGCCGAATCATGTATTTGGAGACGGTGGCTTGTGAGAGATGAATGTCGAGCTTCAGTAGCTCCCCGTGAATCCGCGGGGCTCCCCACAACGGATTGGCCTGACTCATATTTCGGATAAGTTCCTTGACCTTTGGATCAATAAAGGGCCGTCCGAGCTTTTCGCCTCGACTTTTCCAGATCCAGAAGAGTCGGAACCCCTGCCGGGGCCACCGGAGGACTGTCTGAGGTTGCACAATGATGAGGGCCTTAGACCAGTGACTCCAAAATTGTGAGGCCATGACCCAGAACAGTCGATCAGCACAAGTCAGTTGTGGTCGTTTAGCTGACCTCTTTAGCACCACCAACTGTTGCCGAAGCACAAAATTCTCGAAGAGCAGCTGACGTTGAGTCTTAAAGACAGAGAGAAGCATGTTTCCAGCCCATTTCAGTATTGTCATCATGGCTGGAAATGGTGCCTGCGTAGACAAAAACATTCAAGTATTTCAACGCAGATGAGTTAATAGAAGGGATAAGTCGACTACCTCAATAACCGTCCCAGGAAAACACGAGGGTATCGAACCCCCAACCAATTATTTCACAAGCACTTCGTCCCGCTGGTGGAGCAGGACATTGCACTTACTCCTTGAATTCAAGTATGACCCCTTTTCCAAAATCTAAAATCGAGAATCACACCAGTGCGATTGGGAGGTGTATTCTTGTGCACGGGCTCGAACCCCCCTCACGTAGGATTTTTGGTCTTGATCTGAAATTAATAATTCCAGTTCATCGAGTGCGTTTTTCGCCGCTTGATTGCACATATATGAAAGGCCGAAAACGGCAACTCTGAAGATCCCCCCTCTCCGGTCTTTAGCAATTTTCAACAGTACGGGCACGTCCTGGGGATCGTCAAACCGTGAAAGGGCATCGACGGCATCCATGGCAAGGTCATTCTCCCGCGCTTCAATCAACGAACGTACATATTGATGCGCCTTTTCGAGATTCATGTCAATTCTTTCATTCATCTGTGCTTGAACCAAAATATCCACCATACTCACGCGGATGATCGGTTGGTGTATCACCTCCCACGGAAGACCGGGGTATTTATCTTTACGGGCCTCCCAAAGGTCTTGAATGAAGGGCAAGATTTCACCCTGGTCGTACGTGGCCTTTATCTCGTTCAGGGCCTGAAGAATTTGATACTGATTTTTCGTCTGTAATTCTTCAGTCAACGTGGGAACATCCCACGACCGTTCGCTTCGCTCTGGGGCAGCGATAGTCGTGTTGCTCACCAAATACGAAACAAGGAGGAGAGACAGACGCACTCCTAGTAGACTCTTGACGTTCACGAGAGCTCCTATCTGTTCCGAGAACCAAATCGACCGCTACCGGTATTAGGCTATGGGCCATGAGGGCTTGCCACTAAGCCATCCCGTTAGGGATTGTTCAGAAAGTCCCCCCGCCGCCAGTCTCCCTTACCTCATGTCGTTCAAAAGGCGTTGTCCGTATTAATCTTTCATGTCGGCCAAGAAACTGGTTAATTGTAATTGGAAATGTAAAAACTTCTTTCTCCCCACAGGGCCCCTCCTTTTCTTCTTTACATTCAAAAAATACATCCTGAAACTCCTTAATCACCTCGAACACGTTTTCCACTCCGATTGTCACTTCTATCGTAACACCTGTCAAGACTGCGGCTAAAGGGGAGGAAGACGTAAACAGAACAGGCACGGAGCGAGGGGAGGAACTATCTCATAAAACAAGTGACTTGACCCCCTATTCCACGCCTGCTAGCTACATAAACAAATCGACCTTCCGCAATATGAGGCGCAGTTAAAGAGGGCCAGAGATGTGGTGTTGCAAGACCTGACCCCAAGCGTTGTACTTTGCCTTTCTCGCCTCACCTTTTTCATGTTTTGGCAAATTTGCTGGATTTTTGTTTTTTGTGTGTTCAGAAGATTCAAACGTGGAAGGCACCTCGGCCCCACTCTCTGAGATAGAAGGGACAGGCAGCTTGAGGAGGCGAGCGGCTAAAGGCGAGAAAGTAGAGAGAATATCATGAAGCAAGCAACCTGCCGCTTATCCTTCTTTTGTTGGATAAAACGAGACAAATATCTCCTCATTTTTTTCCTCCCAATATGTTTGCATATTTTTATCCTTAGCATAGGTATAAATGCTCCAGAAGACAGACAGCCGTAGACATTTCCAAAAAAGGAAAAACTTTTTTATTTTAGATGGAGGACCTTCCGCAAGCTCACGAAAATCTTTTCCCCAAATCTTAGTTTTTTTTAACTTATTAACGATTGGCCCTTTTACTTGAACGACGAAAGGCTGTCCATTCTGAATAGCTTCATAGGCATGATCAAAAAAATTTTCCCCTGGATAAAAAATCGTTTCCATAATGACATTTAACCTCCATCGCCATCCTCCCCACCACCTGAGGCAGCTGCTTCACACGCTACTTTTACAAGAAAGCAGGCCCCAACACACACTTTCTGAAATTTCTTTGGGCAAGCATTCTTGCAGCCTGCAAGACATTTTTCAAAAATACTTTGGCAGAAACCTCGTGAGCTTTTTGGTGGTTTCTTAACAGGAGGTTTGCTCCCCTTTGGTTCTTGAAGAGTACCACTTTTACTTTTGGATTGATCAGGATTTTTGGGATCAAACGTTTTTCCAGTCGTAGGATCATAGACCTTAACATCAGAAGACTTCCCTGAATTGCCCCCTTTTGAACTAGACGCCTGCCTACCGGTGGCATCAATGAGATTGACAGGATTGTTGCGCACATACCGGTAAAGATTCTTATCTGCTGAACTGAATTCGATGGGGTCTTCCCCAAGAAATCTTCCAGCATTCTGATCGAAGTACCGAGCTCTGTAGAAAACAGCTCGGCCCGACGATCCCCGTCGTACCCACAGTCGATTTCCTCAATGCGATTCCCCACTTAGCCGCCGTTTTTTCTCGTGGCACCTCCCACTTTAAAAATTTTCGCCCAGACGCGATTTTTAGCTTAGCAACAACAGCGAATTATGGCGAGGAAAGGATGAAGCGTGCACCACGAAATCAGCTGCAGAAGATTTTGGATGGGGTCGATACGCTGGCTTCGCAGACGAGGCAACGCTCCGCGTTGCGAGGATAAGTGGCTAAAGGGCATGGGATAGCAAGTCAGCAATGACCCCACATGTGAATCCGCGGAGGAATGGAGAGAAGCAAATCTATCTCATGAAGCAAACAACCTGACCCTTTAACTTAGAGTTTTTCAGATTCCTGACGTTTTTTAATTTTATGGATAATCCAGAGACCAAGTAGAGCTGCAGAAAAACTGCATAAAGTGCCAAACCAAAAAGAATAATTTAATTTCCCATCATTGAATTGGATAATGATGGCTACGACTAGTGGAGCAATTACAAAAGATGCGATTATCTGATACATCTTTCGAAACGCCGTTTTTTGTTCTTTTGTTCCTTGGTCGGCCATAAAAATTCACATGTTACCTTAAGCAGCCTCTGAGAAGGTCAGTTGCAAAATCGAGTGTTCTTTCAATCCACTCCATTATGCATAACTTTGGGGGAGTTACCGTTTAACCTTATTTTTTGTGAGTCATATAATAAGCTATCTGCCCGTCAGGTTTAATCAAACAACTCGAGACGAAAAATTATCGTGCAATCAGACTCATTTAAAAACCTGAAGTTTGTCCAACGGCGTTCCCAAATAAACCAAAACCTGTAGTACCTATACCTTGCAATCCCGCGGTAAAATTAGAGAGAGCAGAATTCCCACCTGCTAATTTAGTAAGTTGCCCAAATCTAAATGAAGTACTGGCGCCTAGACCAGCTCCAATGGCGGAACTAAAATTGAGACAGTCAAATGCTCCTTCCCCCTGGGCTAGATTCGTCGAAATCTGGGCAGCTAGGTCGACTGCTCCGGCAAATACCCCTGCCGCCGCAGAGGTAGAAATTCTTGCGGACGTTAACGCCCCAGTGGCCCCGCCAGCCGCAATATTAGCTACAGTTTGCCCTAGTGAGGCCCCTTGTGCCAGCGAACCCACGAAAGCACTCGTACCACCAAATATTGCTCCAGCAATTGCGAGAGGATTTTCTCCTCTTGGATCATTCAGATTAACCGGATTATTCAACACATAGCGATAGAGGTTCTGGTCCCCACCTCTGAAGCGGATGGGATCTTCACTCAGGAATCTGCCGAGCTGTGCGTCGTAGTATCTTGCTCTGTAGAAGTATAACCCCGATTCACCATCATATTCTCGGCCGGTATAGCTAAAGGGTTGACTCACCGCCTCAGCAACAGACAGTCTTCTCCCATAACTATCATACACATACGAGTTGGCAATGGTCCCAGAACTATCCGTTAAGTGTGTAACTGAGCCCTGGTGGTTGCTGTGGTAGTAGAAAAAGCCTTGCCCGGCTTTCTGTAAGACCAACGGTTGATCCACTTGATCGCCGTGAGAATACCGCGCGGTGAACGTATTGCTGCCGTCGTATTCTAAGAGAATATCCTCGCCATCGTAGACATACCGAGTGATGGTACCTGCGACATTCTTCTCAATGCGCCGCCCCAGTCCATCATACTTGTACGTCACAGTGGTACTATCGGGCCGATCAATCTGAATGAGTTGATCTTGCGCATCCCAAGTGTACGTGGTCACGTCCGTGGGAATGGCTTTATTGGTCTTGGTCTGCAGATTCCCATTGTTGTCGTAGGTGTACGTGAATTGGTCATCTTCCAAGAGCCGATTCAGGTCATCATGATTGTGGCTGGATGAAAGGAACGAGGTGGTCCGGTTGCCGACCAAATCGTAATCATAGCTTTCCGCATTCGCGACAGAGCCGCCTGATGTCAACCGTTGCAACGCATCATAGGCATGGGACCGATTCTCACTGGGCGTCACCTGATCCAAAATGTCCAGAATGTTGCCCACCGGAAACCACATCGCCAGCAGCATCAGCCCCTCAAAGATCTGCCGGACATGCTTGGCGAGCCAATGATCTTGTTTGCCTGTCGTGCGCATTATCCACTCCTTTGCATCAGAGCCTTCAGAACTTCCCCTCTCGTTCGCCCCTCTCACGCGGCGTGTGCGGGGAGGGCGAGGGAACACCGTAGCGTTGGAGTGATACCAGTTTTGTGAAAAAAGCAAAATCCGGCCTTTTCCTCAACGAGATCTCGTTGAGAAGAACTACGTATCATCGCCGATACATGATTGTCTACGTTGGGAGCGTCATGATCGAACGATAGCCTGAGTTTCGATCTGGAGTGCGAGGTCCCGGCTCGGTATCACCTGCTGGAAAATGCTCACAGATTCAATGAGTTTGGTTCCTCAATTCCTCCTCGCGCGCTCCCGATCCAGGTTAAGCATCATTCTTGCCTCAGTCCTCACCCTAGACTCAGACACACAACCCCGGAGGCCACATGTCCGACCAATCGACAACACGCTCGCCATCTGTGGTGGTGACGCCCCAAGAACATCGCGTGTTGGTCTTGCTCAAGGACGGCTGGACGATCGCGCAATTGGCGGCGGCCTTGGCGCTGCAGCCCGCGACGGTGGAGTCGTATCTCCGCAGCCTCTACCGGAAAACGGGGTTGTCGAGACGGGAAGCACTCCTCTGGTGGTGGGAGTCAGTCGCACGGGACGACCCGACTGGACCAATGAGAACGCCGAGGAACCTTCGCTTCATCACGCGATCTAGACCCAGCCCATGCGAGCCATGTGGTGAAGATCACAAGGCCCAGCAACCGACTGCAGAATTGAGAAGCAACAAGACGAGAATGGGCGATGCCAAAAACGCAGACAGCACAAGAAACGGCAACGCTCACGTAACGGCATCAACCGGAAAGCCCAGGAACCTCATTCGTCAGAGTTCAGGTTCGCGAATTTCGTAAGGGTTCTGGGCTCTTGACACATGTATGACTTGAAATTGCATTAGTCAACAGTCCCAATTCCCCATTGAGAGCTACAACGCTCTATCTTGTTTCTTGATCAACCTTCCCCATACAATATTCTTAAGAATCCCCCTCCTCAGTTACTTATTCATTTCAGGACAGGAGGTATCTATTGTGAGAAACGTCTATTCAGGATTCATTATCAGTCTGGCGATGTTTGGCCTAACGGCCTGTGAAAGCACCGGAGGAAATGTGGGACTCGGCGTGTTAGGCGGAGCTGCAGGCGCTGCGGGCGGATATGAGTTACACCTCAATCATCAAAAAGACCGGGTTGAACAAGACTTTAAGGATAAGAAGATTGATGAGAAAGAGCGAGATATTCGGTTAGATCAGATTAAGCGAGACTCGTTACTTCAATAAACACTGACAACATCTAAGTTTTCACCGATTTACTCCGAAGAAAAGAGCTCAAGCACTCTTTTCTTCGGAGATTCCGTCGATAACCCGTACCTACCGCCTTCTGTAACATTAGAACATTTGGCTCGTACCAACCCGTAAAAGTTCATTCTTGCTATTTAACATCACACATCGTCTCGTGTAATGGATCCCTCTTTGCTGCTAGCGTTGCTGTCAGGGGGATTCGTCGGTCTATTGCTGGGAGCCACGGGTGGAGGTGGCTCACTCATGGCCATTCCTCTTCTCGTGTATGTCGTCGGAGTCCCTGTCCAAAAAGCCAGTGCGATGTCGTTGATCGTCGTAGGCTATTCCGCGTTGTTCGGGGCATGGCAAGAACATCGACAACAACACGTCCATATTCCTGCCGCCATTGTGTTTAGCTTAACCGGGGTGATTGGCGCATGGATTGGAGCACAGGGGCATCAACTGGTTTCGGAAACGATTGTCTTATTTTTGTTCGGCAACCTACTCATGTTTATGAGTGTCTGGACGTTCTGGCAACATCAGAAGGATGAGAGTCAACATACTATGTCGGGATGTGCTAAATATTTTTCTTGGCCCTGTGCATTTAGGGCATCCGCAATTGGATGGGGGGTTGGATTGCTCACTGGATTTTTCGGAATAGGTGGAGGGTTTCTCATTGTTCCAGCTCTCATGATCCTTTTAGAGTTTCCCATACGGCTTGCGATAGGTACGTCTTTTTTGATCATCGCCCTCATTTCGATAGGTGGGGTATTCGGACATTTGCATCTAGCCTCGTTGGATTGGCTCTTAACGGGGTTAGTGTTAATTGGTAGTGTCCTGGGGTTAGTCTTTGGATCGAGAGTAGCACGGTCCATTCCCTCTCATCATTTGAGACGATGCATTGCGATTCTGATTGGTATCATCGGATTGGGGTTAATCCTCGATAATGGTTGGCATCTCATCTTTTAAGATATGGTGTTAAGAAAAATCCCCACATGCACTCCCTTTCCTTCACACAGCGCGAAGTTGAGAAAACCGCACTATGGAATATTGGGGCCAGGTTTCGTCTCTACCCTCACCTGGTTCGTTCGTTCATAATAATCTGTCCGTAGATCATCCAGCGCTACTTCGACTTCCGGTGCTTCAACTCCCATATGAAGTAAGGCTTCGCGCGAAAGTTCTATGCTAGCTTCCAGGGTCTCTGAAGCGGTGAAGTGAGCCCCAAGTGCTTTAAGGGCCTGACATTTCATCATGTCGTGCCCGCGTACAAAAATAGGAATGTCAGGATAGGAGGCATGAAGAGTAGAAACCACTCGCTCAGTTATCTCAAAGTCATCAATAGCCACGATGACAAGAGGGGCATCCGCAACACCGGCCGCTCGAAAAACTTCGGCACGTGTAAGATCTCCGAAATACACCGGTTTTCCTTCTGAGCGCTCGCGATCCACCAGAGCGGCATTACTATCGATGGCTACATACGGCACCTTCATAGACTCCAAAATAAAGCCGACCTTACGGCCCATTCGTCCAAAACCAATAAGGAGGACGGGCTTGGCATCTTGCTCTATCCTGCCAATTTCAAACTCGGGCATGGGAGTGCTCCCTTCACGAATAGAGGAAAAGATCCGGTACGCGGCGCGCTCTAGAGCTGGGGTGGCCAGCATACTCAGAAGGACAATAATCAGAAGATGTTGAAAATACGTTTCATCTAACAACCCCATGCCTTTTGCTAAGGCGAACAGTACCAAGGCGAATTCACCACTTTGAGCTAGGAGCAAGGCTATCGAAATCGATGTCTTTTTTTCTATGCCAAACACACGTGACAAAGGCCAGAGTGTGAGAAATTTCCCAGCAAGTAAGACCACCACAATACATACAAGGACAAGAGGGTTCGCAAAAAAGAGGGAGAGATTGATGGACATGCCCATGGACATAAAAAACAGCCCAAGCAATAAACCCCGAAAAGGCTGGATCTCGGCGATAATTTGGTGGCGATACGATGAATCGGCAATCAAGAGGCCAGCGGTAAATGCCCCCATAGCCATGGAGAGGCCAATACGTTCCATGACGTACGCTGAGCCCAACACCAACAGTAACGCTGATGCGGTAAATATTTCTGGAGAACTATACCGGGCCAGTTTATTCAGGATGGGGTTCAAAATGTAGCGGGCAATTGTAATAATGAGAACGAGAATGAGAATCCCTTCAGCGGCTGCAAAAAACACATCTTCCGCGGTGGTTAACTCCGGTGTGGCCATCAAAGACACAAAAGCCAGAAGTGGCACAACCGCCAGATCTTGTAACAGTAAGACGGCCACAGCGGGTCTGCCGTATTCTGAAGAAAGCATCTTTCGTTCCGTGAGCAGTTGAAGGACAAACGCAGTTGAAGACAGAGCTAACGCCGATCCAATTAACAGCGAAATCCCCAACGAAGTATGAAGGATTGCATGGGCACTGATTGTGATCATCCCTCCAGTGATGAAAACCTGCAGCGATCCCAGCCCTAACACTAGTCCCTTCATCTTCCAAAGACGAGAGGGATTAATTTCTATCCCAATCACAAACAACAGGAGCACAACGCCCAGCTCCGCAAGGTGCGCAATCTCATCATAATTCTCGATAAATCCTAGCCCCGATGGCCCTAAGACAATCCCCGCCACCAAAAATCCCGGGATCGCCCCGAGACCTAGGGCTTGAAACAACGGGACCGCAATCACCGCCGCAGCTAGCAGCACAATCGTGTCAGTCAAATATTCCGTATTCATAAGTAAATTCTCATCTATTACCCATCTCCTGACAAGAGAAATCTTCTTGTCAGAATCTAAACGTACTCAATCAATTCCAGTATTAAAAACTTATACGATTACAGTTGAACTAATGACCTATGGCGTCATGCCATTCATGAGGAAGGGGATGAAAAGCAGGCGATCCCCACCATATACTTGCCGGGTTTCGCCCGGACGCTCGAGCTACTTTTCTCCCGGGAAAGGTAGCCAAAACCATGTTGGCCGTGGTGTGGCCCTTCGGGTCCTACGCGGTTCGCCAACACCGGTGGCGCGCAAACTCGCTACGCTCAAACAGTGTGCGCCTTTTTCCCGGGGTCGGCTTCACTGCTCAGCCACATCACCAGGCCAGGGAAGACTATTGAAGTAAGGATATTGAATGATTGGATCAACCCATGTTCTGTGTTTCCGGGTTTCGACCCGGCAACCCTCGGAAGGCCAATAATGGCTTGGCAATAGAAGTGAGATGCAAATATTAGGAAGTTAAATGGAAGAACTATATTAATAGACGATACAGGGTTGAAACCTATGGCGTGGTTAAAAAGTTATGAAGGAATTTTTTCATCTTGAACAGGTCGGAATAATAACATCACATCACCTGACTCCAGACGTTGCCCATCTTGGAATTCCCAGGGAGATAACGTCGTGCCATGCCGATAGACTCTGAGCAACACATCTGGCTGTAAATCGTTGGCCGTTTTTCCCACATCGTCCTCTTCCACTGTTCGCTCGACAATTTTGACCTGTCCACCCGCTGTCAGAAAATCCTCCAAATAGTCAGCCAGGTACTTCTGGTCCACGGCGGCAGCTAACATATAGCCTCCGTATGTGGCCGGGGAAATAATGGTTTGTGCGCCTCCCTGGCGAAAAAGTTTGACGTTTTCTTCTTCCTTCGCACTCACAATGACTCGGCATTCGGTATTGAGGTTTCGAACCGTCAATAGGATAAGTGCATTCGTGTCGTCGCGACCGGAGGCAATAATGACGGCTTTGGCTGCCCTCAAGAATGCACCATGTTGTAACAACCCTTCCTGAGTAGCATCGCCTTTAAGAGCGACCACCCCTAATTCCACAGCCGTTCGTACTCGATCGTCTCTGGGGTCGATGACGACGATATGTTCGGGGTCAGTTCCTTTGGCGAGTAATTCTTTAACCGCCGAATAGCCGGTGTGTCCGAACCCACAGACGACGACATGGTCACTTAAATTTGATTGGAGTTTTGCCATGCGAAATACCTCAGTAAATTTTCGAAGTGCTAATTGATACGCAGTGCCTAAAAAAATTACCCAAATAAATATTCTGACCGGCGTGACCACCAGGGCATCAATCATTCTCGCCCGGGGTGTCACGGGAACAATATCCCCATAGCCAACCGTTGTAACGGTTACCATCGTGAAATACACCACATCAGTGAACGACATGTGTCCATCATTCTGATCTCTTAGTCCCTCACGATCCAGCCACAGGAGGCCGATCAACATTCCAAATAGGAAAAGGACCATCCCCAGTCTGATTAACAAGGTACGAATGGGATCCAGGTCCGAAGGCACATAGACCACTCGCCTCAAAAAAAGGGAGGACTTCGGCGACGATTTGGTTTTAAACGGAAAAGCCATAGAAAAGCTTTTATAAAAAAAATGTGAACGCTATCCGATGAAAGGCCAAAAAATTACGAGGAGAGGAAGCGATACCGCAAGAATCAATATTTCTAGTGGCAATCCCATCCTCCAGTAATCTCCAAAACGATAGCCACCAGGTCCCATGACTAATAAATTGTTTTGATGGCCGATAGGTGTCAGAAATGCGCAGGAGGCTCCAATGGCCACAGCCATGAGAAAGGGATCGGGATTGACGCTAAGGTTCTGGGCGACTGCAAAACTAAATGGGGCCATCACCACGGCCGTGGCCGCATTGTTCATGACATCAGATAGCAGCATGGTAAAGACCATGATGAGACCGAGCAGGAGTATCGGGGAGTAGCCAGTTGTGACGTTCACAAGAAATTGAGCTAAAACCGTTGTAGCCCCACTGTGTTCTAATGCTCCACCAATGGGAATCATCGCGCCTAACAATACCAACACGGGCCAATCAATGTGTTGATAGACATCTCTGGGCGACACAATAGTCAGGAGAACCATCCCTAATGCGGCACTGGCCAATGCAATTGGCAACGGCATAAGCCCCGCAATTGCACTCACCAAGGCCACGGCAAATAGTCCGCCCGCCAGCAGGGCTTGGCCAGATTGAACCAATTGAATCCCCCGTTCAGCCAAGGGTAGACACCCCAAAGAACTAATAACCTCTAACACCACTTCTTTCTCACCTTGCAAAAGCAAGACATCTCCCGCCTTGAAACGAAATTCTTTGAGCCGTCCGCGGTACGGTGTCCCCTGTCGTGACACGCCTAACAACGAGACACCGAAACGGCTTCGGAGTTTTAATGTTCCGGCTAATCTTCCCACGAGCCAGGAACGGTCAGGAGGCACGACGGCTTCCAACAATACCTCATCCTTTATGACCGGAGATTTTTTGGACGATTCTGACTCAAGTATCTCATCTTTGGGCTGAGTCCCAGTTAATTCAAGACCTAAGGCCGACACAAATTTTTTGATGCCTTGAGGACCTGCCTCCAGGACTAACACATCTCCGACCTGAATATGCTCACGCCAGGCAGCCCCTCGAATAGATTGTTCTGCTCGGATTAAGCCAATAATTAGTGCATCGGAATCTTCTGTTGCAGATTCTAATTCGGAAAGCGATTTTCCGATGGCTTTAGAATTTTCTGGAACTTTGACTTCGGTAAGATACTCTTGAATGTGAAATAGGTCTTGGGGGACATTTTTCGACCGCCGGGCCAAAGGAATAAGATGCCAGCCAATCAATGCGACAAAAATGATTCCGGCGACCGCGACCACGCCACCAACCGGAGAAAAATCAAACATTCCAAAGGGCTGCCCGGTAATTTCGGCCCGGTAGTTGGCTACAATGATGTTAGGAGGCGTCCCGATTAATGTCGCCATCCCGCCAAGAATGGTCCCAAAGGCCAAAGGCATCAAAATGACAGCAGGGGACCGTTTTGCATCAACCGAGGATTGAATGGCCACGGGCATGAGTAAGGCCAAGGCCCCAACATTATTCATCAGGGTAGAGAGCAGACCACCAACCCCGGCTAAACTCACAATGTGAAGGGTGGGGGAAGATGTGGCTCCCTTAAGATAACGCGTAAAAATTTCTATGGCTCCCGCGTTAGTCAATCCTCGGCTAATAATGAGGACTGCCGCCACAGTCACCACTGCAGGATGCCCAAACCCTAGAAACGCTTCATCTGGGGGAATGAACCCCATCAAAGTCGCCACTAACAACCCGGCAAGCGCCACTAAGTCATACCGCCACCGTTCCCAGACAAAGAGGGCGACCAGGGCACTTAGGAGACTAATGAGAAAAATTTGATCGGTTGTCACTCGGCAACTGTCTTCGTCAAGTAGAGTTGCAGGAAGATTATGGGAACAAGGTCAGACGAGGAAGTTCGGCCTTATTTAGTAACTAGGGGACTGAGTCTTCCAGTGATTTAAACAGGTTCCTCAGACAAACTCAAACCGTGGTTTCACGAAGTTGTCGGTGTGGAAAAGAAGTGGAGGGATTTGCCGGACAACCAAGAAGAGAATCGAAGGGACTGACGGTTATCGGACTCGTTTCAGGAATGTCAGAAATGCCAGAAGAATAATCACGTTTTTGACAGATTCCCCAGAGCTAGATACATAAGAGAACTATCGTCTGTCGCAATGACGGTCAGGGCATCCAGAGTATCGGCATCTCTGGGCCCCATATGTACGGGAATTTTTTAAGCTGTCAATCGAGCTACTGGAGTACGAGGTGCTCTCCGCAACCGCTTCCGAAATGGTAGAACCTGAGCTTGTACTGGAGTTGTTTGATGCCGATTGATCACCGGATCTGTCAAATTGCCGCACATGATACATCGGTAGGCTCGAATCCAGAGCTCTCCCATGCCTCCCTTCACGTCCAGGCAATCATCGACCACCATTAATCCGTTACATCGTGCACAATTCATAACTCTCCTCCTTTGAAAGCCTCCTGCTTCCCATGTGATCTTAATAGGTGAGTCTGTGCATCCTGCGTGCCACTGAATCCGTGGCCTGCCACTACTACCCAATCGAATAAGGTGTGTATGACTGCAGAAAATGAAGAGGGGTGATTAACTTCGCGTATGAATTTTGTGAGTGTACAATATTTTGTAGAAAAAAAATAGTGGTCAGCTGTATTTTGTGTATGCCATAAAGAAAATATTTTTGAAACCCGTTATGGCATTAATAATGACACACCTCGAACATTGAATTTTTCATATGGTGATCCGTTTGACCATCTCTCAAGAAGATTGTGGGGGAATCTGGCAGCCCTGAAAATATATTGACGCCGCAATTCAATCCTTCGGATGAAGCCCAGGCCCATCTGGCAAACCTGGTGTCTTTAATATTAGCACGTCAAACGCGCTTCCCAAGTTGGTCTGTCTCGTTAATATGTCGATGTCATGTTGTGTAGAAGATCCAGGCGTCCCGATTTCAGAGAAATTCTGTATGTCCAGATTGGTCAGCCACGTACCTTGGGAAATCCAACCCGACAACTCGAGACCTAAAGATGCCGCCTCAGAAATCACTGCCGAAAAATCAACATCGGCGGTGAGATCTTGTTGCCCGACTGCATAGAATATGTCGTGAATTTGTTGTTGTTGAAAAAATGAGCGAAGTGTCCCATTGCGACGGCGATATGAATAGAGATTTGACGCTGTGTCACCATAGTCGACAAAAATGATATATCCCGGCTCTACGACTTGCCTAATTGCTCGAAGAAAGGAGGTAATCTCCAAGCACAATTCGGCGATATGGCCTCGCCCCAGATGAATCTGTTCCTGACACAATCGTTCCTGTAATCGTTGACTCGATAAATCGCCCGGTTCCTCGAAAAATTCACCATCATCATCCAAAGCCACAAATAATTCGCAAACCTTTTCATCACCCATTCCCATCACCCGATGAACTGGCAGGGCATCTAGAACCTCATTTCCGAAGACCACGGTCGGTGCCGGTTGAAGGCCATCTAGATTTTCGACCGTTGTCAAACCTAAATCAGTTTGTCTCGCCCGTAACCCCGAGCTTGTTTCTAAAATAATATATTCATGAGGCCTCGTCAGAAAGGAGCGAATAGCAGTGGCCAATTGTCCCGTACCCCCCCCAAGCTCCAAAATCCGAACCGAGTCTCCTAGCACTTCGGAGGCTTGCTTGATGGCTTGAGCAATTCCGAATGCAAAAGCCGGAAATTTGGCATTCGTGTCAAACGGCCCAGCAGAACTGCCAATGTCTGGCGAACGGGTATAAAACCCAAATGTCTCATGGAACAGGGCCGCCGACATGAAATCGCGGAAGGTGAGTGGTCCTTCAGCACAAATTTTCTTTTTGAGCAGGCGTGCGAGTTCTGTATTGATTCGATTCAGAGGATAGCTTCCTGAAAAAGCTAGAGTATTCTTGAAAAAAGGCAAAAAAAAGGGTGCCCTCTAAGGCACCCTTTTTTCGAGGACAAAAAGAAGATTGCTACTTAATGACAGTTGATGTTGCTCCTGCTGGATTGATAGTAACAGTATTCATGGTATCCGTTTCCGGTAAACGTCCGGCACCCATGGATTTCTTAATCCTGGCTCGATTCGCATCATTGACATCGTTCATGGCAGCCTTAGCTCCATGTCCCTGGGATGCTTGCAGAGTCGCTGTACCCACCGCATTAGCTTGGCCAGGATCATTCGCTGTCGACTGACCAGTTACAGGAGATTTTCCCTTAGCTGGATACCCCGGATGCTTCGGAAGCATTCCTGGGTTAGCGAACGCCAGTGATAGGGTGAAACAGGTAATGCCTACTGTTCCAAGAAGAATTCCAATCCCTTTCATAAGACCGCTCCTTTTTTTGTGATAACACGTGAACAATAGAAAATGGTCATAAACGAATTTCCTAAGCTTCAGAGTCAAAAATGAGAGGAGGCAATCTTAGGGAGATTAGCTGTTTGTGTCAAGCCTCTAAGGGAAAATGTCTAAGAATCAAACATCCGCTCCTCAGGCCCCGCTTCTTCGGGTTCGGGTCGCCGGACGTCGAGTTCTATGGGGAGTACGCGGTCTTGGAGGAGGCATCAATATCGTGACAGTCGTACCTTTGCCAAGTTCACTGGCAATACGTATTTGTCCCTGATGTTCTTCAACAACCTTTTTCACGGTAGCCAACCCCAATCCAGTTCCTGAACGTTTTGTCGTAAAATACGGCTCAAACACTTTATCCACAAGTTCAGGGGGAATAGGGACACCATCATTGGCAATCACAATTTGAAGTTCTTGTTTGCGAGCTCGAGTCAACATGACCTCGACTCGTAAAAGCCCACCCGGCGACATGGCCTCGATGGCATTTTTAAAAATACAAAGGAAGACATGTTGCATTTTCGCTTCATCCCAGCGCACTTGGGCTAAGCGAGCAGGAACCTTCTTGATGACTTCAATTCGATTAACTCTTAAATCAGCCGACACCAAGGAAAACGCTTCATCTAATAGATCCTGAACGCGGCACATTTTTCGGTCGAGTTCTAGCGGTTTGGCAAAGTCCAAGATTTCGTTCAAAACAGTTTCCATCCGAATCATGTCTCGCATAGCATTTTCCACACGAGTCTGTGAATCGAAATCCAATTCAGAATCGGTGGTAATTTCTTCAAGCTGAGCCCGAATAAACCCGATGGGTTCTCGAATTTCAGTCGCCAAAAATGAGCTCACTTCCTGCAGCGCAGTGCGCCGTTCTTCTTTGCGGACATTTCCTGCCTCTTGTGGAACGGGTGGCGACTTTTTCCCTTTGGCAACAGCCTGATCCGCCAGAATCGGAACTGGCTCCAACACCGACAAATGACACGACGGATCCTCAAATAATTCTACAAGTTTGGCGGTCACCGGTTCGAGCTGATTCAAGTCGTTGCCGTTGTGATCAAATTGATTAGGATTTTTGGAAGCTAAGGTTACGGTACCTGCCACGCGGCCCCTCACAAAAAATGGGACAATCAACGTGGAAGCAAATTTATCTTTAAAAAGTTGCTTATAATCATGGAATCGTCCTTGTGTGGACGCAAGATTATTATCGCTTCGGGCTTTGCGGTGCCGTACCGACCAACCAGATGCGGAATCGTCTAACGAGAGGCGCTGACCAGGACTCAAATCTCGTTTCTGTGTCCCGAAGACTCCAAGAACTTCCAATGATGCCGCCAATGGATCGTAAATCGTGACCCATCCACGGTCAAACAACAAACCACCGTTCACTTCCGTCAAGATATTGGCGATCCGTTCCTGCACATCTGAATTGGAATACGTCCGAGCTATGGCAACCTTGGATGGGCTGGTGGCGGTAGCTGAAGGCTCATTCGCAACCACAGGATTAGCCAAAATGACGGAAGAGCCAAAAAGGCCCGCTTTCTTGAGTTCCTCAGTGATAGAACTCACATTTGCCGAAAGTGTAGCTTTTTCTCGTTTCGTTAGCGTGACATTTTCTCGCTTGGTTAACACTAAGGTTCCATAGACTCGCCCCCCAAACTTTAACGGCAACACAAGGGCAACTTTGCTGCCCGGTGTGACCATTCGCAGACGAAGGATACTGTTGAGTTCTGGTCCCCCTGTGGAATTTTTCGTGTTACCGCTTTTCAATTCTTCCAATGACAATGCTCGAAGAATCGCTCGTGTCTCCCGAGCAGAAAAGCCTCGAGAGACCTGTTCAATGAGTGGCCCACCGTCGTGTGTCATGATGGCTACAAGCGCAGCCTCCATACCGATTTCATTCACTGCTGATGTCAGAATTTTCTGGAGTGTGCTTTGCTGTTTGGGAAGTACGGATGAGTCACGACGATCAGGCATACCATTGATTCCTCTCTGTCGCTTGAGCATCGTTCGCTTCTAAGCAGCATGAATAAAGCCAAGCGACATCAACGCATTAATCTCGGATTATATTGTCAGGGTTCAAAATTGGATTCGGGTCTAACATCGGAAGCCCGCAGCAGACTTTAATTAATATGGCGGATTTTTCGACCTGTTGAAGGATTCGTCACAATTTCGATTCGACCTTGCTCCGAAATCCATACATTGAGTATGCCGCTCACGATACTAATGAGTATCGCTCCGCCCACCGCTGCCCAAAACCCCGAAACCACAAAACCTTTCACAAGGGCCGAAACCACATAAAGCAGGCATGCATTGATAAAAACCATGAATAAGCCAAATGTCAGCAAGATGAACGGAGCTGACAACAGGTAGAGAATCGGTCGAATAATCGCATTCAGAAATGACAATATGATGACGGCAGCTATTCCTGATGCCAAAGTCAAAATTTCGATCCCAGGAATGATCTGACTGGCCAACAGTACCGCCAGCCCCGTGATCCCACATCTGATAGCAAAGCCTTTCATATTATAAGGCATCATACCGACCTCTGGTCGTACCCTCAAGCAATGACACCTCCCAAGTATCCAATTCATGTCATTGGTGAAAGGACTAGGGGCAAGGCCTGTCGAGTCTGGGATAGCCATCTTTTCGACACAAGATGACAAGGAGAACCGATGTCAGCGGAAGAAAAATAAAACACCCGACGATACCCATGAGCACTTCGCCAATCCAAAACGTCACGCTCAGATTAAATATCAACACGCCGTAGTAGGCCCCTACACCGAGAAGCAACTCTCGACCAACAACTGTTCGCGGTACAGGATCACTCGAATACGACCCTCGCTCTAACCACCGATACAAACCAAAAGACAACAAGCCAACCACGGCCCACCCAACAAAATTCGCGAGTGGGATCCCGAAATAAAAGGCGTCATGAGGATATCCATAGATTTGTCCCAGAAACCAACGGTCACCCTGCAAAGCCACAGGGTCAATAACCACATCTGAAAAGGTAAATAGCATGACCGTGAGACCCATGACTGGCCAAGAAGTGCGAAGATCTTGATCGAATTCCCAACCATGTTTTTCTTCCAGAGGCACACGCGGTAGCACAAACATCAGCGCCACGCAGTAACTTGCGAACAGCAGAAACGAAAACGAGAGAGAGTCCATGAACGGAATATTTGCAATGTATAGCTCTTGACCGACAGTCGAGCCAGTATAGAAATAGTCCCCAAAGGGAATGCCGATCCGAGTGGAAGAAAACTCACAAACAAACGCAGTGGCCCAGGTGAGGCCGAACAACCGAGCGGTTCGTGACCATCCTAAGAGTTGCCGAGAGGCATAGACACAGACTCCTAGGAATACAAACACATAAGGTCGAAGAATAACCGTGTTGGCAAGAAGAGAAAAAAATTCCAACGTGAAACTTGGTCGCGATGAGAATCGGAGTAATTAGACGTATCCGTGTTGCCGAAACCACTCTACCGCTTTTTTTAAAGCGGTTTCCACAGATGTTTGGGGCATGCCCAGTTCTTTCCGAGCTTTCGTACAATCATAATGCATGCGGTACTTCGCCATCCGCACTCCTTCTAAAGGAATTCGGGGAGAACGATGCGTCACATGCTCGGCCATCCAGGTACTGGCATAGGCCAATGGTAAGGCTACATTCCACGGTAAACGCACCCGAGGAACTGTAACACCGGTTAATCGACTCAAGATTTTGCAAACCTCCAAAAACATAAGATTCTCATTCCCAAGAATATAGCGCTCGCCAATGCGACCTCGTTGCATGGCTTGCACATGGCCAATGGCCACATCGTCGACATCAACTATATTCATTCCGGTTTCCAGATAGGCCACCATCCGCCCCTTCATGAAATCTACAATAATTTGACCGGTGGGCGTGGGCTTGACATCACGTTTTCCCACTGGAGCTGTGGGATTGACGATGACGACAGGTAAACCGTCTTTTGCCATTTTCAAAACTTCTTGTTCAGCCAGAAATTTTGACCGCTTGTAATCCCCGGCAAGTTGGCTTACCGATGGAAACAAGGTTTCATCACCAAGCCCCCCATCTTCCGGTAATCCAATGGCCCCAATTGTACTCGTATACACCACACGCTCAACACCAACACCCTTCGCAGCACGAAGGAGATGCTTGGTCCCCTCCACGTTGACTTTATAGAATGTCGTGGGATTTTTATCCCATAGTGCATAATGAGCCGCCACATGATAAACACCTTGGCAACCCTCGACTGCTCTTTTAAGGGAAAGGGGATCTTGAAGATCCCCCTCAACAGCTTCAACCGACAGGCCATCGAGATTGGTCCGATTACTAGTGGCTCGAACCAGAACTCTGACTTGGTCACCGTTCGCAATGACGGCTTGGGTGACAGCCGCTCCGATAAATCCCGAAGAGCCCGTAATCAGAACTTTCATCAGAACAGCCAGTGGGATCTCAAAAGGCAACAAGATTTAGAGCGTGCCCGTAGCAAACCATGAAAGGAACTAAATGGAAGGTCACCTTAAGGTCCAATGCGACTCAACAACGTCGCGTGAGACAACGTGACAGACGACCATGTGTCATTCCAGAAATTCCTTACGTTCTTCGCTTAATAATATATCTAGCGATATTCCGAAGTGGTTCGGCTTGCTGATCAAAGGATTCCAGTTGTGCTATGGCCCGGTCGATACAGTCTTCACTTAATTGTCGAGCACCTTCTATTCCAAAAAACGAAGGATACGTCTGCTTCCCCCTCTGTACGTCTGTCCCAGGATCTTTACCCAATTCTTCACGAGTACCCACCATGTTCAAGACATCGTCGGCGATCTGAAACGCTAACCCTATGTCTTCCGCATACCCAGTCAGAGATTCAAGTTGTGTGGAAGATGCTCCTCCAATTATTCCTCCAATACGGACCGCTGCACGAATCAATTGCCCTGTCTTGCGAGAATGGATTTTTTTTAAATGAGCCAAGTCGACTTCCTGGTTTTCAGCCTGGATATCCATGACCTGCCCTGCCACCATACCCTGACGGCCAGAGCCAAATGCTAATTCCCGAACAATTTTCAATTGCTGATCAGCAGTAACCGTTTGACCGTTCATACTCTGACTACAGAGTTCAAACGCCATGGTCAGCAAGGCATCACCAGCCAAAATCGCCATGCCGTCGCCATACACTTTATGGTTCGTGAATCGGCCACGACGGTAATCATCATTATCCATCGCGGGCAGATCATCATGAATGAGTGAATAGGTGTGAACAAACTCGAGGGATGCTGCAAAAGGCAGCATCTCATCGTTGTCATATCCTAAAGCTTGTGCCGTCGCGATAGTCAAAATTGGCCGTATCCGTTTTCCGCCAGCCAACAGGCTGTACCGCATGGATTCGTACAATTTTTCAGGATCACTAAGAGTATTTGGAAGACTCTGGTTAAGATATCGGTCTATTCGGTCACGCTGCTGATCTAGGTACTGATGAATGTCCACGGGAGAGTAAAGAGAGGTTGAAAGAAGGGTAGAAAATAGATAAAGACCGTATCAAAAGAATTTTTCATGGTCAAACGATTTGCGAAAACTCTCGTGAAGCGTGAGGCGAGGGAAAGGAAAGAAGGACAATCTCGGAGTCGATTATCTCCTCATACTTTCTCTTGCGTAGTCATTCCCGTCAGTAGTTAGCGGGAATCCAGCTTGGGTCTTTCAAACAAACTGACGATTGGTGGAACCGCTCTTACGCGTTTGTCTAAGAACAATGTCTAAGCGATTTTTGGTATTGCCGGGTTTCGGCCCGGCAGCCGAGGGCCTTTGGTTTCGGCCAAAGGACCCAAAACCATTGACGCCCAGTCTGGCCAATATGAGATAAGACGGACCCTAACATTAGGAGGGCAGGCCAACTCACTTTGCTTGTATGGTCTTTTCTTTTCATTCTTGAGAAGCTCAGAGGGGTCAGGGGTGGAGGGACATCGCTGCGCATCTGCCAACTTGTGGACAGACAGTTTGAGACTTCTCCCATCCACACCCTCAACGTCGATGAGGAATCTTGCGGCATGACTCATGACCGCCGATTTGAACGCAAGCTTACGTTGGTGTGGCCCACCCCCTGGGAAAACCTTTATTGCTGGAGGTGATGGGTATGCCAACCGTTTTGAATGTGGGAGTCGATGTGGCTAAAGACACAGTCATGGTGGCCAGTGCGGATCACCGATGGCCGGTTCAGGAGGTTCGTAACCAGCGCCGCGCTTTGCGGGCCTGGCTGAAGACCTTACCGGCCGGGAGCCGCATTGGGCTCGAATCGACCGGCTCGTATCATGAGCTGTTGGCCGATCTAGCGCATGGCTCTGGCCATATCGTCTATCTCTTGAATCCGAGGGAGACGCGGCATTATGCCAAAGCCCTGGGGGCGCGAGCGAAGACTGACCGAGTTGATGCCCTGTTGCTCGCTCGGCTGATCGCCCAAGAACATGCGGGGTTGCGCGCTTATACGCCTCCCACCGCCCAACAGCGGCAGGTGGATCGGTTGATTCGCCGGCGGGCCAAAATTGTTCGATTGAAGAGTGCACTGAAGTTGACGATGGTCAATCTTAAGGGGTTTACCAGTGAGGTCAAAGCCGTGGTCCGGAAGCTGGATGCCTGACTGGCCAAGTTGGATGCGACGCTGGCCGCCGTGGCGGCCCAGTCCCCACCCCATCAGCAAGCCCAACAACGAGTGGAGACCATTGTGGGCGTCGGCCCATTGGTGGGAATGAGCCTCACCAATACCGTAGAGCGGGTGCCGTTCCGCAATGCCGATGCCTTTGTCGCCTTTACCGGATTAGACCCTCGGGCCAAGGACTCGGGGCAGAAGAGCGGGCGACGGCGCTTGTCCAAACGAGGCCCGGCCGAATTGCGCCGGTTGCTCTTTAATGCTGCCATGGCGGCCGTCAAAAGCACCGGCTGGAAGCCCATCTACGACTCGTATCGTACCCAAGGGTGGAGTTCAACGGCCACCTTCGTGATTATCGCGCGGAAAATTGCCCGGGCGGCTTGGTCTATTCACCGCTATCAGACCACGTTTAACCCGGACCGTCTCACACGAGGCTTGACATAAACCATAGAATCTCGAACAGCCCTCGCCGATAAGTCTGATTCAAGGCCGGAGTTCAGCTATGCCCGAAAGCGGGAATTCTGATTTAAGAAGATATGTGGAAAATTTAATACTTGGGTCATGACTAGTTAAGAAGGGAGAAATGGCGATAATCTCCAGTCATGACGAGGAAAAATCGGTACGCCAACCGTGCACGAATTTCCACGTGGCAGTTGCGGCAACTCGTGCGATACTTTGTCTTGGATTTAACGGCCTCACAAATGGCCCTCCTGACTGGGTTGAACCGCAACACGATCAACCGTTATGTGCGAGCTCTTCGCGAGCGTATTGCCGAGGTCTGTGAAGCCCAATCGCCGTTCGGTGGCGAGGTCGAAGTTGATGAATCGTACTTCGGGGCGCGCCGCATTAAAGGGAAACGAGGACGAGGGGCATACGGCAAAACCATTGTCTTTGGCATTTTCCAACGCAATGGGCAAGTCTACACCGAACTCGTCCCAGATTGCCGGAAACCCACGCTGCAAGCGATTATTCGTGGGAAGGTCGCCTTGGATAGCGTCATCTATTCCGATGGATGGCGAGGCTATAATGGCTTGGTCGATGTGGGTTATGGTAAGCATCTCCGGGTTGATCATGGCAGGGATGAGTTTGTCCGAGGTCGAGTCCATGTAAACGGGATTGAGGGCTTCTGGGGGTTCGCCAAAGCCCGGCTGCTCCGATTCCGCGGGATACATCAAAGCACCTTTTACTTACATCTGAAGGAATGTGAATTTCGATTCAATCATCGAGGACAAAACCTTTACCACTTATTACTCAAGGTCCTTCGAAAATACCCGCTTAACTAGTCATGACCCTAATACTTTTAAGGGGAAACACTTACGCGACGTGGGCAATGTCAAAGTCTGGAAAAAGAATCACAGCTGGATGAACTTTTAGCACATTCGCTAAGACCAAAGCCCGCTCTCGGCCTATTTGACTCCCATCGTTTTCCATTGCGGAGACGTTAGATTGCGAGATTCCTGTTGCATCCGCAAGCTCTTTTTGCGTTAATTCCTGTAATTCCCTCAGTGTCCGTAGCATTTCTCCAGGTGTAATCTTGCGATTCACTTTGGCTCGCACAAAACCCTTTTTCTTCTTACCCATAGGTATTTATTCTCAGTAGGGAAAACTTATTCGCCTATGATGGGAAGGGAGAGATTTCGACAGATTTTCTTGGCGAGGCGATCTGGAATCTCAGTATGTCGGGGAATGGCTTCCACTGATCCCGTAGCAGGATTCACCCATAAGGAATGGGACCCACCTTCACGTTTGAGATAGCATCCATTTTTTCGAAGATGACGAAGCAATGCACTGCGTTTCACCCAATCGTCACCTTATCTCGAATAGCCTCCGGGGGGGTCCCACGAAGAGCATCCTCCCTGCGGTCTTCCAAGATCAGGGAAACGGCTTCGGCGAGGCTACTTCTAGCTTCTTCCTGGGTTCTTCCTTGCCCATTTGCTCCGGGGATTTCCGGACAGTAGGCAATGAACCACCCTCCGTCTTGTTCAATGATCGCCGTAAATTCGTTGTGCATAGGTCATCCCCTGTTTCCTCACAATCAATGCCACTTAGAAACTTAAGAAATATTCATAATTGCTGTCAATGGAACTCGCTCCCCTCAAACGGTCCTCGCCGAAAAGTCGGATTCGGCACTGTGCTTCAGCCACGCCCAAGGCAGTTGAACTACTCTTGGAAAAACAAGTTAAAATAATTTGAAAATTGGATTAATAGGCACTACCTATGCCCAACAAAAAAATTGCGTACACTCCTGCCCCAGAGCTTTGTCAGGGAGCCGACGAGGACCTAATTATCAAGATGGGGGAATTTATTTTTCCTGATTTTCTTCACCGAAATTCTAGCAGGAATGGCTTGTGCCTGAAAATCGAGGGGGATTACAAAGATGACTCTCTATCACGAACTGCATCAGATCGATTCCAAATACTCCTTGGAATTCTCCGAGCCTGGAACCCAGTGGCTGGGAAGCGCAAAGATGAGATTCGACCTGGAATCGGTCCTGGTTCAATAATGGACGATCGTGGCAATCAGATTATCAAACCAGAGTCGGTTATTACCTACGCTTCACTAGCTGAATCCAAGGTCAAGAAGTACGCACAGGAGACAAAGCTAGCTTCTGAGCGTTCCCGTCAATTGCACAATGCACTCTGGCTGAACGGTCGGCGCGATCGCAATGCTGCTGATTTCTATATGATATATGAATATGCGGAGAAGGATTTTCAAGGTCGCAAGGGCATCGTTGAAGCACTTCGCGTAACCGATAACGATCTCGAGAGACTGAAAAGTTCTGCCAATAATCTCGCTCCGATTGACGGTGGACGTCACGCAAGTGATTCCGGAACAGCCGAATGGGGCTTGGATGATCAAAAGAAGTTCATTGCGCGTTTTCTGAAAGCCTGGATCACATATCGTGCGCATAATGAGCGTAGAAATACAATTTCCCTCCCCTCTTCCCCGCCTTCGGACGGGGCCGAGCGGTAGGGGTAAATCCAACTTTTTGGCGAGGACTTTCTGAGCGGAGCGAGTCGCGCAGCCATCTGATTTGCCCCTGATGCGAGGGAATCACGAAGTGGCCGCGCCCGGGCGGAAATGGCTTTGCCCCCTTTCGCCGAAACGAAAGAGGGTCGTCGTGTGGGGGCGAAACCCCACAAAAATTAAATTAAGAAAATGAAAACAAGACTGGATTCCCGATTAAAGATGTCGGGAATGACAAACTAACAGAGGTAAAGAGCACAAAAAAAAGGCGGCACCTTAAGAAGGGCCGCCTTTTCGTTTTTAGAAATATAGAATCGAGGTTACATGAATTTCATGAATTTTTCTTTGGCTTCGTCCATGATCTCTGCGGTGATTTCTGATTGACCGCGCTCTTTGACTAACCGTTCGATCTCCCGCCGTGCCATGGGTTGAATAAAGTCCGGAATGTTGTCCAATCGTTTTTTGGCTTCAGCCGTCCATTGAATACCTTCGGTCGTGGAGTTCTTGGAATCATCCATGACTTGTAGGGTTACAGAGGTGAAACCATTCTTTCGGGCATAGGTTTCGACGCTACTTTTGACCATGGGCTGCACAAATGATGGCAATTTCGCCAACTTCTCTTGGGCATCGGGGGTCCAGAGCAACGGTTCGGCCGCCGGAGCGGTTGTACCAGTCCCCCCCGACGATGTTAACCCCATCTGAGCTACCATGGCCGAGAAGGGACACCCGCCACCTTCACCCGATTCTCCTGACCCAGATACTGCACTCGCAGGAGCCGCTGGTGCTGAGGCTGAAGCAGGCTGCCCTGCTTGGATTTTATCATTTAAATACGCAGCCATTTGTCCCGCACCTGCCGATACATTGTCTTCTAACCCACCTCGAGTCATTTCCAATGGCTTGGGGGCTTCGGTTCGTCCACCCAATTGAACGCCTAATGATGATACCATTTGCGTTTCACCAGGATTGGTCACCATTGAAAAACGCGATTCACACGAAGGACATTCGAAAAAGACCCCGAGTGACCCTTCGGCTGGTTTTTCCACTTTTTCAAACGTCATATAGGTTTCACATTTGAGGCAGACAAATTTCATATCGTTTCCCTTCCGAGCATCAGCTCGACCAACGCGTATGTCAACTTATGACAATTTTCCCGCGACGACTTGTTGATAGTCCAACAAGGTATGAATTTTTTTCGCAATACCTTGATATTTCCCCACAGTGGGATTTGCTCCGTCCAAGATGGGCTCCCCTTTGTCAAATGTCTTAGCAAAATTACGATCAAAGGGAATGCGTCCGAGGAGGGGAATTTCCAAGACCTCACACATGCTTTCGGTATCGCCTTCGAATAAGGGATTTTCTTCGCCGCAGGAAGGACAGCGGTACTGACTCATGTTTTCTACGACTCCCAAAATTTCAATGCCAAGTTCCTGCGCATAGGCGATCGATTTTTGCACGACATTCGAGGCAACTTCAGACGGCGTCGTGACAACCACGGCTCCAGCCAAGTCAGGTATGAGTCCAGCCAATAAGGGCGGTTTATCAGCGGCCGCGCCAGGCGGCAAATCTGCCAAGAGGTAATCCAATTCCCCCCACGCCATATCAGAAAGAAATTCTCGGATGACGTTCATCTCGGTCAACCCCAACCAGACCGGGCTCAGATCCATCGGCCCCTTCCATCGCACCGGGGCATTCGCCTGCAACAAAAAATCCATCGAGGCCACTTTGACATTCAGCGGACCCGTTGGCGGGACCGCCCCCTCGGGCGTATCTAAGAGCCCCATCCCGCTCATCCCCAACATTTGGGGGACACAGGGACCATTAATATCGACATCCAGCAAACCCACACGATTCTGCATGCGAGCAAACGCCAGGGCGAGATTGACCGTGGTCATACTCTTCCCCACCCCGCCTTTACCACTCATGACCACGACCTTTCGACGGATGCCCTTCATGCGGGCCATGACCATTTTGGTCTGCTCGGAAATTTGTTCCACAACTTTCGCATCATCGGAATAATGGAGGTTGTTCAGAATTGTCTTGAGGTCTTTTTCTTTACTCATTTTTACACTCTTGGTTTATCGTCCTTCATAGGTAGAAACCAGCAAAGCACGGTACCACAGCATTTTTTCCAGCGTCAAACTCGGACGAAACCTGAAGCTCCTCCTCCCTCACAGCCTGAACCAGAGCGCATCATCTGCCTGGACTACAAAAATCCCGAAATGGCCGCTTGAGCGAGGATGATAAAGATTTCCCAGGGAGAAGACTGGCGGAATGGTGCCGCCCACGTTCCGTGGGCGGCTTGAACATAGGAAGATTGAGGTGATCTATCTCCTACTACTGATGTTAAGCAATTGGCGCCTTGGCAGCTGCCTTTTTCACGGCCTCGATGCCTTTCTTTGCACCAGCCGGAGACGCATAGGCCTGGCTGGTCCCAATCACTTTGGAGTTACGGGCCACCAGATTAAAGTAGGACTTCCCCGCTTTGTTTTTCTTCGTCACGTAACAGGCGCTGTCGGAAGCATGATCCCGCACCGATTGAATCGCCCTCCGCGCGGAGGATCGCAGTACATAGGCCTGACTCGAAAGAATAATTTCTCCACTCTGCACTTTCAGACGAAAATAAAATTTGCCGTTTTTCCCTGCAAAGACTTCGAACCGACTGGTGCTGCTCGCCATGCGGAACCTCCTTGTTGATGGTGAAAATAATGAGACAATTTGCCCGGTCTTACCTAAACCACAACGGTGGCTTCTCACTGAACTCCGGCCAGTTCCAGGAGCCCATTGGGTGTGCCGATATGTTGTTCATCTTGGCCACAAGAGACTAGCTGCCTCACTAACAGAATCCTCTACACCTTTCTGATCACGAATAATCCTGGAGAAGGGTCGTTCCGAGAAACTGAATGCGCCGGAAATAGTCTCTTGTGCTCTCTGATAAATCAGAAAGGACATTGTCTAAGTCGGCCAAACAATCCCGGAGAATATTGACCCGCTGCTCATCCAATTCCTTTTCCTCAACATAATAGGTGACACAGCCACCTATGACCGTATCCAAGGTCATAAGCTGTCCTTCGTCGCTGCCCAGGCCTTCTGGCCAATCGGCTGCTTGATGAACCTTCCAGACTTCATCAAATTTTGTTCGTTCCGCGTCGGTCATGAGGAAATTTCTCGTTGCTACTTTTTTCTTTTGCCATCCACCTCACGAGTCACGTCCCCAATTCAGGGCATCTAGCAATAGCACTGATAAGGTGCATAACCCTAAACCCCAAATTCTATAGTCGATTGGCTCCCGCTCTAAGCACCATTTCACAATTCGCAGCCGCCAGAGATCAGATCCGGCGTATAAAAAAATGCCCTTTGCCATCATACTCAGCCCCACCGCAATCCACAGCGGCTGATACGCGATCCCTTGGGTGCTGACCAACACCACCACACCCAAGACCCCAGCCAAGCCACCCCATTTTAGAAAACTCGGCGCGACATTGAGCGACTGACGTAAGGTCCAAATCATCCGTTCAGGCGCAAAGAGCAATGCTAAACCATCGGCCATCCATAAGCCGGCAATAAAGAACAGGATCACCACGCTCATCATTGCCCCCCATGTTATAAATATCGATGCCCCGTGACTCCCCCTTGATCGTCCATCTCATAGAGCAGTGGCGCGCCGGTTGGAATGTTCAACTCCAGCACGGCCTCACGAGAGAGATCTTCTAGTTTCATTACCAGTGATCGCAAACTATTGCCATGTGCGACCACCAGCACCGTTTTCCTTGCTAACAGCGCTGGGAAAATCTGGCTTTCATAATAGGGGAGGACGCGCGCTGCGGTATCTTTGAGGCTTTCTCCGCCAGGAGGCGGTACATCAAAACTCCGGCGCCAGATTTTCACTTGTTCTTCACCAAATTTTTTCGCCGTTTCCGCTTTATTTAAGCCCTGCAAATCTCCGTACATCCGTTCATTGAGTGCCTGATTTTCCTGAATAGGAATACCGGTTTGTCCAAGAACCTCCAAAACGATTCGCAACGTATGCTGCGCCCGTTTCAGCACCGAGGTGAAAGCACAATCAAACTGAAATCTTTGGAGTTTTTCACCAGCGGCACGAGCTTCTTTTTCCCCTTTGGGAGACAACTCGACATCCACCCATCCGGTGAATCGATTTTCCAAATTCCACTGAGATTCACCATGACGGATCAAAACCAGTTGCGGCATCTTTTCTCCTTACTTTCTGAGTTCAACCTCTGTGACCACATTCTCGTTCTTGCTCCCGCGGTTCACGAAGGACTTGCCTTGGTCTTCACCGCATCGTACCATGATCGCGACCTTATGGCTTGTGAGCCTTTCACGATGACTCCCGACTCCATGAAATGGCAACAATTCGCTGACTGGTGGACGGGGCTTGCTGCCCGCCATCACGTAGCGAATCGGACTGACCAGTTCTTTCGGCAGGGCCTGGGACCTAACCAAGCGCTGGATCGCGCAGCACAAGAAGGGGCTGACCTGGATTATATCTTGTTCACGCTGATACGGCATTGGATTCCTCCTGTCCTTCCGCCAACAGGCAAGGAACGAACGGCAAAGCATGATTCCGACTATTGGCTGGAATCAGAACATATTCTCAAAGCCGCCGTGACTCGACTTCGGGAACTGAAACCCGTCATTGACATGCTGACCACATCGAACCCGCTGGATGCGCCCTCTTCCATATTATCGTCCAAGCAACCCGCAGTGGAGGTGGAGTTGGCAAACATGGTGGAAGGCATCGCCGAAGTCGTAGGAAGCTATGGGGGGCCAGATTATACGTCGCTGGTTAAGAATTTCGATCCTATCCCGCTTCGTCAAACCCAGCCGTTCAAGCATAATAAGAAACACAGTGCGGAACTATGGGTCGTGTTTTTGCTCCGTGAACATCTCCGCAGTTTAGGATTAGGAAAAGATCGTATATGGAAGTTAATCGCCGATCTGGCCACAGCCGCCAGTATCTTTTCTTCCGAAGAAGCGTTGGCAACTCCCGAGTCCCTCAAGTCGTGGTGGACCAAGAATTGGCCACGAACGTACACCCTTTTAACCGAAAAAAGCGACCACAAAGAAGCCAAGCATACGGCGTACCAGTCTGACTATGAATGGTTCCAGTCATGGTTCAGCTGGCAAACTGCCACCCACCCTCAAGCGGCCTCATCCTTACAGTAAGCCCTGAGTGCCTGAGATCAAAAAAACTTTGGCGTAGCCTGTTCCTGGCCCCCGTCAAAGAAATCACCTTCGGGAGGTCCTTGAGAAATCGTCGCCAGCAACACACCCAACATAAACACATGCAGTGCGGCACCTAGCCACAAGACGTACGGCTGCACCCCGCCCTCTTCGCGAACCAAATGCGCGCGTCTATCATCGTCTATGTTCGGAATGCGCATAATATGCTGGAGTTTGTCTTTGACATGCCAATAATACAAGTAATTTGCACTGGCTCCTGCGAGGATCCTGGAGACGATTCCAACACTCATATCGCCGGTCAGAAATATTGCCAAGGCTGGCGCCACCGCGTAGAGCAGCGCAAACATGTACATCTTTCGATAGAGAAACCAAAGGAACGAATCAAAGAACGCGGCTGGCCAATTCCAGCTTAACGCAAATCTAGGGCCTTCTGGGGTTTCGAGGTGAGTAAACTTTTCCTTGTAATATAAAAACGCCGGCTGCCACACCCACCCTGTTTTTAGTGAAAACTGCAGCGATTTACTCGGCCCAATGAATGTTTCCCATAATTGAAGGGCCGTTGGTGCAGATGATGATTGCGGAGCTTCATGAATTGGTTCGGAAACCGCTTTAACGAGCGTCTGCCCACATTGAGAACAAAAATTGGCCTCAGCAGCATTTTCTTGCGAGCAGGATGGGCAAGCGGGCATTGTGGGTTTTATAGCATTCTAACTATACTCAGACAAGATACGCAGTATCTTCATGCTGGCAAGACCTGGAGAAAGTGTTCCACGGACTCGACAACAATGCCATACACAGACTTCGCTTGCTCATTCATCACATTCGCTCGCGAAGCATTCCAGATACTCGAAATTCTTGGTCAAGGGCCTCATAGACCTGTCGCTTGAGCTGAATGAATGACACTGGCCGGGCCACAGCACCCTGGTCATTCCACGATACTCCACAGTTTCGGCATTGCATCGGAACAGTTGTGGACTCCCTCCCACGATTTCCACTAACCAGCCGTTTCAAGCAGACCAAACAGAACGGGCCTTGTATCAACGCATCAACGAGACGATCATCTAGTTTGTTATCTGATCGCGTTTCTAAATGAACCCAAATCCCATCGCTCAATGTCATACGTAAACCAAACCGAACAACCGACCTCGGACGTGACACGACAAACTCCCCAGGTTTTTGCCCCTGGTCCGTTTGTTCCAACTTACCCAGTCGGTGTTGAAGCTCTTGGGAAACGTATTGCCATTGGTTAGAAACGTTTACGCGTGTTTCTAGTTTCACGAATCTGGATTCCCATTGTTGCTCTATCTGCTGTAGGCGCCCGTGCAAGGCTCGAAGATCCTCTTTACTAGCGACGCCGAACGCTGAACGAAGACGGTGGCGAACCCCTTCACAGGAAGCTGTCCAAGATCGTTTTTTCCCCCACCCGATCCATAGAACATACATCACGATCAGCACTACAGTTCCTAAAACGATATCAATGAGTTCCATATTCTCTTCTCGCCACTTGGGCTCTAGGTCTCTATCTGTTGCGGTCTGGTTATACCATAAACCATTCCCCGTCCACTGTATCAATGCGAGTTCTGAACATTTGCGGGTGGACCAATCCCCGAATTTCCGTTATGGTTTTCTAAGGTTCATCGTCGCTCTTCTTTTCCAGCTACCCACAGCTATTCAGCGTTTGGAGTTGCGTGATGTCGGAGCGTAAGAATTCTTTGCCGCAGGCCACAGATTCTGATTCAACACTCGAGGACGATCGAACTTTGCTCCTTGCAACTCACCGGAAATGGCAACGTACACAACCCTCCGGTATCGCCACTCCGGCCCAAACCAGCCAGGACGCGCCTGACAAATCACAACGCTCAAATCGACAAGACTTTTTTCAAATAAACCGTCGGGGAGGGAGTTTTTGTCACCAAGATCTGCGAGATGCCAATTTTCAAGAAGCCTACTTACCAGGTGCTGATTTTGAGGGGGCTGATCTGCGAGGGGCGAACTTTCAGGGCGCAAATTTACGAGGGGCGCGGTTTCATGGGAGTCGCCTGTCATGGGCCAATTTTTCGCACACAGATCTCATTTGGGCTGATTTTCAGCAGGCTGACCTCACTGGGGCATTATTCGAACAAGCCACTTTGCGAGGCACCACGTTTGTCCGCGCAAAAGCACGAGGCGCAGATTTTTGTTCAGCAGATTGTGCTTGGGCCGATTTTGGAGAAGCGGAAGTGAGTGAGTCGAATTTCCAACAGGCTCAATTGACCGGTGCGACCTTTCTCAATGCTCAGACAACCGCGGCCAATTTTCAAGAGGCTCAGGGATTTCACGAGGTTACGGCCGATGACGAATCATCACCGTCCAACGATGATCTATTTGCCTAGTACTTGCTCAAGATCCAGTCTAAAGATTCGAAAAACGCTTGTTCTCCTAACCCGACGAAGCTTTGCCACCGAGTGTCCTTTCTTAAGCTGACCCGGAAAGCTCAAAATAGGTGCGCAGGGTTTGATTTCGTTCGGGCTCTCGTAGTTTCGATAATGCCCGTTCTTCAATCTGCCGGATTCTTTCTCGGGTTACCGAAAACTCGTGCCCGATTTCTTCCAATGTGGCATCTTCCAGCTCTCCGATTCCAAAACGCCGTCGAATGATATGGGCTTCCCTTGGAGTGAGGGTTTGTAGCAGCAACGTGACCTTTTCCTGAAGGTCCATCCGTTCGGCAGAATAACAGGGGGATACTGCGGATGGATCCTCCAACATATCAGACAAATGGGCATTCTCCTCGTCTCCCACAGGTGTTTCAAGTGATAAGGCGCCCTTTGTAACGTCCAAGAGTGAGGACAACTTATCCGCTGGGAGATCTAACATCGTGGCCAGTTCTTCCAAGCGCGGCTCTCGACCTAACTGGATCGCCAGACGATCCCAAGAACGGCGTACTCGAGTCATCGCATCACAAACGTGAACAGGCACTCGGACCGTTCGAGATTGATCGGCCAGAGCCCGAGTAATAGCCTGTCGAATCCACCACGTGGCATAGGTACTAAATTTGTACCCTCGTTGATACTCGAAACGGTCAACGGCCCGCATTAATCCGATATTGCCTTCTTGGATGAGATCAAGGAGGTCAAGCCCGCGGTTCACGTATCTTTTCGCCACACTCACGACCAATCGCAAATTCGCTTCCAACATGGCCTGCTTGGCGAAGTGGACACGTGTCTTTTCTCTCTCTAGTTGTCGAACCCTGACCAAAAAATGCGCAAAGGGCATTTTGACGGTATGCTCTTCCAAATATCTTAGATGCTCGACCGCCTCTTGCCGCACTCGTAAGCCCGCGAATTCTTCTTGATCGGTCTTAGCAACCAGATCGGCTAGTGTTTGACTCGTCATATCCTTCTTTTTGAGCCCAATTTGCCTGAGGTCTTCTGGGGAGATACCAAGTCGTACAAGCAATTCTTTCAGTTCTAATTCAACCGCTTTTATACGATTTTCGAGTTGCGGTAAGACCCGGGGATGCCAATTCACCGATTCGATCTTTTTCAATAACCGCTTTTTGGCGACAGCTGGTTTTTGTTTCGTTGAACCCTCACCGGTCACGGCAGAATTTCTTGAATCCGAGCCAAGTAGAAGTTCTATGCAGTGGCATACCTCATCAAGCTGTTGAATCACCCGGCAGAGATATTCTCCGTCTTCTTCTTGTGAATCCAGAATCTCGGCTTGGCTCGTTTCGCCTTCTTCATCCACGACTGTTTCTTTATCTTTTTGCACGAGTTGCGTAGGTCGAATTTCTCCCTGGCTGAGGCGATACCGTTGATCCTTCAAGAATTCCAATGTCATCGGCAACACGAACAACGTGTCAAGCAACGTGCCATTAGCTTCTTCAATCTTTTTGCACAGTTTCACTTCCCCATCCCGGTCCAACAACATAACTTGACCAATTTCCTTCAAATATAACGGAAGTTGTCTGTCCGCCATCGCAGCTCCCCCAGGTTCTGTCTGGAGTTTTTTAAGAGATGGCGGAGCTTCACTGGCAGGTTTTTTTGATTTCTTGATTGATCCGTTCCATGAAGATTTGTGTGTTGATACCGATGGATTCATCCCCCACTCCCTCCTGTTGTTGAGCACAACGTGTCTTTGACAACAAGGCATTGGAATACCCCAAGCCTGCACGCCTGCGTCTCTGTCACAAATGAGCAAAGGAAGTGCCATCGCAGAATTCCTTTTCGTTAGGTCAAGTTACATGCCATTCTGACGTCATGATGGTTGTTGATTCGCATGAATCCAAAGATACAGCTTTCCAAAAGAACGAAGACGTCGAATCTCTTGACGGCCTAGCGAACCAATCATAAGCAACGACGCGTGACTGATCTTAAGGAGTGTCTTTCTGAGGCTTTCTTTTGTAACGATCTGTTAGCGAATCTGACAATACTTCCATGCCTCACCCGGTAGGACTGTGCGAATGCGAGAGAAGCGAGGATAGGAGCACGATCACAAGTGAGAATCTTGTTGTTTGGATTGAGGGTATGATTTTGGTACAGTCTGCTCGTTTTCCTGATAGGTTTTCCTTCTTAGTTTGGTGACATGTATGATGAGAGAGAATGAGTCTCCGATTTCCATTCCTGTGTTGAGATTTACTCCACAGAGCCCTAACGGAATCGCTTTTTACCCCACCCCAGGCTTTTCTGTATTGACGCTGTTAATACTAGTCCTGATCATGGGCATGGGCGGCTGTGCCGGAAAAGATCAACGTACCAAGACACTAGACAATGTAGAGAATGGAAGAGAATCCTTATTGACCCAATCTGAAGAAGAGCCTTTAGAAGAAGCCAATTTCGAGGATGAACTCTCTGACCCTTTTGACGAGGAGGTCACAGTTCCACAGATCGAGGAATATGACCCGTTCGAATCGGTCAATTCTGTGATATTCGAATTTAACTATCGAGTGGACAAGTATGTTCTGAAGCCGGTTGCGACCGCATACAACTTTTTTATCCCTCCCAACGTGCAACAAAGCGTAGTCAATGTCTTCCAGAACATTCGGTTTTTCCCCCGCATGTTGAACAATCTCTTCCAAGCCAAGTTCCAAGGCGCGGGCATTGAAGTTAGCAGATTTCTTATTAATAGCTCTCTTGGAGTGGGTGGCTTGTTCGATCCGGCTAAAATCATGTTTGAGTTGGAAACGCCCCTGGAAGACCTCGGGCAAACGTTAGGAACTTATGGTGTCCCACCAGGACCATATCTTGTCGTACCGTTTTACGGACCCTTTACCTTGCGGGATGGTTTTGGCTTTGTCGGAGACACCTTTCTTGATCCTTTTAATTGGTTGGTGCTGCCGATTATTGAAATTGCCGATGCTCCCCGCTTGGTTCAACACGACCCCACAATCAACTACGCTCGATTAGGCATGACAGCCGTAGAAACCATTAACCTCCGGGCACTTTCCCTTGAAACATTTCAAGGAGTGGAAGAAGGTACTTTAGATCTCTATGGTGCGATTCGAAATGGATATCTCCAATTACGCGAAAAAGCTATCCACGAATAGCGTGAATCGCCACTGTTTACCTGCCTGTTAACACCGCCTTAGTGGCCAGCCTCTCGTTGCAGTTGAATCAAGCACCGTCTCCGTCTTTCTTCATTCAAGACAGAAACCGCAGAAGCGGGTATCATAAGGAGATGTCCATATGGTCCATCTGAACAATCCTATGTCAGATTTCGATGAGATCTCTCTTTAGCCTGATCACGATATGACTTCGACATCGTCCGCACCCTCCAACTCGCATACTCAGTTTCTCCTGACGGCCGCTGCATTCGTGATAGTCGTAGCTGGCATGCGAGCCGCGGAACCCATTCTCGTCCCATTATTAATCGCGGGCTTTTTGGCAATTCTGAGCACATCTCCAGTGTTCTGGCTGAGGGAAAAGGGAATTCCTGCCCCTGTGGCCCTGTTTTTGGTGGTGGTGGGAGTGCTGAGCTTGGGTTTTGGGTTTATTGTTATCATCGGCACATCGCTCGAAGATTTTTCTGATGCCATTCCTCGCTATCAAACTCGGCTGACCGAGGAAATGGAACCGCTTCTCCAATGGATACAGGGAATGGGCATTCAGTTCAATGAGGAATTATTGCTGAAATCCATGGATCCCGGAGCTTCCATGCGGCTGGTCGGGCGTATGCTCTCCGGCCTTGGTGGAATCCTGACCAATTCGTTCTTGATTCTGCTGACAGTGATTTTCATCTTGTTAGAAGCTTCAAGTTTCCCTCGAAAAGTCCGCGCTGCATTTGGTGATCCAAAAGGACCCCTTTCACAATTCAGTAAGATTAGTGATGCCGTGAACAATTATTTAGCGATTAAGACTCTGGTGAGTTTGAGCACAGGCGTTATTGTCGCCCTCTGGGTAGGCTTTCTAGGGATAGATTTTCCGGTCATTTGGGGACTTTTGGCGTTTCTCCTCAACTTCATTCCTAACCTTGGTTCTATTATTGCCGCAGTGCCCCCGGTACTGCTCGGATATATACAATTCGGGATCGGGCGTGCCCTTTTAGTGACTTTAGGTTATGGAATCCTTAACGTCCTCTTTGGCAACGTGGTTGAACCAAAACTCATGGGACGCAAACTCGGACTGTCTACTCTAGTGGTCTTCCTTTCATTAGTATTCTGGGGATGGGTATGGGGTCCGGTGGGCATGTTGCTATCCGTACCCATGACCATGGTTGTGAAAATCGCGATGGAAAGTAGTCCGTCCACACATTGGCTCAGCATATTGTTAGGATCGGAATCCTCCGTCGTAGGTCAAACAAGATCTGCCGAGACCCTTCCAATGAAATAACAACATTCACATCGGAACATGTGGGATCTTCCGTCTGAGCAGAGTCTCAAGAAGCCTCAGGACTTAGCCTGTTGGTTTCGAGTCCAAGTCTTCAGTACCATGAGAAATCGCTTGCACCAAAGAACCATTAATCCAATCAATTTTCGCTTGGGTCCATGACAGCCACAGAAATGTTCAAGGTCCTGTTTGTGCAAGCGTTGGAAGAATCCGACCCTCACGGCCATCATCTTCCTCTTTCTACCCGGCATCATGCCACACAGCAGGCTCGAAATCAGGAACACCCTCCATCAGATAATTTTACGAACCGCACTTCTTTCTTGACCAAACGGGCCGAGATTATCTGGACCTACTTGAACAGGGCCTTCCCAGCTTTGGCCCCTCCCGGCGACCGTCTTCACGGGAATTTTCCAACATGGTTAGCCGTCATCCCAGCTATGGGATTCGGCTTGATGATAAACGGGTTCGGAGACTCACAACGGGTGAATTTGCTCAACTTTCCACTTCTTCTTCTGTTGTTTTGGAACGTGGGGCTCTATCTGGTCACAGCCGTCATGCCCCTGCTCGGGGCACCCGAAAAAACTCCCTGGCTTGAGGCCGCAACTCTGTGGCTATCCAAGACTTCCGAACTGTGGGGACAGAGACCTTGGCCACTAAGGAATCTCGGGAGTTCAGCAACGACACCCTGGATACGCGAAGCCACAAGACGGTTCATGACCCTTTGGTGGCCTCATATCAAACCCGTATGGACCCAACGTGTCCGCTATCTCTTACACTTAGCGACTGCCTCTATGGCATTAGGCATCGTAGTCGGCCTTTATGTTCGAGGGCTTGCGCTGGACTATCAAGCGACGTGGGAAAGCACATTTCTTTCAGCCGCACAAGTTCAGGCTTTTCTTTATACACTCCTGGGACCTGCTTCCTGGGTTTTGCAATATCCTTTCCCAACGGTTGCAGAACTGGTGAGTCTTGAAGCCCCTCATCATGGACCTGCAGCACCCTGGATTCATATGTGGGCTCTGACGGCTTTCGCATTGATCGTCATTCCCCGCAGCATAATGGCCTGGAGGTGTCAACATCGGGCGACTAAGACAACGTTTGTCCTCCCATTGAGGGATCCCTATTTCGTCCATTTGTTAGCGCCGGACAAAGGCCAGGGCATACATGTTGATGTGGTGCCGTATAGTTACGAACCATCGAGTACGGCTAAGAACTTTCTAGATCTCATGCTGTTGGATCTCTTTGGAAACCTAGCCACGATCTACTGGAAACCCCCGGTGGCTTTTGGACAAGAATTCTCTAGAGAAAGTATTTCGACTTCGACGCCGACAATCGTCGCGTTGTTTAATGCAGGACAAACCCCGGAAGGGGAGGTTCATGGGGAATGGCTTCATTCCCTGCAAACACAAATGGATTCCGCACGTTCACAGGCACAACTCTTAATCCTCTTGGATGAAGAATCCTATAGTACGGCAGTCGATCGTTCCCGGGTGCTCGAACGCCGGCACACATGGCTACGCTTAGGCAAGCAGTATCATCTAGCACTTGTTCCCTTTACCCCCTCAGACACAATGCAAGACCAAGTCCTTCAGCAAGCCCAGGCTGGTCTTTGGCCACGTTCTTCTTAACACCATGACAAATTCTCGGTCGGTCACTCTATCCCTCATTTCTCATACGAATATTGGGAAAACGACGCTAGCTCGCACACTGCTTCGCCGTGAAGTCGGACAGGTGCAGGACCAAGCTCATGTGACTCTCCAGAACGAGGAATTCCTTTTGCTCGAAACACCCGACGGCTTACAGTTGAAACTTTGGGATACGCCAGGATTCGGCAATAGCCATAAACTTTTGAAACGACTGCAAGGCCTATCGAATCCCATTGGTTGGCTAGTATCACAAGTCTGGGATCGACTAGCCGACAAACCGTTTTGGTGTGGCCAACAGGCTATCCGCAATGTCCAAGAGGAAGCCGATGTCGTGCTGTACTTGGTCAATGCTACCGAAGACCCAGCCATGGCAGGGTACCTCCAACCAGAATTGGACCTGCTTGCTTGGCTGGACAAGCCGGTAATTTTACTCCTCAATCAAACCGGACTGACGGCCCCAGACTACCAGCGAACGTTGGAGACTCGTTGGCGTGAACAATGGTCGTCTTACGCCATAATTCAAGATGTCATGAGCTTAGATGCCTTCACCCGATGCTGGGTCCAAGAGGGCCTGCTGTGGGACCGCATCACACGATTATTATCTGACGGCAAGCGATCCGTTATGGTGTCGTTATCTGAGTCCTGGAAAGTACAACAACTTCGCACTCATCATGAGAGCATGAAAGCCATTGCGCAGATGCTCGTTGACACAGCCCTCGACGGCGAAACCTTACCACATGACGAGCCAGAAGGATGGGGAAAGGATCAGGTAAAACGGGCCATCCAAGCCATGGATCAACGATTAACCGATCGCATCTCGACCATAAGCACACAATTAATCAAATACCACGGGCTGTCAGGACACATTGCTCAGACTATTCAATCTCGCCTAGAAGATGTCACAGTACCTGGCGAACGCAAACCTTGGGAAGAAGAAAGTTTTTGGAGCGGATTAGTCAGTGGTGCCGCGGCTGGTTTCGCATCGGATGTCGCCACCGGCGGCCTATCACATGGGTTCTTTACAATAGGAGGCGCATTGTTAGGAGCATTAGGAGGAACCGCTTATGCCAAGAGTCAGGACGATGCTATTCCAAACCGTATCTTTTGGATCCCCGATTTTCTGGATCGCCAAACACGAGATGCCCTCCTGCGTTATTTGGCGGTCACCCATTGTGGGAGGGGGCAAGGAGATTACTCAGACCCACGCGAATTTCCCCTTTTTTGGCAAGAAGAAACCGAACGTATATTGGCCGAGGAACAAGAGACTTTGCATAGTTACTGGAATAGCCTTCAAAGGTCTAAAGAGACACCTAACGAGCCTTATTCTCATAACCAACTGGTCCAGCTTCTGAGTGACATGACCACACAGATCTTTTTGAAATTTTACCCCGAAGCCCGTTACCTGATAGAAGAACCGATCACATAAACATGAATAAATGTGTCGTCGACTACCGTATAGGCAATACATACAATGCTTTTCTTGTCACGTTGACGTTGGTCAACTCCAAAGATTAGCAGTGAGACTTAATGATTCAGCGCTGGCTTGAGAGGTCGATGGCTATGCTTGTTATCCCCTGTTGGCATGGGCTCGGGTGTGTGAACAAACATCGCCATACGACGGGGACTCAGATACGCCAATTCTGCCTGAGGCATATCTTTCGGATGGATAGCTCGTACAATTTCAATTCGGGAGTCTCGAGCCAGATTCACAAGGAGCCCATCCGTACGGCAAAGCCAGGGGGCGTACAATAACACTATTGGTTTCGTCGGTTGATGAACATTGATAGCAGACACCACACCACGGAAACCGTCTGTGAGTTCCACCAAACTTCCAGGAGGATACACTCCAATGGCTTGCACTAAGGCCTGAACCACCTTTTCACAAAATTTAGAAGCCTCGCCTTTTACCACGACATGACGATAGAGACGAGACAAGGCGGCGTGGGGATTCAGACTTGTTTCCGGATCTGGGGCATTACACAGTTCGTCATAATGGTCAGCTACCATAACAATTCTGGTGAGCAGCGAGAGGTCGTCTTGTCTCAAGCCTTGGGGAAATCCGGAACCATCCAGTCGCTCATGATGCTGGGCAATAATGCCTTGCAACAAAGGTCCGGCATCCAGAAAGGAGGCAATGAGCTGATTGCCTAGTTCTGGGTGGAGGAAACGAAGCTCGGGATCAGCTTCAACTTTCATTCCTCCCTTATGAAACTTCACATTCATCGGCAAGGCTCGATAACCGATATCATGAAACAATGCCCCTCGCCCCAGCTCTATTAGCATCTCCTCATCAAGCGCAAATTGTCGGCCGATCAATAGCGACAGCGTACACACGTTGACGGCATGTTCAGAAAGTCCCCAGGCCACACCGTTGTTACCAACTTGATCAATAAGCGACATGATCGTTTGAGAGTTATTCACTGTCTCCAGAATATTAGTGATCATGGCATCGCCTGTTTTTAAGCCAATGGGGCGACGCCCAGTTAGCTGACGAAAAAGATCGTGTCCCCGCATCAGGGTTTTCTGGTAAACCCCCTCTACCTTACGTAGATGATCAAAATATTCCCTATAATCTTCTCGACGGTCTAGTAGATTGGATAGGTCGGTTTCTGGAATCAGTGGTTCTCGTTCTTTACCGGAGTTGTCGTTTTCCACACTGAGAGAAATGACTCCACGAGCTGATTCCAAGTCATCTAAATCTTCCGCGAGGGGTTCGTGGGCGGTAGGCAAGTCAAGACCTGCAGATTCTGTTCTATCTGGATCATAGAGGACCGTGACGTTGGTAAGGCCCTGGATTGTGACCAGATCTTCTTTAGATTTAATCGTAAACGTGTTGGTTGGAAAAGGGTGACTAAACCAGGACCCTTCCAACTTAACAAGCTCCCCGATCTTCAGGTCCTTAACGTCGTTAACTTCTACAAATGGCATATAACAACCTGACTTGTCGCTTATACAGTGAGTCGATGGTATTTCAGTCGGGCCCTAATCTTCGCGAACAGATAGTTCGGGTGGACCACAGTCCACATTGTCGTTTCGGTTGCCGTGATCGTGAGATTGAGTAACCGTGCATTTCGCATCTTCGTAGAGCGGGACTTCTCAGCTCTACCTGGCTATATGACGAATCCACCAGATGAAAGAGTCTGATGAATACCATGCGAGGAGCACAATTTCACTCAAAAGCAGCAGAAACCACAGATATAGAATAACGCTCTACGTTGTGGAAGAAGTAAGAAGAACGCCCGCTCGGAGCCATTCCATTCGCCAACGACTTTAACTTTCTCTAGAGCTAGCGAATGTCTTTTCAAGGAACACGGGTGCTCCGGCAGGCATAAGAGTGGTCTTCAGTAATGTGAGAGTTAAACACTCCGCCCTTTAGTACCCACTAGCCCGGTATCTGTCACCAGGCTATCACTAGGGCAGCATGGCAAAGAGATTATCGCAACACCGGCTTAACGGATAGGTCAGACTGAGGAGGCACGGCAATCCGACAGCACTGGTGGAACATCCTGAGAACACGACGAGGCACTTCGTCCATTCTTCGACGCAGAATCGGAGGTTAGCGCGATTGTATAGAGATCGATCGGACTGCCGCATGCATCGTCGAATTCAACGGCAGCCTGAACACCACCTCGTGCGATTGCTGCCACATCATCAGTCTGATCGTAGAGAGCGTACATGGCCCCAAGCGCATATTCCTGCCCGGATCCGATCGCCCAGAAGCGCTTAATCTTGTCAACTGATCTCCAAGACGCCACGATATACACACCTGTGGGATTTGCTATTAAGGCAGTGATTCGGGAAGGCTTGTACGTATCATCACTCTCTCCCTCCGCGTTCAGGTGGTAATCTGTCATCAGATGCGTATGAAGACCTAGCCAGGTCGAGAAAATGGCATCACTTCCAGATAGATCGACCTTGTCAGGGTGGTGTAGAAAAAAATGTCTCAGGACGATTTGATGCGCCCCAGCACCAGTTAGTGCGACATAACTATCAGAGTGCATTTGAATTTTTGATGCCGTATCAGAATATCGATGACTTTGGATCAGAGAACCCCAGTTCGATTGTGTATCCGCGGCAATGCAGGCATGGCTTCCTTTTGTGACGACAACGGCGATAGACATCGTATGAGAGTAAAAGGGATTGTATTTGAAGCTCACCAGCCATTATCGGATCTAGTCAACCGAGACTAAAACTACCTGCTCCCTCCTCAAATAGGCAGTCATCCATCAAGTTTTCCCCTGATTAGCCGATAGTTCTTCCTTTAAAACTAGAAGTCTGGTTCATTCCAACAACCAACGTTCTTTCTCGAAAAGGCTAGCCGCTGAAAGGCGGGGACGCAAAGCCACGGGGCAGGCACATGCAAAGCTTGATCGCCGGGTTGCCGAAGGAAAGAAGGGTGGTTCTTCTCTCAACGAGCGGTCACTAAGCCGTATTCGGGACGTTAAGACCCTTCTTAGTTCAGGCGTCGTCCTCCCTTTCCAGAACATACATCAGACTTAAACAAGAATCGGTTTCTCAGAAGAAAGTTGGATATATCGCAATGCTCATTCCGAACATACTCTAGGACCATTGATGAGGAGAGAAGAAAGACATGAAGCCACACGTCCCCCAAGCTAACACATCGCTCGAATGTCCAGTAAGACAGAAAAACTCTGACGTAACTTTTGAAGTCAACGTCTTTCGTGGGTCAGACCGTGGAGGCCTAGAAATGACTGACTGCTCAGAGTTTTCAAACGGGACCACAGACAAAACGTGCACGCAACAATGTATCCACACAACAGAGGCACAACAACTTCACGAGAAGGCAATTCGTCAACATCAAGACGAACTCAGGACGATCGGCTCCAATGTGATTGGGTAACACGAACCACGTTGATGACCTCACATATTTTGCTTCTTATACATACTTTTTACCGACTCAAAGGAGGATTCTTATGGTGACGAGTTTCTGCAAAACCTTCGTGTTAGCGACGGTCTTGACATTTTCTTCCAGCCTGGTGCAACTCCCAATGGCGTTCGCAGCTTCATCGGTATCGCAAAACGTGGATCTCGAAATCACCGTTCGTGTCAATCAACGCGGGTTTCTGGATCACAAAGGTAAAGTATTTGGCCCCAAACGCCTCCTTAACCTGCCTCAGGGAAAAACCGTGCGCATTAACTTTGTCTTTGATGAAAACATGACCAGTCTGGCCTATGGGGACACACATCAAGTTGCAATAACCGGAGACAAATGGACAAAGGAATCTGAAAAAATTTGGATGTTTAGTCAACAAACCAGTATCACCTTTCAAGTTGGTGAACAAGGCACTCAATATAGAGCCTATTGCATTCTGGACTGTATCGGAATGGAACATTTAAACAATTTGGTTATACAGGTCGTGTAGTCTAGAGCAGAGGGTAAGGGCCTCAAGAGGATATCTGGGGCCCTTTTATTCACTTCCGGCGGTTAACAAAAAAGTCAATGACGAATCAGACACCATGTTTTTCCCCTAGTCCTCACCGACTGGGACTTTCCAGTGAACAAACTCATACCGCAGACTCTTTGCCAAATAGTTTCAAGCCAGGCATCGGCACGGACACCGCCCTTGATCCCCAACAGCGCCAAACACGACCACCGACCTTGTTTGTGATATTTGGGGCGCAAGGAGACTTAACGAAACGCAAATTGATTCCTGCACTCTATAACCTGGCCGCCAGCGGTCATCTGCCGCAGGAATTTGCGATTCTGGGTGTGGATGGCATCTCGATGAACACAGCGGACTTTCGGCTGAAAATCAGTCGCGACCTTCAGGAGCTTTCGACCCATCCGATTGATTCAACGATCAAGGAATGGGTACTCGATCGGTTATTTTATCTCACGGGAGATTTTCGTGATTCCCGAACTTACGATGACCTTCAGACGACGCTCTCTGAATTAGACAAACAATATGGGACCAGGCAGAACTTTCTCTACTACTTGGCCACCGCTCCAACATTTTTTGGGGAAATCGTGGAACAGCTGGGTGCCAAAAGCTTAGTCACTCACACGCAAGAATACTGCCGTCGAATCATTATTGAAAAACCCTTTGGACATGATTTAGCCTCCGCACAATCCTTGAATCGAACTCTACAGAATGTCTTAGACGAACGACAGATTTATCGTATTGATCACTATTTAGGAAAAGAAACGGTTCAAAATATCTTGGTGTTTCGCTTTGCCAACGGCATTTTCGAGCCTATCTGGAATCGGCAATACATCGACCACGTGCAAATTACAGTCGCGGAAACGTTGGGTGTCGAACATCGCGGCATGTACTATGACCAGGCGGGCGCCCTACGCGACATGGTACCCAATCATCTCCTGCAGATCTTGGCATTTGTGGCGATGGAGCCGCCCAATGCTTTCGATGCTGAAGCGGTGCGCAACGAAAAGGCGAAGCTACTGCGTGCCATACAACCCATGAATCCCATCGATGTGTTGCAGTCTACCGTCGCTGGCCAGTATGAAGCAGGATCTATCAATGGAAATCAGGTTGTACCCTATCGCACTGAAGCCAATGTCTCCCCGGATTCACTACGGGAAACCTACACGGCTATGACGTTGTTTATCGAAAGCTGGCGATGGGAAGGCGTGCCATTTTATTTACGAACAGGAAAACGATTAAACAAAAGAGTCACTGAAGTGGTCATTCAATTCAAATCCGCTCCACTCATGCTCTTTCGCAAGACACCAGTGGATCAATTGAGTCCGAATGTGTTGGTCATTCGCATTCAACCTGACGAAGGAATTTCGTTGAGTTTCGGCGCAAAAATTCCAGGCCCGCAAGTCCAAGTAGGGAATGTGGACATGGATTTTCACTATGCTAAGTACTTCGGCGATGCCCCGAGCACAGGGTATGAAACCTTGTTGCACGATGTAATGGCAGGAGACGCCACACTTTTCCAGCGAAGTGATAATGTAGAACTAGGGTGGAGTGTAGTCGATCCAATTCTCAAAGTTTGGGACAGTTTGGGGACCCATGCAATCCATCCCTATGCCGCTGGATCCTGGGGCCCGGCCCAGGCCGATGCCTTGTTGGCTAAGAATGGCCGAACCTGGCGCAACCAAAGCTAACCTCTGAAAAGTTTTATTCTTTTAGCCTCCTCTTGAGATATCCCCGATTTTCAGAGATCCAAGAGAGGACAAAACCCAGTGGGGGCTGAGCTGACTCTCCCCCCTCAAACACACTCGCGGCATGTTGCAGAAGCACCATATGCCATAGGGTGATTTGATTCATATGGACATCAAAACGTTGGATGAGCTCAACACCGCTGATCACGGCGAGGGCCGCTTTCGATTTAAACGCCGGAGAATGCTTCTGATCTTTCCCCTGGTTTTGTGGAAATGTCACAAAGTATGGATAATGTACGTGGGAGGTGCTACAAAACTCGTGAAAGACAACATTTCCTGTAGATACCCACGGGCTTACGCCCGTAGCACTTTAAACCTCGAGCTGCAACTGCAGTTACCATTTATCAACTTTTTCTTGATAGTCTCCGTAGCGTCGAATGACTTCTTCATTCATCCCGACGGTCGATGAGAACCCCGGGGACCACAATAATACTGCCCCCAATACCTCTTCTTGAGGTCAGGAGTAGGCAAAGTTGCCGACTTACATTCGCTTCCTTAGTATCTTGCCCAAAATGCTTGATACCGTCTAGTTCGGTGGAATCACGAGCACCATATGATTATGATCAATTTGAAGGCTCCCTTGCTGGACCTCCACCCAGGATAATACCGCTGAATTTGGGGCAACCGCTCTACTACAAATGTCTTAATGCCACTCCACAGAGTTCTTTTTCGATATTTCTGGATCCATACAACATGATACTGATAGTGATACGCCCCAGGAGCACTGAGTCGAACGTCCCTGCCCTAGGATCATCTCTTTTACGCCCCTTAGCAAAAGGTTGCCTCACCTTTGGTGAAAACGCTTTCACTTACGGAGCTCATACCCGTATTCCTCAGCGTGGGCTTTGATAGAATCCTACGTAGCAGAGCTACGGGGCTATCTAGATTTAAGGAACTAAATACACAGTCAGGTCTCCCGTTAATACATGATGGAAGTATTATTACTTACATTGCGGAATTTTTTAAAGTTCGGACCGCGACCGCTAGAAGAAAAAAATCAATTATTTACTTAGATATCATCACCTAAGAAAACAACAATCAACAACTATCACATCAAACCAAGAACCTTTTCTTTACACAATTTGTATTGCTTTTCTTCCGGAAGAGTTACTACAATTTAAGATCGCTTGAAGTCCAGGGACGGCTAATTTATTAATTTTTTTCTATTGAGGTGCGCGATGGTAAAGCAGACAGTTTTAAAGAGAGTGTTATCAGGGTTTGCCACCCTGGCTGTAGTGAGCTTATTGAGTCCACAATTCGGGTTCACGGCGCCGGTGCCTGCTGGGACTTATATCCTTGGCGATCATCCTGACGGCGCATTGTTTGTTTCCCCTAACACGTCTGGACCAAACGGACCCTATGGGCTGCGTGTTGATTCCTTGCCGGGTGAACCTGGTCCGACATTTAGTGTCGAGCAGGGGGGAGCCGAAGTTTTATTGTCGTGGGACGGTGGCTCAACAGCCACTATAACAGGACAAGTACGGCATAATCTCACACTAGAATTATGGGACGTGGAGCATGTCTTGACAGGAGTGGTAGCGGATCCAGGCGGTATGGGGTTTAGAGCCACCGGAGGTACAGGAAACCTGTCGTTGAACGGGGTGGAACAAACCTCCTGGGAAGGAAAACAGGATGGCAGCGGGTTTGCTTTTTTGTTTCTCGGAGACGGGCATCGATTGGATGGGGATAACGATAGCACTGTAGGACGTGGCTGGTTAAACCTCGACGGAACGAACGACTGGTTAGTAACAGCATCTCCTGTTCCCTCACCATCTGCATTTATCCTATTCGGCACTGGTTTAGGTGGCCTAGTATTATTGAGATACCGAAAGAATCGTTCCTGAGATATGGTATCCCTTTTTTTCTTTTAAAGATAACAGAAACCCTTAGAGAACTCCCCGCCTTCTGGGCGAGGAGTTCTCGCTGACTTAAAATTAGAGGCTGTACCATAATACGGACCTATATGAGCGATAGTTAACGGTAGACACAAAGGTATCGGGAATAATTTTGCCTTGCCGTTATGGTCATTCATCGGGTCTCAGTGTCGTCTATACATGCGATCCCACACTTAAGAATCCCAAACACAGGGAGTTTACCGGCGGCTTCCCGTTCTGCTTTCCCTTTCGCCGACCACCGAAATAACCTTCATCTCCTTCAAATTCCCGGGCTAGAGGCATTTCATTTTTGATCGTTTGAGCCCTGTTTTCTCGTAATCGACGAAAGTCATAAGCCACCCCGTACGCTTCCTAAAGTTCAGCCATTCGGGCCGCCGCTCCTGCTACAACATACTTGATCAACCGTGTTTACTTTTCCCAGCTTAACCAGCTTTGCATCCAACCATCCTAAATTACCTCTCGTTATCTAGTATAGCCCCAAAGTGATTTTATCGTTTCTTACAGGGATTATTGAATAATTCAATTTCAAGTCACACAAATGGCTTCAAAACCATTGCAACTTCGCTCCGAGGGGATTGTTCAAAAAAGTCCGTTCAGCAAGACCGCTTACTGCTTGGCTCGTCTCGTAGAGCGACTCCATTGTTTTGCGCGCGGAGCGTATTGGTACAACATTTGCGCTCACGGCGCGAAGAGCGCCAAGCCTGTGAGCCCGAAGGTCCAGAAAAATGGCGAGAACGCCGCTGACAGATTTTTTCAACATTTCCTTACAATAAAAAATTCACCGGCGACGGCTTGAGTTACATTCACCTAGCCGCAATAGTCATAGGGATAACTGAGTATTTCGTCGAGTCTTGAAGGGATTAGCATTCCAGATTTCTTTAAATACATCTTGACCATCGCTGCTAGTGTCCTTTGAACGGCTGGAATGCGATACCTCCTGAGGCCTTTGGAAAAGTGGATGATTGGATGGGGATTGGCCTCCCAAACCACTAATTGACCGTCAGGATCGTAACTGTAATCAAAGGCCACAAAATCTAAATCTAATGCCCTTCGAGCTCTCTGTAGAATTTCGTGATTGGGGTCAGGTTGACGTAAAAAGGTGAGTTCCTCATCACGTAAGGCATCGGAAAATTCACAATTCGACCCATGTACCATCCAAAACTTCCTCACATGTAAACTTGCGGCCACACCTTCGTCTCCAGCTGCGACATACCGATATTTTCGATACAAGCCATCGTTTGGATTTTGGGTCTCAATAAATTCCACCGCCACTGGACGGGTAAAATCTAGAATGTTCAGTTGTTGGACTTGGTCCATCGTGTCAACTCGGTAGATGTTGCCACCATGTCCCCAATCTTCCCTAACGAAGAGCGGTAAACTCAACCCCAACAACGTCTCTTTGAATTGCGCTTCGTCTCCAATCACGGCCATCTTTGGCGTGCGTATGCCAACGGACCCCATACGTCTCGCACCTTCTGATTTCACAGCATTAGTGAGATTTTCTACCCGGTTAATAATCGGAATTTCATGCTCATCACATGCCGCTGTCAGCTGTTGAGTTTGCTTGTACGCTCGAGGAGACCATTGTTGAACCGGATCTGGAAGCCATGAGACAAGCAAAAGATAAGAAGACCAATCTCGGATTTGACAGGGAAGTTGACGCAATTCGAATACGGCTCGTGTCTCTGGTAATTCCTCCGCAAGCCAATCCAAGAGGAGATGATAGACTCCCGGGTTCTTGTGGGCATGCCGCACCACAAGAATGCGTTTTTTGGCCGTGGCATAGCGTTGGTTGCGGTGATGGTCTTGATACCACAAATATAGTGAAGGGAGCGGGTTCTGTAGTTTCAATTGTTTTCGAAACTTTCTAACGGTTTTACGATGACGGGAAAACATGTTTAGGAGTCAGGTGGATAGTAAACAGGTTAGAGGCTGCTTGTGGGTCCAGAGCGTGATCGAATGGGAGTCGTTCTAATGCAAAGCGAACCCGCCCAGCAATCAGGCACTCACCCCTTCGCTCAATTGGTATCCCATGCCCTTCGGGGTAAAACGACCGGGCTGTTCGTGTTTTGGTGAAATGCCATCTGGTTTGGGTCGCCCCCAGGTCTCAGCAGGAGAAATTTAAACCTTACGGACCAACGTTAGCCCGAAGGCAAAAGGAAGGTCAAAGACTTGCAATTCCTTATTGGATTTCAAGGTATCAACAAAATATCTGACCCGTCGTTCATAGCGGGTTGTGGAAGAATAGAGCTTTGGACTGTTTACTTTATCCGTGGAAAGGCTGTCGTGAAAAAGAATGAGGCCATTGTCGGCGATCTTACTTTCGAACGCTTCATAATCGAAGCGCGCTTGGGCTTCTGTGTGCATTCCATCGATAAAAACAATTCCTACCTCATCCAGAGATTTGTATACGTCTGACTTTACGAATTCCTGAGTGGTCATCAGAAAGTGCTGGATATTATGGGCCTGATAGCTCCGAAAATAATCCTGTACTTTTTCCCCATCCTTCCAAAAATCGTCAGCCAGCGATGGATCGATGAAATACACCAATCCCTTATCGTTGTTATCCGCAAGAGCCTTACTAAACATCAAGGGTGCGAATCCCCGCCACGAGCCAATCACCACAACCTTTTGAGGCTGAAAGAGCCGAGTAAGTCCATAGTACAGCCAGCCCATTCCGAGGTTTAAATCCTCGAACTGTTGACAGTGCCCCATACGGAGCAGATCTTTATTCTGAAATAACTGACGAATCCAGGCGTTCATCATTTATTCAGGATATAAACAGAGGTTGTCGAAACACGTTGGTCTTTCTTTTCACCCTAGCCTGCTCCTATAATTCTGCCCTGTTGTGGATGATGGGGGCACATCAAAAATCCAAGAAAAAGAACAACATTTTCTGAAAGTCTAGTATAAAGAAACTCTTTATTTTAGAAATAGCCCCCTAATCTTAGCATAGCCCTGAAAAGGAGCCATGCGTATTTAGGATTGATGCCAATGACCGAAGATTCCTACTCTTTTTCTCATATAAAAGTTTGGAGCCGGCACACAAGGTTTCTCAGTTGTTCTAATTGCCATCTCCCAAAATTTATTTTTTCACCTATTTTTCAACAGGAATCTCTTGAGCGGCACTCAACTAACGCATGTGCTCCCGGGATGGGCTGACAAAAAATCCATCCCTCCCAATACTGCCATTATAGGAATTCTCCGTGGAGAAGGCATTGGTGCTGAAATCATGTCAGCCACGGTCGAAGTTCTTGAGGCCATTCAACGTGTATCTTCTTATCGCTTTGATATTCGGTATGGAGGTGTGATCGGCCGCCAAGCCCCACAATCATCTGGACAGGCCCTTACCACTGAAATCATCGAGTGGGTGGAATCCCTTTTCAAGGATGGAGGGACGTTTCTTTGTGGACCTGCAGGCAATCGTTTTGTGTATGAATTGCGGGCACAGTTCGACTTTTTCTGTAAATTGACCCCAATCGTCCCCTGTTCTTCCCTTTTTGACACCGGAGCCATTCGTCCTGAATCCCGAGAAAAGGTGGATATGGTCGTGGTTCGAGAGAACGTCAGCGGCATATATTTTGGGAATTCATACCGAACCATCAATGAAATAGGGCATGAAGAAGTTCAACATACGTTCACGTATTGTACAAACGAGGTCCACCGCATTCTAGATGTGGGGATGAAGTTAGCCGAAAGCAGACGGGGACGGCTGACGTTAGTCGTCAAGCCGGATGGTATTCCAGGAATTAGTAAACTGTGGACGGACCTTTTTCGGGACCATGTTTCTGGTTCGAATCTCACAACACATGTCCTGGAGGTTGATAACGCGTGTTATCAGATTGTCGCCGGAGCCCACGACTTCGACGTCATCGTGGCTCCTAATCTCTTTGGTGATATCCTTGCCGACAATGCCGCTTTGCTTTTGGGTTCTCGTGGACTTTCCTATTCGGGAAACTTTGGAGAAAATCAAAAGGCCTCCTATCAGACTGGACATGGAGCCGCGCACGATATCGCCGGACAAGGAATTGCCAACCCTATTGGACAGATTCTTTCGACTGCATTTATGCTTCGCGAGAGTTTCAACATGACCGATGCCGCGAGAGCCATCAAACACGCCATTGAACACACACTGGCTGTGGGCATTCGTACTCCCGACATTGCCGCACCTGGTTCAACAGTAGTTGGAACCCGAGAAATGGGTCACCATATCGCCAAGTCTGTCGAAGCCATGCTGGAGAAAACCCTCCATTGATCACTTTCGGCTATTCTTCGGTTTAACCACTCCCTAGCTGTGAGGCCGTCAACCGTTTTCTTACCCGAGATTCTTTGATGAAATCTCTCTTAATCCTGATTGACCTGCAACAGGATTTTCTTCAACGTCCTGGGTTACTTCCTCGATCCGATCGACTTATCCGACGAGTTGAACGCTTACTCCAGGGATTTCGGGTAGCCCAGATCCCAGTCTTTCATGTTTGGACTCAAGTTCATCAAGATGGATCTAACCGAATGCCCCACTGGAAACGTCAGAATACCTGGTGCTGCGTGGAAGGAACCCCCGGTGTATCAACCCCAGAGGCACTGCAACCACAATCTGGCGAATTGGTGTTCACGAAACAATACTTCAGTGCATTCAGTAATCCTTCACTAAAATGCGCGCTTCAGGAATACAAGGCTGACTCTCTTGTTCTGGCCGGCATCTTTCTCCAAGAATGCATTCGTTCATCCGCTCTGGATGCCTATGAACTAGGCTTTGAAGTATGGATCGCTGATGATGCCGTCGGATCAGATGATCCTGGACATGCAGAAATCACACGCCGTTATCTACACGAGCGCACTGCAACATTTCTGGACACCCACTACATCCTTTCACAAATTGGGGGCGAAAAAATATCTTCCTCAACTATTTCCAGCAAACACACCCGTCCTGTAGCCAATATTGGTGGAACATGGGTAGAGGCAGACGGACACATTCACGTTGATCGATATAACCCTTCTCATTGGAATGAGAAAATTTCTTCAGTCCCTCTAGCCACTGCAAGCGATGTGAATGAGGCCTGCACCCAAGCCTTCCTTTCGCAACGTAGTTGGAGAGAAACGTCTTTGGCGAAACGGGCGACAATGTTGGACTCTTGGGCTGAGACTCTTTCAAGACGGGAACAAGAATTGGCTCAACTTCTCGCACGAGAAATTGGGAAACCTCTCATCAGTGGCTATGACGAAATTCGAATGGCCATCTCTTTTATTCGAGCGACTGCTCAACGATGCCTGCACTCCAAAACCGACAGCATCGATCACGGAGAACCAGTTCATATTTGCTATCGTCCTCACGGCGTCATCGGGCTCATTACTCCCTGGAATAACCCCATCGCCATCCCCGGTGGCAAGATTGCTCCGGCATTAGCCTTCGGGAATACCGTGATCTGGAAACCCGCAGTGGAAGCTCCTCAGACTTCGATAGCGGTCCTTGATGCGTTGCATCAAGCAGGTGGAAAGACCGGAATCGTCAACCTTGTCTTTGGAGAAGAATTCACGGGCAGGGAAATTATTCAACATCCTGTTGTGAGTGCTCTTTCGTTTACTGGATCGACAGAGGCAGGCCAGAGTATTGCTGCTCTCTGCGCCCACTTTGGTAAACCTTTACAGGCCGAGCTTGGGGGGAATAATGCCGCCATCATTTGTTGCGATTGTGATCTTCGCAAAGAAGCTGGCAGTATGGCCCTTTCCGCCTTCTCCTTCTCCGGACAACGGTGCACGTCAATACAACGATTTCTCGTTGAACGACCCATTCTTCAAGATTTCCGGAAAGAGTTGGTTCAGGCGGTCGAGTCGCTCACCTTGGGCGACCCTTTACATTCGGAAACCACGGTTGGCCCATTAGTCTCCAAGTCGCACCAGCAATGGATACAGTCTCTCCTGAATCAAGCCACAAAGAGCGGGGCAGAAATATATTGCGGTGGGACGATTCCCCATCAATTTCAACATGGTTGTTGGTTCTCCCCCACGGTTCTTGGTCAAGTAGATCTCAACTCTCCTCTTTCTCAACAGGAAATTTTTGGACCAGTGGCGTTAGTCCATCCAGTGGAGAGCTTAGATGAGGCCATCGAGGTCAACAACTCTGTGAAATTCGGTCTGGCGGCTTCTATATACACCCAGGATGAATCGACCCGTGGTCGGTTTGCCGATGCCATAGAAGCGGGAATCGTGAATGTCACTCAGCATCCTCTTGAAATTCATCCATCTGCTCCTTTCGGAGGATGGAAGGGGTCAGGAATCGGCCCACCCGAGCATGGTGATTGGGACCAACTATTCTATACCCGACCTCAAACCGTGTATGGCTTGACACAGATTCCCTCATAATCCCACCCAGGAAAAGATGCTGAACGCAAAACAACAGGAGCAATTAACGCGAATCGGTCGAGGCACCCCTATGGGTGAGCTCTTCCGCCGGTACTGGATGCCCATCATCGCAAGCTGTGATCTCCCGACCGGTTCGGTCCGACGTGTCAGGCTTCTCGGGGAAGACCTCGTCGTGTTTCGAGATGGGAAGGGGAACCTTGGAGCCCTTGATGAACATTGTCCTCATCGTGGGACTTCTTTGGCCTATGGGTGTGTGGATGACGAGGGCATTCGTTGTCCTTACCATGGCTGGAAGTTCAACGCCTCCGGCACCTGCCTCGACATGCCCGCTGAACCTTCCACAACTAACCTTCTACAGACCGTCCGTACTCCTGCATATCCGGCACAGGAACTGGGAGGCCTTATTTTTCTCTACCTCGGACCCCCACCTACTCCCTTACTGCCGCGTTTTGACCTCTATGTTTGGGACGGAATGTTACGTGATATTGGCTATGCGCTTCTCCCCTGTAACTGGTTGCAAATCATGGAGAACAGTGTTGATCCTCATCACTTGGAATGGCTCCATGGGCACCATCTTACGACCATTCGCCGCAAGGAAGGATTATCTACCCCAACGTTTTACCCTAAGCGCCACGTCAAGATTGGTTTCGATGTGTTTGAATACGGAATTATCAAACGTCGAATTTTGGAAGGCGGCTCTGAAAAGGATGATGATTGGGCCATTGGTCATCCACTAATTTTTCCCAATATGCTGCGGGTGGGCTCCTCTCGGCAGTACCAGTTTCAGATACGTGTTCCGGTCGACGATATCCATACCCTACACTTCTGGTATACCTGTTATCGGCTTCGCGAGAACAGTGATGCGTTTCATCAAGACACCATTCCGAGCTACCAAGTCCCCTGGCAAAATGAGCACGGAGACTTTATCATTGACTTCGTTGATGGCGGAGACATCATGAGTTGGGTCACACAGGGTCCGATTGCAGATAGAACTCGCGAGACCCTTGGTCGTTCAGACCAAGGCATCGCCCTGTATCGACGGCTCCTTTTTGAACAAATGGAAAAAGTTCAAAATGGAGAAGATCCACTAGGCATTATCCGACATGATCAAGACAATACCCTCATCGAACTGCCACAAGAAAAAGAAAAGTTTGGTCAAGGTGCCTCGTTCCTGTCCGAATCCATGGAATTGAGTCATGTCCGATATAGTCCTATTAAAGACCTTATCCAAAAGTTACTCTGAACTTCCTGAGCCGTCAACAGCACACTGATGGCTCAAGGCAAGCGTGTTCTCCTCTACACTCAACATCTTTCAGAAACGAGACATTTCGTCGAATCTTCGAAGTTTTTAAGGTCTCCTCTGGGGCAGTCTGCCTAAACTATCTGCTCAGGTCCCTTGGATCTAGTGCACTCCTTTGACAGCATAAGCATCCGCGCCCGCGAGACGCCTATCAATTTCTTTGATCACTGCGGTATAACGGGAATCGTCGACGTTACCATAGCGACTAGTAAACTCGGTTTCGGAGAGTCCCTCGGGAAGATCCGTAAAACGTGGGAAGAACGCTCGCTCTGTGGACTTGCCGGCTAGCACATTCTGCAGATGCCGCGCTCCGCTCGTCGTACTCGTGGCGACTTCAGCAAAGCGAAGTCCCGCTCTATCTGCTGCGAGGTCCACAAAACTAAACCCTGAGCCACCCTTGTTAGAATCCAGTAGCTCTTTGAATTCTCCGATGGCCATGGCAATACCTTGATCGCTGACCAATTTTAGGCCTGCCGAAATAAGAAAATGTAACAACAAATCATGCCGGCCCCCTAATCGAATATCGCGGTTTCGAGGATGATGCCCCTTCAGGAGTCCCTGCCGAACTGGACCGGTTAAACGTTCAAAACGCGAATCCGCAAAATAGATCACTAACGCCAATAAGGCAGCCTGATTTTCAGTTGCTGGGTCGTCCAAGCGAGAACGATCTTTTACCAAAGTAAACAACGGTCCGAACACCTCTGCGAGAGAAGCTGTCCCGGGCCTCCTTCCGATAGAATCCAGCTCCACGAGGCGTTGATAATAGATACCGATAACCTCCCGGTCTCCAAGCAAGGACACGTCATTCCGTACGTCGGCCAGGCGCTTCGAAAATGCGCGGAGACGTTCATGCAAATCGGGAACCGGCATGATCCGTAACTTGACGACGTTGCGCCCGAACTTCACAGACGTCACAGACTGAATAAGTTTCGACCCCGTGTCGTCACCCAGCATGAGATTGAGACTCTGTCCAATCAGGACTGTCATCATGGCACCCGGAATCGGGATTCGTCCAAGAGATGTTGTGGCGATATCGAGGCCAGTGTCGGACGGATTCAAGCCGAAGCGAAGGTTTACGTAGTTCCGTAGGGGATTCCTGGGCAGCCGGAACGTGATCGCCGCTTCTAAACCGTCGGGAGAGATTGAGGTATCCCCAACTAGTCTTCCGATGCCTCGGTTTACCAGCGACAACACAGCATCGAGCTCATGCTCGTTGAAACGTAGGGTTGTCGCAGTCCTTGCATGGAGAATTTGGTTCACAACCCGTTTGGCCAAAGCACGGGCGCGAGCCGCGTCAGCCGCCGTGACGGTCTTAACCGATTGTACTGCTGGCTGGTTTTCAGTGCCAAAATACGCGATACCAAGAACCGCCAACAAAAAGAGTAGCGGCAAATACACGAACACAATCCGAAGAATAGATTTCATGATCTCGCTCTTGTACCCCTCGATTTCTGAATGACTCGGCTTGGGACAAGTACGTGTCCCGCCTTTTATTATAGCCTTTACAGAAATAACCGGCGGTTTGTCAGTGATCGGCTCTGGTCAGCGCCATAAAAAAAGCCTTACCAGGAACGCCCCAGTAAGGCATACAAATTGGTTGCCTATTTTGGTTGCGGGGGAGGGTACCGATTGACTAAATGTTACCCCCACAGTCACCACATTAATACGGGCATAGAACCCGAAAACTTGTCAAAACTTTTTTTTCTTCAAGAATCAAGGGAATTCCTTTGGAGAATGCGAAGTACCGAGGCAAATATGATGAAATATCTTGAGGGCCTCTCTAAAAACTACTGACAAAGCTGTTGGGTTCTGGCATAAGTTTGATCCAAAGAGGGCCTGTCGTGGGCACACCGAGCTAACTTGGATAATTAATCGCGATGTGGTCACTTCGGTCACGTTCATCCCAGCTGCGCCAAGGCGTATTGGTATACAAGCATGTCCGGTTGACACAATTCCTCCACTTTACTGCAAATTTCTTCGTCATCCAGTGATTGTTGGAGCAGGTCTGGGGCGGGGCTGGCGTTGACCCGGCTCAACGTAATCGGACTTCCGTAGCGTTTCTTAAATTCCTCGCGGTACAGATCCAGGCGCTCGGTGACGCCAATAAGAGAGAATTTCGCGAGGTTTTGCCTGGCTTCTGCGATGGCCGCCTCGCTTGACACCCCCACATTAGCTTCCCTGGGGGCCAATCGACTGACATACTCCGAACCAAGCTGTCTTGCCCTCTCGGTCTTCAGAAACTGGTCCAGGTCGAGTGAAATCTTCGTGTGCGAATCTTGCTTGAAGCGATCGAAATGGTAGTGGGACAGCCAGCGGGTGACAGGATGCCGCAGCAAGATGATGAATTCCCACTCATCTGAAAATCTGCGGTGCGCGGTTTCACTAAAACTCATGTGGCCGGAGATGAATCGATAGCGAGAATCGGCCATGAAGTACAACAGCAGATGTTCGCGAAATGCCTGGACGCTCATCCCTACCATTCCGGCCGCCGTAAAAGATGGTCTGGTCTCAATCCGCACCACGGAGCCGGGATCCGAGACCTCCCATGCAGACCCGATGGCATGGCGGAGCGACGTGCCCGCGCATTTCGGTATATGCAGAAATACAATCTTGGGCTTCACGGACGACCCCTGGAGTGCAACTCAGGGACTGATGGTATGGTTCCCCACATTATCCGTCTTCCTTGCGAGAGGAGAAATAGTCCCGGACGTATCTGTGCAATTCGGGTTTGTCGGTATTCCAGCGCCAGCAGCCACTGCGGTCCACGGCAATGTCGGAATAGGGATTGAAATCGAATGGGCGAAGCCCGACATGGCGTAACGACAGGCCCCGATCGGAGGCATCACCATGCCATTGATGGTAAATGTCACCCTCCATGGCAGCCACTGCACCCTGGCAGTCTTTGTAAAACGGTTCCGCCCATTCTCGGTAATACGAGCGTTGGGCCTCATTCATCCTGTGCCATTCAAAAATATGGGAGTAGCAACCGTAGGCAGCGCAGATGATGGCCCGATCGCCGCCACCCACGATGCACGCGTCAAAGAAACCGTGCCTGCTAATGAACTCTCTCGTCGCGGCCCAGGCGAAACCATTGACATAGGTCCCGGGCCTTTCGGCTGGAGATGGATGTGGCAGGGCCACCGACGCCGGCAGCGATGTGCATACACCTGAAGCTATCGACGGCCGTCGTCTCTCGACGAATCGTTCCAGGGCCTTACCCGGCGCCCAGCCGCGACCGAGATAGTTCACGGTGGTAAAGAGCTGGACGAGCCGTGCGGACTCCAGCCTGACATCAAGATCCCGAACCCAGTCGTAATCGGAAAAGAGAATGTCGCAATCGAGCCAGGCAACCTGGTCGCACTCCGGGGGGAGCGATTCCAGGGCAATGTTCAGAAGGCGTTCCTTCTGCCACATCGAATCACCTCCAGCCACCTGCCGCAGGATTTCTGCGTCGCCCTCAGTGAGGTCCAATTGATCTTGGTGACCATGCTCGACGACCAATAGGGGCAATTCAAGCGACTGGCGAAAATTTCGATATGCCAGGCGTCTACGCGCGTATCTCGATGGATTGAAATAGCTCGTAATGGCCCATAGTCTGCTCATGCTGTCCTGGGATACACGAAGAACACCGTGCCGGGGAAAAGGGCAAGGGAAGAGCTTGTATCTCGCGTCTGCTGCTATACTCTCTCAGTAGTTGCTCGCGCCCGAGATCGCCAGTCGCAGGTTCGTCAAGTCTCGCACCAGGCCCGTCAATTGCGTGCAAAACCAGAGCATGTTAGCCGCCAGCTTTCCTCTTCACCCTGTCTGGCAAAGACGGCTTCCCAATCGATCAACAGAGAACAATATTGTTTATTGAAATTCGTCATTCTTTCATCTGCAAGAAATCTTGGATGCTCTCTTCCTGAGCTCGAAACATTATTAATAGTCATTATGACAGTCCTCAAACCATTCACAGGAATCATGTTACCCCTTTTTAGGAAACCCGAACAAGCCTCATGGGTCAGGTGTCTATCGGCAACGCACCTCTACTAAAAATTTTCCATCCACGGTTTTTTTCGATGCCATATGGAATACCTAGATTTTTGTCCAGCATTTTGGGAATGGTTTATTGAGGAAAATAGTAAGGGCAGGGTCTTGAGTATTGACCAGGTTAGGGATGAATTACTTGCTGATGAGGATGAGTTAGCCGAATGGACTAAACAGCGTGGAGAGACCTTCGTGTGGAAAACTGATCCGGCAATCCTTCCCACGTGTGAAGAAGTTTCTGATTGGGTTCAATCACAGAATTTTGGCCCTACTGCTGTCAATACATTTTTATAAATCGCAGATTATTATCTTGTTGCTTATGCAAAGGCGCATAGGCATACCATTGTGACACACGAGGTTCCTTAAGGTTCTCAACCAAAAATCAAAATTCCAACGGTTGGCATCGGTATTGGAGTGTCTTCTATTAATCCCTATGTCATACTTCGCCGTGAGCGAGTCCGTTTTCGGACCGGACAGTCGGGATGCACCCTGATGGACTTCCACATCGCTGAATATTGTTCCAACAAAAAACCCCTGCCGGGGCGACCGACAAGGGCTTGCAATGATGTTCAATGTTATTGGTTGCGGGGGAGGGATTTGAACCCTCGACCTTTGGGTTATGAGCCCAACGAGCTACCAGGCTGCTCCACCCCGCGGATCGATAGTAGTAGAGGAACCACTTTGAAGTCAAACCAGCGACCCGGGAATTTCTCACGTGTGGCCATGCGGCACTCTGTGCTATGTTTTGCACCCTATGTTGCTCCCCGGTCTTGGTGCCATTGTGTTGGGTCTCGCGTTGATTATTGGTGATTGGTTTCAGTTCACCACACTCAAACCCTGGGCCTGCCGTTATGGATGTGCGTTAGCCCGTCGAAAAGATCTGCTGACGAAACCTAAAGACTCTTTTCCTCGACTCTTTAAAACTAATGGGACACTTTCCTTAGCCCATGGCGTGGCGCGATGGGTAGCTGACCAACAGGCCATCGTCATTCGGCCCTATTACAAGATGTTTTCCCTGCGGTTTCGGACGGCTTGGCCTTTAAAAGGTACGATCGACTATCACTTTCAGAATGACCAACTTGAACTTCAGTTGACGAAAAAAATTCCTTGGTCGTCGGCTATTCTGACATCAGTATGGTTGCTGTTTGTCATTAGCGGCACCTTGGCCTTTGTGGCGATGTACGCACTGGACGGCGGGTTTGAGACCATGGGCGGCGTATTTTGGGCAATAGGAATGATTGCGCTGGGCTTATTAGTCTTAGCAGGCGGTGTCATTCTGCTGGCATTCGCTTATAAGCTTGAAGATTCACGGTTAATGCAGGTGTATCAAGAATTGATGGAAGCTTTAGCACCTACGGTGGGTCAAGAGGCCGAGAAGCAGTGAGCTCGTAACCTCTGGTAACCATTTGACGGAGACCTCATCTTCATCTTCCCTCTCCCAAGAGCGAGGAGTTTTAGGAATCCACCTGTTATTCTTCTTTTGAGATGAGATCTGTTTTGAGTTTTGAGAAATTTTCTACACGGAAGGAAGGGAGGACATAGGCCCAGTCTTTGACTCTCGCATTGAACGCCTCTACTTCCTTTTGCACCTCCTCGGGTTTCTTGAGGATAGACTCTTTGTCATCAGTTGCCGTATCTGTCGTTTTATCAGATTCTTGACTTTCCTCGGGTTGAGATTCCGCTTCTGGCTGCACGAGTTGGGCATCGAATTCCGCAGTGAACTTGGCCCAATGTTTGTCGCTATCCTTGGTGGTGTACACCTGAAGGCGCAAGCCATCAAAGGTTTCTAAGACTGCGGATACACCGGGGTTTGTCGAAAAATCGACTTCGGTTAAGGGTTTCACATCTTCCAAGGACAATTGCACAAGTGTCCCGACGACATTGTTGACGTTAAATTGCGATGAGATCTTAAAGCCCATCGGAATCGAATCAAAATGAAAATCGAGGTCGTCCGGCTTATCCTTTGAGAGATGCAAGGTCTTTCCATTCGGATGTGTCACGGTGACTTGGTGAACACGTTTGGTGGTGAGGGCCGTGACTTCTTTATCCAGCCATTCTCCTGGCACTGTTTCCAAGGGTAAGTTGCCGATAGCCAGCCACGTCTGCGGATCATCAGGTTTTCTGACATAGATATCACTCATCCGCGGATTACCTTTTGCCGGTTTTTGATTACCAACCACCAGTTTAGCCACTTCCGGATTCTGCGCTGTCTTCAGTGTCACGAGTTTCGAGGTCGATCCGTCTTGTTCTGGGTCTTGCAACCCGAGGCGCTCGTACAACTCTGGATTCTTCGTCTTGGGTTCATGAATATGGAGGTCCGCTAGGCCCACGATGGCCTGCTTGACCTTTTCTACGTCGGCGCGATAACCGGATTTTTCTTTGACTCCCCAGGTGTTTCCCTCACGTACCAGCGTTACCGTTTCGTCTTTGGTTTGTACAACGACTTCACTGATGTCATTAACCACCGCCATCAATTCCGGAAACATCAACTGGCCGCCCTTTGGAACAGTAGTGGACGGTTCACGATTCGCGATAATCGCCAAGACAATGCCCACGAGTGTGAGGCCAGCTAACAAGATTATCGTTTTCGACTTCATACTTTTCCTCTAGTTATTTTTTAACATGAGTGCGTATTGCCAAAAAATTTAGTTTCATGTTGCGGAACCTAAGAAGACTTCTTTCGAAGACGCGAGGAACTGATCCAGACTCCTACAATGCCAATAAGTATCGGCACCAGACCAATATTGATGAATTTGACCCAACTTTCCACGCTTTCGATATTTTTCCCCAATTCATGTTGCACAGTCCGCAATTCCTTCCGAACCTGCACAAGATCCTGCCGAAACGTGGCCATGGCTTTTTGCTGTTCGGCACTCATGATCATGGCATTACCTTCTGGTTTTTGGCTCTGCAAGTCTTGAAGCTTCCGTTCGGTGTCTTTCAACCGTTCCTGCAACGCTTGTTCTTTCTGACGGAATTGCTGTTCGGCATCTTGCTGCAAGGCCCGTAGCAGCGTGAACGGGCGTGCATAACCAGCGCGGCTTCTGACACTAATCAAATCATTACTCCCCGTCAGATTGTCTAGCGCGTTGGTGATGAACGTGCCATTTCCGGATGTGGGGATACCTATTCTCTGGCCAAAGAAGTTTTGCACCTGCGCCCAAAACTTATCCTGCAAGATATCGGTATCCGCCACCACAATCACATTGATCGGATCTTTTGACTCCGACACATGGGGTTGAGACGGTTCGTCGTCCGATTTAGGTGAAGCCGTCGAGTTCGCATCTTCGTCTTTAGATGGTTCTTTGGGTTTGCCATCAGGAAACGCCGTCTTGGCGTTCCCGGTTACCCGGGCGGCTACGATCATCTTCTCGTCTTCCGGTGTGTAACTCCTCAAAATTCCCGGCAGATCCGGCATAAACGACACCCGCGACGCATCGATTTTCATGGCGGCTTCATCCGATTGAATCAACGGCGTCAGTGTTGTTTCGACGTCACCCTTTTTTTGCAGAATCCCGGCTGAGGCCATGGTGATCGTCGGCACTTGTGCCGTCACGATGTCATCGCTGCTGAAATGTTCTTGCCGAAAATCGACCCAGACTGGGTAGTCAACTACTTGCATACGCGCTTGTTGTTGAATTTGCACTTTCTTGGCCAAAGGTAAATCCCCCAACACTTTGCCTTTGACCAGTTCCAAACCCCACGCCTCAAACAATTTCGGAAGATCAGAATTTCTGGGACCACCACTTCCCATAGGGTTCATTGGGTTTGCGCCTGCCGGGTCTGCCTCAGCCAGCGGATCCACGAAGATCATGGCATGGCCCCCATGAAGGACAAACTGATCAATCGCATAGAGCGTCGAATCGCTTAATGATTTGGGATGAACCACCATCAACACACTCACGTCTTCAGGTATGGTCGTGGCCGTTGTCTCAATTTTCTTGATTTCAAACATTTGTTCGATATGCGTCACAATCAACCACGGTTGGCCACCGCCGCGTTGCTGCATAAAGGGCATGGCCGGAGCTCCATCCATCGGGAGCGAACTGAGCAAGCCAAGTACCTTTTTTTTGGGATGCGCCAACGTATGAATCATCTTGGTTAAATCGTATTCTAAGAACTCTTCTCTATCCGGTTGGAAGAAGGGAATCACTTCTAGATCATCCGTTGAACTGGTGCCCGCTAAGCCAAAGTAAAATTGTGTGCTCCCGTTATCGAGTGGAACACCTTGAAGACCGTATCCCACCGCGCGATCTTCTTCTTCAGAAAACGGTTCCGGGTCTTTCACTTGCAGAATAAGTTGGCCTCCCGCCACTTGCGCGTATTCTTCCAACATTTCTTGTACACGAGTGGCGTAGCCTTTGATGACAGGCAACTCCGTCGCCAGCTTTTTTGACAGATAAAAACGCAACGTGATGGGCTCGGCGAGATTATTCAGCACATTCTTTGTGCCCTCGGATAACGTGTAGAGTTTATGCTCCGTTAAATCGAAACGTGCCGATCTTAAAGCCGCGTTGCTTAGCATGTTAAATGCCCCAAACAAGACTGCGGCAAGTGCAATTCCCGTCCCCGTTAATAATCGTTTATTCATACACCCCTCATGAATTGACTGTATTGGTCACTAGGACAATACATTTCGTTATTCTGCTTTTTTCATATCGATCACGGTAGCTGTTGCAAACAACCAAAACGCAATCAACGACAAGAAATACAGGATATCCCGCAAATCTAAGACGCCTTTGCTAATGGACTGAAAATGCGTCAAAAAACTAAATGAGCTGATGGCGCTCAGCAAAAACTGAGGCGCCCACCCGCTAAACAGTTCCAAAACCAACGGGAATCCACTTAAGATGAACCCTAAACAGATCACCACACTCACGACAAATGCGATAACCTGATTCTTAGTCAATGCGGAGATGCAAGACCCGATCGCCAAAAATCCCCCAGCCATCAGCAAACTTCCCAGATAACTTGCGAAGATCACCCCATTATCTGGCTCTCCCAGTAGGTTCACCGTAATCCACATGGGAAACGTGAGCGCCAACGCAATACCCGTGAAACACCAGGCTGCCAAAAATTTTCCCGCTACGGCCTCCCACATTGTCACAGGCAACGTGAGTAGCAACTCTATGGTTCCCGACCGCCGTTCCTCTGCCCACAAACGCATCGCCAATGCTGGTATCAGCACCAGATAGAGCCAAGGATGAAAATCAAAAAACGGAATCAAGTCGGCTTGACCACGAACAAAAAAGTTCCCCAAATAAAACGTAAAGGCGCCGCTGAGCATGAGAAAGATGACGATAAACACAGCTGCGATCGGCGTGGCAAAATACCCTGCCAGCTCTCGTTTAAAAATTACTCGAATGCGGTCCACAAAACCTCCTTATTTCATGAGTCACGCTGTTGCTTTTCAAGAGAGTGCCTGCTTCGATGTCGTGAGCAGCCGGAAGACATCATCCAACTGTCCGCGATCTTGATAAAGTTCTTGGACTTCCCAACCTTGGTCACGGGCATATTGGCCAACATCGGGAAGAATCCACTGTCCGTCGTCGGGATAAATTCTCAGGCGCACCAGGTCGCCATCTTTGCCTTGCTCCTCGACTTTTTTGACCCCTTTCACGGTCATGAAGCGCTCATAAGCCACAGCCGGTTCTACTCCATGAAGAGTGATCAGAACGGTATTATGTGTGGGGGCTTGCCCTTCTAATTCCGCCGGTGTGCCATCTGACACCACTTTGCCCTTGGCGATAATCATGGCACGGGAACAGACCGCATGAACTTCCTCCAAGATATGGGTCGACAGGATAATGGCTTTTTCTTGGGCCATGGTACGAATCAGCGTGCGGACTTCATGTTTTTGATTGGGATCTAATCCATCGGTCGGCTCATCCAACACTAAGACATCGGGATCATGCAAAATGGCCTGGGCCAGACCCACGCGCCGTTTGAAACCTTTTGATAACGTTTCAATGGGTTGGTCCAGGACGGACTGGAGATTGACCTTCTCCACAGTCTCTGAAACGGTCCGTTTGAGGGTATCCCCACAAAGCCCACGCATTTCCCCAACGAACATCAAAAAAGACGCCGGTGTCATATCTTGATAAGCTGGTGCCCCTTCCGGCAAATAGCCAATGCGTGTCTTTGCGGCCAAGGCCTCATCTTGCACATCATGTCCACAGATACGAACGGTCCCGCTTGTTGGAGTGAGAAACCCTGTAATCATTTTCATTGTCGTGGATTTTCCAGCCCCGTTGGGCCCCAAGAATCCGAGCACCTCGCCCTTGCTTACCGTGAATGACACACCATCAACGGCGACAATTGGGCCGAAGACCTTTCTCAAGTTTTGGATCTCAACCATACTTGTCATGAATACCCTCTTTTACAGATCATTTTTTCACTCAATGCAAATACAATTCTGGCAGCGACTCTTTCTTATTCTTGGCTTTTTTGGTCGTGGGGGATTTTGCCGTCATCGCAAGCTTGATGGTTTCCCAAAAACGCTGCCCGTCCCATGCCTGTTTTTCTGTTGTAGTATACAACGTCCGATCTAAGTTCCAAATGGCTTCTTCCACACCTGCATGATGTGGAACACGTTCGATCAACATGTGAGCAGCTGTGCCTAAACTCGAACAGGGTTTGCCTTGTTGTTTCACTGAAGCCCAGTTTAATAATGCATCGCGAGTCTGTGACGCCGACTGTTCGAGACACGCCGTCTTGACTGCTTGAACGGCTTTCTTTTCAGATTCAAGAGACGTCCGCGTGTGCGATTCTGTTCTTTGGTCATGTACGCGGTTCCGACGTTGTCGGTCCCACCACCACCCCACTAAGGTGAGAACCCACATGCCCATCAAGCCACCCGTAATCCAAGGCCATCGGTTAGATCCTGAACCCATAGAAGATTGCCCCGATGAGTCAAGAGAAATCTCGATCGGATCATTCTCAACAGACTGGATGGAATCAGAAAGTTGATTCGGTTGAACTGGTTGTATCCTCGCTGCTTGGGATGGAAGTTCCCCTTTTACCGTCAAGACTCGTGATGGTAATTCAGCTGTCTCCCATTGTTCACGTGCGATGTTCCACCAGGGAATACGAATGCTGGGAACGGTAACGACACCAGGTTGCGTGGGCACGAGCGCATATTTTTCTTCCCGCGTGCCAACCACCCAAGTGCCATCGAACTCGGTGTTGGTTTTCGCCTTATCAGGATAGGTTTTAACCGATCCATAATCTGACTCCGGCAACTCCGGCAATTGTTCTCCACGCAATCCTTTGGCGAACATCACCACCGTCCTCGTGAGTGGTTCACTCATCTGGATGTTCTCCGTATCTCCAGACCATCGTTCCTTGATCGTCAATTCCTTGGCTGGCAGCCACACTTTGCCCTTGATGTCAACCGGCATATCTTTAACAGTCAAGGAAACTTTTGGACTCTGAAGATGAATCGGGCGGAGGGTTTGAAAAAAAGAGTTCAAGGGCCCCCTGTTTTGGTTACGTCGTCGATTGCTAAAAAACTGATCCAGCGTTGATCCTCCTGCTCGATCATCTGGAATTGATCCAGACAGCAACACAGGAGGAATCACCTGTGCGCCAGCTTTCTGAGGGGTGATGATATAGCGACGCTCCGTCACCTGATAGCGCCGGCCGGCCCTAGTCGTTTCAAACGACGCGTCTTTCCCCACACGTTCCACCATACCCCACTCGATTTCGGGGTCATCTAATTTCCCCTCTTGCAGCAACACGGCAGACACCAGACGAAGAGTCAACAAGACTTGGCCTTGCACATACGGGACATGAGAGTCCACTTCTGCTTCCAGAAAGATATCTCGTTGCGATTGTGCTGTCGTTGCCTGACTGGGTTCTTGAATCGTCACTGTCAGAGGTTGCGTTGAATAATTGCCTACAGACAGAGGAGGAATGGTGAGCTTCCCTGTTCTTTTTGGAGCCAACGTCGTGACCCATCGCTTGACGGAGGACGTTTGCCCGTTAATGATGCTCATCTGCTGACTCTGGCTGGTACCCAAGAGTGTAAAATCTTCTTCTAAACTTTGTAAATTAGGTGTATCACTTGATGACACACCTTCGACTTCGACGATCAGCCGTAACGTTTCATCAGACATGACCGGATTCCGATCCACATACGCCTTCACCGCCTGCGCTAATACCAGGGAAGGAGCATTCAATACACTAAACACAACAACCACAATTGATATTTTAAGAAAAGACGCCATAAAAATTCTTCTCTTTTCCTTATCTCCTATCCTCAAGAATTTCTGGCCTGGTGGCGAGGCCGAGCCGTGCAGCCGACACCGGAGAACAGGCGCGCATTGTCTGAGCGGAGCGAGTTTGTGCGCCGCCGGTGTCGGCGAACGGCCGAGGGCACCCGAAGGGCTGCGCCACGGCCAACATGGTTTTGGGTCCTTTTGCCGAAACAAAAGGACCTCGGCCGGCGGGACGATACCCGGCATCGCACAAAAACCTGTGAATATTTTCCTTAAGCAACCACATGCGCCCCGTTTCGTCTTTCAATAGGTCTTGCCTAACAAGTCATAAGATGGATTCCCACCTTCGCAGGAATGACGCAAGAGAGAAAGACTCATTCCTTTATACTGTGCTTCACCAAGTCTTCCCCGTTTGATCCACTGCCATCCCTGCTTCCACACGCCGCCGATGTTCCAACAAGAATTTCCGCCGCAACAGCCCCCCGGGATCATCGGGAATACGCCGAAGCCATTGTTGAAGGGCCTGTTCGGATTTCCGCTCATCTCCCGTTTCTTCTGATCGGGCAGCAGGGGCCACCTGCTCATGAGAATCAGCCTCTTTCTTCTCTTTTCCTAGAGATGACTGGGCCATCTCAGATTGATTCGTCTGATCCTGTTGGTCTTGAGGTAAACTCGGTGATTGAGGTTTTTCAGATAGCTTTTCATCGTGTACGGAATCCTGACTCGATCGCGATGAACCGTTCTCCATTTTGTCTTGGTCATGTTGAGCAGTGGCTTGCCCCTGACTCTGTTCTTGATCGTTTTTTGTCGATTCCTGTTCCTGACTCTGTTGATCAGATTGATTCCCATCACCCTTCTGCTGTTGGCCATCAGAAGAAGAATCTGAAGATTCGGAGCGGTCTCCTTGAGACGATTGCGACTGTTGATCTTCCAGCAATTTCTTAAGGACATCCAAATTATGTTGCGCGTCCACATGATCAGGTTGTTGCGTTAAAGCCGTTTGATAGGCGACCATGGCTTCTGAATATTTCCCAAGTTTCGCCAAGGCATTCCCTCGATTATAGTGGGCTTCAGGAGAATCAATTGTTGAAAGGGTTTGCTCCGCCTGCTTATATTCTCCGGCTCGATAATGGGCGAAGCCTTTCCAGTCAGGCTGTTCGAATAGAGTTGCGGCTTTCTTGGGATCGTCTTGTTCTAAGGCGGTCATCCCCTGTTGATCGGGACGTTGCAAAAGCTGGTCCCATGAAAACGCCTGGCTCATTTCGGGAAGTAAGATAACAGCCAGTATGACTCCGAGCCATCCACGACGAAATGCTGGAAGCACAAGAGCCAATAAGGCAACCGTGAGCCACGGTCCCTCTTCTCTCCACAGGTCTGTTGTTCGTTGATTCGGTGCGCTGTCTGTGGAATACGTTGAACCATCGACAGATGGTAGAAGATAGTTAATATCGCGATCATCCAGTGTGACTCTGGCAAACCGCCCATGACCCATACGAACAGCTTCTTGCAACGAAGTCTCATCTAATTTGGGAACCACAATGGCACCCGATTCGTCCTTGACAAAGCCTCCTTTTTCCGGAATAGGTGCGCCCTCGTCGGTGCCAATCCCCAGCACAGAGATGGTCCTTCCTGTATGCGCAAGCTCCGTTATGGTCTCCAGCGTTGCCGAATCTATATCTCCATCCGTGATGAGCAAGAGATCGCCCCGTGGTATTCCAGCCTGTTCCAAGAGCTCGTTTCCCACCTGCAAGGCCAAGTCAGGACGACTCCCTCGTACGGGCATCAGATCCGTTTCTAAGGGTCGAACCAAGTTCTTCATCGTCCTGGCATCATCAGTCAATGGAGAAACTACAAAAGGCTCACCCGCGAAAATTACGAGTGCGGTTTGACCTTCCTGGCGAGTTTGAAGAATATCAAGGATTTTATGTTTCGCGCGGGTTAAGCGTGAAGGAGCCACATCTTGTGCATCCATTGATCGAGAAACATCCAGCACGAGCACCAATGCCGACTCCGCACGAAAAACAGGCTGGGGCAGCTGAGACCATACCGGACCAGCCAGCGCAAGAAGCGCCACGGTCCAGCCTATACCTAGCAACATCACCGGGCTCCGTGAGGCCTTGCCCGTCTTTCCGACCAAGACGTGGGGCAATAAGTGCGCATCACAGACTGACGCCCAGGCCTGAGCTCTTCCCTGGACTCTGGTCAAAAACAGGAGAAGACCTAAAAGAGGAAAAAAGCCCCAAAGCCATTCTGGCCGAAGAAAGTGAAAGGACTCCACGTTATCCTCTTACCACGGCTTCTAAGGGTGTGCTCTTGGACCCAAGTCGCATGCTGACTCCATAGCCGTGATGAATCAACAGCACAGCAGCCTGAAACATCGACAACCCTAACGCCAGACCCAACGGCCATATGAAGAGTTCTGTTCTGGGACGAAAGAGTTCCATGTCCTTTGAGGCCGGTTCAAGACTATCAAGTTCACGGTAGACGTTGACCAGCGCCTGGGTGTTTTTCGCACGAAGGTAAAGCCCTCCGGTTGTTTGCGCGAGATGCCGCAACGTGTGTTCATCAAGATCCCGCGAGGGATTCACTGTGCGAGATCCAAAGAACGAATCCACCTCCATACGATCAGCCCCAACCCCGATCGTATAGATGCGAATGCCTTGTTCTTTGGCCAATTCACCCGACTGCCGAGGCGAGACTTCTCCAGCAGTGTTGGCCCCATCCGTAAGCAGGACCAAGACTCGGCTTCCTTCGTGTTGCTCTTTTAAGCGCTTCACCGCTAAACCGATTGCATCGCCGATAGCCGTTTCTTTCCCGGCCAAGCCAATTTCTGTTTCCTGTAACATTGTCGTGACCGTTTCGCGATCGAATGTCAACGGCGTTTGCATATACGCTTGAGAACCAAAAACTATCAACCCCACCCGATCACCGGTCCGGCGAGCAATGAATTCAGCGGCGGCACGCTTGACGACTTCAAGACGAGTAGTCTCTTGCCCATTGATCGAAAAATCCGGAATCTTCATGCTGCCAGAGAGGTCAACGGCTAGTAATAAGTCTCGACCGCTCGTGGGCAGTCCGACAGGTTCGCCAATCCATTGAGGACGGGACGCCGCAAGCAGAAGGAGAAGCCAAATCAGGATGCCCAACCAAAACCACCAAGATGAACGCGCCTGACGGTTCTCGCTGGTTCCCACTTCGCGCAATCCCACCATATCCCGAAAGTGAGGAACACGCAGAGCTGCCACGGCTTGCATCTGAGCTGGTGCTCCCCAACGTCTAATCATCCATGGTAGCGGCGTGAGTAGGAGCAACCAAGGCCAAACCAGCGAGATCATGCCGCGATCCTCCTTGAGGGCAATGGAACTTGACGAATCCACTGTTCGATGAGCGGAAAGAGCCTTGCCAGAGAACTCCCGAACCGCGATTGATACGGACTAGACCGCAAGATTTGTCCCGGGCCGTCGGAAAATAGATGGGCTTTCCCCACCTGATCCAAAAATTCCAGCCATGATTGACCAGATAACCCTGCCACTTCTGAGCGTGGAAACATCGCTAGTGCATACCGTCGAACCAGTTGAGATAGCTGAATGATTGCCAACTGTTCGTTCGCATCCATCGCATACTGCTGTTTGACTTGGTTCAGGCGAGTGAGTGCGAGTCGCCGAAATCTTGACTGCCGGTACCGAGCCGCTGCCCACACTCCAATGCCAATCACCACAATGAATAGCATGATGATCATCCACCACCCGTAAGCAGGAGGCCACCAGGAGATAGGATCCGGCATATGCACATCACGCAGGTCTTGTAACGGATCAACTGGATTAGACATTTTAGGCAGCTCCCACAACTCCTGAAGTCTCCAGCATGCTCGTCAAACCAGAATGACTCGCGCTCCGTTGCTGTCCTAGTCCCCTAAGTCTCTTGCCGAGATGCACGGGGATGTCCTCATGAGTGGCTAAGGAGAGAAACCCCATTCCTCGAGAACGACAAAGACGCTGGATTGCTTCGTAGCGGGCTTCAAACGCTTGGGCATAGGCCTGGGCAACATTACCAGAGTGCGTCTGCAAGATGCCGAAACATTGCCCATCCGTTATAGGATAGGACCCTGGAGGAGGGGCAGTACGTTCGATTTGATCGTAGATAAAGACGGCCACGACTTCATGATGAGCGCCTAGCCGCAGCAACGCGGTTTTGGCTTGCCTGCCCCATTCTCGAAAATCACTCAAGAGGAAAATCAAGCTTCCCGGTCTCGCTGCCTTAAGAATACGATTCAGCGCCAATCGAAAGGCTAACGCCGAAGCCTGAGGGTCGGGGGTCTTTGCTGAACATTCACCCGAGCGATTGGCAAGCACGTTGAGTAATTGCAAGATGCCAAAACGTCCTCCTTTGGGCCGTAGCTCCACATGGTCCAATTCACTAAACACCACCCCTCCGACTCGATCCCCTCTGGCATGCGAAGCCCATCCCAGCAATGCTGTCGCCTGTGCCGCGATGACCGATTTAAACGCGTTCTTGGTGCCAAAGTGCATCGCCCGTCGATCATCAACCACCAAGAACACAGGACGTTCGCGTTCTTCTCGAAAGACTTTCACATGTGGTTCATGGGTTCGAGCTGTGACTCGCCAATCCATCAACCGCACATCATCACCGGGCTGATAACGACGCGATTCCTCAAAATCTATTCCCCGGCCTTTAAAGGGTGATCGTTCGCCTCCAGCGAGCAACGCATGGCTGCGGGTACTGGGTTTCTCTCCCCAGTCGCAAAGTCGATAGCGGAGCTGAATAAGATCTGGTAAAGAGACTCGGACTCCACGAAACTCGGGAGATTCCTGAGCGGTCAGCGCTGCGTCGGGTGTTCTGATAGGACTATGGAACGGCCACATGATTCAAAATTTCAGACACGACATGATCGGTGGTGACTCCTTCAGCCTCAGCTTCGAATGTGAGCAGGATACGATGTCGGAGTACATCAGGTGCTACTGCCTGAATGTCTTCGGGGGAGACATAATCTCGGCCCTTCAGCCAGGCATGCGCACGCGCGCAACGTTCTAACCCGAGAGTCGCGCGAGGACTGGCTCCAAACCGTATCCATGATTTCAGCGAGTCTTTGTATGGGGTAGGATCCCTCGTGGCCACAACCAGTTGAACCACGTATTCTTCCAGCGTCGGTGCAAGATGCACATTCCAGATTTGCTGGCGCGCAGCTATTAGCACTTTTTGAGGGACAGGAGCTATCCTGTTCCCAGCATCCAACGCCGAGACCTTGGCCTGACTCCTGACGAGTTCAGCAATTCGACGTTCACTTTCGATCGAAGGATAATCGACACGGACGTAGAGCAGAAACCGATCTAGTTGGGCTTCCGGTAAAGGGTAGGTGCCTTCCTGTTCAATCGGATTTTGGGTTGCCATCACCAGAAACAGTTCGGGCAGAGAATAACTGGCTCGACCAATGGTGACCTGACGCTCGCTCATCGCTTCGAGAAGAGCCGCCTGAACTTTAGCCGGGGCCCGATTGATTTCGTCTGCGAGAACCAGATTGTGAAAAATCGGGCCGTGTTGAAAACGAAACGATCCGTCTTGTGGACGATAAATGTCCGTGCCAGTAATATCTCCCGGCAGAAGGTCAGGTGTGAATTGGATTCGGTGAAAATCAGCCTCGAGCCCGGAAGCTAAGGTTTTGATCGCGGTTGTCTTCGCTAATCCTGGCGCACCTTCTACGAGGAGATGCCCATCAGCCAATAGGGCAATCAGCAGCCTGAGGATCAATTCCTCCTGGCCGATAACTTGTCGATTGAGGAAAGCGCGAAGCTGAGAGATGTGGTCGTGTTCAGATCCAGACATAAGTCTTGAAATGAACCCGATTGGTGAAACGGGTCAACAAATAAACGGCTTTTTTAGTTAAAAGAGATTACTACTGACGGGGTGGTCTCGCAGTCTCTTGACTGAGTGTTCCGGGCAATTCCCGCCTTTTCTACATAATAATTCACGAAATTCGAGAGTCAAGAGGAGTGATTCAAGAACTCAATTGTTCGTTTTCGGGATACACCACTCTCAAACTGATTATCGACCAGGACTCCTTAAAACAGCGTATAGATAAACGGAGCCACCGCCGAGCCTTCACTCAAAATGATGAGGCTGCCTAAGAGTAAGAGCATGATGATAATTGGCGCCAGCCAGAACTTTTTCCGCTCACGCATAAACTCCCACAATTCACCTATAAACCCTGACATGTATCGTTCCCCCCTTAAAAGGCTTTGAAAACATGGTCGGCCGCACGGGCTTCTTTAGGAATTCGATAGGTTTCTGCCTTAGGATCAAACTGTAACTGTAGTGGCCGTTTCCTAAATAATCTCATGACAAAAGAAATGGGTGTCAGAAGGCCATAAAATACGAGACCCAACAAAATGCGTGAATTGACCCACCCAATTTTCTCTCCAAAGAACATCCAACCCCGATAAACGGGCGTCAGACCAGTTGGAAATACGGCACCCAAGAGTACAAATACCGCAGCAATGAGTCCGGCCCAGAAACGGATGCCATCCGCACGAAACACCAGAGGCCACAAGCTAATGATGGCAAAGAATCCACCCATGAGCCACCCAAATTGGCGGAGTTGTTTGACAGGGACATTTTTATTTGGTGTCGAGGTATTCATATTAGGACATTCCTGAGTTAATCCAATTCAAATTCCTTCATCCAATCGGTGTCTTTCGAAACCGGTTTTTGTTGTTCTTTCAGTAAGACGCAATTTTCTAAAACCAGGACATCCATTTCGGTGCGCATAAAACAACGATAGGCATCTTCCGGCGTACACACAATAGGTTCTCCCCTAACATTGAATGAGGTATTGATCAATACTCCGCAACCGGTTTTCTTTTCAAATGCTTGCAAGAGTTCATAATACCGAGGATTGGTCGAAGCCGTCACCGTTTGCACACGTGCGGAATAGTCCACGTGGGTCACCGCTGGGATATCCGACTTGGGCACGTTCAAGAGGTCAATCCCCCAAAGTTTTTCCTCGTCAGTTTTCAAGGCCACGCGTCGATGTTCGGCCACTGGCGCTACCAACAACATATAGGGGCTATCGGTGTTGATCTCGAAATAGTCTGCAACCCGTTCTCGTAGGACCGATGGCGCAAAGGGCCGAAAAGATTCGCGATATTTTATTTTCAAGTTCATGACCGACTGCATTTTTTCACTACGAGGATCACCTAAAATACTCCGGCCGCCCAAAGCCCGGGGGCCGAATTCCATCCGGCCTTGAACCCACCCAATGACTTTTTCTTCCGCCAGGTACGTTGCCACTCGATCATAAAAGAATGAGTCGTCGAGGCGTTCATAAGGAACATCGAGTTTCTGTAAAACGGCTTCAATCTCCTCGTTGTTCCATGAAGGTCCCAAATAACTGCCTTGCATGGAATCTTCGGTATCTTGACAGGTTCTTGGCTGATTCAGGTAGTGATAATGAACATTGAGCGCCGCCCCGAGAGCACTACCAGCATCGCCCGCAGCCGGTTGTATCCATAAATTTTCAAATGGCCCCTCACGAAGAACACGTCCGTTACCCACACAATTGAGTGCCACTCCACCCGATAAACACAGATTCTTTATGCCTGTTTCCTTCTCAAGACTATTCGCCAACCGTAGCATGACGATCTCAGTGACTTCCTGTATCGAACGGGCCAAATCCATTTCCCGTTGGGTTAATTGGGCTTCGGGTTTTCGAGGTGGGGCACCGAATAACTCATCAAATTTGTCACTGGTCATACGAAGACCGGTACAATAGGCAAAATATTCCATATTTAATCGGAAAGTGCCGTCCGGTTTCACATCCACCAGATGGTCCAAAATGGTTTTGACGTATGTGGGTTCTCCGTAGGGAGCCAGACCCATGACTTTGTACTCACCGGAATTCACTTTAAAGCCTGTGTAGTAAGTAAAGGCCGAATAGAGAAGCCCCAGGGAATGCGGAAACGGGATTTCCCATAAAGGTGTGATTCGATTGTCTCGTCCGACCCATGCTGATGTGGTAGCCCATTCTCCGACACCATCCATACAGAGGACGACTGCTTCTTGGAAGGGCGACGGGAAAAAGGCAGAGGCCGCGTGTGATTCATGATGTTCTCCGAAGAGCAGAGGGGGAAGCGATTCCGTTTTTTCAAGACCCCCAACCTGGCGGAAGGCTTTGTCCAGCAGATTGCGTAAAAACAGTTTTTCCTTTATCCAGACTGGTATGGCTGTAAGAAATGACCGTATCCCTTGAGGAGCATACGAGAGGTAGGTCTCTAATAGGCGTTCAAACTTAATCAGAGGTTTATCATAAAACACCAAATAATCGACGTCACCAATAGCTGTCCTTCCCTGATTTAAACAATACTCGACCGCATGAGATGGAAACCCTGCATCATGTTTCTTTCGAGTAAACCGCTCTTCCTGAGCGGCGGCCAGAATCTGCCCATCCCGAACCAGACAGGCTGCACTATCATGATAATATGCGGAAATACCTAAAATAGTTTTCAAAGTGCTACCCCATATCACCGGAACATCTTATATAGTTGCCAACAGGTGGGTTGAAATACATCATTTACCCCCTTAAATAGGGATAATGATATCCTACCTTATCCTTTAATCAAAGACTGTCGGAAAATCTTATTCAAACAATTCATCAAAGAATTGTTTCATATGAAGCCAGGATCGTTGGTCGGCTTGTTCATGATATTGTACACCTTTTACACCGTATTGATTGGCTGAAGGATTCGTAAAACTATGTTGGGCGCCCCCGTATAACGTCATTTGCCAATCAATTCTTGCCTCATCAAGAGCGTTTTTGAACTGCAGGATATGATCCGAAGTCAGAAAAGGATCGGCATCACCATGAGCAATGAGAACTTTCGCGGAATTGTGGACAGGTTGGGAGTCCTGTGGCAGCGGCATTGACCCATGAAAACTGACGACCCCCTTCACCGGGGCTCCACTATAGACCAATTGCATTACCGTGGCGCCGCCAAAACAGTACCCGATGGCCGCAAGCCGGCTCGGATCCACCCTTGGATGCGCCTGAAGTAGCCTTAAACCTTCTTGGGCCCGTTCAACCCAGTCTTTCACATTGCTTGTCGTCAGTTTAGCCCACTTACTCGCTTGGTCTGGATGAGTTGTAATTTTCCCTTTTCCGTACATATCTACGGCAAAAGCCACATATCCCATAGCTGCCAGCTGTTTGGCCCGAGACCTGGCATAATCATTCAATCCCCACCATTCGTGGACAACTAAGATGCCTGGTCTTTTACCGGCGCCTGAATCGTCCCACGCAAGAAATCCCTCAAACGAATGTTCTCCGACCGTGTACGGCACAACTTTACTCTGAAATGCCGCCTGAACAGTCTCAGGCACGGTCCAAACTAGTATACATAGGATAAAGCCCATGCGAATGCCCATCATTACCCTCCTAGGGTTAATACTATCCTCTAGCAAAACTAGACCCATTCTGAGAAATTGCCTCGCTTGACCAACGCAAAAGTTCAGATTTTTTGGTAGTCAAGCCTTCAGTATGTTATAGAAGGATAGAATGAACCAGTCGTCAGTTGGTATCAACCTTTCGTTCGGAAAATTAAATCGTAAAGACACCCTTACGACCAAATTGTCAGTTCTATATCAAGTCAAAAACTCTCGCTACCGTTTCGCGTCACTAAACGACTCACAGTTCGTCATCCTGATGTCAGGTAAGTGCATTTCGGTTTCGAATCGCGACCACATAGATTTTCTTTTTCGATCGGTGAAACTCCAAATGGATTTGTGACACCACCTCTGGATCATCGAGGATAAGACGATCATATTGCTCCGCCGTCATCATGATCACCAATTGTTGGTGGGTATTGACTTCGTCCTTTAACGCATCGATCGCCGCTAAGTCGTCGAGATTTTCCCCTACCACCTGAAAATTCCCATGATAGACATCCCAATAAAATTCATCTTCGTCACCTCGCCAATTTCTGTTTTGAAAAAGCCGAATGGGGGCCTGAGGAGAGGAAAGTCTCTGCAAGTTTTCATAGAATACGGTTCGCGGGGCTCCTTCCGCATGAATGGCTGGAATGATACACAGAGTCACGACGAGCATCAAACCGACCCCTAAAGCACCTGTTCCGAGCAGGCTCATTCGAACATGATTCCGTATTGAAAGATATACGAGGGCAAGACCTCCTAGACCAAGTACGATCTGTATGGCTAAGGGAATGACATCATCAGCCACGTACCATTTTTTCTGCAAGAGAATGGGGCCTACAACAACCGCGACCACAAAGGCCATTCCTAATAGCCCGAGCATCCACCTAAGCACTTTGTACCCAACCAGTATTGGACCATCATTATTCCAACAATAGTGGTAAACATAACCCACAGCAAGCCCGATGGCCGGTAACAAGGGCAGTAAGTACCGTTCGTGCTTTTCGGGAACCAAACTAAACGCCAAGAAATATCCCATAAACCAAAGGACGACCCACAGCTCCGGCGAATGGTATTTCGAAACACCTTGTTTCCACAACAACAACAGGCCTGCGGGGAGAATAAAGGACCAGGGGAACGCGTCAAACCAAATAGCATAGAAATACCAATGGATCGGACGTTTCCCCCAATAGGCTTCAAGAGCCGAAGCCTGTTCATCACCAACTTGCGCCACCAAACGTTGTAAATTTTCTTCAAAAAAGAAATGTTGCCAAAACGCCTGGCCGAGCATTCCATAGTAAACACCGAGAAGTACGGCAAACAGGCCCAGGCCAACCCACATGAATCGCTCCCGAAGAATTTGACCGTCTCGCCTCAACCACAAAAATATCGCAATCAAAGAAATAGGTAAGACAAAGGCATGAAACGTTTTCACCATCGCACCCAACGCCAGCGCCATCCAGCCGATGACATACCATGCAGGGGATGACCCTTGAAAATAGGTACGTGCCCAGGCATATAAGCCGAATGTCATAAAAAAGGTCATAACCGGATCAATGATCCCAATTGGCCCGAACCATAGACCCGCATAACAGGTCCCAACAACCAACGCCGCCCAAAACCCCGCCACAGGCGAGAAGAGTAACCGACCGAAGGCATACGTCGTCACAATAAGCCCTGTAGAGCTCAGTGCAGAAGGGAGCCGTACTGCAAATTCGCTCCATCCAAAACTATGAGCACCAAGCGCTTGCAACCAAAAAAACAAAGGTGGTTTGTTGAAATAGGGCTCTCCGCGAAGGGTGAGATTCACATAATCCCCGGCAACCATCATTCCATAGGTGACCATGGCATAGAGTCCCTCCGTTTCAGCAAATAAGGAGAGAGAGACGTTGTACCAAAAGGCTTGCAGACTCACGAGCGAGAGAATCAGAACATGCGTGGATTGTCGACTGAGAAACGTGGCAAGAGCATGAGCGATCACTTGAGAAGACCTATATCGTCGGATATGAGACGAACTTTCCGCAGAATGGAGACAATACCCGAATCAACCTGTAGAAGTCTTGTGAGTTTCGGCAAGTCGGGACAGAGTCCACCAACATCTCAGCAGATGATTCTATCCTGTGATACGGACGGGTACGGAATGAATAGAAATAGCAGGATACTTTGTGCGCCCGGACAGCCTGAGTGCGGACTCTTTGTTTCAAATTTTGGAAGAATCGAACAACATTCTTCTGGACACTTGTATAGAAATTTCCTGGCGACGGAAGCACTTGACAGGCAGAAGATAAAGCTTGTCATGTTGCCATGCCCATGCCATAGCGATCTAGACAATCTACCTATACATGGAGGTAGATATGGAATGGAAGCTTGCTGAAGCCAAAAACCGATTTAGCGAACTTGTGAATAAAGCTCTCTTAGAAGGCCCTCAACTGGTATCTCGCCGTGAGGATAAAGTGGTCGTGATTTCTGAATGACTACCAGCATCTGACGGGCGAGAAGCCCAACTTTATGGAGTGTGATTGCGATGGATCTGGAACCGAGAGTCAAACCGGGATCAGAATTTTTCCGTACTTAGAGCAAAAGGGGAAAAAGCATTCCAAAATCTTACATGTAGAGTATTGGACTTCGGATCTATCCCGAGGAGATTGTCTAAATCGTTGTGAAACGGACAAGCCCCTTGTCCTTCCCGCTTCCTGACGAAATCTACCGTTACTCTCTCGTTCTTACTCTTCCTCGGTTATCCTCGACCTTGATCACTATTTTTAAGGCCTATTTAACACTACACTAAAACGTTTGTCGTGAACCCCCGTGGACCCTTGCTACTTTTCTGATTGCCGAAAAAGAGCGTTTATTTTTCCTATTCGCCACGGGTATATTGATTCCTTTGCGGGTAACTACCGAAAATTCTCGCTTAAAATACAAATATGATGAATAATGAATGCAAGTTCTCGGAGAGCCTCAATGAAAAGAAAAGCCATTAGGGTTTTAGCGGTTCTTTCGTCAGTAGTATTTCTATTACTAATTTACACAAGACTTTTTTTCTCTCGTCTTTTTGGTCTGCGCAACCTATTTAGCCTGCGAATCAACAACGCGAAGCCAGACGATGATCATCGGCAGTTTCCTGAAAAAAACCTAAGAATCTTGAAATTCGTATTTTTCGTCAGAGGGCTACTACATAGAAATGATATCCTTAAAGACATCGCAAATAGGAACCTTCATGAGGGAGTTGAGGCAATAAAATCGAAATATGCGTCAGCTATACCCAAGGAGATTGAACGCGTTGACTATAAGCATATCCAGGAGGATAAAAAGGGGTTTTGCTCCGAATATTTCCCAAACCCTAGACCTCTCATAATTACGGGAGCAAACATTGACCTGTCCTTATGGTCTCTTGAAAGATTTTTTCGCGATTTAGGTCAAGTCGATGTTTTGGTGAACAATTACTCTACGGGTTCTTATCTTCGAAGACCTCTCCTTGCGTTAAAGGATGCTACGGATCATCTGTACGTGCACAACTGCGAAAAACTGTGGTCACATGAACCGAGACTTCTCGATTCGTTGAAGCTGGATGAGATAGGCAGCTTTCTTAATCGAGAGTTTTTTGCGGCCCAAATGTTCATTGGTAACAATAATTTGTCAGGAACCTATCTCCATTGTGCCAATAATTTCAATATTTTCTATCAGCTACATGGGTCAAAAAAATGGGAGTTTATCAACCCCGAATACACATTTTTTACCTACCCCTTAGTCTCTGAGGACAGTGGATATTTTGGCAGCCTTTATGACTGGTCTTCTGAGTTTAATGAGCAAAATCTCCCGCTTTACCAATACTGCCCGCGTTATGTCTCTGAGATCCACGCTGGAGAATTACTCCTCAACCCTCCTTGGTGGTGGCATTCGGTATCTTCGTTAACCAAGGAAACAATTTCTGTCGCTACGAGATGGGGGCCGATTGCGTTCTCAACTCTGGTCGGAAACCAATGGTTTTTGAGAGATATCCCGGATACAAACCATATGCTGACCAGCCTGCAACTTTTTTCTCCAGCCATTCTGACGGGATTAACGGAATCGGTTGACTATCTATTTCAAAGGAAACTGGGAAACGCGATCAAGGGCCCGAGCTCAAGGATCATTAAAGATTGGACTGTGTTTGAAGAAAAATCTCACGACAAACTAGCTGAAGAGCTCATCAACGGTAACATTTATCGCGAGTGGGGCATTGATATAAAGAAGCCAAGATATGGGAAAGAAATTGTCTTCTAGGTAAAACCAGTATTAAAAAAATACTCTCTACAATATTTTTATAAAAACGCATTTTCGCTTTTACCTCAGACACAAGTTGTTGATAATTATGGCGCGCCCGGAGGGAGTCGAACCCCCAACCCTTGGATCCGAAGTCCAATACTCTATCCAATTGAGCTACGGGCGCGCGCTATTTCCATCGTTATTAGGAAAGATTTTCAGAAAGGCAGCCCAGGTTATACCCGTCCACTTAAAGACCCGTCAACTTTGAAGAGGACGCGGCACCAGGATTCGCATTAGGCACTCAGCCCAACTTGCCGCCTTCCTAGTCCTAATAGGGCACTCCATTTTCCGTTATCGCTCGTTTGTATTCAATCTCGGAGCACTGTCCCCTCGTCTGGGGAATGTTAGGAACGCGTTTTTTAGGGTTTAATTTCCATAAGACATTGAGGGCCGCACCCTTTTTCATGGGGAGGTGTATTATGATACAAACAGAGCAACTTTCGAACGACACCATTATTTTTCATATTCAGGGGCCATTCTATTCCACCACCGCAAAAGATCTGAGCTTGGCTGTATGGAACTCTTATCGATTCGGGTTCAAGACATATCTTTGTGACATCAGCCATGCCTCCCTCATAGATAACGAAGGATCCCGGCACTTAGCTATTATCGGGAAAGGCTTGGAAGAGAAGGGTGGCACTTGGAAAGTCATCGGAACACCTGCTGCCTCAACCAGGCAGGCGTCTCTCCAATCCAACCTTCACCAATTATCCAAAGAATCTTGGAATTGAAGACTGTTTGGATTTTACACATTTTCCCAATTCCACCGATTCCAGTCTACTGCAAAGACAAGAGTTGAAGGAAACTAATACGAGTCGGGAGTAGGGAGATCCACTTCAGATTGAGTGGCTTCGGGAACGATCTTCTCGAGGCGACGATAGTAGTCTCGTATACGTTGTTGTTGCTCTGGCGTAAACTTGATGATCTCCTGGTTGTGAAGGTCAACAAGTTGCTCAACACATTGCAGGAGGGGCGGAACCGTATCAAATACTTTTCCAGCCTCAAAAGCCTCCAACGATTCAACAAACAAGGGCGGAAGAGGTTTATAGATTACTCCAGCACGATCACGGAATCGGTAGACCGTCTCTTCATACGCCTCAACCGCTTCTTCCGCCGGTTTTACTCCTCCAGGCAGCGCAATCACTGACTTAGCTGGCACCTTTGCGGCAAAAGCACTGACGCTTGCGATTAACTCACCCAAGGTATCCAGCACCTGTCCGGGCTTTAGGGGTTCTTTGTTGCTCATTGACCTGAATCTAGTCTACCTAAGGGGTTGCCTGTCAAGACAGCGCAACAGACTCACTGGATAAACCAGCCAGCACGACCTGGATATCTTCCGGCAGGGGCGCAGAATATTCAACTGATTGTCCAGTGCCAGGATGCACGAAACCGAGCAACTTGGCATGGAGCATCACGCGTGGAATCTGGATTCCGGCTATCTCCATTACCTTTTTTCCGCCGTAGGTTCGGTCTCCTAAAATAGGACAGCCGATGGCCTTCAGATGCACACGGAGCTGGTGCGTGCGACCTGTTCCTGGGGTCAGTTGAAGATGGGAGGCTACAGCTCCCAATCGTGTGATCACGTTGTAGCTCGTCAAGGAGTCTCGGGGCCGAGTGCTACGCGGGGAAAAGGTTTTGCGGTCTTTCGTATCGCGACCAATCGCAAGATCAATACGGCCTTCAGGAGTTTTTGGTGCTCCCCACACCAGCGCTTCATACTGCCGTTGAATCGTATGTGCCTTAAATTGTGCCGCCAAATGCCGATGAGCCTGGTCAGTTTTCGCAACTACGAGTATTCCTGTGGTTTCTTTGTCCAAGCGATGGACCAAACCAGGCCGTTCCTTGCCACCGATTGATGAGAGATACTCCTGACCCTGTTGTATATGATGCAGCAGCGCATTCACAAGCGTACCCGTCCAATGTCCAGGTGCAGGATGGACGACGAGGCCCGCTTGTTTATTCAGCACAAGCAGGGCCCCGTCCTCATGAAGAATATCCAGAGGAATAGATTCGGGGCGAATATCCAGTGGTTCAGGACGCGGAACCAGGAGTAGGATGCGATCACCGGGTTTGACTTTGTGGCTAGGCTTTACCACCTGTCCGTCTACAGTGATGTGACCCTCTTCGATCAATCGTTGGAGTGCAGTGCGCGAATAGTATGGCTCGCGATTGGCCAGAAAATGATCTAGACGTTTAGGGGACTCGCCCGCTGTCACAATAAACTCCGTCGGGGTGACGGTATGGGGCATGGGTGGTAGAAGAAAACGAGATGTGGGTTTGGTGATCTACGAGTGGCGCGCGCTGTCTTTGTGTCGATGACGGTCAGCGATTTTCTTTCGCAGGCGGGCTTTTTCTAAACTCACACGCGCTTCTTCGACTTCGGAGGGCAAGCCGCCACGTTCCAACCGCTCCTCAGCTTTCCGGACCGCTTCTTCAGCACGATCCACATTGATGTCTTCGGCTTTTTCAGCGATCTCGGCTAAGATAGTCACTTTGGTGGGCGTGACTTCGGCAAAGCCCCAGAGCACGGACATAAATTCTGTCTGGTCACCGATACGGTATTCTAGTTCACCGATACGCAAGGTTGTGAGAAAGTGACAATGGCCCGGCAATACACCAAAGTCCCCCTCACTGCCGGGAGCTGACACATAGTCCACCTCTCGACTCAGCAAACGATGATCCGGTGTGACCACTTCTAAGAGAATTTTCCCTGCTGACACTGTTGAAGAAGACGAATCCATTACACCTTATATCCTAGTTTCTCAGCTTTTTCGATCGCCTCTTCGATCGGGCCTACCATATAAAAGGCCTGTTCTGGCAGGTGATCATATTTCCCATCCACAATTTCTTTAAAACTCCGCACCGTATCAGCCAACTTCACATATTTTCCAGGAGACCCCGTAAAGGCTTCGGCCACATGGAAGGGTTGTGACAAGAAACGCTGTAATTTACGCGCTCGAGCGACCGTTTGTTTATCATCCTCGGATAATTCGTCCATCCCCAAAATCGCGATGATGTCTTGGAGATCTTTGTACTTTTGCAAGGTCCCTTGTACCCGCTGCACCACATCGTAATGTTCTTCGCCCAAAATATTGGGGTCCAAAATCCGTGACGTAGAATCCAAAGGATCCACAGCCGGATAGATACCCAGCTCAGCTAAACTGCGAGAAAGCACGGTCGTCGCATCTAAGTGCGCAAAGGCCGTCGCAGGCGCTGGGTCGGTCAAATCGTCAGCCGGAACATACACCGCTTGAACAGAGGTAATGGAGCCGCTTTTCGTTGACGTAATCCGTTCTTGTAAGGTCCCCATTTCTGTTCCCAACGTCGGTTGATAACCTACCGCTGACGGCATGCGGCCTAACAAGGCTGATACCTCAGACCCTGCCTGGGTAAATCGAAAAATATTATCCACGAACAACAAGACGTCTTGATGTTCCTCATCGCGGAAATACTCCGCAATCGTCAAGCCGGTCAACCCAACCCGTAGTCGTGCTCCAGGCGGTTCGTTCATTTGCCCGTACACCAGCGCCGCTTTGGATTTCGAAAAATCTTTGGGATCAATAACCTTGGAGTCTTGCATTTCGTGCCACAAATCGTTCCCTTCACGAGTCCGCTCACCGACACCCGCAAAGACCGAAAAACCGCCATGATGCAACGCAATATTATTGATCAACTCCATAATGATGACCGTCTTGCCCACACCGGCACCGCCGAACAAACCAACTTTTCCGCCTTTGGCGTACGGTTCCAGGAGATCCACGACCTTAATCCCGGTTTCTAAGACTTCCGTTTTGGTTTCTTGATCTTCTAGAGCTGGAGCCGGACGGTGAATGGACCAACGCTTTTCCGTTGGAACAGGTCCAAACCCATCGACCGGTTCACCTAACACATTCATGATACGCCCCAACGCTTCCTTTCCAACAGGAACGGAGATAGGCGCGCCTGTATCAATCACCTCCAATCCACGAACCAATCCATCCGTCGACGACATCGACACCGCGCGAACACGATTTTCCCCGAGATGCTGGGCAACTTCCATCACGAGTTGGCCTGCGCCCTCTCCACTTTTCTCCCCTACCTCTGCAGTAATCGTCAAGGCATTAAAAATGTTAGGGAGTTCCCCAGGGGGAAATTCAACGTCGACCACCGGCCCAATGACTTGTACAACTTTTCCGTTTCCAGTATCGGTACCCACCATATGCTCCTTGGTTGGAAGAGGTTGAGGAACAATGTCAAGGACACAGTCCTGATCAACCCGTGATTTATTTGATGGCTTCAGCGCCTCCCACAATATCCATCAGTTCCTTAGTAATCGCCGCCTGGCGGGTCTTGTTATAAAACAACGTGACTTTTTTGATCAATTCTCCAGCATTTCTCGTGGCCCCATCCATCGCTGTCATTCGCGCAGCCTGTTCCGCTGCAGCCGATTCTAAGAGGACGCGGTAGGTCTGAATTTCAAAATGCTTGGGCAGCAGCGTGGTGAGTAGTTCGCCTTCGTCCGGTTCATAAAGATAACTTCCTCCCAAAGACGGTTTGTCTTCTCGAGCTGAACCCGGAAGAGATTCAATCGGGAGCAATTTTTCAACGATCACTTCTTGCTGCATCACTGACTTGAATTCATTGTAGGCCACATACAAATGATCAAAGGTACCCGCATGGTACTGAGAGACGACATTTTGACCAATGTCCAAGGCATGCTCAAAACTCAGGCGATCAAACACGCCACCCCATTCTTGACGAATAGGCCAATCTCGCCGTTTAAAAAAATCAATAGACTTCCGGCCAACGAGGCTCACCGCTACCTGCTTGCCTTGTTGTTTCTGCTCTTCCAGAAACTCCACAGCTCGACGAAGAATATTCGTATTAAAGGCCCCACACAATCCCCGGTCACTCGTGACGACCAATAATTCCAGGGTGTTCCCATCACGCCGACTCAAGAGGGGATGGGAGGCACGATTCACCCGCTCGCTTAAATTGCCCATGACCTCACGCAATTGATGGGCATAGGGTCGTGCCGCCAAAATCCGATCCTGCGCGCGCTTCAATTTCGCGGCCGCGACCATTTTCATGGCTTTCGTAATTTTTTGGGTATTCTTGACGGACGCGATCTTCCGTCGAAGACTTTGGAGACTCGGCATAAAAAAGCGGCTTCTAAGAGACTACTCGTAGCCCTTTGATTTTTTAAACTCGGTGATGATCTGTTTAAGTTGTCCGCCAAATTCGTCGTCGATCTTCTTCTTGGATTTGACCTCGTCTCGAATCGTGGCATGTTTTTCTTTGACATAGGCTATGAGGTCTTGCTCAAACTCACGGATCTTATCCACCGGCACATTATCAATAAAACCATTGACTCCCGCGAAAATAGATATGACTTGATCCGCAACCGGCATCGGCTTGTATTGTTCCTGTTTGAGCAATTCCACCATACGGACCCCTCGTGACAATTGTGCTTGAGTGGCTTTATCCAAATCGCTACCAAATTGGGCAAATGCCGCCATTTCACGATATTGAGCTAAATCCAGTCGAAGTGTTCCAGCCACCTGCTTCATCGTTTTAATCTGTGCGGATCCCCCGACACGGGAGACCGATAACCCCACATTGATTGCCGGTCGGATTCCAGAATAGAACAAGTCAGCAGCCAGAAAGATCTGCCCATCGGTAATCGAAATGACATTGGTCGGAATGTATGCAGAGACGTCACCCGCTTGCGTTTCAATAATCGGCAACGCGGTCAAGCTCCCCGCACCTTTTTCATCGCTCATTTTTGCAGCTCGCTCTAAGAGCCGGGAATGTAAAAAGAACACGTCGCCGGGATAGGCCTCACGGCCAGGCGGCCGTCGAAGGAGAAGAGATAGTTGCCGGTAGGCGGTAGCATGCTTGGACAGATCATCATACACGATCAGCGCATGTTTGCCATTGTCTCGGAAGTACTCGGCCATGGTCACGCCGGCATAAGGGGCGAAAAACTGCAGCGAAGCCGAATCACTGGCCGTCGCAGAAATCACCGTCGTGTATTCCATCGCTCCATGGTCTTCTAATGTTTTCACCACACGCGCGACAGTTGAGCGTTTCTGCCCAACTGCGACATAGAAGCAATAGACGTCCAACCCTTTTTGATTGATAATCGTGTCCACGGCAATCGCGGTTTTCCCCGTTTGCCGATCGCCGATAATTAACTCTCTTTGTCCCCGACCTACTGGAATCATTGCATCGATAGCTTTCAACCCCGTTTGTAGAGGCTCACCAACAGATTGGCGATCGACCACACCTGGCGCTTTAATTTCAATCAACCGAGATTCCGTTGAATTAATAGGCCCTTTCCCGTCAATGGGCATGCCAATGGCGTCCACCACTCGCCCAACTAAGGCTTCACCAACCGGCACTTCAGCAATGCGGCCAGTCCGTTTCACTGGGTCGCCTTCACGAATGCCCGTGTCTTCGCCTAACAACACGGCACCAACACTATCTTCTTCAAGATTCAAGGCCACGCCAAAAACGTTGCCCGGAAATTCCAACAATTCCCCGGCCATAGCGCCTTCCAAGCCATAGACCTTGGCGATATTGTCACCAACTTGGATGACATAGCCCATTTCCTTGACGTCAACGCGCTGGTCAAACCCCTTAATCTTTTCCTTAATAATGGAACTAATTTCTTCCGCTTTGATCTGCATGGATTACCCCTTCGTCAACTGATCATGCATAGTGGTTAAGCGACCCCGCACGCTGTTATCAAAGACCTGACTCCCCAGGTGGATCGTGAATCCAGCGATCAAGTGCGGTTCGACTTCAAATTCGATATCAACAGCTCGGCCCACGGCTTGGGCCAAGGCCTGTGTCATATGGTCTTGTTGCGAGCGATCCACAGGCTTTGCAGATCGCACCTGTATTTTTTGTATGCCTTTTCGTTGATCGGCCAAATCAGTAAAGGCTTGGGAGATTTCCGGCAGTTGCACGGCCCGATTGTTCTTGAGTAACTGATTTAGGAAATCTTGCATCACCTGAGGAGCTTGCATCCTCTGACACAGTTCTTCTAAAACCCCTTGTTTTTCTTCAAGTTTAAAGACGGGAGACGCCAAGACATGTTTTAAGGCAGGAGTATCTTCTAACCCTTGAGCCAGAGAGCTCAGGGCACTTCGTGCGGGTTCGATGCCCGATTCATCGAGCAATTGGAAAAGCGCCGATGCATACCGGCGCCCGATCGTACTTTGATTCACGGTTTACAGAGAATCCAGGCGGCCACGTCTTGAATGGATGTGGGCGTGAGTTAACCCAGTGAACCTAGCATGGGCATCACAACCTGTCAACTAGAATTGCCCTCAACCTGCCCACCCAGGCCAGTGATGACAACAGTTATGGGCAAGTTAAACAGTCGTCGGTATCTTTAGCGTTTCGGAGATTTCTGCAACAATTCCTTCTGCCATCAGACGAGGGGACTCGGCGTCTCGAATAGGTCGTCCCACCACAAGGTAATCGGATCCTGCGAGCACAGCCTCTTTGGGAACCAGAACATTCTTGTGCTCGGCATGGGATGTACCTGAAGGTCGGACCCCTGGAGTCACAATAATGGGATGGTTGTCCGGGAAAAGCCCTCGAACGAATCTGACGAACTTTCCCGAGGCAATAAACCCATCCGCTCCAGCCTTGAATGTCTGGGTGGCCTTCCACCGCACATAATCCTCGGGGTGTTTAAACGGCAAACATTGTCCAGTTCCATTATCGAGCAAGCCAATGTCTTGCATCGCCCCTGCATCCATATTGGACAGAAGCGTGAGGGAGAGAAGCTGAAGGGAGGCATTCCCTTTCGCACGTTTGGCGGTCGCGAATAGTCGTCCCGATCCATGCAGGGTGACCAAATCAATGTGTTCACGTATGGCCACTTGGATATAGCGGTTGACGGTTTCATCCACATCATCTTGAATCTTCAGATCCAGGAAGACCCGCAGTCCACGGGATTTGAGTTCTTGAACTATCTTCAGCCCTTCGGCCAAGAATAATTCCCAACCGACCTTAAAAAAGGTGACAAGACCATCCAACTGCTCCACATACGACAACGCTTGCGCTTTATCAGATACGTCAAGCGCAAAGATCAGACGATCAGCTGGACAGCTAGGACGAGACAGGGTCATAAGTCATGAGGGCTAAACAATATCAGGAAAAACCGTGACCGATTGTACGGGCCTCAAGGAAAAAGTCAAGCAAGTCCAGAACGGGAGTTACTCAGAGAATCTTCAGGAAGGGCACCAGGGCCGTGACCCTATTTCTTTGTTGAACCGCTGACTAATTCTAGAAGAGTATCTCTAGACGGGGAGGCTGGCCTATCCCTAACATCAACATCAGGCGGCAATTGAGCTTGAATAATCCCTCCACCGAGGACGCGATCATCCTCATAAAACACAGCCGATTGGCCGGGACTGAGGGCTCGAACTGGCGTCTCAAAATTGATTGTCAGAGAACGTTGATCTGTCCACTGCAATACGGCTGGGACCGGAGGTGAGTTATATCGAAATTTGACGTCTACCTTTTTCTCTTCTACCGATGCTTCTGAAAACATATTGAGATCCGCGACGCGGCAAGTGCTTGTCTCCAAATCCTCTGGCGAGCCTAAGACGACCACGTTCAAATCAGGCTCTACGCGTTGCACATAGAGTCGATTGCCAGTAGCTATCCCTAGACCTTTTCGCTGACCCGGGGTATAGAAGGCGATACCCTCATGTTGTCCCAAGACCCTACCATCAGCATCCACAAAATCTCCGGGTTTATTCACCTGGGGAGCTTGCTCTTTAAGAAATTCCCGGTAATCCCCTTGGGTGACAAAACAAATTTCCTGACTTTCCTTCAGCTCGTCGACCGGTAGCCCCATATCTTCAGCTTCCTGCCAGACTTGGGTTTTTTCTAGGTCTCCCAGTGGAAATATCATCTTGGAAAGCTGTGGCGCAGGAATACGATAGAGAAAATAGGATTGGTCTTTCGCTGCGTCTCGGCCACGAGCCAGCACCAGTTCACCAGATTCATCAGGCAGGATCCGGGCATAGTGGCCGGTAGCGATATAATCCGCACCCTGGTCTCTCGCCACCTGAAACAGCCCTCCGAACTTGACGCGTTCATTGCAACGGACACAGGGGTTGGGCGTCGTGCCGCGAAGATAGCTTTCGACAAAATCATCTATTACGCCTTTTTGAAATGACTCCCGAGTTTCGATAATTCGATGCATAATGCCCAGGCGTTCCGCGACATGCTTCGCAATGCCCACCTTGCAACAGCCGCGCTCTTGCCAGCGTTTTGATGCTGCCGCTTCATCCTCTTCTTCCCACACTTTGAGCGTAACCCCAATAACCGTATATCCTTGGTCTTTCAAGAGTTTGGCGGCGACCGAGCTATCCACACCCCCACTCATCCCAATAACCACCCGCTTGGAGGTTGAAACGGACATTACAGACTCAAGGATTCCGTTTCTAACTTTGGGGTAGAGGACTGGGCTTGACCGTTGCCCAATGCACGATCCTCAAGATCCATGTCTAGATGCGGTGCCGCACCCATGTCGCATTCCCCTTGGAAATAGACCCCTTCTTCCATGGCAAACGTAGGGGTATGTACATCCCCAATGAGCACGGCTGGTTTGAGAAGTTGAATCTTTTTATTCGCCGTGACAATTCCCTCAATCCGTCCACTGCTCACGATTGTGCCCCCAGTAATCGTGCCTTTAATAAACGCGGTTTCGCCGATGATTAACGTATCATCAATGGCTATCTCACCTTCAAAGTTACCATCCACCCGCACCGTGCCCTCGAATTGGGCCTTGCCCTTAAAATCTACGCCTTTTCCAAGAAAGGTGTAAAACTCCTCACCAAACCCCGGTTCTTTTTTAGTTTTCTCCTTATCACCCCACATAACGACCCTCCTCTCATCCAGATAATGGCTCTCGGGTGGCGAGCTCGGAACTCCCTTTCCTCAGAGAGTGATTTCTACAGTCCTAAACGATATTGAAAATACGGTTTACTTCACCTTCACGGCTTCTTCTACCGAAACCACCAGTTTTGCTTCTTTGCCCTTGCGTTCGCCTTTCTTCGGCATATTGCAGGACCCGTTAAATATCACGCCTTCATCCATTGAAAGCGAAGGGGTCATCATGGAACCCTCAAACGTTGCAGGGCTGAGAAGCTTCACACGATTTTTGGCTTCGACTTCGCCAGTAATTTTCCCTTGGCAGGTTACGGTCCCGGCTTCTATTTTCGCCTTGATCTCAGCTTTTTGACCGATAATCAAATTCCCATCGGTATAAATTTCCCCTTCTAATTTGCCATCGACCCGCACGGTGCCTTGGTAACGAATCGTTCCTTTAAACGTCACTTCCTCACCAACAAACGCAATAATGTCATTCGATTCTTGTTGTTCATTAGCAGGGGGCGGCGGGGGAATGGTTGGAGGCATAACCTCGTCCGGCGTGGTTTCAGCAGTATTTTTTCCAAACATGGAGATCCTCCCTCATTAAGAATGACTCGAAGCGTAATTCAAACTGACTGTGATAATTCTGTGTGATATTGCTATAGGGTTTATACCTAAAAAATAAGAGCATGGCGGCTAGCAAGACCTCAGCAACAGGTATTTACCCTTCAATTTTTATTCCATGATCAAACTACTGAGGCGATCTAGATCTTCATCAGAATAATAATGAATGACAAGCTGGCCCCCTTTGGCTCTTCCCGTCTTGACCTCTACTTTCGTCCCCAAATACTTTCGTAACTGATCTTCCAAATGATGAAATGTGTTTGGCCCGGCCTTCGCCCGCCTGTTCGAACCTCCATTTTTTTGCCCAGTAATCAGCTGTTCCGTTTGTCTTACTGAAAGCTGCTCAGACACAATGCGTTTGGCAATCTGGAGTTGCGTACTGGACGATGACACCCCCGCTAAAACTTTGGCGTGACCCAGGCTCAAGGCACCAGATTCAAGAAACTGCTGAACGTCTTTAGGAAGCGTGAGAAGACGAAGAATATTTGCCACCGAGGAACGGTCTTTCCCAATCGAAGTTGCGACCTGATCTTGAGTTAAGCCAAATTCGCCCATCAAGCGAGAATAGGCCTTCGCTTCTTCCATAGGATTCAAGTTTTGACGTTGAATATTTTCCACCAAGGCAAGAGCCAAGGATTTTTCATCGTTGGAATTTCGCACCAACGCGGGAATGGTCGACAACCCGGCAAGTGTTGCCGCACGTAAACGCCGCTCTCCTGCAATGAGTTCATACGCTCCATCCCCTTTGCGCCGAACCACGATAGGTTGGAGAACACCATGTTCCTCAATTGACTGCGCTAATTCCGCCAAATCCTCTTCAACAAAAGTGGTCCGAGGTTGATAACGATTAGGAATAATCTGTTTCAGGGCAATCGTCGAAACGGAGTGCCCATCCTGTTCAACCTTCCAAACCAGTGTCTTCTTTTCAGGAAGGAGGGCCTGAAGACCCTTACCCAATGCTTTCTTTTCCATTCGCGAGTATCTCCTTGGCTAGGTCAAGATAGGCCTTAGCGCCACTGGATGCCGCATTATACGACAACACGGGTTTGCCGTGGCTTGGCGCTTCTGCTAATGCCACATTTCGAGGAATAATGGTTTGAAACACCTTCTCTTTAAAAAACCCTCGAATTTCGTCTTGAACCTGTCTCGAAAGATTAATGCGAGAATCATACATCGTCAACAAAATACCTTGCAGGTCCAGATCGGTATTAAAAGAATCTCGAATTCGCTCCACATTGCCCATGAGCCTGCCGAGCCCCTCCATCGCATAATACTCACATTGCACAGGCACAATCAGGCCAGAAGCCGCGACCAACGCATTAATCGTGAGCAATCCAAAGGCAGGAGGGCAGTCAATAATCACAAAATCATGGTCCTGAATATCTCCAACAATGGTTTTCAGTATGGTTTCTCGATCAGCCAGATTTGAAACCTCGATCTCAGCTCCCACTAAGTCTCCCTTTGATGGAATAATATTGAGACCGTGTATACACGTAGGTAAAATTGCTGATCTAATGAGTTGTCGCTCCATGAGACATTCATAAATAGTGGATTCTTGTGGTTCAACCGAGACCCCACTAGTGGCATTAGCCTGTGGGTCTAAGTCAATTAGCAGGACGGACTGGCCACTCGTGGCCAAAGCGGCACCAATATTAATCGCCGAGGTGGTTTTACCCACCCCTCCCTTTTGATTCGCAATGGCAATGATCTGAGTCATTGAGTGTCTATTATTTAGAAAGAAATTTTTAATTTTGTAATGTTTAAGTCTATGATTTTAAATATATTTTAATGGAACCACTGTAAAAAACTGGTCAATAGGTCAACTTTTTTGTGTAGCCAAAAATTAAAATTCCCATTACTTTGGGGTTTTTATTTTTAAAATATAAGATGTTCCACGTGGAACAATGAAAATCTGTATTAATTATGGAACGAGTTTTAACACAGATATCACTCGTGATCCAAACTGATAAGGCAATTTGTAGGGGATTTCTTGGTCAATTGTCAGACCGTGCAATTTATCGCGATTATCTATATTTGAGGAGCGAAAGACAACAAGTTTTCCATCTTTTTTTAAGATTTTCTTTACATGCGGAGCTATGTCTTCAAGACTAACGGCTTTACTGATCGCGATATCCCACTTGCCTTCTTCATCAGCAAAAGATCGACATGCCTGTAATCGTTTTTGAAGAACCGAGATACCCTTGAGCTCAAGTTTCCCAATAACGGTGTGGAGAAAGGCCATCTTATTGCCACGAGGTTCCATTAAGGTGGTCTGCAAAGAAGGAAAGGCTAACTTAAGAGGAATTCCTGGAAACCCACCGCCCGTACCAATATCTATGAGAGAAAGAGAAGTATCTTTAGGAAAAACCAACGACCCAGCTAATGAATCAGCAAATAGCAAAACGGCCTGCTCCTGTTCTGTTGTCAAACCTGTCAGATTAACGGAACGGTTCCAGAAACTCAGCTCCTTATAATACAGGTAAAACTTTTCTAGAATGTCTTCATCGAAGGAAAAACCAAGGTTTTTTGCCCCTTCAACAAAAAATTCATGAAATTTATCCGTGCTTTCTTCATGTTCCACGTGGAACATTCCTTAGCTAATTGAAATATTATTACCCAAGAAATTCGATTTGAATTTCATGAAAAAGAAGTTTTATTTACCAAAAATAACGATTGTCTTTGCTTATTTTTCTGTTTGTTTTAGACTAACTGACTATGTGAGTTCGGCTATACAATTCACTCATTACGACATAAAAGGCGTTTCACCGAAATTACGACCATGACGGACAAAACCTGAAATCCGTAGCTCAATAATTCTCACATTTCGCCAGCTTCCTTCTATCTGATCTGAATAGCTATTTATTTTTGATAATGCCATTAATCTGACTCATAATATTCATCTCAAAATCGAATCACCGATCTTTTCATTCAAAATTTACCTAAACTATTGCTTGTGCCCATTCTTTGTTCCTTGCCATTGTCTTCGTCCGTCTAAATCCAGACCACCTCCTATTTTAACTCTGGACTATACATTTGTTACTCTTGGTCGAGCCTTTTCATCTGTGGGATGTATTTGAAAGGTTAGTAGCATATGGATCATATAGATCATGTTAAAAAAAGGGAATATCCAAAAATTTAATGGTTTTTAATTGCAAAACCATACTTAATGTCTTTTGATTATTTTCCTGAAGAAGCTACATCAAAAGGCTTTGGATTTCCAATTTTTCTATGCCTCCTAAAAAGAAAAGTGAATTTATCATTTTTTATTATAAGGTTGTCTTAAGGTTCCTGACACCTTTTTATATCTTTTTATCGGCATTCACAAGAAGATACTGAAGACAGGATAGAAGCTGCTTGACTTAAAATCTCATTAGAGAAGTTAAATTATCACTCAACTGTTGGTGGGCTGAAGGATGCAAGGAAAGATGGTCGAGGAATATCAGGCGTTTTTCCGTGATTTCGGGGAATGAGATTTCCCGTTCGAGGAATGCGCCTTCCCATTTCCATTCACTGGAGGGCTTGCATTGAATCTAGGATGATTGGGTGCAAGGATTCTCAGACCAGTTGCTGCTAACAGTGTAAATGTAAGACTGTGGTCCTCATCCTCTGCGGGGTCATGGTTCCAAAAATGATTGTCCATAGTGAAAACCTTAGTGATTCCTGACTGAACAATAACATTGCAGCAGTGAAAACAGGGGAATTTTGTCACGTACATCGTGCTTCCAGTTACAGAAACACCAGTGCGTGCAGCGTTTAGGATCGCGTTTAACTCCGCATGACACATCCATTTAAGTTTTTCTTCTTTATGATCATACAAGGCAGGATTATCGAATACATGGCGTGCCAATCCATTGTATCCGGTTGAGATAACTATTTTATCTCTCGAAACGATAACTGCTCCAACTTTTGTGGGGTCTTTTGATTTTCTTGCGGTAGTTTTAGCAATTTCGTGAAAATACTCATCCCAATCCTTGATATAGCTATCAATAGCGGAAATTTTTTGATTATTGGGTTGTTTGGGTCCAGAGGCCATACCAAAGTACATCGGTTGCGGCCTTCAAACACTTAAAACTTTAGCATCTTAAAGTCATTCATTTTCCTCGGTGGCGATAATCACTCTAGCTTGACTCATCCCAACTTCCTTCAGCCTCATAACAAATGCCGAGGGCAAAAGTATTCCGTCCCCTGCATTCCTGACATATCCAACAATTCCTGTTTTTTATATCCTTTGGCCAGAAAAAGAACTTGCTCTCACAATTCCTGTTCCCGCATTGAACTTCATTTTGTTGGGGTTCCCATAGGACCTGACCATTCCCTTTGTCGATAAGCTTATATGAAGCGCGGCACTCGTAGCATTCGACCTTCACCTCACTTTGTCCTAGGGGTATCCGTTTACGAATTTTCTCTCCACACTCCATACAGTCCAGCGTAGCCGAGTTGCTGTTAACGATATTAGAGATAGGGGAGGACAGGACTTCCTCGACAAATGCGACAACTTCCTCACACCGAGACCGCATCTCGCCGAATTGTAAAGGCTTTCCGGCGCGAACCCGTTTCATTGATTGAACATGAAGATAGCTACCGAGCGCAGAATAGTGTTTTTTCAGAGTAGTGATATTAAGAACTCTTTCTGAACCCATTGATGTCATCACTCGTGCCGAAACCCCGGGGGTTTCCTCTAAGCCAAAGGCGAGTGAGCTATCAATGTCCGCTGTAGGGTCAATATCAATAAGCACCGACATCACTTTTATCGGCTGCCAGGTTTCGTATTCATCTGGAGGAAACTCATCTTTGTAGGCAATGGCGCGGGCATAGGTAATAGCCTCCATCGCCATGCGCAATTCCAGTGCAGCGTATTTCAAGCGTTCCCTATCTCCGGTGCCAAGCTCTTCTTTAGAAAGTTTCAAATGTTTTCGGCCTTCATTACGGTAATCCATGCTCTTACCTCATGTGTAATTATTCACGAATACAAATATTTAGCTTGATTGCCAAATGAAGAAAGAGTATCTCACCTCTAACTCTGTCCATATCTGTCATTTCCATATTGATTGCTATCACACCCAATTAAATTCTTCGGCACAAAAAACTGAGCGCTGGTCGGTATCCGTTACCAGTCCCTTTTCAAAGAATGCGGCCATCACCTTAAATTTCGAAACGGGGCTTCACTCATTTTATTTGAAGGGAAGACAAAAAGAAAAAAACATCTTCGCGAAAGCGAAATGTGACACCGATCGGATTGTAATTCTGTGAGGATATCGCTAGCTGGCTTTTTTGTGGCGTTCGAGGGCGACGAGGAGGAGAGAGATTGCGGCGGGGGTAACGCCGGAAATTCTGGAGGCTTGTCCTACAGAGGAGGGACGCACTTTTTGGAGTTTTTCGGCGACTTCGTTTGAGAATCCTTTGATACCCAGGTAATCGAAATTATCCGGCACGCGTCGGTGCTCTAATTTTTTAAACTGCTCGATCACCTGTTCTTGCCGCTTGATATAACCTTCGTATTTCACTGCAGTCTCTACTGCCTCAGTGACTTCCACATCCGTTTCCTCTTCACCATGTAAAAAAGGATGCAGATCTTTGTAGGAGAGTTCCGGCCTTCGAAGCAGTTGCAGCAGAGACGTGCTGGTGGTTGGTCCGTCAAAGGTAATATGTGTCTGTCGTTCAAGTTCAGGAATTTTAGTATGAATGCTGCCCAGCCGGTTCAGTTCGTTATCTATTTTTTCCCATTTTCGTTGAAATGCCACGAATTCTTCCTGAGAAATCAATCCTAAGCGATAGCCAATTTCTTTAAGCCGAAAATCAGCATTGTCCTCACGAAGGAGCAACCGATATTCCGCTCTCGACGTGAACATGCGGTAGGGCTCCCGAGTATCTTTGGTAATAAGATCATCGATTAGGACACCCATGTAGGCTTGAGAACGGTCTAAAATAAGAGGCGCTTCCCCTTTAGCTCGAAGGGCGGCATTAATCCCAGCCATCATCCCTTGGGCAGCGGCTTCCTCATACCCCGATGTGCCATTGATCTGACCGGCGTGAAACAGCCCGTTGACGAGTTTGGTTTCTAAGGTTTCATGGAGCTGCCTGGGAGGAAAGTAATCATATTCGACTGCATAGCCCGGACGTAGAAAGACGGCCTGCTCCAACCCAGGTATGGTTTTGACAAACGCCTGCTGCACATCAATCGGTAGGCTTGTGGAAATGCCATTGGGATAATACGACTGCCCGCCCAGGACTTCCGGCTCCATAAAAATTTGATGGCTCTCTTTGTCAGCAAACCGCACGACTTTATCTTCAATGGACGGGCAGTAGCGTGGGCCAGTGGATTCAATCAGCCCACAATACATGGGTGATCGATCCAGATTGTTTTTAATAATGTCGTGAGCCTGTTCCGTCGTAAACGTGATATGACAATCGATTTGAGGATTGGGAATGTGTTGGGTTCTGAAAGAAAAGGGACGAGGGACTTGGTCGCCCGGCTGTCGCCCCATCACATCAAAATTAATAGAATCACGATCCAAGCGAGGCGGCGTCCCTGTCTTTAACCGTCCGACTTCAAACCCAAAGTCCAACATACAATCCGATAAATGTTCGGCTGACGGTTCTCCGGCACGCCCTCCGGGAAGATGGGTTAGACCAATATGCATCAGCCCCTTAAGAAATGTGCCAGATGTGAGAACCACTGCTCGTGTAGCCATGGTGTCGCCGGTACTGGTTTTCACTCCCGTGACTGTTCCGTTCTGCGTCAAAATCCGGTCAACTGTGCCTGCCACAATGGTCAAGTTTTCTTGATTCGACAAAGTCTCCTGCATTTCTACCGCGTAGAGATCTTTGTCGCACTGCACTCGTGTCGCTCGAACGGCTGGACCTTTCCGCGTATTGAGAATTCGGAATTGGATGCCGGACTTATCTGTGTTTGCCCCCATTTCACCACCCAGAGCATCAATTTCTTTCACCAAATGGCCCTTACCAATTCCTCCAACAGCAGGGTTACACGGCATGGTGGCAGACTTTTGAGGATCGATGGTTAGCAAGAGCACCTGGCAGCCCATTCGCGCCGCTGCCAAAGCTGCTTCGCAGCCCGCATGTCCTCCACCCACTACAACAATGTCAAATTCCTTACTCATCGAGTTTTTCTCCTCACCATTTATCGCCTTCCTCCTACCCATTCAAATTGTAGAGGAACGACCCTGCAAAAGACTATGCGTTCCTAACGAGATCGTTCCCCTTGATCTTGCTACTCAAAGCCCCCTGCCACGATGGCACTACCTGTCCACAGTGTGACGGTCCCTTGACCATCCTGGCCGCCATCGAAGATCCCAGCGTGATGGCCTGTCTGGCAGAGTGCAGGGGCTCGCCAATGGACTCCGCAAGGAGATCGTTGGTAGTTATCCGGTTTGAGGAAAAAGGCCGTTTAAAATTCCTATTCCCGAGACGATCGCGTCCAAAGTCAGAGGTTTTTAGAGGTTCCCTTCAGGAATATATGCTGTTTAGGATACATCATGTATCTCTGAAGATACTAAGTATAGCTCTCATAATTTTAGAACCAACACTTCCACGGCTTCCCGATCTCTCCGATAACACCAAGATAACTGGCCCCTGTAACTCCGCCCCCTGACGGCAGTCCCTTGGCACTGTACTTGCCTTACCAAGTCACTAGTATCACGTCAGAACCTGTTCAAGATATCTATGATGCAATCATTGTGAGTAGAGCGCAATTTCATAACATCCTGAGTTGAGGAGGATTGATCATGAGGAGAATCTCTCTCAAAATTCCGTGTATGGCAGCCGTGATCTTTGGAATACCTCTTTTATCCTGTGCCAACGGACTTCTGTCGAAAGGAGAAGGCCCCAATTTAGACGCCCCTATTACACATGAGGAAATTGAAAACAACACCGCATCATTGACAGACATTATTGCTCAAGGCAAGCGCGTGTTCGCCACGCCTTTTAACAAATTTGATGGACTAGGAGATGGTCCATTTGATCAAGAAGAAGACAAGAATCTTTTTGGCAGTCGTCCAACTCTCCAGGCGAACTCTGACGAAGGGAACGGACATTTTCTACGCATGAACGGGCTCGACTCGCAAACTTGCCTGGAATGTCATTCTATTCTAAGCAATGACATGATACCTGCGACATTTGAGGTCGGTGGGGTAGGCGGAGCTGCAGCAAATGCCTTTCCAGCAGTGAACATGTTCGACGTCAGTAATTCTGAGAAATTGGCGTATTCGTCATTTAACGGACGAATCATCAACCCTCCTTTTGTCTTTGGGGCAGGCGGTATCGAATTACTCGCCAAAGAGATGACACAAGACCTTCAGCAGCTCGCACAAGAGGCGTTACGTCCTGAGAATCTTGGGAAAAAATTCGAACTAATCACACATGGAATCCACTTCGGTTCTGTTTTTTCAAGAACTTTAACCCATCATGAAATTCAGGCTTTCAAAAATCCTCTTTCTGGAGAAAATGTAGCCGATGACCCGATCCCAACGAATTGCAGCAATGCAACAGGTATGGGACAGATAGAATCATTGGTTGATTCTGCACAGAAAGATTCGGCTCAACTCATGCACTTTATTGCGATTCAACCATCGCAGACATCGTTTTATGGCATTGGAAATGAAATGAAATCTCGATTTTCTCTGCAAGAGCAAGGCGAGCAACCCGATGTGATTTTAGACACATCCAATGTCGTGGGCATCGATCCCGATCTTGTGGTCAGGCCATTCGGGCGAAAAGGCAACAATGTCACGACACGTGATTTCGATTGTGGCGCGTTACGATTTCATATGGGCATGGAACCCGTTGAAGTGGTTGGGAAAGATGTGGACCATGACGGAGACGGCGTCAAGAATGAAATCACCGTAGGTCAGCTGTCTTCACTGGCCATATTTAACACAACAACGGCTCCACCATGCCAAGCCAAAACGAACAAGAAAGGGAGGAAACTCTTTAAGAAAATAGGATGTGCAGACTGCCATACTCCTGTCATGAAGACGACCTATAAGACATTACCCTATCAGCATCCCGAGGATCCGGCACATCCATTCAAAAACCCATATTATGAAGTTGACCTTACGCAAGCTCCAGCAAACTTCGGCGAAAATGCAAAAGGAGGCATTACGCTCAAGCTCTTTTCTGATTTAAAACGACACGATATGGGCCCGCGTCTTCAAGAAACTTTACACGAAGCAACCGATGTCGAGAATCAGCTATTCATTACGGCCCGTCTGTGGGGTATCGCAGATACCGCTCCCTACATGCACGATGGGAGAGCATCCACATTAACTGAAGCTATCGACTGGCACGGCGGAGAAGCTGCCACAGCTCGGGCAAAGTATTTTGCTTTACAAGATAGTGACCAAGAAGAAATATTGACGCTCCTGCGAAGTCTTCATACACCCAATCATCCCTCCTGTTCACGGGACTAACATGTTCTTTTGACCGAAGTGAAACATGCCGTAACTTTTAGAGGAAGGCTGGCTTCTCAAGCTAGCCTTCCTTATTCCAGCTTTTTGGGTTGAAGACAGAGCAGTTCTCTATAGCAGATGGGGTCCACGATGCTCTAAGTAGAAAGATAAGAACCTGATAACCCAAACACCGGGGCACTGCTACTAGAAGCAACCGATCTCTGGCCACCATCGAAGACCCCGCCGTCATCATCAAAATCCTTACACACCTCGGTTTCCCGAGCCGCGCCCCACCAAAAGCCCCAGCCCGCTTCTACGCCTTCATGCAGACCGCCTCAGCCTGCGGAGGCCGGGTTCGTCCAGAACCCGATGGGGCCCCTTTGGCCTTTTCTCCTGTTCCCGCCCCACCGGGCAGCCCAGCGGCGCCTGAACCCCCAACAAAGGGGCTGGGCAACCCTTCTCGCAGAGGGAACGTCCCCGGTACCATCGGCCGAGGTGATGGAGTGCCCCCTGACCGGGTCTATGGTAGATTCCCGTTCAGGCAGAAAGGCCGTTTAAATTTCCTATTCTCCCGGCAATACCGAAATTACATGGACCATTGTAGAATAGACAATCAAGACGTATGGGCCATATCGACAAGTTATTCTCCATACAAAGGCAAGGCCGTAAACCAGTGACCCATGGATATGGCAATGGTCAGTGAAAAAGGAGAAGAAAGGAATGTTTCTCAACCAGAAGTCACCATGATGTGTAACCCACTATTCAAAAGTCTGTTGGTGTGTGCGGTGCTTCTTCTCGTAACGAGTGTCGGGTTCAGCGAACACGGTACCGCAAAGGATCTCGAATCCCTTAAAAATGGCGTGGTAATGATCAGAGGGGCCACTAATCAGATCGGAACCGGTATTGTTGTGGGGCTGGAAGAAGGCAAAGCCTACATCGCGACGGCCTCGCATGTGATTGAAGGTGGGAAGGCGCCAACCGTGTCGTTTTACTCTGCACCTCTTCAAACATTTGAAGCGAAGGTGTTGGGCCTGGAAGGTGGGAATCCCAAAGGCCTCGCCGCCCTGGTGGTTGAAGGCCAACTGCCTAAGGAATCCAGAACGTTGATGTTTGATACGCAAACATCTCTCATGGGTGGGGAGGATGTTGATCTCATCGGGTTTCCTCGTGCGGCAGGACGGGTGCTCCCTTGGGGTGTGACTGCGGGAAAGGTCACGGCGCGGAGTGGACCTGACATTGTGCTGTCTGGTGCTGTGAATTCAGGGAACTCGGGTGGTCCTATTCTGTATCAAGGTCAGGTGGTCGGTATCGTGACCGAAAAAGTTCATGACTTCGGGCTTGCGAAACCGGCATCGATAGCGAAACTCGAACTCGACGGATGGCAAATGATGTTCACCGATGAAAGACAACCCATCATTGCCGACCAAGACCGGCAGTTAACGCCCCCTAACGCTATGGTCTTGATTCCAGCTGGTACATTTACGATGGGATCTCCAAGCGGAACCGGCGAGCCCCATGAGCATCCTGAACACGAGGTGTTTCTCAATGCCTTTTACATTGACCAATTTGAAGTGACCACGGAACGATACGAAAAGTTCATGCAAGCCACAAATCGCGAAGATCCGAAGTTTTGGAATCACGTGGATGGGTCGAGAGATGCAAAGAAGCCTGTTGTCGGCGTGAGTTGGTACGATGCGAAGGATTATTGTAACTGGGATGGGAAACGTCTCCCTACCGAAGCAGAATGGGAGAAGGCGGCAAGAGGGACTGACAAGCGGATCTACCCTTGGGGGGATAGCACGCCCAATTCCAGGTTAGCGAATTTTAATCAACGAGGGTTTTACACGACCACGGTTCTGTATAAACAAAAATTGAAAGCAGTGGGTTCCTACGAACACGGAAAAAGTCCCTACAGAGTCTATGATATGGCGGGAAACGTCTGGGAATGGGTATCCGATTGGTATAATAAGGATTACTACCAGGCCAGCCCTAAGAAGAGTCCAGAAGGTCCGTCAAATGGAGCCTTCAGAGTTCTTCGAGGTGGTTCTTGGGCCACTGTTCCATCAGACTTGCGGTCGGCGCTTCGGAGCAATACCGATCCGTCGCTGCAAGCTGACCTCAACGGATTGCGTTGTGCTCAAGACGTGCGATAGTTCTCCTACCCCTTAACAGGCGGTGGCAGATCCATGCGCACCGTCCTCTCAGCCCCTCGCCCCAGCGCGATGGCTTGTCTGACAGGGAGTCGGGGCTCGCACATCGACCCCGCAAGGGAGTCTTGGTACTGTCCACTTTGAGCAAAAAAGACCGTTTAACATTCCTATTCGCCTCTATCAGCCTATACGTACGTAACATGCCCAATCAAACACAGATACTTTTCCCTCTATACTGCCAATTACTGTCGCTGCATCGCTACTCTGATCCAAATGAAAGTTCCCCGTTTATGAAAGCGGCGCGCTAAAAGTCGTTGTTGTTCCGCCAATTCGTTATTGCCGCCGTACCAGCCAAGCCCAAATTCTGCAGAAGAGACGACTCGCAACAACCCCTAGAGGTTCGTGCCTCCCTTACGCCGCACGGCGCTTGCTGTTAACGAGCACTTGAATATGATTCAATCTCCTGGTGACATCAAAAGCCAAAACCTGTGTGGGTAGAAAATTGTTGTGTCTTCTTGCTTCTTTTGCATGTTTTCGTCAAACTACGCTCGAAGTTCCTTCTTCTTGGTTCGTGGGATACCTCTTCGTGGCGAAGGTCATCTCGTTCCGGAACAGAGGCCTACTTCTTTAGTTACCTTTAGTACACATTCCAAAATAGAAATCGTACATGTCACACTGGCGTCGAGCTAGTTTACCTCTTGATCCGCCACAAGCTATAACTGGTACTAAAACTCGAATAACAAAGGTATTACCGACTTAAAGAGATTGCAGAAATTGTCACCCTTTACACCTGCGGAACGAAGTAACGAAACACGGCTTATTTGTAATAGAGCCCGACCGCGAGCAAAATTTAGAAAACCGTACGTAGCCATGCCAGTTAGCCTATCGAAATATTTTCGGGTCCTCTTCTATACACTGCTCTCGTGCCTGTTATGCAATTATGGGCTCGGCACATTGTCTGGATTTGCTGCCGACGAACTCGGTGCCTCCCCCCAGGAGCCAAGTCATGACCTCCAAGACCTGTTGGAACTGCTCGAAAAAGAAAAATTAGAGAAGTTTGAGTTGGGTGAATTAGTACCAACCGCCTCGAAAAAATTTATGCGGCGGTCAGACCAGTTCATTGTGACGGCTGATGATATCCTACAGCAAAACGCTCGAAACGTCGGCGATGCCCTTCGCTTTGTCCCCGGACTCATCTTTTCAGAAGGTGGAACCAAAAATCCGAAACTGAGCAGTATCCGAGGCTTGGGCTCACGCCAATACGCTGTGATTATCGATGGCCGGCCGGTCTATGACCCCTTCTTTGGCGATGTAGATCTCAATAATCTTCCCATTGACAACGTCGCTGAAATCAAAGTTGTGAAAGGGCCGGTGGCCGCGGCCTATGGCCCCAATACCTTTGGGGGCGTGATTAACATCGTTACAAAACAGGGAAGCAGTGAACCAACGACACGCCTGCAGGCGTCATATGAATCCTATAACACCCAAGATTTTTGGCTCCAACATGGAGGACGTTACGGCGACTTCAATGTGTATCTCACAGGCAGTTACCGTCGCTCCAACGGCTTCCCACTGTCCGATGACTTTTCTCCGGCTCTACATGAAAACGGCGGTCTGGCTGAACAATCGGAATATGAGAAATACAATGTGGCCATGAATCTTGGATATGAGAAAACTCCAGACGATAAAATCGCGCTGGTGGTCGGATACTATCAAGCAGAGTTAGATGTCCCGCCAAATATTTTCGGGGGTGGTACAGGTCGTCGTCGGCTACGATTCACACGCTTTTCAGACTGGAAGCGCTTTAACATCGACACCTACGGACAAACGAAACCCCTTGAAAATCTCATGATTAAGGGAAACATCTACTTCGACCGTTTTTCAGATGACCTTATTATTTTTACCGACGGCACGTACTCGACCGTTGATTCCAAAAGCCGATTTCTGAACACGAGTTTCGGAGCGAACCTTCAAACCACGTGGGAGCTCTCTGAGGATTTGTTTATCAAGGGAGGCACGTTTCTCAAATACGACAAACATGCCGATAAATTTCTCTCTGGCCCCTCTCGGCGCACTGATGACGAGGCTTTGACCACCGATTACTTTGTGGAGGGTGATTGGGCGCCCTACCCCTGGCTTCAGCTATCGGCTGGCCTGAACTACGATGTGATGTATACCGGAGGCGGACGAACCATCGAATCATGGAACCCCAGAGCCTCCATGACCCTTCTCCCTCAACCCAATACTCGATTGAGACTTGGTATCGGGAAAAAAAGCCGCTTGCCCCGCTTGCTTAATTTATTCGCAGGTCGAGGCAATCTTCAACTAGAACCAGAAAATAACTTCGTCATCGAAGCCGGGGCCAATCAACTGTTCTGGAACGGACGCATTGAGGCCGATGTCGTTTGGTTTCGCAACGACGTCGATCACATGATCGTCTTTCGTCCAACTTCAGGAGGCAGAACCCAGGACCAAAACGCTATTTCATTTGTGTCGCATGGGATAGAAAGCGTCCTTACCGCGCATATTACAAACGAGGCTATGATTTCCTTGGACTATACGTACATCGATCAAGCATTTGAAAACCGAGGAGACGATGTCTTTAACGACGGATACCACCAGCTGAACACTCGTGTGGCCTATCAACCTGCATGGGGACTCGGAGTTTTCCTACAAGGCTCTTACGTGAAGTTTGGAGATCCTTCTAAACCAAAGATTTCCTCGACCGTGGGTGAAGATACCTTCTTTCTTCTGAACGGGAAAATCTCCTACGCAGCGACCGACTATCTGACCCCATACGTCGCCGTAGAAAATATCCTTGACACGAACTACTCGCGGCTCTTCGGGTTTCCGCAGCCAGGCCGGCGGTTCTTCTTTGGACTATCCGCGCGGTTTTAAATGGGCCACTGGAAAGATAGACCCAGCCAACAGAAAGCGGGCGTCGCCATACGGTTCAGGGACGTCGGTTCACGAACTCGAAGCTGAGGTTTTTCCTTTTGTTTTCAAGGCCCTTCCTTGTCAACATCCCATTGCAACTGCTCGCCTAACAGGATAACCGCTTGCCATCATCCAGAGTACTGGTCCACCAGAAATTACCAAAGCGGATGCCGAGTGGCTACAACCGAATAGACGCCTAGTCACTTGCGATGCAAAAGTCGCGGAAGATTTCACCCAGAATATCTTCGTTGGTGACGACCCCCACAATTCTACCCAGAGCGTTCAAGGCCACGCACTCTGAAGACCGGATTTCCGTGATCACCGCCAGCGCGCATTGCATAAGGCCTGGTTGGGCATGCTCAAGCAACCGTGTATGCCGAAGCCGTGCAACCAAAATCGATTCACCCGGTTCTCTGTAGTTTTGTGACAAGGTTCTCGGGGGAAATTCGTAATCTAATGCTTGATTTTCCATTCGAGCTTCGAGTTTTAGCCTTATTACGACATGATAAAAATGGGCTGCTACGTACTGTCACTGTGACGCAGGATCACGGACAAGAGATTGTTCAATCTCCAGAGAGATACATATCATATCTTTTTAGATACCGTTAGGTTGTAGTTATGCTCTCTTAACACGAGCTTCGCTTCGTGAAATTCCTTTGAATTCTGCATATTTTTCGTATCATGACTGAAGTCTCATGGGGCAATTCAGTTGGCATGGCAATCGCTACAGTATCACTTCGGATGAGGTTTTCATTGAATTACATCGTTAGCAATATTATTTCGTTCATAGGAGAATCGCCATGAAGAAAAAAACATCTTCAAAGAAAGACCTCGGTCGGTTCCTGATCCTTAATGGCAAGAAATTGGAGCTGACCGAACACTCTACTGATTTTTCAGTTCTGGAAAATCCATCACAAATCAAGGAAGCAGCCGACAAGCATCATTTGACGTCAAGGGCCCTGTCTTCGAATGTCACTAGGCTAACCTCTTCAGATGCAAGGCAGCGAGACCGCTCCATGGCCGATATTAGGAAAAAAAGTGTAGCCCATCATATTTACACTGTGAAGGGGACCGGCGAGGAAATTGTGATCGACGATCGAATCTTTTTAAGGCTGAGGCGCCCCGACCCTGATGATCTACGAATGATCCTAGAGCAATTTCATTTAATAGAGGAAGGCAGAATGGGAGAAACGTATGTGCTCAAGGTCACATCGGCAACCGGACAGAATCCGATTAAGACAGCGAATGCCATTGCGCAACGCCAGGAAGTTCTCTCATGTTCTCCACAAGTGCTCGTACCACGAAAAACCCATCAAACAGCGTTTGTCAATACTCATCCACTCTTCCGGGAACAATGGTATTTGACCGCGGACTTAATCATGCACTCTGACGTCGATCCGAGGGCAGGCATTCAATGCCCTGAAGCCTGGCAAATCACTATGGGAAATCCAGAGATAGTGGTCGGCGTGATGGACGACGGATTTGACTTGGATCATCCAGCCTTTCGCAATAAACGTGTTCATCCCGCTGCGAAAGACTTTGCCGACACCCCCGTCGACTCCGATCCTCGTCCAGGATCTCGTGATTTTCATGGCACCCCCGTGGCAAGTATTGCTACAGGATCAATTGAAGGTGGGGCGATGGTTGGCATTGCTCCCCACTGTACCTTCCTGCCCATTCGAATTGGATTCGGTCTATTAGATCGAGTGCAGACACTCATCGAGTTTCGGCATGCCTCGCAGCATGCAGATGTGTTGAACTGCAGTTTCGGTTTTCCTCCTTTGTCGTTCGACATTTTCGATCCTGGTTTTCGCCAAGAAATCAGGGAAATGACGCAGACTGGTGGTAGGCGTGGCAAGGGACTGGTGATTGTGTTTTCTGCGGGCAATGACGATGCGGCCACTCGTTTGCGCGGGACTGATAATGTAAACGGAGTTCGCTTTCTTGATGTGGATCAGTTTAACAATTTCGTCGTTCGTTCAATTCCAGCTGGTAACGATGTGTTTTCAGCATATCCGAGTATCGAAGGCGTCGTTGTGGTTGGAGCTTTGTCTTCTCGATTACGAAAATCTGGATATTCGAATTGGGGTGAACATATTACCGTTACTGCCCCATCCAGCAATGGTCACGAGTTGGGATCACTCCCTGATTTTTCAGCCAATTTCCGAGGCCTCGGGCAAATTGGGGCAGTGAATCGTCCGGGGCACGGGGATCGGAAGAGTCCGTTACAAGATAATCCGACAACCCCAATTATCCGAGAAGATTTCTATACTGACGATTTTGGCGGAACCAGCGGTGCAGCACCTGTTGTGAGTGGTGTAGTGGGATTGATGTTGTCAGTGAATCCTGATCTTGCGGCTAATGATGTGCGGCAGATCCTCATGGCAACGGCCGATCGAGACTTAGATCCTAATTTAGACCTACCCAACGACCCAAATGTTCAGGGAATCTCAGGGGCCATGGTGAATGGACGCTCCGCCTTTTTTGGTAGTGGAAAAGTGAATGCACTCCGTGCAGTCCAAAGAGCGCAAGCGCTTGGTGGCGGTACCGGCGGAGAAGGGGAACGACACGGCTCTATTCGTCCTAATCTCCCGATTCCAGATAATAAACCAGAAGGGATTGTCAGCCATATTACGATCACTGGACACGGAGCGGTGGAGCATATCATCGTGGATGTTGACATTACCCACACCTACCAAGGAGACCTCAATGTCACTCTCGTCAGCCCAGAAGGATTCACAGCGGAATTACATCGAGTTTTTCAAGGAGGCGGGACGGATGATCTCCTACGAACGTATCGGGCATCTGATACTCAATCTTTGAGGCGCTTGGCCGAGGGTGGAGTAGAAGGAGGCGGGCGGTGGACTTTACATGTCTCTGATAACTTACATCGTGACACGGGAACACTCAATGCATGGAGCGTAGATCTTCGTTCATTGCCATGAGCTCTAGTTGCACACTCATCTGCTACGATAGTTGATCAAGAAATCACTTGCTGCTGAAAGGATGACAAATGGAACTCAAGATTGCTGTGTACAACATGGAGTGGATGCGAAGACTCTTCTTTTCCGATGGTTCCCCCAAAAAGGCTGATGAAGGTAGTCAGGAAGATCGCAAACATGGGGAACGGAGCGCCATGTTAGCGGAAGTGGTTCGAACAATCGATCCTGACATACTGTGTATCGTCGAAGGACCTGATACCCTGGCAAATCAGACTAAGACAGCATCCGAACAACTCGAGGCCTGGCGCGATCTTCATCAACTTGACGCCAACTACGTAGCGACGCACGGGTTTCCTTCTAGCGGGCAACAAGAACTATGCGCCCTGTTCAAGAAAAACAAGGTCACAGTTGTTCACGATCCGGAAAAGCGTCAATCTAAAAACCCATTCAATGAGTCGTTCCTCGTGGATACCACCGAGTCACTTATTAAAGAATTTTATAAACATTTCCGTCCACCTCTTGAGCTCTCAATTCGGGATGGGGGGCAAAATGATCAGGAACGTGCTCTATTGATCGTCGCACATGCCAAATCGAAGGGTATCTTTGATGCAGTGGATTTTGCGCGGTTTGAACAGTTGTCAGAACGGAATCGCAAGGAATTGTTCGCTGAGTGTTTTTCCATTCGTGAGCGATGCGATCAATGGTTTAAGGAAAACTCCGATGCCAAGATTATCGTCACGGGGGATATTAACGACGGGTTGTGACTCGATTACTACGAGCAACGCTTCAGTCGAAGTGCTGTTGAAATCTTGCTCGGTGATGTGCGAGCTCCAAGGAATATTCTCCAACATGTCCTTCCTCAACCGAGATTAGGGAAGTACGGATGGACACCATCAACTAGTCGTTTTCGTGACCGTCTAACTGGAGATAATTTTAATGTGTTGATCGACCATATCCTTGTCAGTCAGTCTAATGAAATCCACACTTGTGGATGCGTCTGACCATTTCCCTGTATCAGTTGAGATAGTCATCTAATTGACACGTTGTTATAGGGGAAGCCCTATCAGGAGACAATTACGACATTCAGGAGTTTTGGCATATTCGAACCTCCCACGAGCATTTACTTGCCAATACAAAACTCTTTAAAGATCAGATCTAAAATATCTTCGTTAGTTACTACACCCACGATTTCGCCTAAGGCCTGTAGGGCCACTCGTAATTCCAATGCGACACATTCGGCTGATTGAGTATCATCAATTGCTGCAAGGGCATTTTGCAAACCCTCCACAGCCTGTGCCAGTAAAACTTTATGCCTCAGCCGAGAGACCAACACGGAATCGCCCGCTTCATGTCGTCTTCCCATTGCCAAAATTTTGAGACTTCGTTTGAGCTGGTCTAGGCCCTCTCCGGTCACCGCAGAAACTTGAAGATATTCCGTTGCCGACCCATTCGGTGTTTCATCTGGTCGAACGATGGCTCGAACATCTTCCAGGGAAATCTTTGGGGCGAGGTCCTGTTTATTTAAGACCATCACACGTGGTTTTTGAATGTACTGATGCATGAAGTCCATGTCTCGTTCGGTAAGAACTTGGCTTTGATCAAACACCATAATCAGAACATCCGCTTGCTCTATCGCCCCTTCGGCTCTACTCATACCTTCTTGTTCTAACTCATCCATTGATTCTCGTAACCCTGCAGTATCAAACAGACGAATCACGACCCCATCGACCACGACTGATTCTTCCAGCACATCGCGCGTGGTACCAGGAATGTTGGAAACAATGGCTCGATCCACATCCAGAAGGGCGTTTAAGAGGCTGGACTTTCCCACATTGGGTCGCCCGAGTATGACGGTTCGAATGCCTTCACGAATGATGCGGCCTTCTTGGGCTGACTCGATTAATGTTTCAATGGCTTCGGCCATTGTCCGAAGTTTCTCTTTTAACTCCTCCTGTCTAATGAATTGAATATCTTCTTCTCCAAAATCCATTTCAGCTTCGACATGAGCCAGAATTTTAACTAACGTGTCCCGATGGCCTTGAATGACTCCTGACAAGCCACCTTGCAAATGTTCCTGCGCTAATTTCAGACTGTGGAGGGAGTTGGCGTGAATCGTATCCAACACCGCTTCAGCTTGTGTGAGGTCTAGACGCCCATTGAGAAACGCCCGTTTGGTAAATTCTCCCGGCTCGGCCATGCGGGCTCCGGCTTGTGTCAGAGCTTCGCAAATCGCCTGGACAACGAGCGGACCACCATGGCCATGCACTTCCACAACATCCTCGCCTGTATAAGAACGAGGTGCGAGCATCCTCACGACGAGCACTTCATCTAATACAGTGCCGCCAACATGTTCTCTCTGGTCGTGAGCGCCGAACTCGCGCCACAGAAATTTCCCCAAATACAGCCGGCGCGGTCTGATTTCCGAAAGAGGTTTGTTGCAATGAAGGCGAACGATGTTTGAAGCCATGACGATGGCTTGCGAACCGCTCACTCGTACGATTCCCACGCCGCCTTGGCCTGCGGGGGTGGCGACCGCGCAAATCGTGTCGTCCAGGGAACTCACGACTAGCTCCTCTGGTCAGGCTTTTCTGGATTTACCTGATGACTTGCCGGTGTGTTTCGAAGCCGGTTTCTTCTTTCCTGGTTTGTCAGACTTTTCAGTATCAGGTGTGGGTGGGTTGATTTTCGCAACTTCTGCCGTGGCGGGTTTCTTCGGCTGCGGGAGGACATAGCGGTCGGTAATAAACTGTTGAGCAATCGTTAAGACATTGTTTGTCACCCAGTATAATACGAGTCCGGCGGGGAATGTGACAAACAAGAAGGTCAGCCCGATTGGGAGAATTAACATCATTTTTGCCATATTGGGGTCGGCTGTGGTCGGCATGATTTTTTGCTGCACGAACATCGACGCCCCCATCAACACCGGCAGGACATAAAACGGATCTTGGATGGAGAGGTCTTGAACCCACAGCATGAACGGCGCTTGCCGCAGATCGATTGTCATATACAGAATATTGAAGAGCGCAATAAAGACCGGCATCTGTAGAAACATAGGCAGACAACCGCCAATTGGATTGACCTTATGCTCGCGATAGAGCTTCATGAGCTCTTCGTTGAGTTTTTGCTTGTCATCCTTATATTTCTCTTGAAGTTTGACGACCTTGGGTTGGATGTCCTTCATCCCCTGCATGGATTTATAGCTCTTGTATTGCAAGGGAACGAACAAGAGTTTAATGCCGAAGGTCAAAATAATAATGGCCCACCCGTAGTTGTGGGTATACTCATAGATGTACCGGAGAACTGAAAAGAGTGGTTTCGCCACGAATTTTACTGGTGCAAAACTGTCATAAATAAACCAACCGAAATCAATGGTATCTTCCAACCCGTTGTTAAACGATTTCAGGACGTCGAATTGTTTGGGCCCTGCGTATAAGCGGGCGTTATGGATTTGCTCCCCTGAGCTAACCGGAAGCTTCAACCTGGCAGATACAACATTTTCATTTTCAAGTTTTGAAAAAAGACCAGTTGCCTCCTCTGGCATCAAGACACTGATGAAATATTTATCTTGGAGAGCTAACCACCTCACCGATCCTTCCCGGCGAATGGTAGGTTCCTCCGCATCGGGAGATTCTTTGACCAATTCCTCCCCCATCATCCAAGCCGAGCCTAGCTCTCCTATGAATCCTTGGCCCCATTCAACCACCCCAAAATTGGTCCCTAACACCAGATCTAATTTCTCGGAAATCCCACGCGTGCGGATTTCAATATCTACGACATAGGAGTCGTAATGGAACACTAACTCCTTCTGAATCCATAAATCCGAACCATCCGATCCATAGGTCAATCGTACTTTCCCAGTTGGGTTCCTTTCATCCAGTTCAGAGAAGTCTTTTTCCACGTGATAGGGCATATGTCCAAGCCTAGTGGTTAATTCCTCGTGCCCGCCTGCTTGTAACGTCAGCGGCCCAGGGAACTGGCCATTCGGATATATGAGTTGGACGGGAACACTGTCTCCGGTTTGCAAGAAATTTTTCAGCTCCCATGAGGTGATGACGGCACCTAGATTGGAAAGCTGAACGCGGAGCAGTGGTGTGTCAATAGTGATAACTTCCTCGTCGGTGCCTGCCTCGACACTCGCGATAGTTTCGGAGTCACCAGACATCGTCACAGTCTGTTCTTGTTCTAGCGTTCCAGCACTGGTTGGCACGTCATCTGTTTGGGCATCGCTCGATGATTCAGGTAGACGAATTTCCTCATCGATAATCGGAGAGTTGGAAAGGGGAGAGTAGCCCAGTTGCTCCAACAGGTAGCTGTACCCAATGATGATCCCGAGGGAAAGGACAAGGAACAGGACGACGCGTTTTTCCATTAGTTTAGTTCTACAATCTCACGAGCACTGACAATAGTTGGGTGGTCGCAGGAACCGGTAGAAGGGCTTACGGGACTGGATCCACACCCCCTGAATGGAAGGGATGGCACTTGAGCACACGGCTGATGCCAAACCAAAGTCCTTTGACAGGCCCATGTTTCTCAATCGCCTTCGCTGTATAGTGCGAGCATGTTGGTACAAAACGACAACAGACCCCCATGTGGGGGGAGACGACGCCCTGATATAGCGCAATCACCTTTTTTAGGAACCAGGTCATTCTGGTCTCTTGGCTTGGATCATCCCGACTTGCTCTAACACATCGTTCCAAGCTTTCTCTGTATCTTGGAACGTAGAACGCAGAATTTTAACCTTGGGGTAGACGATACAATGATGACCGAGGGCCATCTTCGAATGGGAAGCTCTTACCAGTTCTCGAGTAATACGTTTGAGTCGATTCCTCGTAACGGCTTTGCCAACTCGTCGTCCAACAATGATACCTACTCGAGGGCTTTCAGTCTTAGAGACCTGGCTATGGATAACTGTGAACAACGGGTATCTCACGACTGTACCCGCTGCTTTCACCTTATCGAATTCGTATTTCGTTTTTACGAAAAATGGAGCACCTTCCCTTTATTCATCAGATACGGTCAGTTTATGCCGTCCCTTTTTTCTACGACGGGCAAGAACTTTCCGGCCATTCTTCGTGCTCATCCGTTTCCGAAATCCGTGGTCTCGTTTTCTCTTTAAATTTGATGGCTTGCGAAATGTCATCGACACGATACTGGTCTCCTTTCGAACCTATTCTTATCAACCCACCATTCTATGGGTCAATTCGCCAAGAGTCAAACAGACTATGTCCCTCTCAATCAAAGCTGTCCTGGTCTTTCCTTCGTTGACTGCCTGATAGTAGAACGATATAGTCGAGCTCGTCTGTCTTGCCGTCTATTCTTCAACACGAACCGGAATACTCAAATTGCGATCTGTTAAAGGGCTTAAGGATATTCTTCCTCCGCAAGCCCCTCAGTGGCTCCATATTGAAACAATTGCGCGGAATCTTGCCAGTCAATATGGCTTTTCCGAGATCCGTATTCCCATCTTTGAATTTACTGATCTCTATGCCCGGAGCATCGGTGGGACAACGGATATCGTCGAAAAGGAAATGTACACATTTGCTGATCGAGATGGTAGTTCCCTCACACTACGACCAGAAGGAACTGCGGGAGTGGTCCGAGCGGTTCTTGAACACAAGTTACTCAACTCTCCTACTACCCGAAAGTTGTTTTATTTTGGTCCAATGTTTCGTCATGAACGCCCTCAAGCTGGGCGCTATCGGCAATTTCACCAATTCGGTGTTGAAGCACTCGGAATCGATCATCCCCTCGTGGATGTGGAAGTCATTGCTCTACTTTGGCACTTCTTTTCCACTCTTGGACTCAAAGAGCTCACACTCCACATTAATTCTATAGGAATTCCAGAAGACAGGGAGGTCTACATTCACAAATTAAAGGAGTATATTTCTCCTGAACTGACGGCTCTCTGTGGAAATTGTCGACGACGATACTCTTCTAATCCCCTACGGATATTGGATTGCAAAGTTTCGTCCTGTCAGCCGGCTTTGGAACAGGCCCCACATCTGATTGATTATCTCTCTGAGACGTCTCGGTATCACTTCCATGCTGTCCTTGATGGCCTTCGTCTGCTTGGTATTCCTTATGCCATTAATCATCATCTTGTGAGAGGCCTTGATTACTATTCCCAAACGACTTTTGAAATCACTTCTCCTCATCTTGGAGCTCAAAGTACCATAGGAGCCGGTGGACGTTATGACCGTCTGTTTGAACAACTCGGAGGGCCTCCTACACCAGCAATCGGGTTCGCAGTGGGGCTAGAGCGGGTTCAATTACTCCTCAGTGAAGATACTTCTTGTCGTAGCGCTCCATTATTTTTCATAGCCGGTTTTGGCAAAGCTGGGAAACCCCGATCTTTTCAGTTACTTTGGGAACTTCGAAAAGGCGGGATCCGTGCTGATACAGATCACAAAGGCACAACCCTTAAAGCCTTACTTCGCACGGCTGATAAGCTCAATGCCGACTATTCGATTATCCTAGGTGATGAGGAAGCCGCTGGCGAGACAGCTATTCTCAGGAATATGACAACAAAGGACCAGGAGGTCATCAGATTGGAAAAAATCCTTAAAAAATTACAACCCCTGGTCACTTGAATCCCAATGATCGTAGTCATGAGTATATTCTTGACATTTTTTTTTACTGATGCTAGGGTTTTTTTCTTATTTTTCAACAACAAATACATATTATCCCATTCTGAAACGCGATAATTTTCCGTTGCTCACAAAGCCCAACTATATTTCAAAAAAATAAGTATTTATATTTAAAATTTCATGTACTAGCCCAGGATGTCCAAACAATTGGTCGTCCTCATTCGTGAGGATCCATCACACACACACAGGGCTTCCGAAGCTATACGTATTGCGTTAGGTCTCTCTACCGGAAACAGCACACTTTCAATTATTCTCCTAAACGAGGCAAGGTTACTCATTACGGATGATGCCTACGACTTACCCGACGGCGAAATCCTCGAAAAATATCTCCCAGTCATTAAGAGTCTCGAAATACCAATAACTATTGCAACTGGTAGCCAAGACTCCTTCTCTATTGACGAGGAATTTTCCGTTCAAGAATCACCCATACACGAAATCATCAATGTCGTGGAAAAGGCTGATGCCGTCTTAACCTTCTAAAAGTTTATTGCCCTATGAAACAGATCCTGTATGTTTGTACAAAACCAGTCAGTGACTGGGAAATTTTCCTTCCACAGGAACAAAGGAAATCACGTCACCACAATATTTCAGTTCTCTCAGTGGACTGTGAGCAAAATGTTGATCATTCTGCCCTATGTCAATTTATGTTTATCGGGAAAAAGAAGGATGAGATTCTCAAAATAGGTGTCTACCGGAATATTGTGTACCAAGATTTTCTAAATGAAGTGTTCTCACATGATCTATGTGTGGTTCTCTAAACTCTTGTTACTTCTTTCTTGATAGAGAAAGAGAAGAATAGTAGGAGTCAGAGTAGTAAGGGGTGAGGATTCCGTGGATAAGGTTGTATAGTGGCTCAATACATTTGTCTAAGTGGCTTAAAGTTCGTTCGTGAACAGGCATAGGGCAAGAATAACGTGTGAGGGTAATGCAGGATGAGGTAGGGAAATCTTGTGAATGAAATTATGAGATTTGTGTAGAGATGATTTAAGTCAGCCGTGTGATGTTTTAATTATTAACACCTGTGAATAAAATTGTGGGTAAATTAAATTTCGATAATAAAAACATAGGAAAGTCTTGGGATGATGTTTTGGAGTTTATAGGTCCTAAGGTTGGAGATGAAGCAATAGAGACGTGGTTTAAACCTCTCGTATGTGAGGGGATTGTTGAGAGGGAGGTCACGATCCGTGTTCCCAATAAATTTTTTGGTGAGTGGATAGGAAGAAATTACAAAGACATATTAATTGAAGGTTTTGATCGTACGGGAGATATACAACTCACTGACATTGCTTTTGTGTTAGGGGACAATGAGAGTACCTCTCAGGCAGAGGTTTCGACTGTTGTCAAGAAAGAGGAATCTCGCGTACCTCCTCATCAAAAAGTGCGGAGGCAGTCTCTTCCGAACCCTCGATACACCTTTGAAACTTTTGTTGTAGGGGCCAGTAACCAATTTGCGCATGCTGCCTGTTTGGCAGTGGCGGAATCACCCGCTAAAGCGTATAACCCTCTTTTCATCTATGGGGGTGTCGGTCTTGGCAAAACACATCTCCTGAATTCGATTGGCAATTATGTGGCAGACCGAACAGATCTACGTATAGCCTATATTACGACCGAGCAGTTTACGAATGAGGTCATTAATTCGATTCGGTATGACAAGATGGTGGAATTACGAAGGAGGTATCGAAATGTCGACATGCTCCTGATCGATGACATTCAGTTTTTGGCGGGAAAGGAGCGAACTCAGGAAGAATTTTTCCATACCTTCAACACTCTGTATGAAGCACAAAAACAAATAGTCCTCTCTAGCGATCGATTTCCCAAAGAAATGCCGTCTATGGAAGAGCGTCTGCGATCTCGGTTTGAATGGGGCCTTATTGCAGACCTGCAACAACCAGATGTTGAAACCCGGATCGCCATTCTTCGGAAAAAATCAGAAGAAGAAGGGATCGCTATTAGTGAAGAGGTGATTCAGCTACTGGCAGCTAATTTGAAGAGTAACATTCGAGAGATAGAGGGGGCTCTCATCCGGCTCGGAGCCTATGCGTCATTGACAGGTCAGCAAATTACCGTGGATATGGCCAAGAATATTCTCAGGGATCTTCTGGGAGGAAAACGGAAAGTCATTACTATTGAAGATATCCAGGAAGTCGTAGCCAATAGGTTTCATGTAAAGATAGCCGACCTCAAATCTAAGAGGCGCACGAAAACCTTAGTGTATCCTCGGCAAATTGCGATGTTTCTCTGTCGCGATTTAACCGATGCGTCGTTTCCAGAAATAGGACGAGATTTTGGTGGAAAGGACCATACAACAATTATCCATGCCTGTAAGCAAATGCAAAAATCTCAAGAAACGGATACGACGCTACGTGCTACGCTGGAGAGCCTGAAAGAAGAAATTTCCAAAGCGTAGAATAGCGAGTTCCCACGAAAATTATGAAAATTCATGTCGCCAGAGAAGACTTGTTAACAGCCTTGCAACGAGTCCAAGGTGTAGTGGAGAAACGTAATACGATGCCGATCTTGGCGAATATCCTGTTAGAGGCCAAAGGCGAGGGGTTGGATATCGTTGCCACAGACCTAGAGATTGGTATGCGCGGTCTATATAAGGCCAATGTGGTAGATCCAGGATCGGTCACGTTTTCTGCGAGAACATTATTTGACATCTTAAAAGAGATTAAACAGTCAGACGTAGAAATAACCGTGGGAGACAATAATTGGGTGACGATTCGGGCGGGTAAGAGTCAGTTTCGGGTTGTGGGACTGCCGAGCAAAGATTACCCTGCCCTCCCGGCGATCGAGCGCGATGGGCTTTTATCCATTCCAGCGCAAGGACTATTGCAGTTATTGAAGAAAACGGTCTTCGCGGTAGGAGAAAAAGATACACGATATGTCCTGAATGGGTTGCTCATTACGATCATCCCTACCGGAAAACAGGTTACGATTCGGCTGGTTGGGACGGATGGCCATCGCCTGGGTTGGGCTGAGCAGGAAGCCATACCCGATGCGACGCCGCTTCCTACCTCAGAAGTGAAGGTTATCATCCCGAAAAAGGCCGCTGTTGAGATTCGTCGCTTGTTAGAAGAAGATGATAAGGAGCCTTTGCTGGGATTCACCAAAAACCTCCTCATTCTCCGGAAGAGCGGCTTGGTGTTTACCTCACGAATCATGGAAGGCACCTACCCCAATTATCAACAAGTTGTTCCTAAGGACTCCAAGAAGAAGGTCAGCCTCAAGAAATCTGACTTAGAAGGTGCTTTACGACGAGTGGCGATTCTCTCAAAAGATAAAGCTCATGCTGTCAAGCTAGCATTTAATTCTGATAGTGTTCATCTGTCTTCGAGTAGCCCAGATTTAGGAGAGGCAGAGGAAGAAATCCCGGCTCAACATCAAGGCGAGAGTTTCAGTGCAGGGTTCAACGCCCGGTATTTTCTCGATGTCCTGTCCATCATCGATACGGAATCCCTCACTCTCCAAATGGAAACGTCACTAAGTCCGTGTTTGATTCAAGAGCCGGATAACCCCACGTTTCGAGCTGTCGTCATGCCCGTGAAGGTGTAGCCTGGCTTTGACCACTTCGCCCTTCATCATTCACTGCTCTCGTACATCGTAGCGTTATGGTCACACCTGATTCATCCAACCACGAATCTGTCCAACCCTCGGTCTCACCGCAGTCGAGTGAGCGGTACGATGCTGATCAGATACGGGTTCTAGAGGGATTAGAGGCCGTCAGGAAACGTCCTGCCATGTATATTGGCAGCACGGGGATCGATGGACTGCATCACATGGTGTATGAAGTCGTGGACAACAGTGTCGATGAACATATGGCTGGGTATGGGAGTGAAATCCTGGTGGTGTTACAAGTGGATGGAAGTGTGATGGTTGCGGACAACGGCCGCGGCATTCCGACTGGTATGCATTCCACCCAGAAAAAATCAGCGGCCGAGGTCGCCCTAACCGTACTTCACGCTGGTGGGAAGTTTGAAGAGGGAGCCTATAAAGTCTCGGGAGGGCTACATGGAGTCGGCATATCGGTCGTGAACGGTCTGTCGGAATGGCTGGAGTTAGAAGTTTGGCAAAATGGAGAAGTCTTCGAACAGCAGTATGAGCGGGGAACGCCGAAGGCCCCCTTGGCAATTACCGGCAAAACGAAAAAACGAGGCACGAAGGTTGTGTTCAAACCCGACGGCCAAATATTTGAGACCAATGATCTAAGTTTTGACGTTCTTGCGCAACGATTGCGGGAATTGGCCTTTCTGAATAAAGGGCTGGAAATTACGCTCAAAGATGATCGAAAGGGTAAAGAAAAAGAACAGGTGTTTTGTTACAAGGGAGGTATTGTTTCCTTTGTTGAACATCTGAACGAAGCCAAGAGTCCGCTTCATACCCCGATTGTCGTGGAAGTGGACAAACCCGATCTGATTCTACAGGTGGCCCTTCAATACAACGAGGGGTATGCCGAAAATCTTTTTTCGTTCGCCAATAATATCAATACGCGTGAGGGTGGTACACACCTGGTCGGGTTCAAATCGGCACTCACCAGAACTATCAACAGCTATGCGACGTCACATGATCTGTTTAAGAAAGATATGGAGTCCTTAAGTGGAGAGGATGTTCGGGAAGGGCTCACAGCAGTCGTGAGTGTGAAAATTCGCAACCCACAGTTCGAGGGACAGACCAAATCCAAATTGGGCAATAGCGAGGTCAAGGGGATCGTCGAGGTCGCGGTCAACGAAGCGTTGGGAAATTACCTTGAAGAAAATCCCTCCATCGCGAAGAAAATCGTGGGGAAATCGTTGGATGCAGCCCGAGCGCGTGAGGCCGCCAGAAAGGCGAAAGAGTTGATTCGTCGAAAGGGCGCCCTCGATGGTGGCTCCCTTCCTGGGAAACTGGCTGACTGTTCCGAAAAAGATCCCCAACTGAGTGAGTTGTTTATCGTTGAAGGGGATTCAGCAGGTGGATCGGCTAAACAAGGGCGCGATCGGCGCACGCAAGCCATTTTGCCACTCAAGGGGAAAATTCTGAATGTGGAAAAAGCCCGTTTCGATAAAATGCTTTCCAGCGAAGAAATTCGTACCCTGATCATGGCGATTGGTACGGGGATCGGACGACCCCGAGAAGAAGCCGACAAGGGCAAAGAAGACAAAGAAGCCTTTGATATTTCTCGCGCTCGATACCATAAAATTATTCTCATGACCGATGCCGATGTGGATGGCAGCCATATTCGCACATTGCTCTTGACCTTCTTTTTTCGCCAAATGCCGGAACTCATCGAACGTGGCTATGTGTACATCGCACAGCCGCCGCTGTTCAAAGTCAAAAAGGGCAAGGGCGAGAAGTATCTTAAAGATGAGGGAGCGATGAATGATTACCTCTCGAACCTTGCCGTTGAAGATACGGAACTGTTTCTTGCTGATAGGCATACCTATGTGACCCGCGAAAATCTCTTGCCTATCTTGCATAAACTCGTGGCTTTTGAGGGGCTCCTGGCGCGGCTTGCTCAAAAACAATGGGAGCCATCAGTCCTGCGAGTGCTCGTAGATTTTCCACGCTTGACCAAAGACGTACTCAAGAATCGTCAAGAACTAGAAGTATTAGTTCAAGAGATGACCCAAGTACTGACACGGGTATTTCCGGAAGGAACCATCCAAGTAGATATCCAGTCAGATGAGGAACATGATACCCATCAAGTCATCTGTCGTGTAGCCGGAAATGGAAGTCAAAAGATCTGTACCTTGACACATGACCTGGTGGGGTCAGCAGATTTCCGGGAACTGCAGAAACTCGCACCATCGGCCGTCGGTCTGGGCAAGCCACCCTACCGAATGAAACGGAAGGAAGTGGAGACCGAATTCCTGAACAGTCAGGAGTTGGTTGAAGAAATTCTAGAAGCTGGGAAGAAGGGCTTGTCCATTCAACGCTATAAAGGGCTTGGCGAGATGAATCCGGGGCAACTTTGGGACACCACGATGGACCCTGAAACCCGAAGTCTCCTTCAGGTCACCTTAGAGGACATCACTGGGGTCGACGAAATCTTTACCATTCTCATGGGCGATGAAGTCGAGCCACGTCGGAACTTCATTCAACAGCATGCGCTGGAAGTTCGTAATTTGGATGTGTAGGGCCAAAGAGTTGAATATTATCGTCTCTTCTACTAGCCGCGTTTCACTTCACACTTTTTCCTAAGTCATGCCTCCTGAAGAACGCCTCACACAAGTTGCCATAGAAGACGAAATGCGCTTGTCCTATTTGGACTACGCAATGAGTGTTATCGTCGGTCGGGCCCTGCCAGACGTGCGCGATGGGCTCAAGCCCGTGCATCGCCGCATTCTCTACGGCATGAACGAAATGGGGCTCGGGGCCGGTCGGCCGTATCGAAAGTCAGCAAAAATCGTCGGAGAAATCATGGGGAACTATCACCCTCATGGTGATTCCGCCATTTACGACACCTTGGTTCGGATGGCGCAGGATTTCAATATGCGGTACCCGTTGGTGGATGGTCAGGGGAACTACGGGTCAGTGGATGGTGATCCCCCTGCAGCGATGCGGTACACCGAGGCGCGATTGACCAAATTAGCAGAAGAAATGCTCGTCGACATCGATCGAGAGACGGTCGACTTTACGCCGACGTATGACGAATCCTCAGAAGAACCCGTCGTCTTGCCGGCGCGGATTCCTAATTTGTTGGTGAATGGTGCAGGAGGGATAGCTGTTGGCTATGCCACCAACATTCCGACACATAACTTAGGCGAGGTGACAGCAGGGCTCATAGCGCTCTTAGAACGTCCTGAGTCTACTGTTCAAGAACTGATGGAATGTATCCCTGGGCCAGATTTCCCGACGGCCGGATTCATCTATGGCACACAGGGGATCAAAGATGCCTATGAAACGGGGCGGGGGTTATTGACCCTTCGGGCCAAAGCAGAGATTGAAATTGACGAACGAACCGACCGTGCACGTATCATCGTCTCGGAATTGCCATATCAAGTCAACAAAGCCAAGCTCATCGAAAAGATTGCTGATCTCATCCACGAAAAACGCTTGGAAGGCATCTCCGACCTTCGTGATGAATCCGACCGGGATGGACTTCGGATGGTGATCGAGCTCAAGCGCAACGAAAACCCGTCGATCATTCTGAACCAATTGTATAAACAGACCAACATGCAGACCACCTTCGGTGTGATTATGCTGGCTCTAGTCGGTAATCGCCCCGAAGTCTTAACTCTCAAGCAGATTCTTGAGGCCTTTATCGAGCATCGCAAAGAAGTCGTGGTCCGCCGGACCACGTATGATCTCCGGAAGGCGGAGGAACGCGCGCACATTCTGGAAGGCTTGAAGCGCGCGCTGGAGTCGCTTGATGACGTCATCGCGCTCATTCGCGGCGCGGCATCGCCCGAAACCGCGCGGCAAGGTCTCATGGAGCAATTTGAGTTGAGCGAGTTGCAAGCCAATGCCATTTTGGATATGCGGTTGCAACGGCTGACGCAATTAGAACAAGACAAACTTTCGCAAGAATATAGCGATGTGATCGCGAAGATCGCGCATTTGCGGACGGTGCTGGGGTCGGATGAGATGGTCAGAAATATCATCAAGCAGGAAATTGAAGAAATTCGAGACCAGTATGCAGATGATCGCCACACCCAAATCGTTCCCGTCGAAGCAGAATTGCAAATGGAGGATCTGATCGCGGAAGAAGAAGTGGTCGTGACCATTACGCACGCCGGATATATTAAGCGTAATGCGGTTTCGATCTATCGCGCCCAGCGCCGAGGCGGAAAAGGCAAGGTGGGAATGGGAGTCAAGGAGGAAGACTTTGTAGAACAAATTTTCACCGCCTCGACGCACGATTACCTGTTGTTTTTCACGGATGCGGGGCGCGTCTATTGGCTCAAGGTCTATCAATTGCCGGATGTGGGCCGTGCCAGTAAAGGCAAGGCCATTGTCAATGTGTTGACGTTGAATCAAGGGGAACGCGTGACGGCAACATTACCCGTGCGAGTCTTTAGCGACGACCATTTTGTGGTCATGGCCACGCAACAGGGATATATCAAGAAGACGGATCTTTCGGCGTTTAGTCATCCTCGACAGGGCGGCATCATCGCGTTAACGCTGGAAGAAGGGGACCGGCTCATCGGTGTCGACATTACCGACGGAACGCGTGAAATTCTTCTGGGTACACGCTTGGGGATTGTCATTCGGTTCCGAGAAGAAGATGTGAGGTCCGTAGGAAGAACCGCGCGGGGTGTCCGAGGTATTGCTTTAGATGACGACAATGTCGTGATTGGAATGGTTACCATCACGAGTGAATCGCAGTCGTCTATTCTTACGGTGACAGAGCGAGGTTATGGCAAGCGTACGCAAGTTGAGGAATATCGCACGCAGGCACGGGCTGGGAAAGGTGTGATCAGCGTCAAAGTCACGGACAAGAATGGACCGGCTATTTCCTTTCACCAAGTGTGGGAAGCCGATGAGGTCATGCTGATGTCAGCCGATGGGAAGATTCTGCGAACCCGCATGGCCGACATTCGTGAGATCGGACGCAATGCCCAAGGTGTGCGTTTGATGGATCTACCCGAAGACGACCGGCTTGTCGGAGTCGCAAAGTTAGCTGAGACCGATGATGAGGATGCCTCTGAATCTTCTGAGGACAATGGCCCAGAGATTTCTGATTCTGGTCCTGAGGCCGGCGCTTAGGCAATGTCTACCTTAGGAAAAGTTCACCGTTTCTCGGGGTGAGTGACACAGCTAATGTTACAATGGCCGCATGAAGTCCACAAACAAACGGTTAGACCCCATTGTGAAGATGGGCTTAGGGATCTTGCTGGGAGGCTTTTGTCTCATTGCCTTTGGCATGTATCTTTCCCGTCCAGACCGCTCCATTCCTCCCTATAGCGTCGGTGCTCAAGAAGGGACGTTGGTAGCCCTTCACTTACCCTCCTGGACAAGCGATCCAGAAATTGAAAGTTTGCTTATGCGATTTCGCGAGGTTGGGATGAAGACTCGCGATTTTGCACAAATGAAGATCCGCCCGACCACGCCTCGACATCCCCAAGGGCGGTATCAAACCATTCAGATCATTATCTTTTCAGATCCTTCGTGGACCGAGCCGGATACTTTTCAGCAGTATGTCGGTAGTAAAAAGGAAAAAATTCCCACTTCGGCAGACCGAGATTTTCGGCAACAATTTGAAGCAAGCGTTCGAGCAGGCTATCGAGCGGATGATAGGGGTCAAGCAGGATGGATTGGACCCTGGAATCGGAATCAGTCTAAAGACCGCACACTGACCATGCAATGGCTATTCGACGAACCGTGGCCAGCGGGGGCGAAGAAGGATGTCTCTAGCGGGGAGTAGGCGGAGGAGATTGGGCAAGAGCTTTGGTAATAGTCTGAGCGAGCAAAACTTGCAGGTCAGGGTTATTCAGTCGTTGGGTGAGCTCTCTCGCAAACGGTGAGGGGAGGACAGGTGGTACAGCAAGAGACGACGGAGTCGATTCGCTAGCCCGAGATTTCTCTGGCATAGAGCCGATTCGTAGAATAATGTCGGTGAGAGCTAAGTCGGGCAGGAGGGAATGAATAGATTCGAGAATGGTCGCTTTTAAGAACACTAATTGTTGAAGCCAAATGGAATTATCCGCTACCAAGTACAATTTGTTGTACCGAATACTTTCAGGGTAAGAATGTCTCGCGATGGTCTGACCCACGAGTCCTTCCCATTCCCTCTGTAGTTGGGCCTCTGATAATTTCACACTGAGGGCGCTGCCTTGAGAGACATCGTGGAGAACGGACGCAATCGACTCAAAGGTACTCATGATGTTCATATGGGGTCTGTTGAAAAAAACCGCCAGCGGCGTTCTCGCCATTTTTCCGTGCTCACGTAGTGCCAGTACGCTCCGCGCGCAAAAATGGCTGTGGCCTTGCTGGACGGACCTTTTTGAACAGACCCGATGCTGTTGATAGCGAACAGCTTCCTGGTGAAATATGGCCCTTGATATCTTCATTACTCAACACTCCCATATGGTACCTCAACAGGTAATATTGATTCACCTATACAAAACGACCCATATTGAGGGCGAAGTCATGGTATCTCCAATGTATTCTCATGGCGCTTACGGAGCCATTGTCCCCGACGCTTGGAGATAGTAGGAACCTCATGGCGAAACAAAAGCAAGAATCTTCGAATAGGGTAGTTGGGACCAATAGAAAAGCTACCTATGATTACCATGTGGAAGAAAAAGTCGAAGCAGGGCTCGTTTTGGTAGGTACCGAAGTCAAAGCCTTACGAGAAGGTCGCCTGAACTTACGTGACAGTTATGCGACCATCACCAACGGCAAGGCCGTTCTCCATAATTGTCATATCGGTACCTATTCCCATGGCAACCAGATGAACCACGAACCCTTACGGCCCAGAATACTCTTGCTCCACAAAAGGGAAATAGAACGGTTGATGGGCAAGGTCCAACAAAAAGGCCTCACTGTTATACCGCTTCGCTTGTATTTCAATGATCGAGGGCGGGCCAAGTTAGAACTAGCCCTGGGCAGAGGAAAAAAGACGTATGATCGAAGGGAAACGGTAAAAAAACGTGAAGCTACACGAGAAATAGATAGGGCGATGAAATCTTCAAGATCGTCGAGTTAGTAGGCAATTCCAACGTTTCTTAGTCATATAACCATGCCTGCTTTCAAGATTTACGTAGCGGAGTTTAAGGCTAGCTGTGCCACTGTTGAGCAGTTTCTGAAACCTACACTTCCGGAAGTGGCGATTGTCGGGCGATCGAATGTCGGAAAGTCCTCGGCTATTAACTGTCTGGTCAATCACAAGGGGTTGGCGAAAGTGGGGAAAACGCCAGGAAAGACTCAAACAATTAATTTTTTTCAGATTGAAACGAGTGCCTCGCGTTTCATGTTAGTGGACTTACCAGGCTATGGTTTTGCCAAGGTCCCCGAACATGTTCGCCAACAATGGAGACCGTTAATCGAAACCTATTTTACGACTCGTGACAATTTGCGAGGGGTGATGGTACTGGTGGATGCCCGTCGTATCCAAGATTCAGATCGGAAGTTGGTGACCTGGCTCGAGCAATTAAAAATTCCTATGATGCTCGTGGCGACAAAAGCCGATAAAGTCACTCGCAGCAAACGTCAAGGAATCAGTCGAGAACTTCAGGAGGGGTTACACGTCGCCGCCGAGCCCATATTCTTGTCCGCCCATACCGGCGAAGGCAAACAGCAGGTCTTAGCCAAACTGGCGGCTCTCTTGCCTGGTTAAAGCTTTACTTCGATGAAGGCTTTCTGTTTGAGTTCCTTCAGCCACTCTCGGTAGGCGTCGTCAGACCGTTGCTTCAACAGTTGTTCACGAATTTCCCGTTCCACTTCTTCGAACGGGTAAGGTTGCGATTCCTTGACGTCTTCGACCATCAGCAGATGAACACCCGCCTCCGTTTGAACGGGCTTCGATAGGGTTCCTGGCCTGAGATTCATCACCGTTTGAGCGAGAGGATCCAGCAGATCTTTCTTCTCCACCCATCCTAGTTCGCGGACAACTTGGGTATGTCGAGCAGCCAGATCTTCAAGGGCAGTCTCCGGAGTCCAGTTGGCATAAATTGCTTGAGCGATCGCGGTTGCCTGTTCACCTGTGTCGTCGCTGCTCGTGGCAAGAAAAATTTGCTTGAGACGATATTGTGGAGCTGTCCGAAACATATTGGGATTAGTTTCGTAATACCGCCGGAGTTCTTCATCTTCGATAACCACGTTGCGGCGCACTTCGAAATCGAAGAGTTTCTTCAGGAGCATCTGCTGGCCGAATTCTTCCTCGGTGAGCGTGGGAGGTAGAGGTGCCCGTCGAAGTGCGCCATCAATTTCATCTTGCGTAACGGAGATCCCTTTGTCTTTGGCCTCCTGAAGCTGGAGGCGTTCATCAATTAACCCGTTCAGGACTTCTCGTTGTTTTTGAAGATACCGGCGCTCAAACTCTTGCCCCTGATACTTAGCTTTAAGGCGGCGGTATTCATCGAGGATTTCCTCTTGCAGGTCTGTCCAGGTAATCACTTCCTTATTCACCACAGCCACGATCCGGTCATTGAAGCTGATGGCAACAGTCGGGGAAAAAATCAGGATTGTGGCGCTCCAGCACCAAAGAAGTCTCAGTAAGGGGCTGTTGAAAAAAGCCACCAGCGGCGTTCTCACCAGTTTTGCGTGCTCACGTACAGCAGATAGGCTCCGCTCGCAAAACTGGCTGCGGCCTAGCTGGCTGGCCTTTTTTGAACTGCCCCGAAGCTCGTGGTGTCGGACGTTACTATGGGCCAATATGTGCTTTGATATCTTCATTGTTCAACAGTCTCAGTAACGACGTGGAACCTATTGCGTGAATCAAGTGTCTAAACATATTTGACCATTCCCGATCTTACCGAGTCAGGGTTTCGGCGTTCGCCATCGATTGCACCAAATCCTGGAGGAAGGTATTCACGTGTGGGTATATTCTTTCCCATTCTGTATCCTCCATCGTCACGCGGAATGCTCGTGGCGACAGAAATTCTAAGCTGGTTTTCCATGTGTCGATCAATTGACGCAACCCTTGCTCCGGTAGTTTCGCTTGATCATGAAACCGGATGTTGACGACGCCATCTCGCATGTCAACATATTCGAGTTTCAGGGTTTTAGCCAAGACCCGTATTTGCATAACTTCGAAGAGACGTTCCATGGCCTCCGGTAGGGCACCAAACCGATCCAACGTTTCTCCATAGAGCAAGGCCAGATCACCAAGCCGTTCGCTACCGGACAACCGCTTGTAAAGTCCCAGCCGTTGCGAAGCATCTTCCACATATTCTTCCGGAATAAAGGCAGAGACATCAAGCTGCAAGGTAGGCTCCCACGCTTCAGGTACTTCGTGCCCTTTGAGTTGTTGAACCGCTTGCTCGACCATTTGTAGGTAGAGGTCCAGACCCACGGCCGCGATATTCCCCGACTGTTGCTTCCCTAACAAATTGCCCGCTCCTCGAATTTCTAGATCGGCGGCGGCAATCCGGAAACCAGATCCCAGTTCGGCAAATTCTTGAATGGCGATCATGCGTTTTTGAGCATCCGTGCTGAGGGTTTCTTCATTGGGAATAAAGAGATAGGCAAAGGCCTGCTGGCCGCTGCGCCCGACCCGTCCTCGTAATTGATACAGTTGGGACAGCCCAAACAAATCAGCTCGGTCGACCAATATCGTGTTGGCATTCGGAACATCGAGGCCTGACTGAATAATAGCTGAGGCCAGTAGGACATCGGCTTCTTTGTGGAAAAATTGGAGCATCACGCGTTCCAACAGTTTCTCATCCATTTGTCCATGAGCCATGAGCACTCTCGCTTCAGGTACCAAGTCTTGGAGCCAGGCCCCGGTTTGCTCCATTGTTTCGACACGATTGTGAACATAGAACACCTGTCCCTCACGCGCGAGTTCTCGCCGGATGGCTTCTCGGACAACCATAGGATCAAATCGAAGCACTTGTGTTTCCACGGCGAGTCGCCCAGGAGGCGCGGTTTCGATCACAGACAAATCTCGCACGCCGGAAAAGGCCATTTGCAATGTTCGTGGAATCGGCGTGGCCGAGAGTGTGAGCACGTCGACTTGCGTTCGGAGTTGCTTGAGTCGTTCTTTGTGCCGCACGCCGAACCATTGTTCTTCATCGATGATGACCAGGCCTAGTTGTTTGAACACCACGTCTTTTTGCACAACGCGATGAGTTCCCACGACAATATCGATCAGGCCTGCTTCCAATTCCTTTAACGTGGCTTTGATTTCTTTGGCCGTTTGGAAACGAGACAGAATACCAACATGAACGGGAAATGGGGCAAAGCGAAGCGTAAAATTTTCATAGTGTTGTTGAGCCAAGAGTGTCGTTGGGACGAGAACCGCGACTTGACGACCAGCTTGCACGGCCTTAAAGGCTGCCCGCATGGCGACTTCTGTTTTCCCGTAGCCGACATCGCCGCAGACGAGACGATCCATTGGTTTAGGAGATTCCAGGTCACGACAAATTTCTTGGATGGCTCGTTGTTGATCGGGGGTTTCTTCATACTCAAAGCCGGCTTCGAACTCATGCGCCAGCATGGAATCTTCCTGGTAGGCTGCGCGTCGCGCCACTTCTCGGTTCGCATATAATTCGACCAGTTCTTCCGTCATGTCCTCAATACCCTTTTTGACCCTGGCTTTCGTTTTTCCCCAGGATGTTCCACCTAGTCGATCCAATTTGGGGCTCCGCTGCTCAGCACCCCGGTACCGGTGGATCTGGTTCAAGCGATCCAGCGGAACATATAGAGTGTCTGTTCCTCCGAATTGCAGCAAGACATAGTCACTCGTGCACCCTTGCACTTCGAGCCGTCGCAGGCCGACGTAGCGGCCGATTCCATGTTGAAGATGAACGACGAGGTCATTCTCTTTGAGGTCATCTAACGACGAGAAGAATTTCGCCGTGGGCGATTTGGTGTGTGGACGGTGCCGGATCCCTTTGCCAAAAAGTTCTTCTTCGGTAAGAAAGGCAAGCTGTCCCTCATGCGAGATAAACCCTGCCGCCAGTTCACCCTCTAGGCAATAAAATGGTGCGCGGGCTTGAGTGGTGTCCTGGGGATTAGATGGTCGCCAAGTATTGGCGGGAAACCCATGGTCCTGCAACAGTGCGATCAACCGTTCCACCTGCCCTGAACTGCGCGCCACTAAAAAAATACCGGTCTCGGCGCGCAATTGGTCAAGCTTGTTGAGCGTTTCCCGAAACGGCAGACCTCGCACGCCCAAGCCGACACTGGCCGGCGATTGGGCCGTCAGCGTAATAGGCACATGAGGAACGTCAGTGGGGTCAGGGGCCAAGTGATCCCACAGGAGAGTCGGACACATGTTGGTGAACAATTTAACGGTATCCCAGGTTTCATAGAGTTGGTCTGGTTCGGCATGCCCATCAGCAGAATCCAGTTGTTCCCAGGAATCTAGGAGGATGTTCCAGAACTCCACCGCAGTCGTATTCAAATCGACTGGGCGAACGAGCCAAACGGTCAACGGATTCAGCACGTAGTCACACAAGGTAACGAGTGGAGAATAATAACGCGGCAAGTCCCATTCTTTGTTGGGGGTGACGGGCAGCGATTCCATGTCCTCATGTTGATCAAGGGGAGGAATGAAGTCCCGTGTAGGAAGAATCCAGGCTTCGTTCAGCCGTGTCAGTGATTCTTGTGTGGTTGGGTCAAATGTCCGAAGAGACTCAACCGTATCGCCAAGAAATTCAATCCGGACCGGATGATCTTGGGCGGTGGAAAACACATCCACAATACCTCCCCGTACGCTGAACTCTCCAGGGACTTCTGCCAAGGACCCACGTGAATAGCCCAGACGCACCAGCCTTCGAAGAAGCGGATCCCGTTCCACCGTCTCACCTACCTGTAGGGAAAAAGACGCTTCGGAGAACACTGAAGGCGGAAGTAGTTTGTGGAGCACGGCTGGCAATGAAGTAAGCAGTACAGTGTTCTCGCCCTGACACAAAGAATGCAATGCGCGCACGCGCTGGCAGATGACCGTATGGGCAGGTAACGCTGGGTTATAGGGAATAGTTGCCCAGGGAGGGAATAAAGCCAGATGGCAAGAGTCCTGTCCGAGAAATTCCTGAAAAAACTTCAAGTCTTCATACAACTGTTCCGCTTCTTCCTGTGTAGGTGTGATAATGAACCGAGTCTGGCTTTCGGAGGCGCCACTCTGGTTGGCTGATTGGGTTAACAGCGCCATGGCTAGCGCGAGACAAGCCGGTTGCGTGCTGAGCAGACACGGCGGAGGTTCGTTATCCGGGATACTCGGACGTATTGTGCACAATTGGTTTGTGAAAGTCTGAACGACCGAGGGGAGCTTCATCACAGTATTGTACAACGAATCATGTCTGGATTAGCTCGTTTAGCGGGATTCATGCTAACTGTGGAGAGCGAGTATCCGGTCAACAATCTTGGTTGTGGAAATATCTGGAATGAGGGGAATGCTGTGCACCAATCCCCCTCCAGCTTCGACAACATCTCTTCCGATGATCCGGTCTGGGGTCCAGTCTCCCCCCTTGACTAAAACATTGGGTTGAAGGGCTTCAATAAGGGCAAGCGGATCAACTTCGTCAAAGATGGTCACGAAATCAACGCATTCGAGTGCTCCCAACACCTCTGCGCGCTCGGCGGCGGGAATAATTGGGCGTTCTACTCCTTTTGCCAACTGTCGAACAGAATCATCGCTATTGACTCCTACGACCAAACGATCACCTAAGGTTTTTGCCTCCTCGAGATAGCGGATATGCCCGATGTGGAGTAAATCAAAACAGCCGTTCGTGAATACAATCTGCTGGCCGGCTTTCTGAAGACGGGAGATGTGCTCAACAAGATTCGATCGAGAATATAGCTTCGTCATAAAAAGGTGTCAGGAGTATTTTCTTGCTTCCATCCATGTAATCATCGTAAACTTATACCATGGGACGGCCTCTCCGTGCAGCCGCTGGCGGTATTATCTATCATGTTTTGAATCGTGCCAATGCTCGGCAGACCATTTTCGAGAAACCCCAGGATTATCAAGCCTGGGAAGATGTCTTGATTGAAGCGCGGATTCAAGTCCCGGTGCGAATTCTAGCCTATTGCGCTATGCCCAATCATTGGCATTTGGTCTTATGGCCTCGCCATGATGGAGATTTATCCCGATTTATGGCATGGCTTACCTTAACACACACTCAACGATGGCATGCACAACACCAGTCGATCGGTTCCGGCCATCTGTATCAAGGACGGTTTAAATCGTTCCCTGTTCAAACAGATGACCATTTTCTCATGGTCTGTCGTTATGTCGAACGGAATGCGTTACGGGCTAAGTTGGTGAAACGAGCAGAGAACTGGCAGTGGTCAAGCTTGTGGCAGCGCATACAAAGACCGAGACAGAGTCAATGGCTCTCAGACTGGCCAGTCGCCCGCCCTCGCCAATGGCTGAAACAGGTAAATGAGCGGGAACCCACTGAAGAGCTTGAAGCGCTTCGTCTGTCTGTTCAACGCGGAAGGCCCTTTGGGCAAGAGGCATGGGTTCAGAGAACCACCCGACGACTCAACCTCGAAAGCACCCTCCGTCCCCGTGGCCGTCCCAGACGACATATCTAACAGATCGCGCGAGCCCTGTTGGTGTGATTGGCAAAATAACAGAGACTTTGCCGCATGCCCGTTGATCACATCGTAGAGAAGCCAAGAAAGCCCTGGGTCGCCGGGCTTTTCGCCTTACTTCTTCAGGCCATCTAATATGCATTAATGCGAAACCGTCTCCCTTACCCGTCGCTACAATGAGTTCATCTCGTCCACACACTTCCTTACATCTATTAGGGTTGTTGGTCGCCCCTGTTCTGGCGGTCTTGATGTTTGGGTACCTGCCGGAGACGCTGTCTGACTCCCAGCGGACGTTAGCGGCGATTTTGACGTGGGTGGTCATGATGTGGGTGACCGAGCCCATTCCCCTGCCTGTGACGGCGTTGTTGGGTTGTGGTCTTTGTGTGTTATTCGGTTTGGGAACGGTGAAAACAGTGTTTGCGGCATTTTCCCATCCAATCATTTTTCTGTTTATTGGGAGCTTTTTTATCTCTGAGGCGTTGACCGTGCATGGGTTAGACCGGCGGTTTGGGAACTGGCTTCTTTCCCGACCGTGGGTCGGCAATAGTCCTCTGCGTATTATGATGGCAGTGAGTTTGGCAGTGGCTGGCATGTCAATGTGGATCAGCAATACCGCTGCTACAGCAGTCATGTTGCCCATCGCCTTGGGTGTGTTGAATACCTTTCGCCAGGATGACGATCTTGATAAGTTTGATACCGGTTTTCTGCTCTGCCTCGCCTACGGAGCCAGTATTGGCGGAGTAGCCACATTGATTGGGACTCCTCCCAATCTACTAGGCATTGGATTGCTGGAAGAACAAGCGAATGTGACAATCTCATTCGATCAGTGGTTATTGATGGGCTTGCCTGTGACTGGCGTTATGTTATTGGTCATGTTTGCGGTCCTCTATTGGTTGTATAGGCCACAAACTGTGACTTCGACGAATTCGGCACCGATCCTTTCAACAACTCTCGCGGTTCCGTGGACCAGAGCCGAATCGTATACATTTGGGGCGTTTCTCTTGGCGGTGTTCTTGTGGGTCCTCCCCGCGTTGTTATCGATATGGTTCACCCCTGACGACGGTGTTGTCCAATGGATTCGGACGCACCTCCCGAAAGAGCTGGTTCCAATTTTTGCAGCAGGCCTTCTCTTTCTCTTGCCGTTGAATCTTCGCGACGGCACGTTCACGCTAACCTGGGAACAGGCCGCCAATATTCATTGGGGCACGATCTTGCTATTTGGCGGCGGTATCGCGTTTGGTGAACTCATGGTCAAAACCGAATTGGCCGATACGATCGGGCGTGGCATGGTGGGACTGTTTGGTATTGAGTCGGTGTGGAGTTTGATGGGCGTGGCCATTCTGACGGCACTCGTCTTGACGGAACTGGCTTCAAACTCTGCCGCAACGAGCATGATCGTCCCTGTACTGATTGCCATCGCCCATTCGGCCAATTTTTCTGCTGTGCCACCTGTGTTAGGCGCGTGTATGGCGGCCAGTCTGGCGTTTGTGCTTCCGGTCTCAACTCCGCCGAATGCGATTGTGTATGGGACCGGTCGCGTGCCAATTCTGCGTATGGTACAGGCAGGATTGTTATTGGATGTGGTTGGAGGTGTGGTCATTTGGTGCCTTTTGCGGATGTTGTGTCCCCTACTAGGTTTTCAATGAGCATCTCAACCTAGGCATTTTTCTCAATTGAAAGGACAGAGTCGTTTCGGGATAATCCACGTTCTTTTTCTCCAAACGAAACGACATGTCTTCCAAAACTCCTCAATTGCGCTTTGCCCTCTTAACTAACGATCCCGAATTGAAAAGTAAGGTCGCAGATCGTCAACTTCAGAACACGGTAAGAGTGGTGGATGATTCGTCCTCGCTAGGCACGGCCATTGAATCTGAAGATTTTACCGGCGTGATTTTGGATGAACCTAGTTCCGATGTTTTGCCCAATCTCTCCCAACTGGATGGCCAACTCAATCTGTCAAAGACATTCGTCTATGCTGGCCCGCTTCCCGCCTGGCGAACCTTGACTCATATTCCACAGATTATGGGTTCGCAAGGAACGGAAAATCGCGCTGAGAATACACAGGATGTCAATTTAAGCAGCTATGTGGAGAAAAAAATTGGGGATTTCGTGCGAGCGATGCATGTTGGGTCTGGGAAGAACCTGTATCCAACATTGATGCGAGCCGTTGAAAAACCATTAATTGAACTGGCCTTGCGTGAAACGCAGGGAAATCAGATTAAAGCTGCTCGATTATTAGGGTTGAATCGCAATACATTGCGAAAGAAAATTGCTGATTTGCAAATCTCTGTCAGCCAGGCGAAACAAGCTGCACGAGGAACGCGGAAACGCTCGACCCCTCCTCGCGATTTGTGACGTCATCCTTAGTATTCAGCACCCATGGGTTTTCTTGACATCGCTTTCAAGGCAGACTAGCATAAAGTCAAGATAGGCGCGTAGCTCAGGGGGAGAGCGCTACCTTGACACGGTAGAGGTCGGCGGTTCAATACCGCCCGCGCCTACCATTTCTGAAACACCGGCAAGGCATCTAGCTTTCTTTTTTATAAGAAGGCGTGGGTGCCTTTTCTTGTGTCAAAGGGCCTATACATATTGACGGCTGTTGGGTTGGAAAGAGTAGCTATGGATACCATTTGCGTTACTGTTCCCGGTAAAGAGCAACAGGCGTTTCCCAGAGGGATTTCGGCAAGAGATGTACTCAACGAGCTGGGGTTCTTAAGCAATGCCAATGTGTTTGCTGTGAAAGTCAACGGCGTTGAAAAAGATCTCATCGCACCCCTCGAAGAAGATGTTGTTCTGGAGCCGCTTGCCTTCGATTCACCAGAAGGTCAAGAGGTGTATCGGCATAGTAGCACACACGTTATGGCTCAAGCCGTGAAAGAATGTTTTCCCACCGCGCAATTGACGATTGGTCCGGCCATCGAACACGGCTTTTTCTACGATTTCGCATTCGATCGACCCTTTACGCCAGAAGATCTGGAGAAAATTGAAGCTCGCGCTGTAGAGATTATCCAGCGTGACCTCACGATTACTCGGCAAGAATTCACAAAGCCAGAAGCCATCCAATTCTTTAAAGACCGTGGTGAAGGCTATAAAGTTGAACTCATTGAAAGCTTTCCGGACGATGAGCCGGTGTCGGCCTACACACAAGGTGACTTTGTGGACCTCTGCCGAGGCCCACATGTGCCGTCCACTGGGGCTATTAAAGCCTTCAAGCTCCTCTCAAGTGCTGGGGCATACTGGCGTGGTGATGAACGCAATCCTATGCTGCAGCGTATCTATGGGACTTCGTTCCCATCGGAGGAAGCGTTAAAGAAGCATTTAGACAACCTTGAAGAAATCAAACGCCGAGATCATCGCAAGCTAGGGAAAGAACTTGATCTTTTCAGCATTCAGGATGAAACCGGACCAGGACTGATCTTGTGGCATCCAAAAGGATCGCAGATTCGGTTGCTGATAGAGAACTTTTGGCGGGCTCAGCATGTCGCCAACGACTATGAGCTGGTGTATTCCCCACATGTGGCGCGGTTAGACCTCTGGAAAACAAGTGGCCATGTGGACTACTACCGGGAAAATATGTATGCCTCAATGCCTGTTGAGTCCAGCGAGTATCAACTGAAGCCCATGAACTGTCCATTCCACATCATGGTCTATAAATCCCAACTCCGGAGTTATCGAGATCTCCCTCTTCGATACGGTGAATTGGGCACGGTCTATCGCTATGAACGGTCAGGGGTTCTCCACGGATTAATGCGAGTTCGAGGATTTACGCAAGACGATGCCCATCTGTTTTGTCGACCTGATCAATTGGCCAACGAAGTGCGAAACGTATTGAGGTTCACCACCTTCATGCTTGGGACCTTTGGCTTCAACGAGTTCCAAATGTATTTGTCGACACGACCCGAGAAGGCCGTCGGATCCCTCGATCAATGGAACCAGGCGACTGAGGCATTGGAAGGGGCACTCAAGGACGGGGACTATCCTTATGAAGAAGATCCGGGCGAAGGTGTGTTCTATGGTCCGAAGATCGATGTAAAAATCAAGGATGCCCTCGGACGATCTTGGCAATGCTCGACCGTACAAGTGGATTTCAACAATCCGGAACGGTTCGGGTTGAGCTATGTCGGCGAAGATGGGAAAACCCATCAACCCATTATGGTCCATCGGGCCTTACTTGGCTCGATCGAGAGATTCTTTGGGATTCTCTTAGAACATTTTGGCGGGGCCTTTCCAGTTTGGCTGGCGCCAGTTCAGGTGGTGGTGTTGCCGATATCAGAAAAACACGAAATCTACGCCAAAAAGGTGCGTCAACATCTACGGTCTCAGGGGTGTCGAGTGACAATAGACTTGCGAAATGAGAAGGTTGGCCTTAAAATCCGTGAGTCGGAAAAGTCGAAGGTGCCATTCATGGTTGTTGTAGGTGACCGCGAAGCGGAACAGGGGAATGTATCGGTCCGCAAACGAAATGGCAAGAATCTGGGAACGATGTCGATGAGTGATATCATACAACTTATACGGGATGAGGAGCCTGATGCCGTGAAACAAGGGTCTATTCTCTTCGAATGACGCGATTGACCACTCCGAAACAGCGGATCAATCACCTGATCAAAGTGTCGGAAGTCCGGGTGATAGGGGCTGAAGGCGAACAACTCGGAATCTTGAAAACATCTGAAGCGCTGCGGCAAGCACGAGATCAAGGGTATGATCTCGTCGAAGTTGCTCCGACAGCTGATCCTCCGGTGTGCCGGATTATGGATCATGGAAAGTTTAAGTATGAACAGAGCAAAAAAGAACATCGCATGCGACTTAACCAGAAGTCGACGCAAGTTAAAGAAGTTAAGTTCCGCCCACGGACGGACAAGCATGACATGGAAACCAAGATTCGGCAGATTCGGGACTTCTTACAAGACGGGAATAAGACCAAGGTTACGGTCATGTTTCGAGGGCGCGAAATGGCGAATCAAGAGCTTGGCTTCAGGGCGATCGAGAAGGTGATCGAGGATTTGAAAGGGGCTGGAAACATCGAAAGTCCACCTCGCATGGAAGGGCGCAACTTGTATATGGTCGTCGCCCCAAAATAGATGATAAGGGTTTGCAACGGGTGCGTGGTATCGTAAGGAAGGAGGGTCAAGGTGGCAGGGTATAAATTGAAGAATCATTCAGGGGCCAGTAAGCGGTTTCGACGAACTGGATCAGGAAAATGGATGCGCCGCAAAGCCAAAGTTCGGCATATTCTGACTAGTAAGGCCCCGCGTGTGAAAGCCCGCCTGGGTCAGCCTGCCGTGGTATGCAAAGTGGATGAATATTCGCTCTCCCGGCTGTTGCCGTATAAGTAAGCGAAGAGGCAGCACAGAATTCGATGAGTTGAAGCAGTTCGCCTACACGCCAATACTCTTGGCCGTGACTCCTGTGAAATTCATCTCAATTCAAGAGACAGAAGTATTGGCGAGAAATAAAGGAGGCAAATTATGCCAAGGGTAAAAGGAGGGCCGCAAACGCGGCAACGTCGAAAGAAACGATTAAAGCTGGCCAAGGGCCAATATGGCGCAAAGAGTCGTCTCTTCCGGACGGCGACAGAGTCAGTCGATAAAGGGCAAGCCTATGCGTACGCGGGGCGAAAGCAGCGGAAGCGAAATTTCCGTCAACTCTGGGTTACGCGGATTAATGCGGCGGTTCGTGCGCAGGGAGTGACCTATAGCCAATTCATAAATGGACTCAAGAAAGCTAATGTGCTGATCAACCGAAAGATGTTGTCGGAAATGGCCATTCATGACCCTGAAGGGTTTTCCCATCTGGTTACGTTGACCCAAGGCAAGAACGAACCGGCGGCAGCTTAGCGTTTCGGCACGGTAATCTCTAACTCGAATCCGGAAGTTGGCATGTCGATCTGCCAATGCTCTAAGACTTCCGGGTGAAATTCCCCAATATATCCAACCAACCGGCCTTCACAATGGATGGCCCCCGCCCGCCCATCTAAAAAAGAGGGGTGAGATACTGGTTGCAAGTCGTAGTCCCACACCATGTAGTACATCAGGAGATCCAAATAGCTATGGATTTCTGAAAAATTTGCGGTAGGATGCGCATTAATTGCAGCCAAAGACAATATCGTGAGTGAACCGACATCAGTGTTTGGGTCAACGTGAGCCACCTCACCCACTTCAAACAACAAGTGTGGATAAAAGGCTCGAAGGGATAATGCTTCTGCTCGGAGCAGGCAGGGGAAAATGGACGATCGCAAGCAGGCATAGGTTTGGGACATGACATTATCGACTTCTACGAGCTCTTCGTATTTCGTGTCCGTGAGGCCCATGCATTCGATCAGTTCATGCTTCGAAGCTAAAATATTAGAAAACATTTCTTGAAACCCGAAACCGACGAGCAAGTCACGAAGTCGATCACTTGTTTGTTCCTCTTCAGACAGGGAGCCAACCGTAAAGGTTTGTGGCATGATAGGTGAGAAGGATTCATAGCCCCGCGCAATGGCCACATCCTCTGTAACATCCATGACATGCATGAGATCATTTCGGAATGGAGGCAGTTTCACCGACACTGACTGGCGTGTGCTTTTTACCTGGTACCCGTAGGATGTCAAGGCTGTACAAATGGCCTCACTACCTAATGATAAGCCTAAAGCTTGCTCAATAGCCTGTAATGAGACGCGATGCGTACGTCCCATATCGCAAGGAGTTTTGACAGTTTTGCCCATTGAAGTTTCATAGGGATACACAATATCGATTGGTTCGATCGTGGCTCCGCGATCAGCAAGATTGCTGGCAAAGATATTCAGGGCCAAAATGACCATCGGCAGGTCGGTTCCCGTGACCTCGACAAGCAGATCAGTATCTCCAATCTGGACTTCCCCCAGCTCGCGGCTATTGATGATAGGTGGAAAAGATAGCACTTGTCCGTTCGTGTCCCATAATAACGGTAGCTGTTCATAGCCACGAACGATGCCGCCATATTCGAGACCTTTCGGGTGCACAGTCAGAATTTCATGAGGCGTCATTTTTTCATCAAACCCGAGTGGTGTAAAACGCACGTCATGAGGTTTCACGAGACCGTAGGTCACGGGAAACGCGATGGAGGGCAATCGGTATAACCCAATAGAAACCGTCTCACGATTTCGTCCGAATGCGTCGGCTAATTTTTCCTGCGTTTGAATGCATTGGTCTAGCCCTGTCTGAGTCATGTGATAGCCCAGAGAGGCACAGGCCGCTACATAGGGACGAACCGTGTCCATTCCCTTCATTACTTGGATTCGGCGTTTCGCGCGACCTCGGGACATGAAGAAAGAGTAAGGTTCTAACCCTCCCATGAGCACCGCCCGTATCTGCCGGGCGATCCCTTCGACACACCAAAGGTCGGGGCGATTCGTATCCTGTAACTCGATCCGCACTTCGCCGGTCTCAACAGATGCGTCCTTGACCTCGCCTTTCACCAATGGAGCCCATTGCTCGATCTCAGTCAGCGAAGCGGGTTGCTCAACCAATCGAGAAAAATCATCTTGAAAAATGGATATCGTCGGCATGAGAATTTGTTACAATTGGCGCCGCATATTGCGCACGGCTTCCAAATCAGACGTGAATAAATCGCGAATGTCTTGAATCCCCAAGGCCACCATGGCCATTCGATCCAAGCCCAGGCCCCATGCGATAACTGGCACCGTAACCCCGAGAGGTACCGTGACTTCTGATCGAAACAGACCCGCTCCGCCTAGCTCCATCCAGCCAAGCTTGGAGTGCCGAACGTGTAGTTCGACGGAAGGTTCCGTAAAGGGAAAGTAAGCAGGAAAAAACCGAATCTCTTTAGCCTGAGCCATTTCAGTGGCAAATAACTTGAGTAGGCCCAGTAGAGTGCGGAAATTAATATCTGCCCCCAATACTATGCCTTCCACCTGAAAAAAATCAGTGGCATGGGTAGCATCAACTTGGTCGTATCGAAAACATCGGGCAATCGAGAAAAATTTGCTGGGAATCGGTGGATTGGTGGCTAAGGTTCGAGCCGAAACGGCCGTGCCTTGACTCCGCAGGACTAATCGCTTGGCGCGCTCTGGATCATACGCATATTGCCAGCCCTTCGACCCAGTGTTGCCACCATCCCTATGGGTTTGGGCTACCTGGCTGAGAAACGGTTCAGGAATACGCTTAGCATGGGAAGGTCGCTTCACAAAATACACATCATGAATTGCGCGCGCGGGGTGAAATTGTGGCATATAGAGTGCGTCCATATCCCAAAATTCTGTCTCCACTAGTTCACCACGCATTTCTTGAAACCCCATACTGGTCAACTTCGTCTTCACGGTATCCAGAAACTCGCGATAGGCATGACGTCGTCCCACGGCGAGTCGAGGGGGTCGAAGATGGATCGAATATTTTCGAAAGGTATGATTACGCCAGGATCCATCTTTTAGTAGTTCCGGGGTCAATTGCGAAATCTCTTGTCCCGTGTCGTGTGGTAAATGGGGGATCAACGAACGCCCCTCTGGTGTCAAAGCATAGGCACGTTCGGTGTGATCATCGATACGAAATGGCTCGTGAGTGTTTCCACGCTTGACAGCATATTGGCGAAGCAAGATTTGATGGTCGGCAGAAAAGGAATCAAGAGGTTTCGATTGTTTCTGAATTTCGTTGAGAAGCTTTCTTAATGCCTCAACCGTCGTACTCTGTTGACCAGTCATTTCCAAAGAACCACCCGACCCCAATGACACGGCCCCTTCTTTCTTTAAGACTCCGATCGCACGACTCAACTCTGTTGGTTGGAACTGTCCGGTGGCTTGAAGATCCTTCACCGTCTTGGGCTGTCCTTCTTTGGATGCGGCTTGGATCATTTGTAGAATCCACTCCGCTGGTGTCGAGGTCTGTTGAAATTGTTGGCCGACGTCTGTCAACGTCACATACGTTGTTACGGTTTCAGTGACCAAATTCACCAATTGCTTGGTCAACAACCACCCGACAGCCATGCTCACTTGCGAAGGTGCCAATGCCGTCGACTGAACGAGTTCCGGATCCGTGACTGAGTCAGAATTTGAGGAACCAAGCACGCGGAGCACCTGTATTTCGAGAGGATGGAGGCTGGCCGCTTGATTGGATGAAGTCATGGAATGGAACGAACCAATATAATTAACAAGGGCTCAGGCTGGAGTGTTTTGACAATCAATTACACAACGACAGTTTGGCCAGCGGTGCGCAATTGTTGAACAGTCGCAGGGATATCAGAACTTCCGAAGATAGACGAACCCGCGACCAGGACATTCGCACCGGCTTTGAGGACAGAAGCAGCATTGTTGACGGTGATACCTCCATCGACTTCCAGATAGGGCGAATTCTTTGACGCCGCAATCATGGTGTGAATCTGACGAATTTTATCTAAGGTGGAATCAATAAACTTTTGTCCACCAAATCCGGGATTCACAGACATCACCAAGATCAAATCCACATCCCCGAGAATCTGTTCAATGGTGGAGGCCGATGTTGCCGGGTTTAGACTCACTCCGGCTTTGACAGAATGTTCTTTAATGGCCTGAATGGTTCTGTGGAGGTGGGCGCACGCCTCGATATGGACCGTCAATATATCAGCTCCAGCCTGAGCAAATTCCGGAATAAACTCATCGGGATTCGTCATCATCAGATGGACATCTAAGGGTAGACGGGTCACCTTGCGAAGAGCTTCAACCATAGGGGGACCCACGGTAAGATTGGGCACAAAGTGGCCATCCATCACATCAACATGAATCCAATCAGCGCCTGCCGCTTCGACTTGCTGGACGGCCTCAGCCAAACGGGCAAAATCAGCAGAAAGAATGGACGGGGCTATGAGAGGTGTCGTCATGAACTTTCAAACTTTAGGGTTCTTGAATATTTTTCGCACGCGGTTCCTACCTTCTCAAGGCCAGATGGATATCAGCAACCGGTGGGAAATGGTCAAAAAAGTCCGTCCAGCAAGGCCGAAGCGATGTTGATGCGCGGAGCGCACAGTACGTGAGCACGGCAACATGGTGAGAACGCCGCTGGTGGCTTTTTTCAACATTCCCATTTTTTTAATCGGCATGCAAAGAATCCATCCATGTTAAACGACTGAAACGCCGTACACAAATACCCCTGCTCTGTCACGAGCGAAGACCCAGTAGAGGCCATCCAAGGTGTCACGGGTTCAGGCTGAAAATCTGGATGTTCCAGGCAAAACGCGGAGATGACCTCCCTGGTCTCCTCCGGTTCAATTGAGCAGGCACTATAGACCAAGATTCCCCCTGGTCTCAAGAGCTGACAGACACGATTCAGTATTTGTGTCTGCGTATGGCTGGATTCTTTGATCATTGAACGCTGTTTTAGCATTTTCCCCTCGGGATGTCGGCGTAAAATCCCCAGTCCTGAACAGGGAGCATCAACCAAGATGCGATCAAATGGTTCAATGAGAAAGTCCGAATGAGACTGAGACGACTCGATTCCCTTCAATTTAGCCACCAGGTCATATTCATAAGTTTGCACAATATTAATCTCTAAACGGCGGCAATTTTCCTGAAGACGAGTTAATCGATTGTTCTGTCTGTCCAACGCGATGATCTTGCCCTGATTCTGCATCAGCTGAGCAAGATGAGTGGTCTTTCCACCGGGAGCTGCGCAAGCATCAAGAATTCGTTCTCCAGGTTGAGGATCCAGCAACGGTGGGATGAGTTGGGCGGCTTCATCTTCGATATAACACCAACCGTCTTGGACGACCGATAATAAGCCCGGGTTGCCACATTTTTCGAGGATGACTCCTAGAGGGCTTACGGGTGTTTCCCGCGCGGAAATACCTTCGACGGCAAGGCACTCCAATAATGCCACACGGGTACACCGCAGGGTATTGGTTCGTAGCGTCAAGGGAGGAACTTCCAATGTTTTTTTGCAAAGGATTTCAGCGTTGGTGAATCCAAAAGCATTCATCCATCGTTCGACCATCCAGCTTGGACAGGAATACTGAAGCGAGAGAGTTTGAAAGGGGTTCGTGGTGCTATTAGGAAGCGGAGGAGCTGGCTGGCGGAGCAAGTTGCGTAGGATGCCATTCACGAGACCACCCCAATCGTGTCCCGGCTGTTTTCGAATCAACTTCACCGCTTCATTCACCGCCGCTGAGGCTGGAATGCGGTCCAAATACAGTAATTGATAGGCCGCGACGCGTAAGGTGGTGGCCACGTTCAGGGGCAAGCGTGCCATGGGTTTTCGGGAAAGATGGTCGAGCCGCCAGTCGAGGGTGATCGCATATCGTAAGACGCCATAGACTAATTCAAAAGCCAGTACTCGATCTAGTTCGGACAATGCAGCTTTTTTTAGTGCCGCATCAAAGGCATCATCGGCGAAGTTCTGATTACGATAAATAGCCAGTAACACGTTACAAGCAAATTTCCTGGCGTTGGAAGGAGAAGGGGCCATGCTTTAGGGTTGTCTATTTTCGCCATTCCCGTGAAAACGGGAATCTAGGTTTGATGTTTTTGAAAGATGGATACCCACTTACGACTGTGGGTATGACAAATAGAGTGAAGAAGGTGGTGCCTACTCCGCTTTCTATTCAGGCTGTTCCTGAGTTCTTGGAGATGAATTTCGGAGCTAACTGGGCGGCCATGACGATGGCGTCTACTAGACTTGTGGGGTCTGCAACACCTTTTCCTGCAATATCAAACGCTGTTCCATGATCCACGGAAGTGCGGAGGATAGGCAGTCCCACTGTTATGTTGACGCAGTGACCAAAGGCCACGGTCTTTAACGGAATCAAACCTTGATCGTGATAGAGCGCCACAATGCCATCAAATGCACCAGTTAACGCTTTCGCAAACATGGTATCCGCAGGGTGAGGGCCGCTGCATGCAATGCCTTGGGTTTTGGCTCGTGTGATAGCTGGAAGAATGAGTCTGGCCTCCTCGTTGCCAAACAAACCATGTTCTCCAGCATGTGGATTAAGTCCTGCAACGGCAATCCGAGGTTTCTTGACTCCAAATAACTGCAACCCAATCTGTGTTAGGCGAATGGCTTTCACAATTCTTGGAATGGTTAATGCCTTGGCGACGTCCCCTAAAGGCAGATGGGTCGTGGTAAAGACGATTTTTAACGGTCCACCTACGATCATCATGCCGGATGCTTTCGCCTGAGTCAGGTCCGCTAACATTTCGGTATGACCAGGGTACAGATGACCTGCCAAGTGCATCGCTTCTTTGTTGATAGGTGCTGTCACCATGCCTCCAACACAACCGGCTTGAGCTAACCGCACGGCAGATTCAATACATGTGACAGCCATTCCTCCTGCCTTAGCCGAGATGCGCCCTGACGTAATCGAACGGACCGGTTTGGAAAATGGGTCAAATACCGGCAGACAACCTCTCCGAAATGCTTGCTTAGTAGAAGATTTTTCATGACCACCGATTACTCTCACAGAGAGAGGTATGTTGAGCGATTCCATGGTCTTTTCGAGAATAGGGCGACTGCCAATGATAAGAGGTCGACACACTCGCCAAACTTTTGGAATTTGCAAGGCCTTCACAATAATCTCAGGCCCAATGCCTGCTGGGTCACCCATGGTGATGGCCAGAATGGGTTTGGGACGAGGTAAGGCTGCCATATCGGAAAGATTTTATCGGATATTCTTGTTGGATTTTCTTGATCGAGAAGCCGACTGAGAGGTGTTTGTCTGCGTAAATATTTGGCGGGCCTGGTCGATAATCGTTTGAACAGGCTGTTTGACTCGTTCAGCGAGTGCCACACAATCTCGATATTCCGGTGTGATTTTCATTTGGCCTTTCCCAAGATCCGCAATTTTCACGTGAACCGATCCCTGAGGCAGGCGAACAGTTTGCACACGACGAGGGATGACCACACGCGAGAGTTCCTGAACACGAATGCCCAATGTGGTGGTTTCGGACAGCAGAATGTTGGTCAAGGTCTGAAGGTTGTGAGGCCAGGCGACAACTGAAACAAGCGTGCCGGGCCGATTGCGTTTCATCATGGTAGGGGTCAATGTCACATCTAACGCACCAGCCTCAAAAAGATGGTTTACCATTTGGTCGTACAACTGCGGGTTCATATCATCGATATTCGTTTCCAGTTGTATTATTTTCTCTGAAGTGACAGGGCCTTCAGATTCTGCTTGTCCGAGAAACAGTCGAAGTACATTTGGCCACCCTTCCGGGTCGGCTGTGCCAGCGCCATAGCCGATTGTCTGTGGCGTTAAGGGAGGAAGCATTCTACAATTTTGAGAGAGCGTTTTGATCAAGGCCATCCCAGTCGGGGTGGTAAATTCTAGCTCTGGTCCATTCGAAAAAACGGACAGACCTTGAGCCATCTGGGCTACAGCCGGTCCTGGAACAGGAAGTAGGCCATGCATGGTAGAAATCGTGCCCGCGCCCAAGTTAATGGGAGAACAGGAAATCGTCTTCACCTTGAGATGAGCGATTCCCAACAGAGTTCCTACAATATCGACAAGGGAATCGATGACACCCACTTCATGAAAATGCACTTTGCCAGGAGATTTCCCGTGGACTGTGCCTTCAGCTTCGGCAATGAGCTGAAACGTCTGCAGCGCCTGGCTTCGAATGAGATTGGGCAAACGACTACCCTTTAACGTTTTCTTGATGGCAGCGAGGGATAGTGGTTTGGTGAATCCCTTTTGAATGTCTACATCCACCTTAGTGGCTCGAAGGCTACTGCGAATCACCTGCTGTTCGCGAAGCCGGTAGCCTTTTATGCCTAGAGCTTTAAGCCCTTTTTTTAGAGTGGACAAAGGGACACCCGTGTTCACTAAAGCACCAAGGAACATGTCCCCACTGACTCCTGAAAATGCGTCGATATGAAGATGTTTGGTCATAAAGAATCACTTTAGAAGGTCGGGTGAGATTTGAGCCATCATACCAAATGCTTCATTGCCACAATAGATTACCTGAATAAAGAAACGAGTGGGGATGATGCTGGGGGAAATAAAAGAACTCTCACCAAAAATTCGGGAATTGGTGTCTCAAATAGGAAGGGTACCTCTACCCCTTCGCTTATTCATTATTGCTTGCCTCTTTATAGGGATTCTTGTGCCTTTACAAGCGATAATTCCTGGAATAGGGGCAAATATAAATGGAACACATCTACATTGGCCAGAGCTGTGGCAAACAGGAAGTGCATTTGTTTTGTTAGCAATGGGCCCTATACACCTTGCTGTTCCATATGGTGTCCTGCAACGAAAACAGTGGGTACGTCCTCTCCTGGTATGTTTTCCGTTAATTCAACTTTTACCATTTGAATTGAAGGAATTCTTTTTTGGAAAAGCTGGTTTCCTTTTAACTGTTTACCAAAAGTCCGCAATGCGGGGTTTTGCTCTTTTTTTAGCTATTTATGTCATTGTGGTAGCTGTATATCTCTACCGAACGCAGTCTGTGCGATTCTATTTTACAGAAAAATAGGAGTTGGAAGTCTTTCCCTTTTTTATATTCAGCCGATTTCTTTGAGTATGGAATTATTGTTTGGTCCTTTCGTTACGGCAAAACGACCTAACAACGGTCGCGCTCTTCGAGACGCACCATGCAAAAATTGGCCTTGGCTTGGCCTTTCGGGTTCCGTGCGCGGCTCACCCACTGGGGCGGTGGCGCAAACTTGCGGAGCTTGTCCTGAGTCTTTCCGAAGGACTCAAACAATGCGCCGCCGAATCTCCGCAGTCGGCTGCATGGCTCAGCCACGTTAAAACGGCCAGATGTAGGATATGTTCTAATCAGCATTTGCTCATTGTATGTAGCAGGGAATGCTTGTCAGATGGAGCCTTAGTGAGTATCCTGTTTCAGAGTGAAACTGGAGGGTCTACTCGTGACGACAACTGACTTACTCCGAACTAGACGAGAGCACATTATCCAGCTTGCTGCGGATTATGGTGCACATAACGTGCGGGTGTTTGGATCTGTTGCCCGAGCGGAGGCTGGTCCTACAAGTGACATCGATTTGTTAGTGGATATGGAGCAGGGGCGAAGCTTACTGGATTTGATCGAACTCAGTCAGGAATTAGAAGCCTTTCTGGAACGAAAGGTTGATATACTTACCGATGACGGACTTAGCCCCTACCTCGAAAACCACATTCAAAAAGAAGCTGTCCCTTTATGAAGGACGATCGTATCTACCTTCTGCATATTCGAGATGCTATTCAACACATCATTGAGTACACGGCGGCTGGGCATAAAGACTTTTTGGATGATCGAAAGACCCAAGATGCCGTTGTTCGCAATCTTGAAATCATAGGCGAGGCGACCAAGCGGCTATCTCCTTCGCTCAAGGATGCTCATCTCGATATCTCATGGAAGCCCATCGCTGGTATGCGAGATAAGCTGATCCACGATTATTTTGGCATCAATCTTCAGTTAGTGTGGGGTTTCGTTGAACGTGACCTGCTGGTTCTGAGTAACAAGGTCTCCCAACTCCTAAAAGATCTCGGTTAGTCATTCTAACGGTAGTTTCTCTGGTGCAAACTCGTTGCGCTCAAACTAATGTGCCTTTGTAATTCCGTAGTCGCCTATATGGCACACACATACCAAAGGGCGGAGAAATGATAAAGATTAGGAAACTACATAATTTCATTGGTCGGAAGAGAAATTGTTTGGCACAATGTACATAAGGGTTATGAAATAATCCACGAGATAATGAGGTGCCGGTTGAGTAACGGAATGTGGTCGAAGGTGATGGTGGTTTGTTTGGGCGTGCTGGTGATGGGTTTTCTTTGTGAGCCAGCGGACGCGCGCAAAAAGAGGAAACGGTTTGTGTCTCCGCTGAAGGTGGAGGATGTGAAGGCCTCTCCTGATCCGTTTATTATCGGGCAATCACTGCTCAGGTTGTCCATGATGGTCAAAGTGCCGCTGTCGAACAAAGACAGCAAAATTCTTGAAGTCTCGGCGTTAATCACGTCCCCTACCCGTCGTTCGATGAGTTTCGTAAGTCGACGACTGTCCCTGGCTGAGGCCACTGAAGGTGGTGTCCTCAGGTTCGTGCCCGTGGAGTTAGAGTGGGACGGCAAAGATCAATATGATCAACTAGTAGGCGATGGTTCGTACTTTTACGAAATTCGGGCGAAATTGCTGGAAGATACGGGGGAAGGTCCTAGAACCAAAGTTGTTTCGCGTCGTGTACAAGGGACATTGGAGGCGTTGGCCTACGAGGGAGAGGTCTTACTACCCGTCCCGCCAGAACCGGAGGTGCCTGAAGAAATTGAATCGCTCGAACAACAAGAGTTAGCGGCCGAAGATCTTCCTGTGATCGAGGGAGAGGTCAAGCCCGAAGAGGAATCTGTTCTCCTAGAAGAAGCTGTGATGGCTGATCAGGTTTTTGAAGGATCAAGCGGCGGCGAATCTGGTGCACATCAGATGAATGGACAGGGAGAAGGACTGGTGTCAGAACGTGTCGAAGAAGGCATGTCGGCTAACGAAGAAACTATGGAGGCTGTGGATGCCGACCTTGATGCTTCTCCCACAAATACTGTTCAACCGTCGGCAACAATTTCCGAACAATCTCTCGAACCAGTCTCTACCGAACCTTCTTCTGTCTCGGAGACGAATCCATCCCTGCATTGATGCGGTGCGCGAGACACCCTGCCCCGAAGCCATTGTCAATATTGACCACACCAATACCTGACGAACAAGCATTCAACATTGTGAGTAACGGTGCAAGCCCTCCGAAATTGGCTCCATATCCTTGACTCGTTGGGACTGCCACAATTGGTCGATCAATGAGTCCTCCTACCACACTTGGCAATACACCATCCATTCCAGCGACGACGATGACAACTCTGGCTTGATGTAAGATTGCTTGCCGATCCAATAACCGATGAATGCCTGCCACCCCGACATCATAGAGTGTTTCCACATGACTTCCCATCACCTCTGCGGTGACGCGCGCTTCTTCAGCGATTGGAACATCGGAAGTTCCTGCCGTCACGACTACCACAAGTCCTTCTTGCTTTCGATCCGAATCAGCGATAGCCACAATCTTGGCCATTTTGTGATAGACCGCTTTGTGATGTAGTCGCGTGAGTTGCTTGGCAACGGACGACTCGGCGCGAGTTGCGAGGAATGGGCCATTGGATTTCATGAGCTTTTTGGCAATGGCCACAATTTGCGCAGAGGTTTTACCTTCGCACAGGATGACTTCAGGAAAGCCTTGCCGAAGGGACCGATGATGATCAACTGAGGCAAATCCCAAGTCTTCAAATGGCAGGGTCCGAAGTTGGCTGAGGGCCTTTGCGATGGATATTTTGCCGCCCTGGACGTCTTTCAGTAATTGTGCCAACTGTGTTTGGTTCATAAATGACTGGAAGGGGCGAAAGTGCGCATGCTTGTGGACTCGGTTTGGTCGGTTTCGCTCTTGGCGCTGCGTGACATGAGATCGCTTACTATGTGTCGGGGATTATGGCCTTCAAAAAGGACATGGGATACCCCTTCTACAATCGGCATCTCCACGTTGTGTTTATTGGCCAGAGCCATGGCGGCGCGGGCCGTCGTGATACCTTCGGCAACAGTCCGGGTCTTAGTTTGGAGTGTTGCCAGGTCTGAGCCTTTCGCTAATTGTAATCCTACCTGGTAATTCCGGCTCAATGCGCCCGTGCTTGTCAGGACTAAATCGCCCAGACCAGATAATCCATAAAATGTTGCGCTGTCGGCGTTCATTGCACGCCCCAATCGAATCATTTCTGCCAATCCCCGTGTGATCAGGGCAGCGCGAGCATTGGCCCCCAACTCCAAGCCATCAACGATGCCGGCGGCAATAGCCATAACATTCTTAAGGGCGCCACCTAGTTGGGCGCCAATCATGTCACGCCCGGCATAGACACGGAATTGCGGAGTCAAGAACACTTGTTGGAGCCGGTTTACAAGATTGAAGTCGCGGCCAGCTAACAAAACTGTCGTGGGTTTCCACCGACAGACTTCTGCGGCAAAACTTGGGCCGGACAGGACCGTCAGCAAGGTATGCCATGTATTTGGCAGATACCCTTCAACCACCTGACTCATCAATTGCAAGGTTTCTTCTTCAATGCCTTTGGTTGCAATCATTATGGGTTTAGGTTTTCTTAGAAGCGGACGCAATTGAGTCATCATACTGGCCATCGTATGGGATGGGACGGCGAGCACGATAAGATCCGTTTCATGTAGACAGTTTGGCAAGCTGGTCATGGCTTGGATGGAGTTGGGAAGCACAACCTCGGGGAGATACCACGAGTTCTCGCACCGAGTGTTAATGCTCTCCACCACTTCCGATTCAAAAGCCCACAGACGAATACTTAGGCCTTTGGTCGCAAGAAGATGTGCGAGGGCGGTGCCCCAGGCCCCAGCTCCGATCACCGAGATCACGCGAAACGATAAGGCTGGCATGTCCTATCCTTTTGCTGGCAATTGTATGGTGCTAGAACGTGGACGAGGAGCGTAACCCAGAGGCCAATGTCCTCAATGGTGTTGGAATAAATCAAAATATTGAGAAGAATGGCAACACTCAATAATGAAGAGGGGCGACTACCTGTAAAATTATAGAAATGAAGATGAAATTGAGTCAAATGTTCTTCGAGTGATTATCTGGACGAACGAAGAGAAAACCGGCAAAATTAATAGGAGAAAGGGAGTCAGGCCGCGTATCGTGTAAGAAAGGCAGAACAATCACCGCCTCATGAACTCGGAAACGACAAAACCATGTCCATCGTGTGGCTATCAGGTACAGCCAAAAGACCGCTTCTGTCAAAAATGTGGGAGTCGTGTCGATCGCAAACTCGAACCACAGTTGCCCCAGGAATCGCTCAATATTCGAATCTTGTATATCATGGTTGGGCTATTGATTCTGGCAGTGCTCTTTCCTCCCTGGCAAACCCCACCAGATAAAACGCCAGAGTTTTTGGGATTCCATTTCATTCTCTCTCCACCGTCAGACGGCGCGCAGCGCAGTCCAATTCTGCAAACCATTCAACTTTTTACGATTGCCGTGGCTGGATTGTACTTTTCTTGGGCCTATCGTGGGAAAGAGTAATCGGATCACATATCGGTTGTCGGTATCTTAAACCTGGAAACGGAAGTTGGATCACGAAAGTCTACACGACCCTTTGACGCGCCTAGAAAATGTAAAAATTTCCTGATCACCCACAAGGTGACCGCGCCATTTGTCCATTTCCTCTGCACAGCAATTGCTTGCCCAGCTTTTTCGCGCTTAAGGTTCAATCCGGTAGGCCATGCCTATTGGGCTTTAGTTCTTATTCATTCTTGTGGGCCTGTTTATGCTCTTGAGCGACTTGTAGGATCTTCTGAATCGCCTGCGCCTTTTGTGTTTTTAGAAGTCGGTAGATCTTTGGTCCATCGTCTAGCACATATTGTTGATCAGCAGATTTGACCTTGGAACATTGACCCGTTGGACTCTTCTGTAGGGAGACGAATCGCGTAACGATCAAAGGACTTTTGGAGATGCGGAGGATACTATTTGCACAGGGCTCTCCATCATAAGGGTGGGAAACAATCTTGTCTTGATCCCACTCCTTGATGTCATAGACATGAGTGTGGACCAGCAATTGTGCTACGCTGGCATTGACCAGAGACGCTGTTGACGCAATACATCGTTGAAATTCCCGCATACAAGTAATCCTAGACGTGTGGAGCACGTCGTCCGTATTGCCTTCCTTTAGCATCCACGTTCCCTGCACTTCCACCCACTTATCCCATTTCTGATCGCGAACCACATGGGCTGGCAGAAGCGGAACAATGCGGTTGAGTACGCGATCATCCTCTGTCAGGCGTTTGAGCGTTGGAAAATCGATCTCGCCACTTTCGTGAAGCCCTGTCTTTTTTTGATAGGCCTTTAAGGCGTTTTGGGTCTTTTGATCGAGGGCGCCAGTGAACGGTCCAACCCCATACCCGAATCGTCCCAGGAATATTTGTACTCCCGTGACCAATGTACGAAACTCTTCCGGTTTCTTCCGAAGTTCCGCTAATTCCTTCTCAGCTCGCTGTTGGGCGGAAGCCTTAGAAGTATCCGCGCGATCTTTCTTGGATGCCCAAACCTCTGTCGTTGAGAACCACGAATGACTTATACCCAAAAACCCAATCAGGATGAACACAATCATCACACGTGTCATGAAAACCCCTTTCAATCAATTATTCAACAATTCTTTCAGGTTGAAAAGATAATACTCCCTTCTGGAAACGATCATTCCAGGCAATATTGAACGGAGTCAAGCGGCACTCTTCGTGGGAGAAGGGGCTAAGCACAATAGGGGTGATAGTAGACGGAGTTACGAAATGATGTGGGAGGAGTCAAAAAAACGCCGGATGGAGCATACTCCATCCGGCGTTATGGCAGCCCAACGACTGGGTCTACCGTTTTTTCGTAGCCGCCTTTTTCTTGGCAGCCTTTTTCTTAGCTGGTGCCTTTTTCTTGGCAGCCTTTTTCTTAGCTGGTGCCTTTTTCTTGGCAGCTTTTTTCTTAGACGATGCTTTCTTCTTCGTAGCCAATGCACTCACCCCCTTTCGAACTTGATGCGACCTGTCTGTCGCAGTAAACACTCACCGATGATAGTGAGCAGATGAATGTAGTTGTAAACCGATGTGATTGATATATGTGATCACGCTAAAAGGATTCGTCTGTTCGATGTGACCGAGGAACAAAAAATTCTATAGCGATAAAGTGGAGAGTGAATAAGATCCGCAAAGAAGTGTTTTGATAATTTTGCATCGCGATGTTTGAAACATACTACAACGTTTGTGAAATTATTTCCAGAAGTTTTTAAATTTTTTTTCCTACGAGCGACGACGAACGATTGACTCGAAAAAAACGCAGTCACGTGTTCGCATTAAAAAGTAACGGCATTTCATCTTAAAGCAGAAAACTTCTTAACGCGAAATCGTGGTTAGTGTCAGTTCATCTGATGTTGCATTATGTGCGGTGAACGCCATGCGTCCAAGAAGTCGTCCGTCCTCGGTCTCGACATTCACCTGCCATTCGCCTTGTTGGATGCGGTGTTTAGTGGTGTACGCCCGATATCCACGCTCACGTCCACCGGTAATGTGAATGGGAATGCGATCGGTTGTGCTAAATGGCTGCGTAGTATCAAAAGGCCGTCGCTGCCAATGATGATAAATTGTCGTGTGCAATGTCACGGGTGCAAACACGGATGAGAAACAATAAACAGGATTATTCACGTCCAGCCGATCGTCAGATTGTTTCCATAGTTCATACCACTGACCTTGTTCAAATGTTAGAAGATAGTCGTCATCACGTTTTTCGACATGATGATAAATCCCGCCAAACTTTAACGAGAGTGGAATAGGCGGAATCCAGTTCAAAAAATATAAGCCCGTACAGAAAACCAGTAACACATATGCAGGCCAACTTGTGTGGAACAAAGTACGGAAGGACATGTCGGGTAGGCCGCGGAACGTCAGACTGACGATTTTCCAGACGATGGCACCGGTGATCACAATGCCTGCGGTAAATGTAGTGCTATTCATCCACCCGGTCAGTACGGGGATAAAGAAGGTGAAGAAACTCGAACAGACAAAGGCAAACAAGCCTACTAATAGCTGTAAGTTAGAATATTTGGTTTGCAGAAATTCGTTCCCAATTAGAAACATGCCAATCACACCTAGGAAAATGGCCGTGGTGGATAGTGATGTACTCTGAGAGTAGAAAATGGCATAGGCACTGAACAGTCCTCCCAACAAAAATTGAAGTCCTTTTCCGAAGTGCGGGTGCATTCGATGGATCATGGAGAGGGGGGTCCACGAAAAGCGATCGGGCGTGGGTGGAATAAGCCCAATTTGAAACCGACCTGTCAGAATAACGAGGACTCCCAAAATGGCCAAATACAGGAGTAGAATAAGGTTGTCCAACAAGCGGTCGATGCGTGTTAATGTCAGAGAATCATAAGCAACACCTGCAAAAAAAAAGAAGGCAGGAAGAATTGGTTTGAGAAACGAGGCTTGAAGTTTGTCGAACATTCCAGCTATAGCGGAGCTAGTCGATGACAGAAGGTTCGTCTGGAACTTTGAGGCTGATGGATTCATTGTACGTACTCAAAATTGTCGTCGGAAGAATCCCCTGGGATCTTAATGATGAAGGTTGAGCCGTAATGGACTTCAATAGACGTGAAACCGCTTCCCATTCGTGGTTGTCCATCGTGTTAGTCGTCACCCAATTTTTGTTGCTGGTGCTTATCATGTTGGCGGGAAGATGGTTGCCGACTCACTGGGGTTTGAAAGGAATGATGATCTTTAGCGGAGTCATTGCCTTGTGGGCGTTCCTGGCGATAGGCTTTGGGAACCTTCGGCCCTTTCCAGAGATTCCTCCACATGGGCGTTTGGTTATGCATGGTCCCTATCATTGGGTGCGGCATCCCATGTATAGCTGCCTGTTGGTCCTGACGCTTGCTTTGACGATAGACCAGCCGCTGCCTATTCGGCTGATATTGTGGGTGGGCTTGGTGGTGACGTTGTGGGTGAAACTTAATTATGAAGAACAGCTACTGCTGGAAAAATTTCCCAGGTATGAAGAATATCGCATGCGAACAAAGCGAATCATTCCTTTTCTACTCTAAAAGGGATTTATTGTTAAACAGGCAAGATGCCAATGGTTGATCGATGCCGTTTTTGTGATTGTCTCTTCAAAATATGCCATAGGATCTCTGGAAAGTTTCCTCCCCTTTGTAAGGGGCTTGGTTCCTCTTCGGAACTAAGTAATTCGGTGGGATAGAGTGACACAATAATGGTGATACGTTTTAGAGTTGAGTTCACTTGGCTTGCTCAGCCATGGTTCTATCTCCCCGACTTATCCCTCTTCGGAATAAGTCCCCCTCCTTAGAAAGGAGGGGAATGCGAGTGTTCTTATTTGTTCTCGCTCAATAAGGAAGATACGGAAGAGTTTTACAAGGATTGTCGTTTAGTTGCGAGGATGGAGTGGGCTTGCTGGCTGGCTTCCTTCACCAGAACACCCATTTTGGAGTGGGATGGTTCTAGATCGACAGGGAATCCATGGTGCCGAAGCTGCTCGCTGGTTAATTGTCCAATTGAGGCCACCATCATTTTCCGAAGCAAGGGCTCGAGTTGATTGATAGTTGATTTTTCTTCGACCACTTTCACCAGATGATCGACTTGAATGGCATTGGTAATAAGCAGAACGGGAATTTCCCCTTTTAGGATCTGTTCTACTAATTTCTTAAGGGGTTGGAGATCATCAGGCATGGTCCATTTATAAATCGGGATGGGCGTGACCTGCGCCCCTCGTTTTGTCAGCCCTTCTAAAAGCTCAGGGTTGCTGACTCCATATTCTTGGACCGCCACCTTTTTCCCCGTCAGTGCTCCCGGATACGAATTATCCAGTGTATGTAGAATATCTCGCCACGTATTCGGTTCGGGTACTTGAATATGTGGTTGGAGCTCGAATGATTTGATCACTCCCCCAGGTTTAGGACCTCGGGTGACGATGATCACGTTCTCGAGTGCGTTTTTAATCGTTTCTCGAGAAAACTGAGTCTCCAGAATTTCGAGCAACGTTCGACAGCCGACTCCGGTCAAAAACACCACGACATCAATATTTCCCGATACGAGTGTTTCGCCGAAGGCAAGAGCGTGAGAATGTTCAGAGAGAGGAACCTCTTGCATAGAAGGCGCAACAATGGGGATGCCGCCGTGGCGAGCAATGAGACGTTCCATCTCGGAGGCCATACGACTTTCAAGGGCTCCAACACGGAGGCCCCGAAAGCCCGTTCGAGGTGGTTCCTGGTGCATAGAGCGAGGAGAAAGAAACGTCTGCGATTATGGTGTAACTTCTTGTGCGCACCGAAATCCGGTGGAATTGTTGCGATCGGTTGGCAAACTTTTGATTCGAGTAAACACGCGCATTTGGGGGGTCTCACCTTGCCAGCCCGAACTGCGAACGGCCTTGTATGTTCCCGTTTCTGGACCTTGCGGGTTTCGTGATGGACTATGTTGGTAGTAATCGGCCGCATACCAATCTGAGACCCATTCCCAAACGTTGCCGGCAACGTCATAAATGCCGTAAGGGCTTTTTCCCTTTTCATAAATCCCAACTTGGACCAAGGTGGCTTCACCGCGCCAAGCCAATTGATTGAAATTGGCATGTTCTATGGTAGGTTCCACATCTCCCCAGGCAAATCGCCAGTCGTTCGTTCCTTTGGCAGCCTTTTCCCATTCGGCTTCCGTGGGGAGTCTTTTCCCTGCCCAGTGACAATAGGCTTCCGCATCAAACCAATCCACATTAATGACCGGCAAATCCGTGACGGATTCCGGCATCATATTCCCCTTCCATAGGCCCTTGGTTGGGTCGTTAGGGTGTTGCGGCGCACGATGGCCCGTCTCGGTCACGAACTGCAAGTACCGGCCATTCGTCACTTCATAGATATCCATATAAAAATTATTGAGAAAGACTTCGTGGTTAGGACGTTCATCAACACCACCATCCCGTGCAGCTTTGGGAACGCCCATGGGAAAAGGGCCTTCAGGAATCAAGGCCATTGGAGCCCCGTCTTTCCCAGTAATCTTTGTGGGTAATGTTTCTGCGGCCTCAGCTGCCGGTAGACAATGAATATTGGCAATCATCAGCAGAACTATTACAACACTCATCCTGAATATTTGTTTCTTTGCTGACCATGACATTACTAGTTCCTCCTCCCACATGCACATGTCACAATTATGATCTTCTCCTAGAGAAAATACCATATTCCTGCCAGGATCTTGAACTTGCTCCTCCATAGGGTACTGGGTATGATGCCCAACGTTCGACAAACCTGCTCCGAAGGTAAGATAGGGCAAGTAGAATCGAAGATTTGCAGGATAGAGGTTATAGAGGCTTGTCTGTCTAATGAATCAAACTGGCAAAACCCACGGATTACGGCATGTGGCTCTTCGAGTGCGGGATGTGAAGGCATCTCAGGCGTTCTATGAGCGGGTGTTTGATATGAAAGTTGTCTGGCAACCTGATCAGGATAATGTGTATTTGAGCACAGGTGTGGATAATCTGGCACTTCATCAAATTTCAGGTGACGAACAGAAGCAGTTTCAGCCGTCGCCGGTTGATCCTCTGGATCATTTAGGATTTTTAATGGAGTCCCGCGAAAGTGTGGAAGCTTTTTTCCATGACGTATCGATTCAGGGTATCAGGATTGTCAAACCACCCAAACAGCATCGTGATGGAAGTTTTTCGTTCTATCTTGCTGATCCCGATGACAACACGATTCAGGTGTTGTTTGAACCCCAGGTCAAATTGTAGGAAGAAGTAAGGAGTGAAAAGTGAGAAGCAAGAAATACTTTTTGAGGATCCTTGCCCATTTCAATTATTTTTCTCCTCACACCTTTTACCCATCACGAAATAAAAAGATATGAATCCCTGGAACACCATTGATGCCAATCTCTTTGTAGGACTCAGCCCTTGGGTATGGGTTCAGCTCGAAAGTGCCGAACCGCCTGGCCCGTTTCCTTTTTTAGGGGGCGTTGACCCAGAGGTGGTGCGAAGTCTGCATCAAGTCCATGAAGTAATGATGAGCGGGATTGAGACGGCCATTAGCGACATTATGGCCAAGCGAACTACCATTGATGATCCCCAGACTCGGCGTCGTCTGGAAGATGCCTATGCCGAAGTGGTTGCCACTCGTCCACAGTTACAACAACATATTCAATGTGGGCGGAAACCAGATGGCACGTTTCAATGGAATTATCCCAAAAATCCTTCGGCCTCAGATACGATGACCTATGGTGGACTACGCATTTTCAATGCAGTAGCCCGCCAAGCCATTCCGTTTGGATTCGAAAGACCTATTGGCCCGAAGGTCGGACATTTTTTAGGCTTTCTCACAGGGCGACATAGGATGAACGAAATTCAGACCGTGGCCCAAGCCAGCGGGCGAGATTTGGAATCCCAACTTCTTCGTCTCTTTACTTTGTTACAGGATCATGACTGTTTGGCTGTTTCACCACAATCCACGCTGGAACACCATTGGCGACAAAACATTGGTGATCAAGATGTCGTCCATATCGGGCATGCGGCGCTCATGTATCGACACCAGGACCATTTTCTGTGGTTTGATCCTTGGCTTATGCCGTGGTTTGCCGAAGCGCCGGTGCCATCTCTGTGGGCCAACTTGCTCCCAAAACCAGCTGGGGTTTTCTTAACACATGATCATGATGATCATGTGGACCCCCGCACGCTTTATCATCTTCCAAAAGATATCCCAATTATTGTGCCTAGCCGGCGCAATCGTACAACGTTTCACTATGATTACCTTTCCTTACTCAGAGAATTAGGTTTTACCCACGTCAAAGAAATGGCGCATGGGGAATCTTGGCGAGTAGGCGAGGTGGAAGTGGTGTCCGTCCCCTTCTATGGAGAAGATCCTTGCGATGTGGAATTACCGCGGAATTGTTATCTTATTGTAGACAGGGGACGGAACGTACTGGTTCATGCTGATAGCGGTCCTACCAATGACGGTCGCTCAGCGCTTCAAAACCAGGTGATGAAAAAACTAGTAGACAAATATGGTCCCATCCAATTGGTGTTCGCCTCACAGCAGCAATTGAAAGAAGTCCGAAGCTACGCGGCCTATGCCTGTCTCTCGCATCCGGGGCAATGGTTGGATGTAGGAGAAAATGGATTTCTTTCCAACGGGTACCTTTCAGAATTGTGTCAAATTGCGCAAGCTAAGCAGTTTGTCTCCTATGCCACTGGAGGTGCTGATTGGTATCCCGATCATTTATCGTTTATGTTTAGTACGCGGAATCCAGCGCGCACGGCTTTACTGACCGCCCATTGGGACCCACCGGAAGCCTTGAGAGATGAGTTGAAACCTGTGGGTTGTCGGTATCATCACGGTCAAGCGTTCGACGTCTTTCGGCCGAGCGCTTCTGCCGAAACCCAAATTCAACATCTCTCGGACATCCTCGCTCCCGTTCATCTCTTTGAACAAGACCACGAGATCCCACCATTTCTCAAAAACTCTCGATAGCGATACGGAGGTTGGTCAGGAAGTGACAGAGAATCCGACGCGTTCGGTCCTTACCAGAATCTTGGCCTCTTGGGGGAAGTTCGGTATGATTGAGATGAAGACGTAGCCGACTAGATTCTAACACAAGGAAATATTCAGCATGTCATCTGAAGTTGAACATCAGGAAACCTATCCCGACCAAGTGATTGTGGTTGGTGTGAAAGTGCGAGATTTCGGCGAAGTAAAAAAAACTCGGACTACTGATTCTTCGATTACTGTCGGTGATTGGGTTCTGTTAGATTTGGATGGTGACCAAACGTTTGGCAAGGTTTACCTAGCCCCACAATATCTACCGTTTTCGCCTCCCATGCGGGTCATGCGGGCGATCATTCGTAAAGCCAATAAAGAAGATGAACGAGGAATTGCCCGACAACAACGCTTGGCAGAAGAAGGTGGGGCCTTTTGTTTAGAGCGAATTGCCGCATTGAACTTGGATATGAAATTAGTCGAAGTCTTCGGTTCCTTTTTGCGGCGGTCGTTGACTTTTACGTATACCGCGGATGAACGGATTGACTTTCGACAACTGGTGAAAGATTTGGCTCGCCGGTTCGGGTGTCGAATCGAAATGCGGCAGATTTCCACGCGAGAAGAAGCCGGACGAATTAGTGGAGTGGACACTTGTGGGCTGGTTTTATGCTGTGCGAGTTTTCTGACGGACTTTAAACCGGTGTACCCCCGCGGGCGTGGAGAAGGGGCGGTCAGCTCCATGGATAGCCATCGTATCGGGGTGTGTGGTCGCCTGAAATGCTGTTTGTTATACGAGGAAGATGGCTGGACTCTGACGCGGAGAAAACCCCCAGCGTTGATTCGACCGGTGAAGTCGTAGGGCCAATTGGTGATCGAACTGTTTCACGTATTCCCTTATGAAACTTTGGAGTAAGCCTCTTTGTGAGTGACGGACGCCAGAGCGATCACGTAGCAAAATCCCGGTTTGTTATCTACGCGCATAATGCCACATACGACAAGCTTCACCAAGTTGCCACTCTTGGCCTTACAGCGGCCGCGATGGGCAAGGAGGTGACAGTCGTTTTACTGTTCTGGACGATAAAAAAGCTGGCGGAAGGCCGCCTCAACGACTTGGATTTCCCTCCTGAGTATGCGACACAAGCTCCCGAAGTAGCCCAGCTCATTCGTGAACGGAAGGTTCCGTTAATTTCAGACATGTTTCAAGAAGCCAAACAAGTAGGGCAGTTCAAACTTGTGGCCTGTAGTGCAGGTCTGGAATATATGGGTGTCGACGCGCAAGCCGTAAATGAGAGCGTTGATGAAGTGATGGGGCTCCCTGCCATACTGGCCACCTGTGCCGGTGCCGAAACCACTTTGTTTATCTAGTTATCCTCACAATCGTCTTCCCGCTTCCTTCTAGACTAGACTTTCTTGACAATGAGTCAGATGGGGTGATACGTCCTGTGGATGGTTCCAGTTGTGGACAACTCGCCGATCCAAGGGAAAGCAGCGTCGACGTGGACAGGATCTGCTCGTGAGCAAGCCGTTCAACGGATGTTCACGGCCATCGCAAAATTTTATGATCTGAATAACTCCCTCCTCAGTTTTGGTCTTCATCATTCTTGGAAACGTCAGGCGATTGCTTATGTCCCCAAAGTGCGAGAGGGACAGGTGTTGGATCTGGGTGCGGGCACCTGCGACTTGGCGATTTTGCTGGACCGTCATCTAGAACAGATGTCGCGTGTGATTGCGGCAGACCTGAATTTGGCCATGTTACAAGTCGGACAACAAAAGGTACGTGCACAAAAATTAGAGAAGCGTATTGAGTGTCTACAGATGAATGCGGAGCATTTGACGTTTCCCGATAATTCCATAGAGACCGTGACCGCCGGCTTTTGTATCCGGAATGTGGGGAATCTTCATCAAGCTCTCAAGGAAATCTGCCGAGTCGTGAAACCCGGCGGGCGTTTTGTGTGTTTGGAGTTCTCTCGGCCTGTGTCGGTGGGGTTTCGCAAGCTCTATGACTGGTACTCCTTTCGTCTCTTGCCATGGATCGGAACCAAAGTTGCTAAAGATGGGACCGGTGTGTATGAATATTTACCGGCGTCCATACGCTACTTCCCCGATCAACAACGGTTATGTGAGATGTTGAAAGGTGCTGGATTTGCCAAAGTGGATTACCACAATCTCACGGGCGGTATCGTGGCGATCCATGTGGCGGTGAAATAAGCTCATGGACTCGGTGCTCTATGTCTTCCTCCCTTGCAAAAAAGTTTACCCCACAGGCATTACCTATCTAGCCGATTTTATTCATCGCCGCCGCCCCGACGTTCGTCAACAGATTTTAGACCTGTCTCTCTTCCCTCCTAATCAACGTCAAGCCCAACTCCGTGAAACAACGGCCGCATTCCGGCCTGAGTTGGTCTGCTTTTCTTGGCGTGACATTCAAATTTTTTCGCCTCATGAAGGCGATGCTTCACTTGAACATGCCTTTAATTTTTACTATGCCAGCAACCCGTTTAAGCGTGCGGTGGCTTCAATCCAAGGGCTTCGCAATCTCTATCGCTATTACACCGATATTCGAACTAACCTTTCGTATCCGTGGCTCATTCAAAAAGAATTTCCTGCTGCCAAAATGATGATTGGGGGTGGAGCGTTCACAGCCTTTGCGGATCAGTTAATAGAAAAATTGCCCGAAGGCATGATTGGGATTTTAGGCGAAGGCGAAGATGCGATTTTGAAAGTTCTCAATGGAGAGGCACTGAGTGAAGAACGATTTATCATTCGAGAACAGGGGCGAGTCACCAAAGGGACAAAGCATACCCCAGCCTTATTGGATTCCTTGTCGGTCGATATTCCATATTTGACCTCAATTTTTCCTCAATATACTGAGTATATTGGCGAATGTATTGGTGTGCAGAGCAAACGCGGCTGTCCCTATGATTGTGCCTTTTGTCTCTATCCCTACATCGAAGGAAAACGTGTGCGGTACCGTCCAGCAGAAAATGTCGTGCAGGATATTTCGCAGTATTATCACCAATGGAGAGCTCGCCGATTCTGGTTTACCGATGCGCAATTTATTACTGGAAAAGACGCCTACCCCCAATGCACCGAAATTCTTGAACGCATTATTTCAGAAAAATTAGACATTGAATGGTCGGGATATGTTCGGACTTCGCTGATTAACGCCCAGTTGGCCAAGCTCATGGTGCAATCAGGCGTCGGTGATTTAGAAGTGGCAGTCACGGCGGGATCACAAAAGGTACTCAACAGTTTACATATGGGATTTAAGTTGGAACATCTCTATGATGGGTGTCACCATCTCAAAGAGGCAGGATTCAATGGGAGAGTGATCCTGAATTACTCGCTGAATTCCCCTGACGAAACCGAAGAGACGCTCTTGCAAAGTATTGAATCTTATAAAATTGTCGCTTCGATTTTAGGAGAAGAACGCGTCTTTCCCTTGATGTTTTTCTTAGGAATCCAGCCTAATACAGATCTTGAAGAACGGCTGTTGTCTGAAGGCTATCTCTCGAATGGCTACAATCCCCTGAGCCTCACGCCTTGGAACATTAAAAAAATGCTCTACAACCCTGCCCCACTTAACAAAATTATTGCCAAAGCCTGCCTCGCAGCCTGGAACCGTAAACATGGGGCACAAGATCCCCGCCCCTGGTCCGGTAGCTTAAGCCAACAAAGTGCCACCCAACAGCATGGTCATAAGTATGCCGACAGTAGTCTTTCCAAAGGATTCGAAACGAACTCAGGCCGTGATACTCTGCTTACCCTAGAAGAAATCCTCCGTTCTCGCTCATTGAATAAGAATAGCATGGCCCCACAGCCAGCTAGTCCAAGTACTTCTTCCCCCTAATTATCTTCTGTCCTGCTTAGCCAACAGATAAATTTCATGAAGAATTGTCAGGTTATGTGACGTTTTTGTCGGGTTTGTTTACATGCTACTTTCTCATTAAATCCATGGGAAACCGTTCAATGAAATCAACAGGAATAAACCGTAAAATTACCTAAATGGAAAATGTTTGTAGATATTCCTCACAATTAACGAAATTTCTTAATATTTAAAGTATTGAAAAATTAGGAGAAATAAACGGCACGACAATTGATTGTTTTTGACATAGGTAACCGCTCGTAGTTAGATTTTTAAAAACCGTAAAAGTCTCCCTATTCACAGTCTAAATATTTAGATTACTCAAACATCAAGGAGGATGTAATGAGATCTACTAAGTTTTTCCAGAATTTGGTCCTGGCCCTGTTTCTCATTTTAGGCGGAGTTAGTGTATTCGTGACTGATGCTGACGCCATCCCCATTCGAGTTTCCCAGGAAAGTCTGGCAAGAGCTGGAGATTTTGATGGTAATGTTTTAGGTGTTATCACCAGTTTCGATACGGCTTTGAGTGCTTCAGCCTTCTACCAATATAGCAACCCTAATAATGCTAGTTATAACGGAGAGGTAAATGGCGGGCCAGTCCCAGTTTCCAATCTTTCGCAACTATTTCTCATCAACGCGTCGGATGGCCTTTCCTTGGCGGTCGTTCATGATAGCTCCAATGATGGAAGTGATGGTTCAACCGAAACGCGATGGAATTTATCAGGTGACATCGCTGCTCAGGTCGTAGCCGATGACCCAGGAGAACCAGTTAACGTTTCTATGGGGGGTACCCAATTTGACAGTTCCAAAAATTGGATAGCTTGCTGTACCGATGGATATGCACTTGGTTCGCTTGATGGCAACTGGACAATGTTTGGCCAATTCTTGATGACTCCTACGGGCATTACCTCATGGCAGGCAACATCGGCTGATGGCGGAAATATTGCCCTTACTTTAACTCCAGGACGCCGAGTTCGATTAGATACTGTTGCTGCTCCCATTCCAGAGCCCAGTACCATTCTTCTTTTAGGATCAGGTCTAGTATGCCTTGGTTTCTGGAGGTGGAGTAAAGCGGCGTAATTTACGTAATTACAACTGGATGAGGATTTACAAAAAGCCTGTCTCTATTCTGGAGGCAGGCTTTTTTTCTTTTGGGATATTTATGAAGAGAGAAAAATGGATAGCTAATTTTTTATGGTGAATTGCATGGTGCCTACTACGTTGATGGCGTGGAGGTCTTGGCCTGGTGAGCCGTAGTAAATTTTGACCAGGTAGTTCCCAGCCTTCCACCCTTCTTCAGGTTGGTAGATTTCGAAATATCCAAAACGTTGGTTCATATCTAACTCTATGACATCTTTGTCCACTGGCGTGTTGGACACAATTTCCCCATCCTTCATTTTAAACCAGGCTGCCGCAAATTGCGCCGGGGCATCTAGGGGCTGTCCTTCAAACACGATATAAAACGTGTCCGTGTCGACTGAGAATTCGGATACTCCGGGTTCAACTGGTTGGACATACGCGTCTTCAATCGTCATCCAGCCCGGTCGCCCACTCGTGGAATCCCATGGAGTATCATCGACTCCTCGTGACATTGTGATCCAGCTAAAGATACCTTGAATACGATTCCAGTTGACCTGATCTAACGCCATATCGCTTGGTCCGTGGGGTCTCGAAGGTGTGGTGGGCTTACCAAATGGATCATCCGCCCAAGAGACACTCGTGGCGACTAACACCAGGTAAAAAGAAAGGAAGCATCGAAGAATAAGGGATGAGTAACGCTTACACATAGGCCAGATTCTGCAGAAGAAAGTGATAGGAGTCCTCCTCCTGTCTCTTTACACCTTACTCGACGACAAAAGGGTTGTGCAACGAAGAGTTTCGGAGAGCGTAGTAAAACTCAGGTTCGTCCCAAGCGTAGTCCGTTAAGGCGTGGGTGCAGGGACACGACTTTTTTCGGCTCCCTGGCGCCGTTCTTCTAAGACGCCATTAGCGATTTCTTTGATATGTTGTTCGAGAATCAGTCGTAGATGGCTACCAGCTTGGTAATCGGCTGGTGCCATAAAATGCACTCGATCAGCATGATGAGCGAGCTGGTAACATTTTTCAAATGAACGTCTGGAATGATCTTCGGCATTGTAGACGGCTACCGCAAATCCGCCGTTCTTCTTCATGAGCGTGAAGCAGGGAACATCGGTGGGGCCGTCGCCTACATAGATCATGTGCCGAAACGGTACGCGACGCGCTTCTTCGGGCATGTGATCGTTTACATCTTGGTCAAGGTCGAGTAAGCCTTTATTCACGCGGAACAGAAATTGGGTTTTCTGTGTGTGACTGATCGTGCGTTTTGGAAAACTAATGTGTCCATCGTCTTCATCAAATTCGCAGCCAAAGATCGCTTTGACATAGTTGGCAATCTGGCTGCCATCTAAAATCGCTTTGAGCCCGGAACTGACGACGTAATGTTCGAGCCGGATCCCTAGTTCTTCGTATTCTTCCGGACTGAACAAGGCATTCAGTTCTTCAAAGCAATCAGGGACCCCGGGGAAAAATGTGAGGGCACTTCCCATGCCTTCTAAATCTTTATTCGAGAGCGCACGAATTGCTTCGACTTCCAACATACGTTTCATATAGGCCAATTCTTGATCGTAGCCTTTGTCATTAATCAACGCCGTACAACTTGGCCAAAACTGCTTCGGATCGATTCCCGCATGCCGAAGAATGGTATGGTCCTGCATGTAATGCGGACTCAGAGTATGATCGAAGTCATAGACGAGCGCGATGATGTTATGTGGCTGATTCAACATGACGACGAGAAGGAGAGCTCATTGCTAGGTGCATAACCAAAGAGTGCTTCTCTGACACAGAACAAGGTATGGACGTTGGAGAATGATAACCTATGGGGACATAGATTGCAGAACGTGCTTGAGTTCGTCCAAGCGATCGGAGAACAAATCCAAGTGAATTGCGCGAAGGGATGAGTCCTGTTTGAACTTCCAGAGGCGATGAAAAATGGTCTTGAGTTCTTTGTTCAATGTATAGGCCTGTTCAAATGTGGTCGTGGCCGATTGAGACTCGGTGAAGTCGCAGAACGAGTGACGAAGGGCATGAAATTGATCATGTAACATGTGGAGTCCAGATGATTCGCCAACTTCTGACTTGGCTTGCTGCAGGTTTTTCTCCATCAGGGAAATCAGATTGACAGCCGTTTCTTTCCCAGTGGCACCTTTGGCTTGTTGGTAAAATTCGCTTGCTTCTGGATGAAAAAGGCTGCTGCAGCTTGAAAAAACCACGAGAGAAAGAATCAAACCTGTCAACACGATTAGCTTCATAAACACCTCTTTTGAGAGTGTCAACATTAGAAAATGGCTTTTATCAATTCCTGGATACTACGCTGCATGTCAGTGTCGTCGGTAATAGGTCGGGTGATCGCCGCGTCGCAAGCGCGGTCTGGTGTGACACCCTGCTCGATCAATGTGCCGGCGTAAATTAGGAGTCGGGTGCTTACCCCTTCTTCAAGGCCATGACTCCGCAAGTTTCGAACTTTCTCTCCTAATTTCACGAGCCGTATCGCGATTTCTCGCGAAACCTTTGCTTCATGCTCAACAATACGAATTTCGGTGTCCTTCGGCGGATAGCCAAACTCGATCGCCATGAATCGTTGTTTCGTGCTCTGTTTCAATTCTTTGAGGACTGATTGATACCCTGGGTTATAGGAGATGACCAGCAGAAATTCATCAACGGCCTGAATGAGCTGCCCTTTCTTTTCAATCGGCAAAAAGCGTCGATCATCGCTCAATGGATGAATCAAGACAGTCGTGTCCTTTCGCGCTTCGACTACTTCATCTAAATATACGATTGCGCCATGCTTGACGCCGAGGGTCAATGGACCATCAACCCATACGGTTTCTTCGCCCTTTAACAGATAACGACCGATCAAGTCAGAGGCAGTCAAGTCTTCGTGGCACGCGACCGTAATGAGCGGTCGGTTCAACTTATGGGCCATATGCTGAACGAACCGTGTCTTTCCGCAACCAGTTGGACCCTTCAACATGACCGGAATTTTACTGGTAGCGCCGATCGAAAATAGACCGATTTCGCCGTTCACTTCTTGGTAGAACGGCTCTTCCGTGACCCGAAATTGTTCAATACCGAATTCTTGGCCCTTCATACTGAATCCTGAGTAAAAACGGGGAATGCCAACTTCATCTGCCAAACCTCGTCTTTATTATACGGATGTTGGAGAACCGGGAACAACTCTCTCGCAACATCAGGGAAGTAGAAGCTTTCTTAGCGTAGATCAAGTCGGATGTGCGATGTAATTGGGGACAAGCTGACAGGGACGGTAGGCATGCTTGGCTCGAGCCAGGCTTGGTAGACCGGAATCGTCCATCGTGTTCGTGAACGGGTATTGACGACATTCGCGGCAGAACTCTTTGAAGACAAACTGCGCAAGTCCAGTCACCGACCGGTCGGCCACTTCCAGCAACACACAAAACACGTCTCGTGATCGCGGATAGCCAAACGTATAGGCTTTGATCGACCCATCGACCCACACCACGCGGCCGGTTAATCCCAGTTCTTGATAATCATGAAGAGCGATACGGTGGGCCCGTTCCGCGTCTCGTAACATCAAACGCGCCACATCTGCATCTGCTCCTTCTCGTGCGAGTGGTTCCTCGTCTTTCTGATGAATCCATCGGTCCAAGAGGGCTAGACAGCTATCTCGGTCGAGAGAACGGTACGGGACCATTCTGTGGCGATGTGTGCGAACAAAACGGTTGCAGGCCGCTCGTTGAGATTTATAGGCATTGCCTTTTAATTGCACCAAGTCCATCGTTCTGTACAGATAATCTGAATCCTTTGTCGTCAAGGAGAATCCCAGGGATTCAAAGACGTTCGTAAGTTCGCGAGGGATGTTTTCAATCCGTGTCACCTTGGTTCCGTTGTTCTGCTTGTCCATGAATGTCATGACCTGTTCGAGAATCTTCTTTAAGGAATTTTTCATCGGATGACCCGTGGCGTGATTAGGTCCCAGTGGTGGCAACGGCATGAACAGTCCATCGGAGTATTCCGCAAAGAGGCACCACCAGCCGTCAATTTCACTCCAGGAATAGGTCAAGACGTTCTTCCAGATATAGTGAGATTGGAAAGACCAGGCAACCAGTGGAGTTGCATTTGCAGAAACACTGGATCTCAGATAGTGCTGCATCCGGAACTGATCTTTCATTGTGAGCGGGTGGATTGTGAAAGACATCGCGTCTAGTAGTCAGCAGACTCAGTAGTCTGAATGGCGATCAATGACTTCTGATGACGGTCCCTTGCAGATAGTTGATTCCAAATAACATGGCAGGGAAAACCCAACTCGTAACCAATTAATATCAGGGTGTGTGCATGGCCTCGGTGAGGCGATTAAGCGGCTGAAGAATGACAACGTCCGGTTGAAAGTCTGTGATGAATTGTGGATGCGCCGTAATCCTTTGAAGAACGTCAGAAGATTCGAGGAACATCGCAACCTTGCGTGCAGAGCTCGGTAATGGATTGGGTGGAGCGAAAGGAGCGTCACCGAAGTGATCTGATTCCCGGACCTGCGTGTTAGCATATTCTGGCTGTTCGGTAAGGAACGGGCAAAGGGGATCCCAACCAAAGAGTACCTGATTGCGGGCTTCGTTCCACATGATGGCGAACGGATAGAGTTGACAATCCAAGGGGCGTACGTCGTATATGCGACAATGATGCGTCGTGGGATCGAATGCCGGACACACGTAGCCGTCATGGGTTGGATGGGGCGTAAGAGATATCTGGCCACCGTGAAGATCCACGAATGCTGTCGAGGGAATCCCTCGTACCAGAGCTTCGTGGATTTCTGCTTCCATAAAATAGGGCCTGAGAAAACTATCAACTTCTGGAAAGCGGCAACAGACGTCACACTGACAGCAGACAGTTGAAGGGACGACCTGGGGTTCAGGAATCATGGGAAGGGAGCGGAGCACGATAGAATTGTGTCATGAATACGCGGGGAAAGTCATGTCAGAATGCGGCAAACATATACTACATTGTAAGCGAAGTGCGTCGCGTATCTTGTCCGTCTTGGAAAGGCCGTGCTACGATTCATCGTTATAACTTCGGTGCTCGCCCCTAGTTCGCCCCATTGCGAAAATGAGACATAGCCGATCCTATTCCAGTACGCTTGCATGTCGAGTAACGTGAATCGGAGCGCACTGCCCCGGATTGTTTTGGTCTTTGGCCTGCCTTTGGCAATTCGAATCGTTATGCTGTAGTCGAGGATTTTGACTCAAATGCCTTGCGAAAAGCGATTTAGGTAACAGAAAATTGGTGTTGGTATGAAGACAGATTCCTATGCTGTTTTCCGAAAGACCCTTGCCCAAGACAGTCTATTTGAGGACGGGAAAGAAGATGTCTGGCGCGTCGGCTGCAGCCCGTTTGTGCTCTCAAGGGACCAAGCCAAGTTTCTGCAAGATCTTGGACAACACCTCCTGAATTTTTACATCGCGCTGAATCGGCTGTATCTCGATAGTGTGAAAGGTGTGCAACCGGTGTGGGTCCACGAATATTTGGATCTTGGAAAACCGCCTGAGCTACTGGAATTTGCGCGCATGAATCGCTTCAAGAATCATGTACCTGGTGTGATTCGCCCTGATCTGATTTTGACACAAACGGGTCTGGTGCTCACGGAATTAGATTCAGTCCCAGGTGGGATGGGACTGACGGGCAGTTTGAGTCATATGTATGCAGACCAAGGTCAGTCAATTTGGCCCAGCACGGATGGACTCACCACTCAGTTCTCATTAATGCTGAAAGAACGTGTGAAAGACCAACCGTTGAGCGTAGCCATAGTGGTCTCTGATGAGGCTGATGACTATCGGGCCGAAATGCGATGGCTGGCTCGACATCTGGCCAATGATGGCTGGGACGCGTATTGTGTGCATCCCCGCGATATTCGCTTTACGGAAGACGGCCTGAGGGTTCACCAAGAGGGCCCGCATTACCCTATTTCCTTGCTCTATCGCTTTTATGAATTGTTTGATTTGAAGAACATTCCAAAAAATGAACTGATTCAATATAGCGCGAAGAAGGGCCGGATCGCCGTCACGCCGCCGTATAAACCCTGGCTGGAGGAAAAGTTGGCGCTGGCATTAATCCATCACCCATTGTTAGATGTGTTCTGGGAAAAGGCACTTTCCGCGGAAACCATGACCTGTCTGCGAGCGACCATTCCGCCAACATGGATTTTGGATCCTCGCCCACTGCCTCCCTCGGCTATTATTCCAGGGATACAACATCGAAATCATGCTGTGTCAAACTGGGATTGGCTAGGAGAAACCACCCAAAAAGAAAGACAATATGTCCTAAAAGTCTCAGGATTCTCGGAGATGGCTTGGGGCTCCCGCGGTGTATCCATTGGCCATGATCTCTCACAGGAGGCCTGGGGAACGACGCTGTCCCAGGCGTTAGATGCTTTTTACTGCACCCCCTCAATTCTGCAAACGTTTCACAAGGGCCAGGTGGTTACGGTTGAATATTATGAATATCCGACTGGGGCAGTAGCGCATCTGGAAGGCCGTGTGCGGCTATCGCCCTATTATTTCGTCGTAAATGGGCAAGCTGAATTAGGAGGAGTCCTGGCTACAATTTGCCCTAAAGACAAAAAAGTGATTCATGGCATGCGGGATGCGGTCATGAGTCCCTGTACCGTTCATTGAGCGTCGATGGACCCCTCGAGCTGAAACAGACGCGAGGGAAATGAGACTGGTACAATACATGAGGATCTAACCGCCACGAGCCAAAATTATCATGAAGTTGTATCACACAGAATGGTGCCCGGAATGTGAAATCGTCCGTAGAAAACTCGAGGATGTGGGTGTGGCTTATGAAGATGAAATTGTGCCTGATGTACGCCCCTTTCGAAAATCGGTGTACGAAGCCTCGGGGCAATATTATGTTCCGGTGCTTGTGGATGGTTCGACGGTTCTCACAGAAACTCACGAGATTGTGGCCTACTTAGAATCGTACTCGATGAATAACCACAAATCGGGTCACTCTCCCAACCCAGCTCTCAGTTCGAAAGACGAAAGGAACGACTAAGATATGGAGGATTGGAAAAAAACCCTGGCGCGAAGTATTACAAAACCGAAAGACTTGGCAAAACAGCTCGGGGTCGATGAAAAAGAAGTGGAAGAGATAGTCGGCCCCTACCCTATGCGAATTACGCCAACCGTGCTCGAGACGATAAAAGAAAAAGGGGATGCCATTTGGAAACAGGTCGTGCCCGAGGCTGTTGAATTGGATGATCTCGATGCCCCAGATGATCCGCTCGAGGAAGATACTGACAGTCCGGTGCCTCATCTGGTCCACCGCTATCCCGATCGCGCCTTACTTATGGTAACGAATCAATGCCCCATCTATTGTCGATTTTGTACCCGAAAACGACTCGTTGGCAAACCTGGATTTCTGAAGAAGGGCGAACTGGACCGGGCTGTGGCCTATCTCAAAGAACATACAGAAGTACGGGATGTGATACTTTCTGGCGGTGATCCCTTGTTGTTGCCAGATCATTTAATCGAGCGGATTCTTAAGGCCCTTCGGTCCATCGCTCATTTGGAGCTGATTCGTTTTGGGTCTCGGGTGCCGGGAACCATTCCACAACGTATCACGCCGGAATTGTGTGAAATCGTTAAGCAATACCACCCCATCTATATGAACCTTCATTTCAACCATCCAGACGAACTGACGTCGGAGGTGGTCGAAGCTTGCGGGCGACTAGCCGATGCCGGAGTTCCCTTAGGAGCGCAAACCGTGCTGTTAAAAGGAGTGAATGATGATCCGGATATCATGAAGCGTCTGATGCACCAGTTGCTCCTGGCTCGAATTAAACCCTACTACTTGTATATGGCGGATCTGACGAAGGGTACGAATCATTTTCGCACAACTGTGGAAACCGGCTTAAGGATCATCCAATCACTTCAAGGGCATACCAGTGGCATGGCGGTTCCACATTTCGTGATCGATGCGCCAGGTGGAGGTGGGAAGATTCCACTATTGCCGAATGAGTATCTCTTGAATCTAGACGAAGACGGAGCGGTTCTAAAAAATTACGAAAACAAGACCTATCACTACCCGCAGCCTTCGTCCGATGATCGGCGTGAATTACCGATGGTCGATGGATCGTCGGAGCGGGATATGTGTAATGCTGGGGTCATCGACGACCATTAATGGCCGCTCCACGTAAATCAGGCATTCTGCCATTCCAACGATTGCAGACGCTCGTCCGTCAGGGCGCCATTTGTGCTGATGTGCCTATTACGCCAGAACAAGTCCAACCGGCCAGCCTGGATTTACGATTAGGGACCAAAGCCTATCGACTGCTGAGCAGTTTTCTTCCAGAACCGTCCGATCAACGGGCACAATTTACTCTTGAGGACCTGTATCGGTCAGATTTAGTGATGTACGATATGGATCTGACGGACGGCGCCATTCTGGAAAAAGGCCATGTGTACTTGGTCCCACTCATGGAGCATCTGAGGCTTTCGAAGGATGTTCGAGGTCGGACGAACCCTAAAAGTTCCACGGGCCGACTGGATATCTTCACTCGGGTGGTGACGGATCTGCATGTGGGCTTTGATGAAATCCGTTCGGGGTATCACGGCCCATTGTTTTTGGAAATCGTTCCGCGTTCCTTTACGATCCGAGTCGAAGCGGGGTTAGCCTTGAATCAGCTACGGCTTATGTCTGGAAAACCACAGGTGTCGGATTCTTCACTCCGAACCGTTCACCGTAAAACACCCCTTTTGTGTCAGAATGGCGAGGATGGACGATCGGACCGACCCTTGCCAGCTAAGGAGTTGAGGATTAATGATGGATTGTTTCTTCGTGTCGACTTGCGCGGCAACCACGCCGCCGACCAAGAAATCGTGGGCTATCGAGCCAAGAAAAATAGCCATATCGTTGATTTGAGCAAGATCGGGTATTATTCAGCAGGAGATTATTGGGAACCGTTGTATCGGAACCATTCGGCGACGATGCTTCTTGAGCCGGAGGAGTTTTACATCCTAGCATCGAAGGAACGTATCCAGGTTCCTCCTGGATACTCCGCCGAAATGGTAGCCTATGAAGCCGCCTGTGGAGAGTTACGCACACATTATGCCGGTTTCTTTGACCCAGGCTTCGGTTATGCCAACCCGACACGCAAGGGGACTCAGATTGTACTGGAAGTGCGCCCACACGATGTCCCATTCCGGATACAGGATGGACAAACCTTTTTCAAAGTGATGTACGAACATATGTTCGAGCCTCCGACGCAGTTGTACGGAGCGTCAATGGGATCATCCTATGCGCAGCAGGGCCTAACGTTGAGTAAACATTTTAAGTGGTAGTCATGACTTCAGATCGAGAGCCGCGTCCGACAAACGACCCAGACATTCCGCCGTCTGCCCCGCCACCACCGATCCGAGAAGAGGATGTGGAAGAGCAAGAGAATCTTCAGATGCGAGTGGCGATGCGCATGGTTGGCTCAGCCATGGTCTTCATTGGTTTTCTGCAGGTGTTTCTGTCAGTCAATACTGGTGCTGAGATTAGTATCTTCCCGATGATTATCTACTTTTCAGGCATGGCCCTTTGGGCCTATTCTTCAGTGGATATTGTTCCAGTTCGATATGCTGTGATCGGGCTATCGGTGCTGTGCATGATGGCCTTTATGCATTTTGGAGAAGTGCTGTTTTGGCATAAGTATATGATCTACTGGGGTACGGTCGGTATGGTGGTCTTTTTCATGTTCAAGACACAAAAGAAGCCGGCTGATCCATAAGATTCACTCTCGCGTCCCTTCGCCTAACAGTTACTTTTTCATCTTTCCAGACAACATGAGCGTTGCTGTCATCATTCCTGTCTTGAATGAACAGGAATCCTTGCCCACGCTACTCAAGAATCTTCAATCTCTAAAATGTGATGAGATCATCCTTGTTGATGGACATAGCCAAGATGAAACGGTTGACATGGCTAGGAGATATATCGAAAAGTCATTGGCGTGTATATCGTGCCGGATACTCTCGACTCCTCGGGGGCGTGCCAGGCAAATGAATGCTGGGGCGAAAGCAGCCAAATCAGACATTCTGCTCTTTCTTCATGCTGATACCGTCTTACCACGCGACGCCATCGATCTCGTAACACGCGCCCTGTCCAGTCCGGCACGTGTGGGAGGACGATTTGATGTTCGCTTTCCCGACGACCGCGGGTATGCATGGGTGGTGAGCCGAATGATGAATTACCGATCGCGCTGGTCTGGCATCTGCACGGGCGATCAAGCCATGTTTGTGCGGCGGAGGGTGTTTGAAGTCATGGGTGGATTTAAAGACCTGCCACTGATGGAAGATTTGGACTTTAGTCGACGTTTGAAACGCCAGGGCAGCATCGTCGCGCTACGAGAAACCGTAACGACATCCTTTCGACGTTGGGAACAGCAGGGTCCACTGCGGACGATTCTTCAGATGTGGACTTTACGCTTTCTCTATTGGATCGGATGGGACCCACATCGTCTTCAGCAGTTTTATCATCATGTCCGGTAACTCCGCACGAAATCGAAGGGCGGGCTCTTCGCTGCGAAGAAAGAGCAAACAACATGCATCTCCACTGCCGGCCTCAACTGCTCTCATTATATTTGCCAAAGCCCCGGTAGCAGGAGATGTCAAAACTCGGCTCTGCCCGCCTCTCACGCCAGATGAAGCAGCCAGTCTGCATGGCAGTCTGGTGTTGGATATAATTGAACGAGGCGCCCTACTCAAGGGATGCGAACAAATATTGGCTGGAGCTCCCGATGCAGAACACCCCTTCTTTCGTGCCATGAAGGCCAGGTTTAAGATTCCAATCTTGGACCAAAGAGGAGATGATTTAGGGTCGCGAATGGCACAGGCCTTTCAGACAGCCTTGGGAAACCCCTATCAGTCGGGCATCATTATCGGTACTGATATTCCTGGCATCACGGTCTCAATTCTGTCGGCAGCATTTAAGAGTCTCGAAGAACACGACGTGGTTATGGGTCCCACGGAAGATGGGGGATACTATCTGATAGGACTCAAGAAGAACGTTCCAGAACTGTTTGAAAATATTGCATGGTCCACAGACACCGTCTTTTCTGTGACACAAGAAAAAGCAAAAGAATTAGGATTATCTTTGAAAGTTCTACCAAAGCTTCGCGATATAGATACGGAAGACGATCTCTATATTTTTATTCAAGAATCAAGAAATCCAAATAACCAGACTTTCTCTAGCCGAACCCAAAAAGTGTTGCAGGAGTTAGAAAAGCGTCTCGCCACCCGTCAGTAAATGTTCCGGCCTAGCACTTATCTAGCCTCCTCTCCCTTTTAGGGCTTGGCCTTGAAGACAGGACAAGGCTAGGGTGAGGGTACAAGCATCCGTATAATAGATATTGTCTATAAACGAAAAGGATACAAATATGTCTGAACGCGTGGCCTTAATTACTGGCGGAGCTCGAGGTATTGGCCGTGGAGTCGCTCTTGATCTCGCCAAAGAAGGTTGGACGATTGCTATTTGCTACCGCACCAGTCAGCGAGAAGCTCAAGAGGTTACGCAAAGTATTGAAGAGCAAGGTGGAAAAGCGCTGGCCCTTCAATGTGATGTATCAAAACCAGAGGAAGCCACGGCCCTCGTGCAAGAGGTTGAAAAAACCTATGGCCGGATTGATGCCCTCATTAATGGAGCGGGACCATACAACCGTGTTCCGCTTTTAGAGGAAACTCCAGAAGGTTGGTCAGAAATGTTCACGAATAATCTTGATCCCATTTTTTATCTGGCCAAGGCTGTAGCTCCTGGGATGCAAGCTAGAAAATACGGACGAATCATTTCATTTGGAATGGCCAATGCCGACAAGATGGAAGCCCAACCTCATGTCACTGCCCATTATATCGCCAAAGCCGGCGTTCTCATTCTCACGAGAACCTTGGCCAAGTTACTGGCGCCTCATGGTATCACCGTCAATGCTATTTCACCGGGTTTTGTGGATTCGGGGAGTGCTCCACCAGAAGAATTGGCAGGGATGACCAAAAAAATTCCAGCGGGATACATTGGCAGCGTGCGGGATGCGATCCAAGCTGTCCGGTATTTTCTCTCCGATGACGCGCGGTATGTGACGGGGGCGAATTTGCATCTGAGCGGTGGATGGGGGATATAGGGTTATTCCAAAAATTTTAGCTTTGTTCGACTGCAACCCATTCTGTTTGTCTTAAATCTGCATCGCCCCAATTGAAAATTATTCACATTCCTGGTAAATGCCGGGTTTCGGCCCGGCAACCGATCTACTTTCGTTTCGGCGAAAGTAGACAAAGCCATTGACGCCCGGCCTGGCCAAATCGGGCAGGTCGGACGCGAGATTTAGGAGAGCAGACCAACTCGCTGCGCTCAGGCAAGGTCCGCCGAATACAAAAGAGCATCCATCCCGAAGGCCGAACAGCAGGCGTCGTCTAAGGAGAAATAGAAAGTTGTATTACAAGACCTGATCCAAAACAGATGCTATATCGAATTCAACATAGAATTGAAACCCTAGTGCACCATGCAGTGATGGATAATGGTACTTTTGAAACCTTTACTGAGCTGGGCATAAATCTTTCATTGTGGGATATCAACTGGGAAGATCCATGGCGTCAAAATTACTGGCTTGCTGAAGGGATTATTGAAGCTGATCATTTCAATGATGCCTTTGGGAAATTTTCTAGAAATATCTCCAGAATTTGCTCAAGAATCGCCCTCATTGGGCAATGCTATTTGGAATATTTGTCTCAACCATTTCTTATCCTCAAGAACAATGAAACCTTCGCATTTATTAATTATGTAAGGGGAGAAGAGGGTGTTGGCCTCATGTTCATGGATGATGAAAGAGAAGCCTTATCACTACTAATTCAAAATTCTTTGATACCTGAAGAGTTTTATTTTTATTGGAATGATGCCGTAAATACTACCGGTTATTCTTCAAAATTATTGTTAATGTTTTCTGCACTTGAAGCACTTGTCAAAACTGCGGAAAAGAAAATCGATTATGAAAAACTAGAAGAAATCTTCGGGGAGGAGTTGAAAGTAGCAATATGGGGCGAAAAAGGGAATTCCGATGATGCATTGCGGAATCGACTCGTACATGGTGAATATTTTAATGGTTCTGATTCCAGCATTAATTTTCAAGAAGAAGTTCATAAGGCACTTATTAACTACTTCAATAGGGAAATCTTAAAAAATGACCTGATAAGCGAAGATGTTATTAACCCCCAACGTCATTTACTCGGTAATAAAATGAGGTATCCTAACTTCATTAAGGCAAAACAGAGTAACCCTCTAACCCTCAAAAAAATTCTAGAAGATTTGGATGAACATGGAATAGATAACCCTCAGAATTATGAGTTCCTAGATGATACCAGTGAGACGCTAATGAATTCCTATTAAGAAAAGCTAGACAGATGTTCTGGATCCGCAATTCGCCATTGGTTAGTTTACATAAAAAGCAAAAAAAGATCCCCACCAGCCCCTCATCTAATATCGCCGCAACATCGTTACCGGTAAGGACTTTTCTCGGTTCTGTCTCAAATTGCGTATTTGGATTATGGGGGCGGGTCTTGTAATCCCACATTCCTGGATACGGAATTTAATAGACCTGGTTCTGGAAAGGGAATGCTGATAAGTTCACTTCGTGCATAACAACATTCAAATATTCTTTCCCTTTGTGGTTTTATTCCCGTTTCTGTTCAATCAACTCTACTCTGAAGATCTCAGCGAAATGGGTCGCGATTTGGTCTCGCACGAGTGTCAGATCGACTTGCTGATTAAGGATTTTCTCCATAGATGTCATTTTGCAGTGTTCAATGCCACAGGGAGATAGAAGTGAGAAGGGTTGTAGGTCCACGTTTACGTTGAGGGCGAAGCCGTGCATAGTTATGCCTTTTGTAATGCGTACGCCAATAGAGGCGTTTTTTTCTAACTGATCTTCTCTGTTCTTTACCCATACACCCCGATACTTCTCATGCCGGGATCCCTCAATTCCCCAATACTGTAACGTTCGGATCAATACTTCTTCTAATTTCTGCACATAGATCTTCGGGCCAGGACAAAAGTTGCGCAATTGGAGAATGGGATAGCCTATTATTTGCCCAGGAGCATGGAACGTCGCCGAACCACCTCGATTTGTCCGATATAACCCGACTCCTTGTCTTTGCAGTTTTGCCCAATGTAGCTCCCAATGTTCGGGTTTCGTGGTTCGGCCTAGGGTCAGCACCGGTTCATGCTCTGTGAGAATCAAGGTATCGGGTTCCCGATCTTCGCGACGTTGCTCCACGAGTGCTTCCTGGAGTGCGGAGGCTTCAGCATATGACAAGAAAGAGATGGAACGTAGGGTTCCCTGATGGCGTGGGCTCTGTGACACAGATCCATTCTAGAGAAAACAAGACGTGAGCTTGGAGGCAGTCAAGGATCGGCTGAGATGTTCATGGCATTCAAGATCGAAACCGGAATGCGTTTGACCTTGCCGGTAGAGTCAACGGCTACGAGTATAGCAGAACCTTCCACGATGAGACGCTGACTCTCACGTTCTCTAATCCTATGGGAAAAGGTCATGGAGGTGCGGCGATTCACAGTGACTGCCGTATCCACGACTAAAGTTTCCCCATACCGAGCCGCCGATCGATACGCGAGTTCAGCTTTACTCACGCGAAATTCGGTCCCCTGCGTAATCAACTCTGAAACCGAGAGGCCATGTTTTTCTAAGAAGTGTGTCCGTGCACGCTCGAAATATTTCAGATAATTGGCGTAATACACGACACCTCCGCAATCAGTATCTTCATAGTAGATACGCACTTCCATGTAATTGGGAGAGTTAGTTCACAACTTCAAAGTTGGAAAGATGGGAAGATCGGAGATTGCGATGCCCGTCAATTTTACGGTTACGTTAAATAATTGGTGAAACCGTTCAGCTTTCAGTGACTCAAACCCAGAACCCAGTATTGCATGATCAGCGGCGTCAAATAACGATTTCACTTTAGGCCATTCAGTTCTAAAACGTTGGCCTAGAGGGTCGTCTAATTCTGCCAATACTTCAAATTGTGCGAAAAGGGGCAAACGGTACTTCCCATCAATATCGTTCAGATAGCGGGTCCGACAAGTCTCCTGTATCTTGGCAGGCAACTGATCCATATGCACATCCCAACTTTTTAGTTGGTGGCGATCAGAGAGTTGAGTTTGTGCCTGAGCTTCGAGCGCACGTACGAGTACGCGAGTAGCGATTTCCAGGTCTCGCCCACGATCGGCTCGGCGTTTGGCCCAAGCCAACAGATCAAAAGTCAGCGACGGTTTGATCTCTTTAGCGTCCAAGACGATTGACTGCAAAAATCGCTCATTGTCTTTGAGCCCTTTAATGACGCGATCCAATCCCGGTGGCCCGCCCCATACCGAGGCCAGTTCCAAAGCCTTGATCCCACTCTTCAGTTTTTCCCATGCTGGGCGATGTTGAAGTTGTTCCCAAAGAGCATACGCGTGGGCTATATCTGCCAGCGCGCGATACAATGGCTTCGAGCCTCCGCTGACACGATGTTCTAACCGCTGAAACGCTCGGGAAGCCGCATCATGCCAGCCAAGGTTGAAGAGTTCGCAGGCCTCTTGTCGTAGTCGTGGGGCTTCTTCATCCCAAGGATTTTCTGAGGTAGGGGGCTGTGAAGAAGAATTCCCTTTGTCTTCTGGTGATTGATCCGGTGGAACTAACCACACCTGCGTGGAAAACGGAAAACCGGTCAACGTCATCGCCGAAGCCATGGCCGGAGACGCGCCGGTCAGGTCGATCGCTAAATCACCTGTGGCCACGTTCCATGTCGTCAACAGAGGGCCTAACTCTTGAGCGAGACTCTTGTGGCATGCAGAAAAACTCTCGGAATCTGGAGTCACAATCCAATCCCAACGCTTTGGCACGTGTGATAGGGCCGGGTGAATGTTCGTCTCGACGATCTGTTTTGCCGCGTCATGCAGAAAAAAGCAGACCATCTCAGGCTGGAGTCGCTGTAAAATGGAAATAGCGGGAGAAGGGTCAGTTTGAACGCCGAGCAACAAGGCTTTTGTCGGTGTGTAATTTCCCACAATGGAAGCCACTATATCACTGGCCCCTGAGACCAGCAAGAAAACGAACGAGTGTCTGAGATGTTGTAGCAGAGATGTTCCATTCCGTGAACATATGAAATTTCATGCTCGTCCTGATAGAATCCGCCGGCATGGATATTCAAGCTGTCGTCGAAGCGTTCGAATTGAGTGCCGATGTCAAGAATGAATTCATCCGCACGCATGCTGAACGAGTGGTAGAGGTGGGGCAGCTACTGATTCGAACGTTCCATGATGGCAAAAAGGTCATGCTTTTCGGCAATGGCGGTAGTGCTACAGATGCCTCGCATATCGCGGCAGAGTTTGTGGGACGGTACCGCCGTGAGCGCCGTCCGCTGCCTGCCCTTGCGCTGGCGACTGATATGGCGGCCCTCACCTGTATTGCCAATGATTATGACTATACAGAAGTTTTCTCGCGGCAAATTCTGGCGCATGGTCGCAAGGGTGATGTGGCCATCGCCATCAGTACGAGTGGGAATTCGTTGAACGTCATTCGTGGTCTAGAAGTTGCCCGAGACTGTGGCATCGTCACCGTGGGTTGGACTGGTGCAACCGGCGGCAAGTTGGCAGATCTTGTGGATTATTGTTTCAGCGTGCCTTCTTCTGTGACGGCTCGTGTTCAAGAATGTCATATCACTCTCGGCCATGTCTTGTGCGAATTGATTGAAGAGCGACTCTTTGGCGACCAAGATTAATCCATCTCATGACGCGATTGGTCCGAAGCTCAATCTGGCCCGGCTTCGTACTTACCCTCTACGCACGCGGCATTCTAAGGTAAACATGACTGATGGGGCCTCGGCTTGGCGTCGTGGGGGGTCATTTCAAAAATTTCTGAACACGCTTCCCGATATTTTGGCCGGCCAGACCTTTCGAGCTGTGGTTGATGCCATTGTCCATGCGCGTCAGAACAACAAGCCAGTGATCTTAGGGATGGGAGCTCATCCCACCAAAGTGGGTCTCAATCCGATCCTAGTGGATCTGATGCGCAGAGGGGTGGTGACGGCAGTTGCGATGAACGGAGCGGTCGTGATTCACGATTTTGAATTGGCCTATCAAGGGCACACGTCTGAAGAAGTCGAAGCTGAGATTGACTCTGGTCGGTTTGGAATGGCCGAGGATACGGGACGAATCTTGAATGAGGCCATCGAACATGGCTGGCAAAAAGGGTTAGGTCTCGGCGAAGCCGTCGGCCGGTATATCACGAGGCATGCCAAACAATTTCCGTATCGGCGCTCGAGCTTGTTGGCGGTGGGCGCACAACTTGGGATTCCGGTGACTGTGCATGTGGCGATCGGGACCGATATCATCCACATGCATCCGCGTGCCAACGGGGAAGCTCTTGGGGCTAGCTCTTTGCTGGATTTTCGCAAGTTGGCAGCCGTGGTTTCGAGAATGGAAGGCGGTGTGTACATCAATCTCGGCTCGGCGGTGTTTCTCCCTGAAGTCTTTCTGAAAACCGTGACCTTAGGTCGGAATCTTGGTCGAGCGCTCAAGCGCATTACGACGGTCAACATGGATTTTCTTTCGCACTACCGTCCACTGACGAATGTCGTGAAGCGTCCAACGCAGAAAGGTGGACAAGGCTATAGTCTGATCGGCCATCATGAATTAATGGTCCCGCTCTTAGCTGCTGCTGTGTTGGAAAGATTAAAATGATGACGAGCCGAGACAAAATGGACCTTCATGTTGCTCCCACCAGTTAAATCTTATAAGGGTAACCCATGAAAAAGAAAATTCTGATTGTCGATGATCATCCCGATATCGTGTTGATGTTGGTCGACCGGCTGGAGGCCTTCGGTTATGAAACCATAGCAGCGAATGATGGCAAAGAGGCTCTAGAAAAGCTTGATCAGCATTTTCCGCATCTGATGTTGCTGGATTTGGAGATGCCACACATGACCGGGATGGAGGTACTCAAAGAACTAGGGAAAATTAGCGCGAAGAGAATGGAGGATGGTGACACGCAAACATTTGGGGGCGGCGAAACCTTATACCTTCCCGTGGTGGTCATGACAGCCCATGGAACGATTACCAAAGCTGTCGAGGCGATGAAAGCGGGTGCCTATGATTTCCTTACCAAGCCGATCGAACTCGACCACCTGTCTTTGGTCTTGAAAAAGGTATTGGCGCGTGAAGCCTTAGGGCGGCAAGTGGCCTCATTGAGGACGGAGGTTGAAAGTCGGTACAGCCAAATCGTTGGCGAAAGCCCTCTAGTCAGTTCCATGGTGCAAATGGCAAAACGGGCGGCCGATGCGGATGCCACGGTGTTGCTCCTGGGTGAAAGTGGGACGGGGAAAGAACTCTTTGCTCGATCTATCCATCGATGGAGTAACCGGCGAGATATGCCGTTTAGTGTGATTAATTGCGTGGCGTTGACCGAAACGCTACTCGAAAACGAATTGTTTGGACATGAAAAAGGTGCATTTACCGGAGCCGATGCCTTGCAAAAAGGGAAGATTGAGGCTGCTGATGGCGGCACCGTGTTTTTGGATGAAATTGGTGATATGCCTTTAGGCCTTCAAGCCAAACTCCTGCGTGTGCTCCAAGATCACGAATTTCCGCGAGTTGGTGGTACGCGTCTTGTTCGGGTCAACATTCGGTTCATCGCGGCGACTAACAAAGATCTTAAGCAAGCGGTAAAGGCCGTGACGTTTCGAGAAGACCTTTATTTTCGTTTGAATGTCGTGAATCTCTCGTTGCCACCCCTCAGGGATCGGCCAGAGGATGTCAGTTTGTTAGCCGAACACTTCTTGGAACGGCATTGTCGGGAAATGAAACGGCGGAACCGGAAGTTTTCCAAAGCTGCGGTGGAATCGATGCGTTCCTATGTATGGCCAGGCAATATCCGAGAACTCGACAATGCCATTGCCCGCGCGGTTGTCCTGGGAACCGATGGGGAAATCACGACGGAGCTTCTGGGGCTGGGAGGCAATCAAGATGAGTTAGACACGTTGGACAATCTACCTTACCATGAGGCCATCGATCGATTTAGCACGCATATTTTGGAGAAGGCGATGCGCCGAAGTAATTGGAGTCAAACTAAAGCCGCAGAATTGCTCGGCCTCCAACGCACATATTTGTCTCGCCTTGTTAAACAAAAAAACATCCAACAAGGAGAGGCTAACTCATAACCGTGATTTCGGTTTCCTATTGCCCAGCAATCCCTAAGAGATTTGCGCAACGGTTTTGGGTGAAGGAATAGGTTCGACCCTTTATGATAGGGGTTGCGCCATATAGTTGGAATCTTGAGGAGAACAGCTGGAGCTTGCCATGGATTTGGTAATAGCACAAGTAAACTCCTGACCTTGAAAAACCAACAGGTAGACCGAAATTTGAAGAGAAATGTCTTGCCCTTGTTTTGTGCGGTGGACTGTGTAGTAATCGAGGGTTTTCCCTTGACGTAGTTCGTTAAGGTGTTTTTGGTACCGTTGGCTGTCATGATAAGGGGCAATATCCGGAATGCGAAGAGTTTTCAGTTCTTCGTGAGTGTACCCAAGACTTTCTCGAGCGGCTAAATTCGCGAAACGAAAACGTTTTTGGCTGTCGGCAACCAAGATAGCTTCAGGCACGTGATCAAACGCAAATTGCATAAGCTGGATCGATTCCGTGAGTCGCTGGTATTCACCCAGAGTGAGCTGACATCCGGGGTCAGGGCGCGGAGAGTCTGGGCTATGGCTTGGTTGGATTATTGATGGAAAAGAAGATAGAGATAGACCTTTAGGCTGGGCCGATTGTGGATTCCCCTCTGTTGCCTGGTCTCGGCCTGTCAGGATTGCTCGGCCCAGGACGTTGCGGACTTCTTCTCGGTTGTAAGGCTTCGTGAGATACGAAAAAGCTTTCTTGAGGGTGTCCGGGGGAGTTGAAGTGGCCAATGAAGTAAAGGCAGTCAGCAGGATAATTGGCAATTCTTGTTTATGAGACGCTAATTCGTTGAGAACTTCGATCCCGTCCAGATCAGGGAGGCCAACGTCTAGTAACACGGCATCGTAATGGTTCGATAGTCCTTTTTCGAGGGCACGGCTTCCTGTCTCTGCCAACTCTACGTTAAACCCTTCTTGGCAGAGGTAGTCTGATAGAGCCATGCTGATGTCAGAATCATCATCCACAAGGAGAATTCTGGGTATAAGAGACGTGTGAGACATTAGTGCTTTGACGCTATCCGGCTTGGTCTGGAACGAGAAAAGACCAGGTAAAAAACGAGATGAGGTCCTTCGACCGGCCTTAGGTCTTCAAAATTCGACGTTACCTTACTCACTCGTATGCAAATTTGAGGCTCTGTTAAGTTATTGTTTTTCAGAAACTGGCTGGAGGAAAAATTAGATATTCGTATCCTTTTAGATAAATTTCGTATCAAAAAAGATACGTTTTGATCCGTTTGAACAGAGGGTTCCGGCCGAAGTTTGTCATTGGGCTAATGCTATCAATCTTCTTTCTGGGGGCTGTTGAATAATTCAAATTCAAGTTACGAAAAGGCGCTCAGAGCCATGGGGATTTCAATTCGATGGGAATGGTCAAGAGTCCGTCCAGCAAGGCCGCCTATTGTCTGGCTCGTCCCGAAGAGCGCCAAGCTTGTGAGCCCGAAGGTCCGGCTAATGGCGAGAACGCTGCTGGCGGATTTTTTCAACATTCCCTTCTGTGGACCATGACCGCTTCTAGGTTTATAGATGGGGATCAGAGTCGAGATTCTGTACGGATTGGGTCCGTTGTACTAGGTAAGCGCACGAAGAACTGACTTCCCTCGCCAACTGTGCTGGTCACCCATATAGTTCCTCCGTGTAATTCAACGAGACTTTTAGTAATGGCTAGGCCCAGGCCAGCACCTCGACTCTTCACATCACCTGTTTGTCCACGGTAGAACCGCTCGAATATCGTCGGCTGTTCGTCTTGAGGTATGCCGCACCCGTCATCTTGTATACAAGTTGTGACAAACTCTTCATTTTCCTCTTGTACATGTACGATCACTGTTCCGGAAGGCCCGGTGAACTTGATAGCGTTTGTAATCAAATTCGTCAGGATCTGAATGAGTTTATCTCGATCGGCCTGAATAAACGAGATGGGATCAATAATCTTGGTGGTAAGCTTGAGAGATTGTTCCTCGGCCATCGGTTTTAGAAGCTCGACGACTTCCCTCGCGATGCTACCCATATTTACACTAGTTGAGTGGAGCTCCATGCGACCAGCCTCGATCCGAGAAAGGTCCAACAAGTCATTAATCATGCGAGTGAGCCGCTCGATGTTATGGTTGACGCGGTCCAAATAGAAAGTCTGACGTTCATTAAGCTGTCCAGTTAAGCCATCCATCATATTTTCGATCAAGCCCTTAATGGAGGTCATGGGTGTACGGAGTTCATGCGAGACAATTGATACGAATGCTGACTTCAACCGATCCAACTCTTGAAGTCGGTCATTCGCTTCGCGTAAATCTTTGGTCCGATCAGCCACTCGTTTTTCAAGCCCTTGGGCGAGGGTTTCCATATCCTGATACGTCCGTGCATTATCAATTGCCACAGCGACGTAATTCGCAATCGTCACTAGCAGGTTGAGATCTTCTTGTGTACATCGGATTTGCCCTTTATCGGCTCCTAAATATCCAATAATTTCCTTGTGACTAATCAGGGGAGCCGCCACGAAGGAGATCAGCTCAACCTGACGACCGAGAGCAAGAATATCGGGATTCATCTGATCCACCGCGGCTGAGAGGTCCGGTACATGAACAGGTTGTCCTTGAAGCAACAACTTTTCATCAAAGGTCCCGGGGATTATGGCAAATTCGAAACCTCGCATTTGTGCCACCAATTCATCGGGAATTCCGGAGATTTCAGAGATCACTCCTTTGTCGTTCGAAGGTTCTCTCAGAGCCAGCACCATACGCTGAAACCCGAGGTTTTCACGAAGCAGTCTCAGGACGGTTGAAAACAGTTTTTGCACATCTAGGGTTGATGTAATGACAGCGCCTGTTTGATGGAGAGTGCTGAGTTGGGCGACTTGTTTGGTGATCGTTTCTAGATATGTCGTGATGGCAACTTCTCTTTGTTGAAGCCCTTGGGTCATCTGGTTGATGCTATGGGTGAGTTGGCCAACTTCATCATACGTCTCGGCTGCGACATTAACAGCCAGGTCACCTTCTGCAATGTGGTGTGCGGCTTTTGCCAATTTTTGTATGGGATGGATAATACGATTGGTCAAGAGAATCGTCAGGGCAATTCCGATCAGAATAATGACAAAAGTTAACAGGCCAATATCCCGCACGGTCTGGTTCAATGTTTTTTTCATGTGGGCCGTAGAAATGCCGACTTGAATGAGCCCGATGATGCCTGATTGCAGTTCTGGACCGGTTTGAGATTTCTCAAGGGTTTCGAAGAAGAGGAGGTCAAGAGTTGTGGAACGGAGCTGAGAACGATAGACCGGTAGGGCAAAGTCATAAATATGTTCCTGATTAATTGCCAAAGATGAGCTCGACGCTCCGTGCTTTGCGAGGTGTAGTGACACACTGTTGCCAGAATTTGATGTCTGGAGAAGCGTGATCAGTGGAGCAGACAAATCTGTAGGAAGTGGCGGTTGAGAGAACATATGCTGAGTAGGAGTTTCATCGGGAAGCAGAGGCTGGCTGCTGTCACGACTGATGGTGGAAGTACGAACGAGGACCCCTTTAGATTGGCTCGCGAGAATCTTGCCATTCTGATCTCGAATGACTCCGTAAACCACTTCCGGTGCTGATAGCGCGCCTGTCAACAACTTGTTCAAATAGTCCGTATCTTGTATGACTAAACGGTTGAGGGCGACCTGATTGAGGGTTTTGACCAAAATAGTCCCAGTGTTCAGCAATGCGTTATTCATATTCTCCGTTTCCTGTTGAATAAGAAATCCGCTCAAACCGGTACACACCAAAACAATTACTAAACTGACAAACAACGAAAACTTTGTCCGAAGACTCAGGAATCTTGGGTGTTCGTCGTTCGCCACAGATCGCTCGGAAGCTGGTGTTAAAGGATCAAGCTTGTCAGTATTGTTCATCGTATAACCGTAAGGTTTTTGGTTGCGGGGATAGCCCAAGATAACTGGCTGATCTCAAGTTGATAGCAGTACGAATTTTTTCCGGGGAAATCAAAGTGCCTAAAACTCTCCCGGCCGTGGAAGTCAATAGTGTCGTGGCGACGGAAGCCGCATGATGCCCTAAGTCTGCATACCGCAGGAATGCGCCTGTTGTGGCACCACTTCGCACGAGACCGGCTGAAAACCCTACCAAGGGAATGTTGGCTTCCAGGGTAGAGCTGATGAGAAAATCCAACGTGTTCTCAGTCAGAACGGTGCTGTCTGGGAGGAGCCATAATGCATCAATGTCCTTGTCCAGAATTTGGAGAACTTGCGAAACTTCCTGTTCGCTATGGACTTCTTGAGAGACAAGTGTGAGGCCACGAGCCGTAACGTCTCTTTGGAGTTGATCATACAACCCTTGTGTTTTATTGGGGTCAAATAGCACACCAATAGTTGAGATCTGTGGGACTAAAGCTCGAAGCGGTTCAAAATGTTTCTCGAACGGGATGGTTAAAGAGAGGCCAACCATGTTACTTGCTGGAAGGTCATATTTCTGAGGATCTAGAACGAGGCACATGATCACTGGAATATCCAGGATCTCGAGTTTGGCGGCTAAGGCCGCTTTTAGCCCAACAGCGAGTACTAAACTGGCATCCGAGGCTCGAATTCTTCGGGCTAAGCTTCGGCCTTTCGCCATGTCCCCTTGGAGATCATATTCGAGGTTTATGTGAAAAGAGGCAGGGAGAGAACTCTTGAATGCGCTTATGGCTTCGGAATAGGCGCCAATTTCTGCAGATTTCAAGATAGCCACTTCCTCGGCCCGTGCTACGCCTTGGCCACTCAGAACAACCCCAAGGAATAGCACGAGCCAAATATTGGGCTTACGCCTGTGGCAATTACAAACAAAGGCCAGAATATGTGTGAGATGTCGCCGAAGCACAGTGACCGATCTTTTTCTATCCCTGACAATCAAACAGATAGGTTAGAGGAGGAGGTCATTTGGGGCCGGGCTCCTAGGCACAGCCCCTCCTTGGGGGATACCCCATTTTCAGGGGAGGAAGCAAGGACGATACCTGCTTTTTTAACAGAAGGAACTGTTGAATAATGAGGATATCAACCGCCATATTTCCCCAATACGCCCTCTGTCACCAGACCCGAGGGGCGGTTGTTGAAAAACGTTCGTTCAGCAAGGCCGCAGCCATTTATCTACGCGGAGCGTATGGAGAATACGTGAGCACCGAAAAATGGCGAGAACGCCGCTGACGGCTTTTTTCAACAGTCCCCAGAAGAGATATTGGCTAGATTAGCTTGAATAGGATACAGAACTTACCTGGCAGGCTTAAATGGGGAACCTGTAATGCCAGAAGGAGAGGGCCGACCTTTATTTCGTTGTTTGCAGGTTCTCAAGGCTGAGCTGCCGTAATCTCTGGAAGAGTCCAAGGCGCTTCATGCGTGTGTTCGGCGTTGATGCTTAGTGAAATAAAACACCTGGGGATTGAGATCTGCCCTCTTTAGAACCCTACTGGCATCCGGTACCAATCACATTGTGAGACGTATTGAGCAGTCAGCATCCGGCAAGTTCGGGCCTCTTCCGTTTCCTGGATGATGGGGGTTTGAAAATGCGGTTGCCAACCGCAGTTAAGACAGCGCACAACGACCTGGTTTAACGATTCCCCAGCCTCTTGCCGAACATAGCCGGCACATTTAGGACATTGCGAATCCTTACAATTCATCCGGGTCGGTCTCAGAGAGTCTATTTGAATACGTGTATGCCGGCGCCGTTTCTTCGTGTTGTCTAAGGTGTTTTCTTTGTGCGTAGGTTCTAGGTTAATCATAATGCGACCCCTCAGTCTGGTGATGTCAAAGGACTCCTCAAACTCCCACAATTACTTGCGACATTTCTGGCCACAAAGAGCTGGATGTCTACAAGATCATGTTGTAATTCAAGTTCTTAGACCTTTGATCTAGCAAGACTAATACCTGATGATTTCTTGAACAAAAGCTTTAAAAAGCTTGAATTAATGGGGTCTCTTGGCAGGGGCCCGATGATCAGACACGCCTGAGGGTAGCTACCGGTATCTAAATAGATACAACTTTTTATCTAATTAGATACAAGGAGAAAACACCAATGCCCAGGTTGAGTTCTGGCAACTGGAATGAGCTCTGGTAGGAAGGCAGAATGTTGGTGATCAATCTCTAACTAGAACATTTCACTCGGAATAATTGGCGATCCTCGAGTCGCAAGGTGACCAATTCGCGGCCCCACACGCAGCCACCATCCAATGCAATGAGACGATCTTCCTGGACAATGCCAAGAGCGGACCAATGACCAAAGACGATTGTCTGATCGCGGGTAGCTCGATTAGCTATTCGGAACCAGGGAAGTGTTCCAGGTGGAGCTTCGTCAGGTGGTCCCTTAAAGGAGAATTTAGGTGTGCCATCGGGGGAACAGACCCGAAGCCGGGTCAAGACATTCGTCGTCAGTCCAAGTTGTTCGTAGCATCGCGACTGAGTAGAGGAATGAGACATTTTTCGAAAATAGATAAAGGGCAACAGCTCACGGAAGGTCTCAGATCGTAGAGCATCTGCAACTTCTCCCGCTAATCTCTTAGCTTCCTGAAGCGACCAGAATGGCAAAAGCCCAGCGTGAATCATGACTATGTTGTCATCAATATGGAGAAGCGGGCGAAATCGTAACCAATGCAAGAGTTCTTCAGCGTCTGGTGCCGATAGTATCGCTTGCAAGGTGTCTTTTCGACCTGGCTGCGTTATCTGACACCATACAGCGAGTAAATGAATGTCATGGTTTCCCAATACCGTGACTGCGGACTTCCCCAGTTGTTTGACAAACCGTAGAACTTCTAGTGAATGTGGGCCGCGGTTGACAAGATCGCCCACGAACCATAGACGGTCCTGGGCTTCATCAAACTTGATGTGATCCAGAAGTCGGCTCAACCCGCCCATACAACCCTGGATGTCTCCAATTACATACGTTGCCATTTAGTTGCTACCCGAAGAGTGTAGAAATGGGACCAAGATCAAAAATTGTACCTGACTCTTTCTCCATCCGAAAATGCCATCGTCAATTCCTTACTAAATTGGGACTGTTGAATAATTCAAATTCAAGTTACGAAAAGGCGCTCAGAGCGTACATCCAGTACGTGAGCCTGGCAAAATGGCGAGAACGCCGCTGGCGCCTTTTTTCAACGGACCCATCTACGAGAATATGGTAGGTGCCTCGTTGCCACAAGGGAATCCATTCTATTATGCAAGCAATGAAGGAATTTCTTGGGGCCGCCAACAGCCCTTGAGTTAATTTAGTGTTTATGGCAGGCTGGTCTCGGCTTTTCGCCCATATCAATGCCCCTGGCTGAGTACTTACCGCCATGGCAGCTTATTGAAACTACGGGTGTGTCTATACTCGGAAGTATGGATTATTGATGATGTTCTAAGCCAAGAATCGGAACGTAGCCAATTCGAGGAGATGGATAATGACACAAACCACATGGTCGAAGATACTGCTTGTGGACAATGACCTAAGTCAACGTGAGTCGTTGGTGGAAGTCTTAGGTAATGAGGGGCACGATGTGATGGCATGTTCAACACTGAGTGAAGGGGTCCAGTATGCCCAACGTGAGCCGTTTGGTATTGCTGTGCTTCATGTGGTGTCTCCCGACCCAGAGGCCAGCCAGTTGCTGCGGCTTCTCGCAACAACGAATTCAAGGATTCAGCTTGTCATGAATGCTGAATGCCAATCTCTTCTACCTTCAGAACTGAAAGACGGTCTTCAAGAACAGTTGACGGTTGTGGGTCGGTCTGATTCCTCTGACAGTTTACTCGAGCATGTGCATCGCGTATTTCGGACTGCTGCGCAACGAGAGGTAACAGAACTCCACGCGAATGTAGAGGCGAGAACGATGGCCCTTGAAGACCATCAGGCCAGTTTTCAACAATTAGTGGGGCATATTCAGGAGGTGTTTTGGATCGCACTACCCGATCACTCGCAGGTGCTGTATATGAGCCCACGCTATGAAGCTGTTTGGGGAAGATCGTGCGCGAAGCTGCTAGATCGGACAGACCAGTTATGGGATGCCGTCGATCCGCAAGATCAGGAATATGTACAAACGCATCTGGCCCAGGGCGTTCGCACAGGATTTCATGTTGAATGCCGCATTATCAGGCCTGATCGAGCAGTGCGCTGGATTCGTGCGCGGACATTTCCTATACAGGATTCATCCGGTCAGGTGGTTCGGGTCGTAGGTATAGCGGAGGACATGACTGACCACAAAAGGGTGGAAGAAACATTGGTAAAGACCGAACGCCAATTTCGCCAATCGAGCCGTATGGAAGCAATTGGTACGTTGGCAGGAGGGATTGCACACGACTTTAATAATATTTTGACTGCCGTGCTGGGGTATACCGAATTGGCGTTGGCGTCTGTCGCTAAAGGCAGCCGGACACAACGTAACCTTCAGGAAGTGTTGACGGCGGGCCATCGGGCCAAACATTTAGTGTTGCAGATCTTGGCCTTTAGTCGGCAGTCTGGGCAAGGGAAGAAGTCCACGCCCATTCATATGGTCATTCAGGAAGTGTTGAAATTGTTACGAGCTACTCTGCCGTCCACGATTGAAATTCGTTCGTCCCTGATGACTGAATCATCCGTGCTGGCCGATCCCACTCAGTTACATCAAGTTGTAATCAATCTCTGCACGAATGCAGAATATGCGATGCGGGATACAGGAGGTGTTCTAGAGATCACATTGGAAGATTGGGACGCAACGGAGGAGAGAGTTCGCACAGTCTCCGGATTGCAGTTAGGATCTCACGTACGACTTGCCATACAAGACAATGGAACGGGAATGTCTCCGGATGTGTTGGAGCGAATGTTCGACCCGTTCTTTACGACCAAACCTGTCGGAGAGGGTTCCGGCATGGGCTTGTCCGTGGTCCATGGCATCGTCACCAATCATGGCGGAGCTATTCTGGTCGATAGTGTTAGAGGGAAGGGCACAAAAATTGAGGTATATTTGCCCACGATCCCCTCGCCGGTGTGGGATGGGTTAGAGGATCAAGTTTCGATTCCCTTAGGAAAAGAAACCATCTTGTTTGTGGATGACGAGGAGACCATCGTACATCTGGGTAAAGAGTTGCTCTCACAATTAGGTTATACGGTCGATGTGTACACTAATTCGCATGAAGCCTTAGCCGTTTTCCGACGGAACCCTGACCGGTTTGATCTCGTCATTACCGATCAGACCATGCCGGGGTTGACTGGAGAAGGGCTCTCGCGTGAACTCCTCGCTATTCGTCCAGAGCTTCCGATTATTCTTTGTACCGGTTTTAGTCATATTATGACCGCAGAAAAAGCCAAAGCGTTGGGTATTCAAGCCTATTTGATGAAGCCGTTAGCGATACGAGATCTCGCGCCGATCGTCCGGCATGTGTTAGACAAATCATTTTCGTCGTTAGCCGAAACTTGAGGCCTTATTGGAATTCAAGACTGGTATGTTGATGCTACAAGAATGTATCTTTCTGTATAATGAAAGGAACAAAAAGGGATCCTGATCTAGGAAAAGGTTCTACAATCATTAATCTATGGAGATGCCAGAGTTGAGCGCTTAACTCGGTCAAAAGGCTTAAACATTGATGGTGAACCGATTGGCTGAGTTGAGGTGAAGGAGGAGTTGGAGCGATGGCAACCATTCTTGTCGTTGATGATGACCCGCAAGTCTGTGATGTGCTCCGGCAGGTGCTACAAGAAGAAGGGCATGATGTGCACAGTGCCTCTAATGGCATTGAAGGTCTTGGGCTTTATCGGCAACATCAACCGAAATTAGTGCTATTAGATATACTGATGCCCGAAAAAGAAGGCTTGGAAACGATTCTCGATCTTCGTCGAGAATTCCCTGATGCAACGGTTATTGCTATGTCTGCAGCTGGCTCAGGAACCAAAATCGATCTTTTAGAGTTAGCGCAGCGGTTAGGAGCTCGATACCGATTGACGAAACCCTTTCAATTACAGGACGTTCTCGATCTCGTGAATCAGGCTCTTGGTCAGGAAGAGGTCAAGAACACCAAATAAACATTCTGCCGATGCGCCCTGCATCAGATACCGTTCCACACTGAGACCAGCTTCTTGCATGTTTTAAGCTTCGGGTGATCGATTTGCAATATGAAAAAGCCCGCTGATGCTCAATTCCTGATCCACCCACTTTTAGCGCAGCGGTGGAGCCCCAGAGCTTTCTCAAAAGAGCCTGTTGAATTAGACAAAATCCAAAGGCTCTTAGAAGCAGCCCGGTGGGCCCCTTCTTGTTTTAATGAGCAACCTTGGGTCTTCATCCTGGCTTCCGCGGATCGGATTGCCGCCCATGAAACACTCGTCGATTGCCTGGCTGAAGGCAATCGAGACTGGGCGCGGCAAGCGCCTCTTCTAATGCTGACTTTTGCGAAGCTTCATTTCGATCACAATGGACAGCCAAATCAGCATGCTAGACACGATATTGGGTTAGCAGTCGGGAATCTAGTGGTGCAAGCGACTGCCATGGATCTTGTGGTGCATCAAATGGCGGGAATCCTTCCAGATCTAATTCGTCAGGAGTATGTGGTTCCAGTGGAATATGACCCAGTCACGGCCTTAGCGATTGGATACCACGGAGATGCTCAAAACCTCTCGGAACCACTTCGTGAACGAGAACAGACGAAACGATCTCGAAAGGACTTCAGCGAGTTTGTGTTTTCGGGACAATGGGGCAAATCTTCAGACGTCTTCTAAGTGGTTTCTTATCCCAACATCAGTACATAGATGACCGTAGAATAAGCAACACGGGCCAGATCAGGGAGCTTGCGTGCAACGGTTCGATCTCTGAGTACGTCTCCCAACATATCAAGAAGCACAAACCTGCTATGTTCTCGCGGACTCTGTAGAAAGAAGGCGTTGAACGAGATTGACCAAGGTAGGTATTTCAAATGGCTTTTGAAGTGTATATGCCGCCCCCAGTCTTTTCGCTGTTTCGAGTACATCGACTTCGTGTGATGAAAAACTGCCAGAAATCGCGATAATCTGTAGATCTTGTTGTATCCCTCGAGCATTGCGAATCAATTCAATTCCGTCCATTTCTGGCATGAAGATGTCCACAATGACAAGAGAAGGCATGTAGCTCTGAACGGCTGTGAGAGCCTCTCTCCCATTCGTAGCTTCGACAATTTGATGCCCCATGGTTTCCAATAAGGATTTCAGTAAGTAGCGAACATGTTCGTCATCATCGATGATGAGGATGGTTGCCATGAGTTGAGATCTCTTTCAAACAAAGACAGAAAGCGAAAGACGTTCCCCGAGCCTATGCTCCCTGATGTTCCGGAAAATATACAGTGAATCTACTGCCACATGACGGATCGCTTTCGACCGCTACGATCCCGTTGTGCGCTGTCACCACCTCTTTCACGATTGCAAGCCCTAATCCCATACCTTCTCCATCGTCTTGAGTTGTAAAGTATGGATCGAAAATTCGATAACAGAGATTAGCCGGTATACCCTTACCTGTATCTTGAACGATCAATCTCAAATAGTTTGAGCTGGGTCTTTTTGGAATGCGTGTGGGATCAGGAGGCCCTAAAACTCTATCCAGCATGATCCAGAGATGGCCTTGCTGCAGCTCGCGCATGGCCTTAACTGCATTAGACAGTAAATTGCTCAGCATTCGGAATAATTGTGTTGCATCACCCATCATTCTCCCGACATGAAGATGATCGCTGATATCTAGAACGATCGATGAGGGCAGTGTAGCCTTCAAGACGTCAAGCGCTTCCTCGACTACGACGCATAGATCTAACTCTTGAGGGCTGGTGTCTCGATGAGGCATACCTCGTAGTAGGTGCCCAAGCAGTTCATGCCCCCTTCGACTGGCCGAAAGAATATTATGAAGATTATTGTGAAAGAGAGAAGGTTGTGCACTATGCAATGAGGCGAGTTCCGCGTGACCCTGAATAGCCGTCAAGATGTTCATGAGATCATGAGCAATTCGACTTGCTGTATTTCCACATTGGTCAGACGGAACATAGGAGGTAGAAGGTGGGTTTATCGAAGACCTCAGCTGGTCTGGGGGCTGAGGTGGTAACCCTAGTTGTGACATACCTTCCTCCAGTAATCGTAAGGACAAGCCGTTTGGTCTGTGCACGAACGAGGAATGGCTAACGGGCTGGGTTCTAGTCGTCACTGTGGTCATATCTGTACCCTTTCGTGAAGTCGGAGACATATTGTTGCCGTATGGACAAGTATCCCTGAATACGAACCCCGACAAAATCGGCAAAACGCTGATTCGGCTGTGAGAGTGGGTTTCTTGCGGGTGTCAGTGGATGCCTGATGGCAGTTGACCAAACCAAAACGGCAATGGCGCTAGAATGGGAAGAAAAGGTTCACGGAAAGCCTGACTGTGTCAATTGCTCTATAAGACGTCGGATCTCTGAAATATCGATCGCTTGGTCAAACACATAATCTGCTCCGGCTGAGCGGCATGAATCTTGATATTCCGAGGAAGCGTCCTCCGTCAGCATAATCACGAGAGGGGAGGACGCAGAATTCTTTATTTCCCGAAGGGTCGCCAGACCAGATCCGTCAGAAAGATGAAAATTTATGAACAGGAGATGCGGATGGTATTGTTGAATCAGTTCAATTGTTTCGTGGGTCGTAGAGGCTTCTCCGACAATGGAGGCCTTGGGCACTTCGCTGATCAGCTCTCGGAGGCGGCTTCGGAGAATATCAGATTCATCGGCAAGAACAATTTTCATATGTAGCCTTTATCTCGGCGATGGTGAAAACACGCAGATGATGACGGGTTAGGGTCACTTGCGAGCCGCAATCATATCAATTTGAGAGAATCGCCGGCTGTCAGCGATTGTCGCGAGTTTGTGTCAGACAATGGAACCAGCTTGTCAGACAGGCATATGAGATTGGAAAGGATTGAAAAGCCAGTGACAGAGGAATTTTATTGACAGAACACTCCGCCCACGTCTAACTCACCAAATTGTGATCGACGGCGTAGCGGATGAGGTCTGCGGTTGTTTTGAGATGAAGTTTTTCCAGCAGGCGGGCGCGGTAGGTGCTGATGGTTTTCACGCTGAGGGCGAGCAAGTCGGCGATGTCCGTGACCGTTTTTCCTGTTGATAGATGGCGCAGAACTTCAAGTTCTCTATCAGACAAGGATTGGTGCAAAGGTCCTGGAGTTTGTGGGGCCAGATTGTCGGCTAATTGTTCTGCCAGGGTCGCGCTCACATATCGTCCGCCCTTCATGACTTTCCTCACCGCTGCTACGAGTTCACTCGGGGCGGTTTCTTTCGTGAGGTAGGCTGCCCCACCAGCCTTGAGCACTCGAATACCATACTGCTCTTCAGGATAGAGGCTCAAGACGACGACGGACAGGGTCGGGCGGAAAATCTTCACCTCCTTGAGGATGTCCAGCCCGTTTTTGTCCGGGAAATGGATATCCAGAATCAGTACATCCCATTCGTGCTCCTGGACGGTTTTGAGTGTACCTTGGCCAGAGGAAGATTCCTCGATATATGCGTCAGGAAATTCTTCGACCAGCACCTGTTTCAGGCCCTGTCGGACAATGGCATGATCGTCTGCGACGAGAATCCGAAGCATTTTCAATCCTTTCGTCTTCTCCCTTATGCTAGCTATTCCTCTGAAACTGGGATCCGTACTTGCGCCCGAGTACCTTGACCCGATTTCCCGCTGATAAGAAAATCGCCTCCGAACGAGGTAACCCGTTCCCGAATGCCGAGAAGGCCAAGTGACCGAGATTGAGGCGTTTCATGGTTGCCTACGCCCCGGCCATTATCGTTGACGGAGAGCAGGAGGAATTCATGCTGTTTTTCTAAGGTCAATTCAACTCGAGAGGCTTCGGCGTGCCGCAGGATATTCGTGAATAGTTCTTGAGCGATTCTAAATAAGGCTGTCGCGCGATCACTTTCCAGTCGGCAGGTATTGCTGTCTAGCTCTGTCGAAAATCGACAATCAATGCCCGTTCGATTCCGAAACTCCTTGGTTTGCCATTCCAAAGCCGGGATCAAGCCTAAGTCGTCTAAGATACTTGGCCGCAGGGAAGTCGCGATTCTTCGAACGGTTTGGATCAACTCATCGGTCAGTTTCGACATATCTCGGGTTTTGTTGATAATAGAATGATAGGGCGTCAACGAAGATTGCTCAGCCAGCCGACGTTGGATCCACGAAAGGTCAAATTTCAAGGCGGTTAACATCTGCCCGAATTCATCATGAAGCTCCCGGGCAATACGCTTCCGTTCTGACTCCTCGGCCGCCTTTAAACGCGCCGATAGTTCGCGTGTCTGTTCATAAGCTTCTCGAAGTCGCGATTCGGCCTCTTTTCTGGCCGTAATGTCAATAGAAACGCCTAAGACCGCCGGAAGCGTGCTGTTTGCAAACGTAAAAGGAATCTTGGTGGTTTGAAGATAATGCACAGTTCCTGAGGCATCCGTAATTTTCTCTTCTGGAATCACTTTTGTGCTTCCACTCTTGATGACTGCCATATCATCTTGACGAAAACGATTGACCTCTTCATGGGATTGCGCAAAATCACTATCTTGCTTCCCGATCAAGGTATGTACCGAAGTGCCGTAAACCTCGGCAACAGCTTCATTGGCCAAAATAAATCGCCCGTCCGTATCTTTTGCGAATATGAAGTGAGGAACGAGGTCCATAATTTGTCGAAGTCGCGCCTCACTCCGTCGCAAGGCTTTTTCGGCCTTATCCCGTTCGAGTTCTTCTGCTGCCCGGGCCGCAAATAGTTGTAGGATAGGCACCGCCGGAGAGTTTTCGGCTAACGGTTTAGTATCCATCGCGACCAAATGCCCAAGAACCTTCCCGGATTGGCTGATTAACGGATGTCCCACGTAACTTTCCACTTTCAGAGTTTTTAATATTTCCGTATGTGGAAAGTATTCTTGGATACTACGCCGAAAATCGCAAGATTCACCCTTTAGGACGTTTTCGCACGGACTGTCTATCAGAGGAATGTCAAAATTTTCCGTGAAAGTGGTCCCATTCCAAACGGCCAACGTACGTATTGTTTGTTCGGTACGAGTTGAGACGTCGGTCATGACCGCATATTGCACATTCAGACAGGTCGCAAGATTCTTGACAAGAAAACGGAAAAAGTTTGTGCCGGTTAATGTCGACGTGGCTTCAGCGATCACTCGTAAACTGTCTTCGATGCTTTTGCGTTCCGTGATGTCGGTCAATACGCCAATGTAATTAATAAGGTCGCCTTCTTGATTCAACACCGGCGCCACTTTTAGCTCGTTCCAAAAAAGCGTTCCATCCTTTTTGTAGTTTCGCAAGATGATCTGACATTCTTGAGCGTTCGACAATGCCGTGCGAAGCGTTTTCATGCCGTCTTGCTCATGATCGTCATTTTGTAAGAACCGACAATTCCGACCAAGAGCTTCCTCTTTTGTGTATCCAGTCATTTCTTCAAATGCGACATTACAATAAATGATAGGGTTGTCAGGTTTCAGAGGATCCGTGATGAGGATACCATTTGGAGAACTTTCAAGAATATGCGTGTGTAGCCTCATACGATTTTCGACTTGTTTGCGCTGCGTAATGTCTGTGGAAATTCCACAAATGGCATAGGCAGACCCGTCGGCTTTTCGAAGAGGGAACTTATTGGAAATGTAGGTATGAAGGCCATCCTCGTGAGGAGCGATTTCTTCCCGTTCCATAGGATTCCCCAATTCGATGACCTTTTGGTCGTTTTCCGAAAAGGCTTTGGCAATATCAAACGGGAAAATGTCGAAGTCTGTTTTCCCTTTTACGGCACCGCGTTCAAGATGGAAAAGAGTCTCATAGGTGCGATTAATGAGCAGATAGCGGCCTTGAAGATCTTTGACATAAATAACCGCTGATGAGTTATCAAGGATACTCTGTAGCTGCTCTTCACTCGTACGTAAGGCATCTTCTGATGCTTTGCGCTCGGTAATGTCGCGCATAAAGCAGTGATGGCCAATATGTGATCCCGACAGATCGCTTTGTTTCACCATCATCACGTGTTTATAAAATATCGATCCATCTTTTCGAACGCCTCGACATTCAAATTCTCCCTTTCCGGATGCATACATAACTTGATAGGCCGCTTTTGCGACAGGAAGATCCTCAGGATGAATAGTGGGTTCCCAAGAGGCCCCAACGAGTTCTTCAGGCCGATACCCAAGCATGTTGGCATAGTAATCATTGACTTTGGTGTAGCATCCGTGGAGATTCACCTGCGAGATTCCGGGCATGGCATTGGACAAGGCCATGTTGATCTCTTGAAGTTTTTCTTCCTCTTGCTTACGCTGTGTGATATCCCTTGCATTTCCAAATATGCCAATAACTTGACTGCTGGCATCTCGATACGGTCCCTTCGTCGTGAGAAACGTGCGCTTTATCCCATTCAGGATGATTTCTTCTTCGAATGTCGAGACGGCTCCACCTTGCAGAATCTTTTCATCTTGTTCTTTAAGCAACATTGAAGTAGTTGGGTCGAAAATATCTTCGTCGGTTTTTCCAATGATGTCTGCGACCTCCTTGTTGACCAATCGCCTTCCCGCCACATTCATCATGAGATACCGCCCTTGTAGATCCTTGACGAAGAACGCATCGGTCGTGCCTTCTAACACCGCATTCATCAAGGTATGATTTGCTCGCAAATCCGCTTCAGATTTCTGTCTCTCGATCTCTGTTCCAATCCATCTGGCCATCAACTGGAGGAAGTTTCTGTCAGCATCAGAAAATGCCCTACGATAGGGTTCCCGTCCTGCAAAACAAAAGGTCCCGTAGACTTCATTGTTTGATACGACTCGTGTGCCAAGGTAGGACTCCAATTCAAGCTGGGCACAACCTGGATGATTCCGCCAATCGGAGTTTGAAGCGTGCTCAAAACTAATTGGGGTGTCATTGAACATGGCGGCGCTACAAAACGTCTTCTGGAGTGGGACCCGAGCGCCTTCTTGGAAGTCAGGCTCGGAAGACAAAACGAATTGCAGCTCCAATTCATCAGAAATTTTGTGAGTGAGCAATCCAATAGGAAGATGAAATCGTTGACAACCTAATGCCAACAAGGCCCGTATTCGATCTTCAAAGGAATGATCGGGCGAGGAGGTGATTTCATAGAGTTCCCGAACAGCGAGTTCATGTCGATGATTCCGCTCTTCGGCTTCCTTTTGTTCAGAAATATTGTGACACACAATCAGAAGGACATCTTGGTGCTTTGCGTCTTTCACCACCCGAGTCCATTCGCGAACCCAGATACGCGTTCCATCTTTCCGAACTTTCCTGAGCTCCCATGTGTTCAACTCTTGTGGGTCTAGCATGCACTGCACGAGTTTTTCCTGAGCGGCGGTCCTATCTTCCTCCACAAAGATCATCGAGACTGGTTTTCCCAGTAACTCCTGAACTGTGTAGCCAAGTTGCTGAGCGCCAAATTGGTTCACAGATAATATGGTTCCTTCTAATGAAATCGTAAAATACATGGAAGGATTGTCTTCGTACAGCGCGCGGTAGCGTTGTTCGCCTTCTGAGAGAGCCTGCTCTGTTTCTCGGCGCTGAATCGCAATACCTGCAAGATACGATGCGGTCTCCAATAACTGAATATCGAACGATGTCGGAGCATGGGATTGAGAAGACGAAATCGCAAAGCTGCCGAGAACTTGTTTCCCGTCTGCAAAGATCGGATAGGACCAACAGGACGCGATGTCGTAACGTTGCGCGGCATCTTGCAGGTCGGCCCAAAGGGGATCGGTGGACGTATTCTCGACATAGACGGGTTGGGATCGAAACGTTGCTGTTCCACATGAACCAGCACATGGACCAGGAATCATGCCATCCAGCGCACTTGCGAGGGATTCAGGAACTGAGGGGCCAGCACGAAATCGAAGGATTTGTGTCTGGGAATCGAGCGTCAAAATCGAACAGACTCCCTGAGGAACCATCCGCTCAACCTGGCGACAGAGGCCGTTTAAAATATCCTGCAAAGAATCTCCAGTGACAACGTGTTCTAATGCTGTCTTCTGTAGATTCTGAAGTTCTTCATTACGCTTCCGTTGGGAAATGTCTTTGACGATGCCCCGGCGCTCGACTGAATTGCCATAGCTATCCTGGACTAGCCGTAAGGTGAGGCTGACCCAGATAGGGCTGCCGTTGTTATGAAGCATCTGTAATTCTTCGCCATCAATGTCATGGCCTTCTTGAATGCGAGCATTTAGTCGCTCAGCCTTGGCTCGGCCATCTAGGGTTGGGGCATACAAGTCAAGGACTGACTGGCCGATGAAGCTGGCGATGGGTCTGCCAAGGAGATTCGCCATCTCCCGATTGGCGCTCCGGATAATTCCTGTCAGGTTGGCTGTCAGGTAAGCCAAAGGAGCTGATTCATACAGGTCACGGAAACGTTCTTCGCTTTGTCTCCGGCGCTGATCTGCGTGGTACCGCTGAACGGTAATGCCCACCAGATGCGAAGCCGTTTCCAGTAACTGCAGGTCAGCTTGTGTTGGACGCCGTGTCTGAGGGTGAGATATCGCAAATGTCCCCAAAATGCGCTGATTATCATAGAAAACTGGGATGGACCAACAGGATTTGATGCCCAATGGTCGCGCGATTTCCCGAATAGGTTCCCAGCGAGGGTCAGTCTCCGTATCTTCAATGATCACCGTTTCGCGTGTATGCACAGCCGTTCCGCAGGCTCCTGCCAATTTACCTGGCACTAATCCATCGAGAATCGTGCAAGCTGTTTCTCCTCCACTGGGGATTGCCCCAACAGTCAGCCTTCCTGTGTTTTCATCGAGAAGCATGATGGAGCAAATCGCTGATGGAAGAATCTGTTCGATATGAATACATATTTCGTTCAAAATATCGGATTGAGAACGGTTCCCTTCTACAATGCTATGTAGAATGGCTTGCTGAAGCTTTTCCCGTAAGTGAGATTGCTGACGTTCTGAAAGATCAAGACGAAGTTGTTCTTGGTGATGCCGCAGGACTCTCATTTGTTGCTTCATGCGTGAGCCAAGAATTGCGGTAGTCCATATCGCAGACACCGCTAGACTGCGATTTAAGAACGTCATTCCCCATTCACCGTCGATCGGGAGAAATGCCATGCTGGCATAGGTCAGGACTGTACACGCGATAGCTGCAATCACTGGCGCCGAGGGATATGGCAACAACAGAGCCCCTAGGACGACTAAAATATAAGGCACGCATCCAGCGACGCCTAATGGGATGAATGTATCAATGAAGAAAATAGTCGAAGCCAAGATTCCGATTGTCAAGAGAACCAAATTATTGTTCATGACAGGTGGCATACCTCACCTCTGGTACGAATCCCTATGGGGAATTCGTTATACATATGTGGTTAATGGAGGGGTAGCACATGTTCTCAATGTGTAGACTAAACTTGACATACGATAACATTCAAGCGAAAACCTTGATAAATAGGCTTTTTGAGTCAACTAGGTGCAGTCGTGTCAGAGTATGTCTGACAAAGCTATCAGACCCGAGGTATGGCATGGGTGAAAACCTCTGACATTCCCACATCAAGAGGATTATCTTTGCCCGCGCTCTGGCCAGCCGAAGCACCTATAGTTGCAGGACTGCGACAAGCGCTTACTGAAGGCAAGAAACTCGGGTTGTGTCTAATGTTGTGGTGTCAAGGACTTTTTGGCTCAAGATGGTTTGCATTCCTCAAGCGAACTCGAGTGATGGTCCGATGGAATCGAGAAATCAACGTATTGACGGGTCTGTAGGAACTTGAGGAGGTATCATGAGGTGTCTCATGCCCACTAGGCAAAGGGTCTTTCGTAGCGTGTATGCCACTGCGATAGTAGTTTTTGTGGGGTTAGTTTGGGCAGAGATTACTTTCTCCGAAATTGCTGCGCATGATCTTTCAAGCTCCAGCGGTCGTCATGTGTTGTGGAAGGTCCAATCTCAGCAGAACACGGTTTACCTGGCGGGTTCTATACACGTTCTTCAAGAGCAGCACTACCCATTGCCTCAAGTATTTGACGCGGCTTTTCACGAATCGTCACATGTGATGTTTGAAGTCAATCTCAAGGAGCTGTCTTCCCCGACATTACAAATGACTATGGTGCAAAAAGGTCTCTATCTCAACGGCGAGAGTTTAGAGAACGTTTTGTCGTCTAGTGGGTTTGCCACGGCGAAGCGAAGCATGGCTGCGCTCGGGCGGCGTCTCGAAGACTTTAACCAAATGAAACCGTGGATGGCCGCTACGTCGGTCATGGCGCTAGAGCTTCAAGAGTTAGGATTCGAAAGCGCTCATGGTGTCGACCGATATTATTTTGAAAAGGCTCAGGCAGCTGGGAAAAGTATTAAAAGTCTAGAAACTGTGGAATTCCAATTGGATCTGTTTGATCGCTTACCTGGAGGCGTTCAAGAACAATTCCTCTTGCAAACGTTGACGGAATTGAAAGACTTAGATCAAGAAGTTCGCGAACTGGTCAGAGCATGGCAACAGGGAGATGTCACCATGCTGGAGAGATTATTAGGGAGTATGCGTGACTATCCGGAGTTATATCAGTCGTTGGTGGTCGATCGGAATGTGAATTGGTTGCCTCACGTTGAGGCTGCGCTAGAAGCTCCTGCACCAGTTTTCGTCGTTGTTGGGGCGCTACATCTCTTAGGAACAGATGGTTTGGTAGAGGTCTTAAAAAGCAAAGGCTATCTCGTGCAGCAGTTATAAATGAGCGACTTATCGTTCGCATGATTCTCTCTCGACTTTTGGTATGTGAATGAGACGGAATGCGAATGGAATGGTACGCTGAGTTCATAGCTGAATAATCACATGGGAATCTGGGAGAAAACAACGAATGATCACAGCCATTGGCGATGTCTTACGACGATGTTATGAACGTGGGTGGATCACCAGCCGAGATGGCAATTGTAGCCTACGGCGTGCCAGGAGTGTGTATCTCTATATTACGCCGTCTGGCTGGCGAAAAACTATTGTGCATCCGGAGCACATGATTAAGATCAAGTTTGTGAACGGTCAGCTGGACATACCGACTGGCACGAATCCTTCCGGTGAGCTGCACATGCATTATCTGTTAAGCCGGGGGATGAATCGCACCCGGGCTGTGGTACATGTGCATCCGACCCATGTTGTCGCAGCTATTCATCGAGGATTTGACTTGCAGAAGATCTGTCAAGATTTCCCGGAGATCTATCGTTATACCAGGATTGGACCGACCGTCCCTGCCCTCCCCGCTATTAGCGAGGAATTGGGAGAAGCGACTGCCAACGCGTTAGGAGTAACCCAAGACAACCCTGCTGGAAACTTCGATATCGTTGGGCAAGCGAATCATGGTGTCTGTTCCATGGCCCCCGATCCATGGTCGGCGTACGAGCATATCGAGCGTTTGAACCATATTTGTGAAATTGTTCTTGCCAGCGGTCTCTCACCCTAGATGAGTGAGGCTAGCAGCCCCATCACTGTTTTTCACATCTTGTGTCTTTGACACGTTCCTCCCCAGACTTTTGTCACTTCCCGGTACGGCTCTCCTCATAAGGTTTTTGCTCCCTTGATGAGACGTCGAAGACAAGGTATCATTTTGCGCTGGCCGATTCCAGAGCAAAGTGTTCACTGCCTTATACATAGAGAAAGGATCATAGATGGCTGCCAAGAAATCTGTTCACAAAGGAACACCAAAGAAATCTGCAAAGTCAAAAACAGCGACGAAGAAAACTGTCCGTACAAAGTCTAAAAAAAAACCATCTGTATCAAAATCTCCTTCAGCCAAAAAAAAGGTGAAAGGCACGAAGGCTGCAACAAAGAAAAAGCAGGGATCAAAGAAGACTCAAGTGAGCAAAAAGAAAACCCTCACGCGTAAAACTGGCTCAAAGAAGGCGAAAAGCACGCTGAGGACGAAATCGCCAGAAATAGCTCAAAAGTCAACAGTCAAGCAAAAGACAGGACAAAAGAAGGCTGTACGAAAAAAGAGCCCATCCGTAAAAACGCCAAGGCAATCTGATCAGGCCAAGAAGCGAGCGAGTGCCAATCGACCTTCGGCCTCTCGTTCTGTGGCCTCTCAATCATCTCAATCCGATGAGACCATGCTTTCTCCAACAGAACGCTACAATATCGGTGGCCTCTTCGCGTGTGCGATTCAACGTGAACGTGACCCTGATTTTCTGCGCCTGCGGGCCGTGTTGCGCTATCTTGGTCTTTCGTCTCTGGAAAAAGATAATCTGATTCGGTTATCTCAGGGCTTCATGATTCCGAAACTGTTCACGGAAAATCTTACGGAACCAAAAGTCACAATGTTACTGACTGACTTGATGAAATTTGGGAAGGCTCAGAAGAGTTATGAGAACTATTGGCGGGAAGAAATTCAGCAGATCGGATTCTGGCTCGGTGTGTTCCCCGCGCACTTCCTACTTATTGAACAGCAGGTCAAGCGTTAACATCGCATAGCTCAGACAAGTGTGAAATCCGAAAGATCATCTTTGAGTTGCTGAGGTGTAAGAGCTAGGATGAGATCTGGCTGATCGTCTCAAATTGGCTCAAAGCAGACACTCGCATGCTTTGCGGATCAATGATACCTATCCGCCCGAAGCGGCAGCTCGCGTCATGATTTGTTGTCTAAACTGAATTTGGCCGAGGTGCTTTATGCCGGTACCCGCAGAATATCAGCGTGCCTCAGATCATTTCTACGAGTTCTTGCTGGACGCGAGAAATAGCTCGGGGCCCGGAAGTACTCATCAAGCGTATACGATGGTGCAAGGCGTGCTCCAGGCGTTTCGGCGGCGTCTGGAATTAAAGGATGCGATCCGTTTCGCAGCTGTGTTGCCCGCCTTGGTGCGTGCCCTTTTCGTGGTCGACTGGGATACGGAAGAAGCCAAACATCCGTTCGTCGACCGCGCCGCCATGACAAAGGAAGTGCAGGCGTTACGAGCCGGTCACAATTTTGCATCAGATACGGCAATAAGTGACGTTGCAGGGGCTCTCAGGCGACATGTAGACGAAAGTGTGTTGGAGGCGGTACTCGCTGAGCTACCTGAAGGTGCAATTCAATTCTGGCAACCCTGATTTCAGCATTTGATGCATGATCTTCAACCCATGCTACGATGTTCGCTCTTGGCCCAGGCTGTGTGAAAACACCGCCGCTGTCTAACGGTAGTAGACGATTTCAAATGCCGCATGACATGCCATTAATTAGCCGTAGAGTCGATTACACCCTTACAAGAGATAACTTGCTTCATCTGAAAACTTGATAAGCTTAAAAACGATTTTAGAAGGCCATTTTTAGGTTTTCATACCGGCTGGACCCCGAGCAATCATTCAATCTAGAAAATGTGGTCAAAATTAGCTATGAAACATCCATACATCCGGTTATTCCACAGAACCGTTAACGTTCCTATTTCCTACTTTCGCGGGGTGGTAATGCCAGCCTCATTAGACCAGGGTGATGGGCCTACCGCATTGCTGGCTTGAACACGATAGAGATATGTGGCGTTGGATGTGGTGGATGGAACACCATCGAAATATGCCGATTGATTCGCTGGCATATCTTGGGCCAAGGTGTACCAGTCTGTCGTACAGGTATAGACTCGGTTGCGTTTTCGTCCACTAACCATCACATTATCGCAACGCTGTAACAGGTTTGTCTCAGCATTATTAGCGTTGTTTGTCCAGTTCAATTGCACGCCATTAAAGGCTTTATTTTTGCCCCTTCCTATAGAGGAATTCTCAGCAGTCAAACCACTTGGGGCCGCCGGGGCATTATTCAATGAGCCATCACAGGCGGCGATATATTGTAGCGCGCCCTCCAAATTCAACCGACCATGTTGGAAGTAGGACACGGTATAATCAAGGCCCTGTACGCCGCTCTGGTCAGCCCCTTGCTCGATGTGACAACGGACCTGGGCATTTGTCGGAGGCTGGGGTAAGCGACCAGCAGCATACTCATCGCGCAGATAGCCTAAGACCACAGCTGCCGCACCGGCCACGTGCGGACTTGCCATGGAAGTGCCAGAGTTGGGCCCCAGACAGACGCTACTCGGATTGGAAGGATCCAACCCACAGAGAGCATTGGGTAACGATGACCATATGAAGTTGCCCGGCGCACCTACCGATACCCAATTGGGGCCATAATTCGAGAAGCTAGCTTTAAAATCATCTTCATCGGTCGCACCAACCGCAATCACGTTGTCGTATCCAGCCGGATAGAGTTGCTGTGTCGTGCCGTCGTTCCCTGCCGCAGCAACCAGCACCACGCCAGCATCATAGGCCATATTTATAGCAGCTTCTTCAGTCGGGCTCTGCCCCAGGAGACCCTGCCAGACACCATTTTCTACAATATCTGTCCCAAAGCTCATGTTCACGACATCGAAGTGATCGGCCATATCGCCGTCTCCATTTGGATCTGCAGTATGAACAATCGCATCGGCGACCGCAGAAACCGGGCAGACTCCAGCACCGTTTAATGGGTCAAATATGTTATCTGGATTCTCATACCTGAAGCACACTTTCAGGGATACCAGGGAAGCTTCACAGGCCACACCTGCAATACCCTCATTATTATTACATTCGGCTGCTGCGGTGCCTGCCACATGCGTGCCGTGCCCGGTGAGATCTTCCGTGGTATTTTCGTATGAAGCCACGAAATTTCTTTCTTCTGCCGTGAGATACTTATCGTCCAAATCAAGGGAGGTTTTATCAATGCCAGAATCCATAATGGCAATCTTGATGTTGGCATGACTGCGTCCGATGTCCCAAGCTTCAGGCGCGTTAATATCTGCATTCGGTGTCCCTACGATATAGGGAAGGCATCCGAAAAACGGATCACAAAAGGTAATGGTCTGTCCTGTATTGTGTAAGGCCCATTGTTCATCAAACATGTTCGTGGTGAATGGTTCTACCCCTTCCTGGGGGAACCAAAAGACTCTGTAGGCATCTGGTTCCGCGTAGCGCACATTCGGGTTTTTCTCATACAGCTTGATCTTCTCCAAGACCGTCCCAGCCGGGATCTGCACCACGTCCACGCCGAGGCTCTGTATGCTGTGCAACACTGATGCACCCAGGTTGGCGTGTAGGGATTTTTTTTCGCTGCCCAGCGTTCCTCGCTCGAACGCTATCAGCACCCGATCAGGCTCATAGCCCATTGGTGGATTTTGTGCCTGTGCAAGTGTCCCAATACTGCATAGGACAACCAAAAAGAATCCACATAAGGTAGACAAATGTTGTGTTTTCATGAATTTCTCCAAATTCGGGTAGTAGTCTGTACTCGGCCTTCCCAGCTGTCTTTGTATCGGTATTTTAGTCTTTTCCTTGATCTACTGGTCTTGCAAGAAAGGTTCGAATTTGTTCCAGTTAGTAACCATTTCTTGAGCTTACACTCAAAGCTTCAATCTGGGAGAAGTCTGTCGATGGCCCGCTAACTGGTACTCAAGTGCTCTTGCAAGATGCGTCCATAACTTGAGCTTTGACTACAGAGAATCTGAGGAATGGGATGGTAGAATGACTAAATGTCTGGTTATCTCTGACAACAGCTAGTTTCTAGGGTGTCGTTCGGATCACACGAACGTCGGCTGTTAGATAGCCGAACAGCCTACTCTGGCACTGTCTGTAAGAAGAGATCTAAGTTAGTACACTTAGATTCTCCAAACGTGCGTGACTGAACGGTGTGGTACACCAAAGTCGTAACCGTGCTATTTTGCTACGTGAAATTCGTTTCCCTTTGTCCGATGCCTGCCGCCAAGCCCCAAGGGCGGACGCTCCAATTAAAAGGCAGGCCTTGTTTGAGATTCTATGGTTTACGTCAAGCCTCGCGTGAGGCGGTCCGAGTTAAATGTGGTCTGATAGCGGTGAATAGACCAAGACGCCCGGGCAATTTTCCGCGCGATAATCACGAAGGCGGCCGTTGAACTCCACCCTTGGGTACGATACGAGTCGTAGATGGGCTTCCAGCCGGTGCTTTTGACGGCGGCCATGGCGGCATTAAAGAGCAACCGGCGCAATTCGGCCGGGCCTCGTTTGGACAAGCGCCGTCGCCCGCTCTTCTGCCCCGAGTCCTTGGCCCGAGGGTCTAATCCGGTAAAGGCGACAAAGGCATCGGCATTGCGGAACGGCACCCGCTCTACGGTATTGGTGAGGCTCATTCCCACCAATGGGCCGACGCCCACAATGGTCTCCACTCGTTGTTGGGCTTGCTGATGGGGTGGGGACTGGGCCGCCACGGCGGCCAGCGTCGCATCCAACTTGGCCAGTCAGGCATCCAGCTTCCGGACCACGGCTTTGACCTCACTGGTAAACCCCTTAAGATTGACCATCGTCAACTTCAGTGCACTCTTCAATCGAACAATTTTGGCCCGCCGGCGAATCAACCGATCCACCTGCCGCTGTTGGGCGGTGGGAGGCGTATAAGCGCGCAACCCCGCATGTTCTTGGGCGATCAGCCGAGCGAGCAACAGGGCATCAACTCGGTCAGTCTTCGCTCGCGCCCCCAGGGCTTTGGCATAATGCCGCGTCTCCCTCGGATTCAAGAGATAGACGATATGGCCAGAGCCATGCGCTAGATCGGCCAACAGCTCATGATACGAGCCGGTCGATTCGAGCCCAATGCGGCTCCCGGCCGGTAAGGTCTTCAGCCAGGCCCGCAAAGCGCGGCGCTGGTTACGAACCTCCTGAACCGGCCATCGGTGATCCGCACTGGCCACCATGACTGTGTCTTTAGCCACATCGACTCCCACATTCAAAACGGTTGGCATACCCATCACCTCCAGCAATAAAGGTTTTCCCAGGGGGTGGGCCACACCAACGTAAGCTTGCGTTCAAATCGGCGGTCATGAGTCATGCCGCGAGATTCTTCATCGACGTTGAGGGTGTGGATGGGAGAAGTCTCAAACTGTCTGTCCACAAGTTGGCAGATGCGCAGCGATGTCCCTCCACCCCTGATCCCTCTGAGCTTCTCAAGAATGAAAAGAAAAGACCATACAAGCAAAGTGAGTTGGGCTGTCACCCAACGCCAAGCGTCTTTGTTAAGGGCATGTCAGGCGCCAATGGTTTTGGGTCCTTTGGCCGAAACGAAAGTAGATCGGCCGTCGGGACGAACCCCGGCAATTACTATTCAAGAATCTGATGTAGGAAAGAAATAAGGAGTTGGTACGACAGCGTTAGTGGAAGAAACTTGTTTGGCTACCCAAGATCCCGTCGACCTTCAATAGACTTCAGAAGGGTCACTTCATCGGCATACTCGATATCCATACCAACAGGAATACCGTACGCAATTCGTGACACGGTGACCCCCAATGGTTTAAGACGTTTCGTGAGGTAAATCGCGGTGGCTTCTCCTTCAATGGTCGGATTCGTTGCCACAATCACTTCTTTAATGCCTCCTTGCTGCACCCGTTGTTCCAAATCATGCGTGCGAATATCGGCGGGGCCCACGCCGTCTAATGGTGATAACGCACCATACAAGACATGATAGAGCCCTCGGAAGGCACGACTCTGTTCGATCGCATGTAACGTACTCGGTTCTTCCACAACCAAAATACTGGAGGTATCACGTTTTGGGTCCAAGCAAATTGTGCAAAGAGATTCTTCAGCAATGTTCCGGCATTGTGTACAGAAAGACACTTTTTCTTTGACTTCTCGAATAGCCTCCGCTAAACGGAGCGCCTCGTCCTTATCAGCTTTCATGAGGTGAAAGGCCAGACGTTGAGCTGTTTTTTGTCCGATACCTGGTAAGCGGACGAGTTCGCGGCTGAGCCGCATCAATAAGCCTTGGGATTGGCCATTGACCTTGGGGGATGGTGATTGGGCTGGGCGATCTGTCATAGTTATTCAAATGAGGATCTAAAACAGACCCGGTATGCCTATGCCGCCGGTGATGGACTTCATTTCTTCCGCCATGAGTTCTTTAGCTTTGCGAAGCGCTTCATTAGTCGCTGAGATTAAGAGATCCTTCAACATGTCTGCATCTTCAGACTTCAACACCTCTGGGTCTATCGTGATGTTGGTGATTTGCATGGCTCCGTTGGCTTGCACCGTCACCATGCCTCCTCCGGTTGAAGCCTCCACCGTTTTTGTCGCGGCTTCCTCCTGAATTTTCCCCATTTTCGCCTGCATTTCTTGGGCTTGCTTGAGCAAATTGCCCATATTGGCAAACGGATTCTTCGACATTACTTGGCCTCCTCTGTTTGTGGCACGCGTTGAACTGACGTGACTTCGCCACCCCATAGCTCTAAGGCTTCTTTGACGAGTGGATGGGCTTTCACTTGTCGCATGAGGTCTTCGTCATCTTCATGTTTTTTTTTTGCTCGCATCTCACTCATCGACGGTGGACAGACTTGCCCCTCTTTTACTTCAATAATCTGGACTCTGACGGATCGTCCCGCTACTTCCTCACAGACCTTGATCAAGAGTGCCCGGTTTTCTGGCTTGTCGGTGCGCCAGCGGGCAATAGCGTCTTTTTTTGGAAAACCAAGGACGATGTGATCGGCCGAGAAGGTCACGAGGCTACCCTTGACTAAGAAACTGCCGATATTGGGGTGCTCTTTCATCATGCGATCCACGACCTGTTCCCAGTCAAATAGGGCGGCCTGGTTGGGAAGGAGTTGATCTGGAGAATCAGATGGCTGGCTTGGTTCACCATTGGGTGATAATAGATCGACACGAAGCGTGTCTTTCGGTTCAGATGGTGTTTGAGCTGGAAGCATGGCCTTAGCCTCAGAACGAGATTGTTTCGGTCTCAAAGATGATTCATCTTGGTGAGGAGGTTCCATGGAGAGAGTGGTTTTCGGGGTTGAAGGAGACGAAGATGCTCCTAGTTTGGGCCGGCGCTGCGTTGGCTTAGCAACTTCAGATTGTCTTTCCGGTGTAGTTGGTGCCACAGTCGAATTCAACAGTGCAGCTCGGACCACGGCAGTTTCGATCAGAAACCGAGGATGGGAACTTCCGCGGAGGCGGTCTTCGGTTTGTGACATGATGGTGAACAGCCCCTGCAGATATGGCTCAGACAGGGGTTTGGCTTGCTCGATAATTTGTTGACCTTCGTCTTCTCCTAACTCCAATAGCTGATTCGCTTGTTCCATTGAGGGTACTACGCAGGCGACAAGAAGGTTGCGGATTCGCTCCAATATTTCCCGGCAGTACACTCGAATATCAAATCCTCGGTCCATGACTTCTCCGACCAGGCCCATTGCTTGTGAGGCCTGGTGAGTCAAAATAGCCTCGACCATCTGGCGAACCAACTCATCAGGCACGGATCCGATTAAGGCTTCTAAATCTTCATGCTCTACCGTTTCGCCACCGAATGAGACGGCTTGATCGAGCAAACTGAGGGCATCGCGCATACTTCCGTCACTGGCTCGAGCCAAAATAGACAAACTGCGCTCTTCGATCGTCACGCCAGCTTGGTCTGCCACATGACGGAGTTGCGCAATGATTTCCAGACGAGAAATACGCCGAAAGGTGAAATGCTGACAACGAGAGAGAATCGTAGCCGGAATTTTATGAACTTCTGTCGTGGCAAAAATAAAAATCGAATGACTTGGAGGTTCCTCCAATGTTTTCAATAATGCGTTGAATGCTGAGTTCGACAGCATATGAACTTCGTCAATGATGTAGACACGGTAGGAACCATGAAACGGAGAAAACTTCACGTTTTCACGGAGTTCTCGGACGTCGTCTACGCCGGTGTTTGATGCGCCGTCGATTTCGATCACATCGACAGAATTGCCACGGGTAATTTCGACGCAGCTTGGGCAGGTTCCACAGGGTTGACTGGTTGGACCTTTCTCACAGTTCAGTGATTTGGCCAGAATTCGAGCCACGGTGGTTTTCCCCACTCCCCGCATCCCCGAAAATACATAGGCATGAGCCACGCGTCGTCGTCCAATAGCATTGGTGAGGGTTTGCACGACATGGGGCTGGCCCATGACTTCTTCAAATGTCGTGGGACGATATTTGCGAGCTGAAACTTGATAATCCATATTCAGAAACGGTTCGAATGGTTATCGGGTGGTTTTTTCGTAAGATGTAAATAGTGAGGAGTCAGAACAAAGACGGGAAAGGACCTAGCAGTTTTTCTTCTCGCCACTTACTCCTTACTTCTCACTAAAAAAGTCGGGGCCAGGTGATCCTGCGGCACACAGACTGGCCCACTTACCGTTGCTTCCTTCCGGACCTGGCGGGGTTCGCAGGATTCTGTTGCACAGGGCCCAGCCCCTAGTGTCAAAATCGATCAACTACGACTTATTTCAGTTTATGAATGGTAATTTCGTTACCATCCCAATCTTCGATCAATGTCACACGACGGACGAGTGTTTTAATACATTCAGCCACGATTTTTACTTGATGGTTTTTCAGAATGTACGATAGCATCATTTCACCGCTTCACACATGATGTGGCGGAGAGGGTGGGATTCGAACCCACGGTACCGTTGCCGGCACACGTGATTTCCAGTCACGCCGATTCGGCCACTCTCGCACCTCTCCGTCAAAGTCTTATAATGTCACGTTGAGACAGCTGCTCCCTTATGGCTCCATGAGAGCGAGGGAGACAATTAACCAATAGGGTTGCCCATCTTACCATGGGGTCTAAAGGCCGACAAGCAAGTAAAAGGGAAGTTAAAGAGTAAAGAGAGCGTATGCAGACTTTCGTGATTCAACTGCCGTTTCTAGGATTATTAACTAGAATTCTGGATCCTTGCTTTTCACGGTATTCTGGTTTGAAACATGCGTTGTCGGCGAGAAGATCGATGGAGTGCAGCGAAGAGATGGCCTCGGAATAGTAACATGAATACTGTGGCAACGGGTGTCACGACAAGGACGATCATGAAGCTGGTACTTTGGGGGATTCCTAATAGAGCTAACCATTGAGATAAGACGGTCAAGGGCAGCGTCAGAAGGTGCCAGAAGTCTAGCCCTCCCCTTCTTCCGGCCTGGCTGGAAATCTGGAAGAAAAAAGACAGCCCAAATGGTGCGAGGGCTACGGCAACTGGCAAAAACCATTCAATCCAATTTTCAAGTATGAACTCATAGCTCTCTTGGACGACTTCGAGTGCCGATCCATTCCGACTTTGGTAAATTATCTCTGGAACGGGATTCAACAAAACAAAAATTAAGAAAAACACGGCGGTCAGAAGCAGTGGCTGATAGGGGTTCGTTTGCAGCCCCATTTCTAGAAACAAGAGGGGGAACCACACTAGAAACCCCACCGAAATCACATCCCAAAAGTAGTGCCCCATGCTTTGAGGAATGTCTTGCCACGTTAGTCGCCTACTGCCACAGACTGCTTGTTCAGTTAAGTAGAGCGTGGCCCCAATGATCAGGGCGTTGGTTGCGCCAAGGATGAATCCTCCAATCATACCCAAATGGGCAATCAGGGAGGTGACGAGTATTAACCCGATCGCAAAAACGATGAGGGTAGGGATGAGTATCCAGCAATGTCGGAGAGAACGGAAAGCTGAGGACAGTGATTGGTGATATAGTTGGAGTGTTGCCTGAATAACGCCATGCATTAAGAAGGGAATGGCCTTGTTGTTTTAAGGCTTTCTATCTGGCGGAACCTTCAGATTCAGAATATCTTGTTGCCGTTGATCACGATCCTGTCTGATCTTTCTGAGACGACTGGGACGATTAAAAGTCCACGGTTTTAGTTTCTCGAAAAAAGTTGGGTTGGTGGGTGTGGCAGAGCCCACCGGAGAATGTTGAAAGTCATACCCCCGATGGGAGTCTTTTTTTTCTAAAAATTTTTCGTAGATATCTTTGTAGAGTTGCTTAAATGCCATAAGCTTATACCTTACCCCACCTGTCGAGGTCTATCAAGTAGGAAACGATCAGAATACGGTAGAATCTTCTTGGTCTATCAGTCTTTGACTTGCGGAGATAGGGGATGGCCTGTACGGGAAAGACCTTTTATAATAAAAGATCTCGGCGCTAGGTCTTTTTGACTAGAATATGTGAATTGTGCCTGTTAAACGGTGTATATGATCGATCAAGTTAATCTGGACGAATATGCGAGAGTGGCGGAACTGGCAGACGCGCAAGACTTAGGATCTTGTGGGCAACCGTGGGGGTTCAAGTCCCCCCTCTCGCACCAATTTATGAGTTATTTTCCTAATGTGTGTTTCTTAAATAAGGATTCATGACGCTATGAAGTTAGAAATGACTGAGCTCGGGCCTGTCAAACGAGCCCTGAAAATTGAAGTGCCTGAAGAGGCCGTCAAGAGTGAGTTTCAGAAGGTATATGCCGAGTTAAAACGGCAAGTTCGTATCCCTGGGTTTCGGCCAGGGAAAGCGCCAATTGAATTGTTACAGAAACGCTACGCGCAGCTCGTGGGACAGGACGTCGTACAGCGGTTAGTGCCCAACTACTATCAGCAGGCAGTCAAGGAATCGGGTGTCGTCCCGGTGGTTGTCGATATCCCACCATTGGAACGGATGAAAGTTGAACCCAATAGTGCCTTTACGTTTACGGCTACCGTCGAAATCAAGCCCATCATTAAACTAGGCGATTACCGGCCGCCCAACCCGATATCGTTAAAAAAAGACACTCGCTCAGTGACGGAGGAACAAGTTAACAAGGCTCTTCTCACGTTGCGTGAGCAACATGCGCAAATCGATGCGGTCTCGGAAGGTACGACTCTGCAAGACGGACTCTACGCGGTCCTGACCATCAACGGATTTGTTGATGACCAACCGGTAGAAGGAACACAGAAAAACGGACATCTTCATCAGATCGGGTCGAACTCCACAATTCTCGGGATCGAATTTGATGAGCATTTAATCGGTAAAAAGGCTGGTGAACAGTTTGAAATCCCACAGCCGTATCCAGCTAATCATCCAGATCCGAAATTGGCCGGAAAAACGATGGTTTTGAAGGTGAGCGTCGAGGCGATCAAAGAACAGAAGTTGCCAGATTTGGACGATGAATTCGCGAAAGACTGTGGAGAGTATGACTCTTTAGAGGCCTTAAAAACCATGGTCACGACCCAACTTGAGGATCTTATGAAACAAGACATTGAGGCGGGTTATAAGGACCAGGTCATCGAGCGTTTATTGCAAATGCATCATTTTGATATTCCTGATGTTCTAATTGAGCGTGAACTGCAAACCCTTGTTCAACAAAAATTGATGAAAGAACATGGCCGGTCGCACCGAGAAGATGATCTAGAGGAGCCAATTCGACTTCAGGAGGAAGCCAAGCGACTTCAGCAGGAACTGCAACCGGAGGCTAAACGACGAGTCAAGCTCAGTTTGATTCTGGATGCGATTTCTCAGCAAGAAGGCCTCCAGGTGTCCGAAGATGAGGTGGAAGCCGAAGTGCAAAAGCTGGCAACCTCGTTGAAGCTGCCGGTGGAGGAAATACAGCGAATGGTCGAAGCCGGTGGCTCCGGGGCACAAAAAGAGTTTCGTGATAGAATGAGATCCGAGAAAGCCTTACAGTTTGTGTATCAAAATGCTGTGATTCAAGGGTAAGGGGTACTTGTTCAGCAGTTTTAAGGAAATCATCAGCTTGGGTGCTGCTATCTATATCTAAAATGAGGAGGTTGTAGGGAATGCTGATTCCGATGGTTATAGAACAAACGAATCGTGGTGAACGATCATATGATATTTATTCTCGACTCTTAAAAGATCGTATCATTTTTATTGGCGCACCGATCGATGATGTCTTCGCGAACGTGGTCATCGCGCAACTTTTGTTTCTCGAAGCCGAAGACCCCGAAAAGGATATTCACCTCTACGTCAATTCCCCTGGGGGCAGTGTCACGGCAGGATTGGGGATTTACGATACGATGCAGTATGTGAAATCTCCCATCAACACGATTTGTCTGGGGCAGGCGGCCAGTATGGGGGCCTTACTCTTGACCGCCGGAACAACGGGCAAGCGGTTTGCCTTGCCAAATGCTCGGATTATGATCCACCAACCCTTGGGCGGATTTCAGGGACAAGCGACGGAGATAGATATCCATGCACGGGAGATCTTAAAAATCCGGGATCGACTTAATCAGATTATGGCGCATCACTCCGGTCAATCTTTAGAGAAAATTGCCCAGGATACCGAACGAGATTATTTCATGTCTGGTCAAGAAGCGAAAGACTACGGTCTCATTGATGAGGTAATCGTTCGTAGTCAAGAAAAGGGCTCTGAAAATGGCGCTAAGCCTGGCACCAAGAGTAAGGATAAACCGTAAGCAGAGGGGAGGACTTTCTTATGGCGCGACAAGCCAAGTCTGATGCCAATCTTCGGTGTTCCTTTTGTGGCAAAAACCGCGATCAGGTTCGGAAGTTGATCGCGGGACCGACTGTCTATATTTGCGATGAATGTGTGGGTCTGTGTAACGAGATTATTTCTGAGGATTGGCAGGAATCACGACAAGAAATTTCTACCAAGCTGTGCAAACCTTTAGATATTCACCAGCATCTCAATCACTATATTATCGGGCAAGAGCATGCGAAGCGGGTCCTTTCGGTGGCGGTGTATAACCATTATAAGCGGATCGCTGCTAATGAAACTTCGGATGTGGAGCTTCAAAAAGGGAACATTCTTATCGTGGGTCCGACGGGAACAGGTAAGACCCTGTTTGCACAAACGTTAGCGCAGTATCTGGATGTCCCGTTTACCATTGCCGATGCGACGACGTTGACCGAAGCGGGGTATGTTGGGGAAGATGTCGAAAATATCATTCTGAAACTCCTTCAAGCTGCTGACTATGATGTGGAACGTGCAGAACGCGGGATTGTCTATATCGATGAAATTGACAAGATAACCCGTAAGGCTGACGGTCCGTCGATCACCCGCGATGTTTCCGGGGAAGGTGTGCAGCAGGCTCTGTTGAAATTAATTGAAGGGACGGTGGCGAATGTCCCACCTCAGGGTGGACGCAAGCACCCTCATCAAGAGTTTATCCAGGTCAATACCGCCAACGTGTTGTTTATCTGCGGCGGGGCTTTTGTGGGCCTTGATGCGATAATCGAGCAGCGACTCAATCAAAAACGAATGGGTTTTGGGGCAAATGTCCATGCCCGCGGAAAACATCAAATCGGAGATTTATTTTCTCATGTCGAGCCGGAAGACCTCTTGCAATATGGACTTATTCCCGAGTTTATCGGGCGGTTGCCCGTTGTGGCCACACTCGATGAATTAGATGAGCCAGCCTTGGTTCGTATTTTGACCGAACCCAAAAATGCGCTGATTAAACAGTATCAAAAACTTTTAGCCTTTGATGACGTGAAGTTAAAATTTACGGATGGGGCCCTCGTCAGCATTGCAAAAAAAGCCTATCAACAGAAGACGGGAGCTAGGGGACTCCGTGCCATCTTAGAAGCCATGATGCTCAATGTCATGTATGACATTCCGTCTCAAGATGATGTGAAGGAAGTCTTGATGACGGAAGAAGTCATTCAAGGCGAAGGCGAACCGATTAAAGTTTTTGGGAATAAGAAGGGTGTGAAGCCTGCCGTGGGCTCTTAGAAGAGTAAGTTAACCCGCCTCCTGGTAACCACATTCTTGGTTGTGACAAAGAACTTTGTTTCCAGTTTGTTTCCTGAACTTTTCCACCAAAAATGGCGACTGGCATTGGGGACATGGCCGATTAACGGGCTTGTCCCAAATCGCAAAATTGCAGGTAGGGTATTGACTACAAGAATAAAAATTCTTACCTTTCTTGGTGCGTTTCTGAACTAAGTCTCCTCCACAATCTGGTGCTGGACATTTCACTCCAAGTTTAAGGGGCTTGGTGGTCTTGCATTCTGGGTATTGCGAACATGCCAAAAACATTCCAAAACGTCCCCGTTTTACAATCATAGGGCTACTGCATTTTTCGCAGACTTCGCCAGTCGTTTCTACTTCTGGCTGGATGATCTGGATCGTCCCATCCTCATCTTTCTTGAATTCTTTTGTATTTTTGCAGTCAGGATAGCCAGGGCAGGCTAGGAAGTGCCCATGTCGGCCCCATTTGATCACCATGGTCTTCCCACATTTGTCACAAGGAATGTCCGTGGGTTCTTCCTTACTTTTGAGATCTTCCATATTCTCTTCGGCAGACTCGAGGTCTTTGACAAACGGCTGGTAAAAGTCTTTGACAGTGGTCACCCAATCTTTTTCTCCTTCCTCGATGCCATCCAGTTCGCTTTCCATTTTCGCGGTAAATTCAACATCAAAGACTTTGGGGAAATGATTAACCAGTCGATCATTGACCAATCGTCCTAAGTCGGTTGGGCGTAAGCGGGCCTCTTCTTTCTCCACATAATGGCGATCCTGAATCGTAGAAATGATCGTCGCATAGGTGGATGGTCGGCCAATGCCTTTCTCTTCCATTTCACGGATAAGCAAGGCTTCATTATAACGAGGCGGAGGTTGGGTGAAATGTTGTTTAGAGGCAACCCCGCCTGCTTCTGGGTTTTCATCGAGTATGAGTGTTTCTCCGGCCTCTAAATTGGGTAAGGTCAAATTCGTGTCTGTGGTGACCTCGGTCTCAGGCGATGTTGCCCCGGCCGGTTGTTCGACTTCCTCTCGATAGACGCGCCGATATCCATCAAACTTCTCGACAGTGCCACTTGCTCGAAATGTGTAGGTCTTGGCCTGTATATCAACCTGTGTGACCAAATCTAATCCCCGCGTCATTTGTGAAGCGACGAAGCGATTCCAAATCAACTTGTAGAGTTTGTACAGATCCGTTTCTAAAAAGGGCCGTAGACCCTCCGGATCACGCTTGGCCGAAGTTGGGCGAATCGCCTCGTGGGCTTCCTGGGCGGCCTTTTGCGTTTTGTAGATGTTGGGTTGCGAAGGCAAATAATTTTCGCCGAATGTTTCCTGAATGTATCCGCGCAGTTCATCGAGGGCTTCGGGCGCGATGCGAGTTGAGTCAGTTCGCATATAGGTGATGAGCCCGACTTGTCCCTCAGCCCCAATTTCAATACCTTCGTAAAGCCGTTGGGCCAACATCATTGTTTTCTTTGCCGGAAATCGCAACTTCCGCGCGCTGTCTTGTTGGAGTCGACTCGTGACAAATGGTGCGGACGGATTTCGCCGTTTTTCCTTTTGATCGATTTGAGAAACCGCAAACGATGCGTTGTCCAGATCTTGAAGGATGCGTTGGGCCTCATCTTCGGTTCGAACTGTGATCCTCTCTCCATCGACTGCATGAAGTTTTGCTAGAAATGGTGGAGGATTTTGGCCTTTCAACGTTGCCGTAATGGTCCAAAATTCTTCGGGTTGGAAGGCCTCACGCTCAGCTTCGCGCTCGCAAATGACTCGCACAGCCACCGATTGGACGCGACCAGCACTCAGTCCTCTCCTAACCTTTTTCCATAGGAGGGGGCTCAACATATACCCCACCAAGCGATCCAGAACTCGACGAGCCTGTTGCGCGTTCACTTTCTTCATGTCGATGGTGCTTGGTGATTTCAAGGCTCGTTTGACAGCTTTTTCTGTGATTTCATTCAGCAGGACTCGATGAACCTGATTCCCATGACCATTGAGTTCTTCAGCGATATGCCAGGCAATTGCTTCTCCTTCTCGATCGGGATCTGGAGCCAGAAAGACTTCCTTCGCTTTTTTTGCCGACGCTTTGATTTCTTTCAGAATCTTGCTTTTGCCGCGAATGACGATGTAGTGCGGATCAAAATCATGTTCCAGGTCGATGCCCAGTTTGCTTTTCGGCAGATCCTTGAGATGTCCGACGGAGGCCATCACTTGGTAGTTGCGTCCCAAGTACTTAGAGAGCGTTTTGGCCTTGGTGGGTGATTCGACTATGACTAGTGATTTTGGCATGGGCGTCTTAAAAACTATACAGTCGTCTACCAGATGCTTCCTAAGTGAAACACTACATCGTGATGTTTTATCGGATTCCGACCCGAATGTACTGAAGGCCTGGAATCTGTTTTATAAGACCTTTTACCTCTAAAGACAAGAGGATACTCATCACCTCGGATGAAGAATATGAACCTTGAGCAATTAATTCGTCAAGCGAGATGGGTTCTAAAGAAATTTTCTCCAGCATATGTTGTTCGTCTGGTTTGAGCGAAACAGCCGAAAGCGTCGTTTGGCTCGCCTCTTGTTGTGTTTCCAGTTGCTGGCGGAAAGAAGGTTCTAGCATAGGAAGAATTTCTTCGACAATATCCGATGGAGTTTCGACGAGTTTTGCCCCCTGTTTAATCAACTTGTGAGGGCCTTGACTGCCAGGGGAGGTGATCAGACCTGGAACGGCAAACACTTCCCGGTTCTGCTCTAGAGCGAGGCGAGCTGTGATCAACGATCCACTCTTCAGCGTGGCTTCAGTCACAATTACACCGAGCGAGAGTCCGCTGATTACCCGATTGCGTCGAGGAAAATTGTAGGATTGTGGAGCCGTCCCCATAGGAAACTCTGACAGGATTGCGCCCTGTCTTTCTATCTGTTGTCGAAGCTCACGATGTTCAGCAGGATATGTCTTATCAATTCCACAACCCAGAACAGCCACAGTTTTTCCGGTAGAAGTCAGTGCACCTCTGTGAGCTTCCGCGTCGATGCCACGGGCTAACCCACTGACTATCGTGAAACCAAGGGCGGCCAAGTCGCTGCTGAGTTGTCGAGTGTACGCTCGTGCGACATGTGATCCTTTTCTCGTTCCTATGAGCGCAAGGGCTGGTTCGTCACATTCTAGCAACTTTCCAGTGTACGATAAGATCGGGGGAGGGTCGGGAATGGTTCTCAGTCGAGCGGGGTATGAGGGATCGGCCAGTGTAACCATCGAAAATTTGCCGGCGGTCATTGCGTCAATTTCCCGTTGAATCTGTTCCGTAATTTTGTGAGGCAGAGGTTCGTGAAGCATGTGGGCCAAAGATGGTGAGACGCCTGCCACTGAAGTCAGTTGGGATATAGGGGCTCGACGTATAGTGTCGGGGGACCCAAACTGCTGGATAAGTTTTGTCAAAGTGAGAGAGCCAAGCCCCTGGACCGCTCGCAGTTCCAACCATTCTTGCAGGGCGGACGAGGCATCCATTGGGATCGACTATGATGCAGCCTTGGATTCACTACGCTGCCCAATTTTTCCTACCACGACGATGTCATATTGTTCAAGATGGAGGAGTGGATCCGATTTGAACAGGACTTGTTGTTGAAACTCTTGTTCTAACTGTTCAATCGTTGCATGCTCGCTATCGAAAAGCGTTTCAATGACTTTGGGATTCGCCCCCACAATGATGCGTTGAGATGGTCCACGGGGATTTCCAATTCGGCGGATATCTCGGAAGATCTCATAGGCTACAGTGAGGGTTGATTTTGTATAGCCTCGGCCCTCGCAGTCATTGCAAATTTCTGACAATGTTCGAAGAAGATCTTCTCGCACACGCTCTCGAGAAATTTCGATCAAACCTAAATCAGAAATGCGGGAAATTCGCGTTTGAGCTTTGTCATTGGCCATCGCGTCGACCATTGCCTGATAAACTTTTTCGCGATTGCGTTCCCGCTCCATATCAATGAAATCAATAATGATAATTCCACCAATGCCACGTAGTTTGACCTGGTATGCGATCTCCTTAGCAGCTTCCAAGTTATTCTTTAATATCGTCTCTTCCTGGTCTCGTTTTCCGACAAAGCGTCCAGTGTTGACATCCACCACAGTCATGGCTTCCGTATGATCGATGACGATGTGTCCGCCAGATTTCAGCCAGACCTTTCGACTCAAAGCTCGAGTAATTTCCAGCTCAATGCCAAGATGATCAAACAAGCCGTCTTGTTTTTTGTCGTAGAAGTGGACTCGTGAAACCTGTTCAGGAAGATATCGCCGCACGAAATTTTTAACTTCGTCATAGCCGGTTTTCGTATCAATTAATAATCGATCGACCTTTTTAGTGAACAAATCCCTGACCACACGCAAGGGGAGAGAGAGATCTGTGTGCAGCAATGCGGGAGCCGGTTGACTATTAGCGGCTTTTAGTGTGTCTTCCCACAGAGCTGTGAGAAAATCTGTGTCGGATAGTAGATCGTCTTCAGGCACCCCCTCGCATACCGTCCGAACAATATAGCCGTATTCTGGCTTGCGGATGCGACGCATTAATTCTTTCAGTCGGTGACGTTCTTCTTCGTTGGTAATGCGTCGCGAAACGCCAATGTGGTCGACATTGGGCATTAAGACGAGAAACCGACCGGGAAGTGAAACATAGGTGGTAATGCGTGGCCCTTTGGTGCCAATGGGCCCCTTGGAAATTTGGACAAGAAGCTCCTGCCCTTCCGTTAAGAGGCTTTCGATCGGACGTGTTGTTTGACGTCGGGGACGAGGCAGTTCCGATGTTGGTTCATCGTCTCCGCTGTCAACCAATGTATCGCCTGGCTCTGTTCCTACAGAAAGATCCGACACGTGGATGAAGGCTGCGCGGTCTAATCCGATGTCCACAAATGCCGCCTGCATGCCAGGCAAGACTTTAATGACTTTCCCTTTATAAATATCTCCGACAAAATCCTTCTTTCGAGGGCGGTCGACAAAAAGCTCGGTGACGACCTGATTTTCTAAAACGGCCACTCGAGTCTCCTCTCGAGACACACTTATTGCGATCTCTTTCCCCATGCTACCTCCCCATAGAGCACAAAATATTTCGCGCGCGACTATTGACCATGGCGACTAAGTGATTATGGTTCAGGCCAGTGAAGATAAATTCCCACAATGGTTTCATCTTAAGGCTAACACATTCTGGAGATGAGGGTGCACCATCATCGTTGCCGCCCTTCAAGTTTCGTCAGTAGAGTAAAGAGAGTCGACGTCGCTTCACATTAAGCAAAAGGCCGAGTGCAGTTAGATTCACGACCATGGCACTTCCTCCATAACTCATAAGTGGAAGAGGAATACCTACGACTGGAGCCAATCCAGAAGTCATCGCGATGTTCACAGCCACACCAAAACCCAGCATCGCGACTACTCCCACTGCCAGAAGGGATCCCATGATGTCTTTTGCAGTAAATGCGATCTCTAGTCCCATTAAAAAGAGAATGATGTACAGGGATAGCAGGGCAAGCGATCCCAAAAATCCCCATTCTTCAGCAAAAACAGCGAAGACAAAGTCTGTATGCCCTTCGGGAAGAAACTTGAACTGTGTTTGAGTCCCGCCGTGTAATCCTTTGCCTGCTAATTGTCCAGACCCGATCGCAATGCGTGATTGGAGTCCGTGGTAGCCTTTTCCTCCAGGATCCGAGCTCGGGTCCACAAAACTCATGATTCGGTCCTGTTGATAGCCATGCAAAGAACCCCAAACCCCACCCCAGGCAAAAGGAAACAACATCAACGCTGCTAGAACAACAAAACCAAAGGCTTTGGATTTCATGCCGACGGTAAGAACGATGACAAGGAAGATGGCAAGAAACCCTAGGCTGCTTCCCAAGTCTGGCTGTTTAAGAATCAGCAAGAACCCGGGTAGAACGATCAAGGCTGGAACAATAAGGCGTCGTAACCATCCTTTGCGATGTGTGGCGCCATAATAGAAGGCCAAGGTCAGCATCAGAGGGACCTTAATAAGCTCAGAGGGTTGAACCATTAGGGGGCCAAGAGGAATCCACCGTTGAGATCCTCGGCTCGTTTTCCCACTAATCAAGACAATGACCAGTAGGAGAAGGCCAACTCCATACAAGATATAAGCAAATCTCGTGAATTTGTGGTAATCAACACCGACGGCCACGAGAAATGCCAAGCTTCCCACGACAAACCAAGTGGTTTGTTTCAGGTATATAGGAAATTTTGTTGATGCCCCAGAATTGGTCACACTATAGATAGAGAGGATACCAATTGAAACAATGGCAAGAATGACGCTGAGAAAACACCAGTCAAAGGAATCCAGGCCACGGCGATTCACGTTGTCATTCATGAGGGATAGCATTGGGATCAGTATTACGGAACCAAGGATTTAGTTATCATAAATCCGACCGGCTAGCTTTCTGTGTTGTCATATAGGCCTCAATGAGCGTCTTTGCTAATGGGGCCGCTGCAGAACCTCCATGGCCCATGTGTTCGACGACGACAGCTACCGCAATTTGGGGATTTTCCAAAGGGGCAAAGGCGACGAACCAGGCGTGATCTCGATGTTTTTTTGCCACTTCGGATTTGTCGTCGTCCTCTTTCATGGAGATCACCTGTGCGGTCCCAGTTTTTCCTGCAATGTCTACCAGCTTTGATTGAGCTCGTTTTGCCGTGCCATGTGTGACGACGGCTGCCAATCCTTTTTTAATCTCTGGTAGTACGTGTGGCGCCAAAGATAGATGCCGAACGGTTGGCGAGGGCTCTTCTTTCAATGTCCCACTCCGTCTGACTCGGAGAGCTTTCAGAAGTCGAGGTTGAACCACTTGTCCATCGCTGGCCACAATGGACACAACCCTGGCCATTTGAATAGGGGTGACGGTTAAGAAGCCCTGCCCAATGGCGATTGAGATAGTTTCACCTGGGTACCAAGGCTCTCCTCGCTTCTGTTGTTTCCATTGGGTGGAAGGCACCAACCCTGACCTCTCCGAGGGGAGTGCAATCCCCGTTTTTGCTCCTAGACCAAACTGATGAGAATATTTCGCAATGGGATCGATGCCCATCTGATTACCAGCTTTATAGAAATACACATCACAGGATTCAGCCAGGGCTTTCGTAAGATTGACTGTGCCATGGCCCCATCGTTTCCAATCTCTAAACACGCGTTTTCCAAAAGGAAACGTTCCATGGCAGGTCAAGGCGTCGGCGGCACTCATCGTGTTGGAATCCAAGACAGCCGCCGCCATCACGATCTTGAATGTCGAACCTGGGGGGTATTGACCTTGAATCGCTCGATTTGTGAGTGGATGCCGCGAATCCTGGAGTAACTGTTGCCAAGCCTGAGGACTAATGCCCCCGGACAAATCGTTGGGGTTAAAGCCAGGTTGACTCGCCAAGGCTAGCACATCGCCATTCCACGGATCCAAAGCGACAATTGCTCCCGATTCCTTCCCAAGTAGATCTTCAGCTAAGCGCTGTAAGCGAATATCAATGGTCAGATACGAATCATTGCCAGCTAATGGGGGAGAAATTGAGAGGGACCGCTTCGCATACCCAAATGCGTCCACCTCGATGACTTTTCGACCGGTTTGACCTAATAAATGAGCATCAAGTGTACGTTCAACGCCGTATTGTCCTATGATCCGACCAGGTTGCAGATCGAGGAATTCTGAATCCTTGAGTTGGGATTCCGAGATTTCGCCGACATACCCGATCACATGAGAGGCGTAGCTGCCAAGCGGATAGTTGCGTTGGTACTCCGGTTGAATCACGACCCCAGGTAATTCTAGTCGATGAGACTCAATTAAGGCAGCTTCTTTGAGAGTCAAGCCATTCTTAATTTTTACTCTTCCTCGTCGATATTTCCGGGAAAGTTTGTCTGAGATCGCCTGTGGGTTGATCTCAACATACTCAGGGATTCGAGCTTTGAGGGTTTCGCGGTCTTTGACATCTTCCAATGACACATATAATTGAAAAGTTGGAACATTGTTGGCGAGGAGTTCGCCATTCCGATCGTAGAGAAGACCGCGGGCTGGCTCTAGAATAATAGACCGTGTTCGATTATCGCGAGCTAACTCCTGGTAGTAGGCCCCATCACGAACTTGTAATTGCCACAGGCGTAAGCCCAACAATACGATAATCATGAGTAAGCCGATCTTGACAAAAATTAGTCGACTTTGAATATCTGCTAACTCGTTCGCTTGTCGAGATGTATCAAACATGGAGATACACGTTAAAGAATGGGAACAAATCTATGGTGTGGTTATTGCCGGCGTTCGTGGGCAAATTGTACCATACCGAGTGAGCGCCGAACTTTTGTGAACATCCAAAATAAGCCTGCAGCGAGAATACTGTGATACAATGACTGCGGGATAAGTCTCAATGAGATAGCCTGAACAGCTTCGGAACCTGTGAGACTAGAATAAGCAACAATCAGAGAGGTCAGCCCACATCCGAAGGAAAGGGCCAACGTGACTACTAACACGGCTGAAATGGTAACTCTTGAGATGGTATTTGATGTTATCCCAGCGAGGGCACCCACCAAGCCTTTAAGAATCATGTTTAATCCTATTCCCCCAGGAGCTAGTAAATCCTGAAATAGGCCTATCATCATCCCCACCAGCAACCCTTTGTATTCATTACTCAGCAAGCCTACGAGACAAATCAATACCAAACAGAAATCCGGATAGATGCCGTGAAATGAAAGGGACGTACTGATCGTCGCTTGTGTGAGAACCGCTCCCAGGCCCAGTGCGAAATACAACGCGAGTTTTATCATAGGATTATGGTGCTGAAGGAACGTCTTGAGGAGATGGAGGTCCATAAGACCTCGTTGGCTTGAAGGACGTAATCACAAGTACGCCTTCTAGCTTCGCAAAATTCACGATTGGTGTAATTATGCCCGACTGAAACAAATCCGTGGCTGCCTTCGTCACTTGTTGAATGTGACCAATGAATAGACCTCGAGGAAAATCATTGGTGAGACCCGATGTTACGACAACGTCACCTACTTGAACAGGAGAGAGTGGGGGGAGGTATTTCATGCGGATTCTTCCTTGAGGTGTTCCTTGAATAATGCCTTCATCACGACTCTTTTGCATCATTCCGGTGATAGCCACATTGGGATCTGAAAGAAGCAGGACAATCGAGGTGTTTGGGTTCACGCGAACGATTCGTCCCACCACGCCAGCATCTGTAATCACTCCCATTTCTGCATGAATTCCATCTTGCCCCCCCTTGTCGATAACATACGCTCGATACCAATTGGATACGTTTCGTCCGATAATGCGGGCGGCCACTGTTGTCATGGGTACGGATTCTTGATACGCGAAGAGTTTCTGAAATTCCAAATTGAGAATCGCTTGTTCCCGAAGGCGGTTTTGCTCTCCCTGGAGGCGCAAGACTTGCGCCTTTAACTGCTGGTTTTCATCCCAGACTTCTTGGAGGGCGATATATCGACTCCAGCTTTCTTCGACTGAATCCTGAATATTCGCGATGATCTGAAGGGGGCCTTCCAGAATAATGGCAACCGGGGTGCCCATACTCCCAAGCCAGTCTCGCGAGTGACGTGGAAGAAACAGTAAGACTATTAAAAGGAGTATGAACACCCCTAGAAACAGATTCCGAAGTCCCTTCATGATAGGCATGGGCGTCCGTTCGTAACGAGACATGAGGATAACCAACCGTCTATTGATTTAAGCTAGAATGGGCAGAAATTTTTCGAAGTAGCCCTATTTCTTCCAGTATTCTCCCCGCCCCCAATACAACAGAGGTTAATGGGTCGTCGACCGATACAATAGGCAAAGCGGTTTCTTCACAAAGGCGATCATTGAGGCCCTTCAGAATAGATCCGCCGCCGGTCAGTACGATTCCTCGGTCAATGATGTCCCCAGCTAGCTCTGGGGGTGTATGTTCCAGTGCCAAACGGACAGCTCCAACGATTGTGGTGATACAATCTTGAAAGGACTCTCTTATTTCGGAGTCATTAATAAAGAGGGTTCGTGGTATGCCAGATACCACGTCCCTTCCTTTGACGGCCATTTGCTTTTTTTCGGTGAGGGGATAGGCAGACCCGATTTCGACTTTGATTCGTTCTGCCATATGATCACCAATGAGCAAGCTATAGTCTCGTTTCAGGTGATTGATAATGGCCCCATCAATCTGATCTCCAGCTACCCGCACCGATTCACTATAGACGATCCCACCTAGGGAGATCACCGCAATATCGGTCGTCCCGCCACCGATATCAACGATCATATTTCCCGAGGGTTCGGTGATAGGAAGCCCAGCGCCGATTGCTGCGGCTACTGGTTCTTCAATAAGATACACTTCTCTTGCTCCAGCCAGTTCAGCGGATTCTTTGACGGCTCGTTGTTCGACTTGTGTAATGCGTGACGGGACACCGATGATCATTCGTGGACGAACCAGCGTCCCTCCAGGATGGATTTTTTGAATGAAATAACGAAGCATCTGTTCGGTCATCTCAAAATCGGCGATCACCCCTTCGCGCAGTGGACGGATGGCGGTCAGGTTTCCGGGCGTCCTTCCGACCATTTTTTTTGCTTCTTCCCCTATGGCCACAACTTTCTTAGAATTGGTCTCAATCGTCACAACGGAGGGTTCGTTGAGCACGATGCCCTGGCCCTTGACAAAAATTAGCGTCGAGGCCGTCCCTAAATCGATTGCAATATCATGGGAAAAGAATCGAGTAAGAAAATTCGGCATCTTGAGGTTGTCTTAGATAAGCGGCCTGTGTGCTTCAGCAGACATGACAAAGATGCCTAGGAGGGGATCTCTTGACGATTGCGATGACGACGAACTTAGGGTCATCCTACAAGCAAATGACGGACGCCGGTCTGACCAACCCACTGGCGTTGCCTGACACCTGTTCGGGAAACCAAGGAATACGTTCAGAGAGTGGGAGGGACGAGTTGTTGGTCAAGCCCGCTCTGTCGTTTTGACATCAGCTAGTGCGAATTGTATAGATACTGCGACCGTATTGAGATCCACTACAAAGTATATCAGAACTTCAGAGTCATCACAAAGATTGGTGTAGACTGGCAAGCCCAATTTGTTCTGAATCCCAAGACCCTTGCCAGCTGGAATTCAAACGCGATACATAACAACAACACGGTTTGCCGAGAATGGGGAAGGACCAACTATGAGTAGTCAGACGTTGTTTGAAAAAATTTGGAATGACCATGTCGTTCGTGAGGAGCCCGATGGGACAACCTTATTATATATCGATCGGCATCTGGTCCATGAAGTCACCTCTCCTCAGGCCTTTGAAGGACTTCGTTTAGCTGGGCGTCGACCGCGTCGACCCACAGCAGCCTTAGCGGTTCCAGATCACAACGTCCCCACCACTGATAGGTCTCAGGGCATCACGGACTCCATGAGTGCGTTACAGGTTTCTACTCTCGAGCATAATTGTGGAGATTTTGATATTACGTATTATGGTATGCAGGACATCAGGCAAGGTATTGTCCATGTGATTGGTCCTGAACAAGGCTTTACGCTGCCTGGGATGACCATCGTCTGTGGTGATTCTCATACCTCAACCCATGGAGCCTTTGGGGCTTTGGCGTTTGGGATTGGGACGTCCGAAGTCGAGCATGTACTCGCGACTCAATGTCTGGTTCAGAAGCGGCCTAAAACTATGGAAATTCGAGTTGACGGGATGCTTTCAGAATACTGTTCTTCGAAAGATGTCATTTTAGCTATTATCGGGCGTGTTGGGATTGGCGGGGGCATTGGATATGTTTTGGAATACACGGGATCGGTCATTCGGTCCCTCTCAATGGAAGGTCGTATGACACTCTGTAACATGTCTATTGAAGCGGGAGCGCGAGCTGGTCTGATCAGTCCTGATGAAACCACGGTATCCTATTTAGAGGGTCGACCGCTGAGTCCGTCAGGAGACATGTTTGAACAAGGCAAGCGGAATTGGTTGAGTTTACGAACTGATTTGGGTGCGAGTTTCGATCAGGTGGTCGAGATCCGAGGAGAGGATATTGTACCTCAGGTGACATGGGGAACAAACCCAGGAATGGTGACCAATGTAGACGGCACGACGCCAGACCCGAACTCCATGGATGACGAAAAGCTGCGCTCTGCGACCGAGCGGGCTTTAGCCTATATGGGGCTCCCCGCCAAACAACCAATCTGTGATATTCACGTTGATCGTGTATTTATTGGGTCCTGTACGAATTCGCGGATTGAAGATCTGCGGATTGCCGCAAGGTACGTGCAAGGTAAGCGCGTGGCCAGTACGGTGAAAGCGATGGTTGTTCCGGGGTCTGGCGTCGTCAAACAACAGGCTGAACAAGAAGGACTCGATCGAATTTTTCGAGAAGCTGGCTTTGAGTGGCGCGAACCAGGCTGCAGCATGTGCCTGGCCATGAATGCGGATGTGTTAACTCCGGGTGAACGTTGTGCGTCTACGAGCAACAGAAATTTCGAAGGTCGTCAAGGAAAAGGAGGGCGCACTCATTTGGTTTCCCCAGCCATGGCTGCCGCGGCTGCCATCGAGGGACATTTTGTCGATATCCGTGATTGGAAGAATCTGTAATTAAGATAGCCGAGAACTCATCTACGCCTGAATGGATGTGATAACAAGTTGGAGAATCCCATGGATGCGTTTACCACATTAACTGGAACGGTTGCTCCTTTAGACCGAACAGATGTTGATACCGATCAAATTATTCCGAAGCAATATCTGAAAACTATCCACCGGACTGGTCTAAAAGAAGGCCTTTTTGCAGATTGGCGGCAGCGCCCTGATGGAGCACCTGACCCTGATTTTTTTTCGAATCAACCGAGATATGAGCATGCGTCGGTCTTGCTCACCCGCGAAAACTTCGGCTGTGGATCATCTCGGGAGCATGCTCCATGGGCATTACTAGACTATGGGATACGTTGTATCTTAGCACCGAGTTTTGCTGATATTTTTTATAATAACTGTTTTCAGAATGGCATCCTTCCGGTAATTCTTACTTCATCAGAAATTCAAACGCTCTTTGATCGAACAGCTTCTAACCATGTCTATCATGTCACGGTCGACCTACAGGAACAAGTCGTAGTTCTTTCTGAAGGAGATCGCTATTCATTCAGGATTGATCCGTTTCGTAAGGATTGTTTGATTAAAGGGTTGGATGGGATTGGCCAGACTCTCCAATATGAGGACGCAATTGCTGCCTACGAGGCGCGTCGATCAAAAGAGACCCCTTGGCTATTTAGAGATTAGTCTGTCTCGTACAGACGGTTTGTTGAGTTGAATGGTAGGTGCCTGTCGATTCTCGACCTTCAATCTATCCCGACCCTGTACCTTCCCTTTTGTCTTTCGATTGCACACCTGTTATTTTTGTCATGTCTTGTGCACATGATTTGTAGGTTTTTTTGTGGATTCCGTTCTTCTTAAAACTCTCAAAGGCAGCATCAATGATCTGCTGCCTATTATCTTAGTCATCGCATTCTTTCAATTTGTTGTCTTACAACAACCTATTCCCAATTATCTCGAAATCCTCACGGGGTCCTTGTTTGTGCTTATTGGGTTAACGTTATTTATACATGGTTTGGAAATGGGGTTGTTTCCGCTTGGTGAAACATTGGCCTATGCCTTTGCTAGAAAAGGGAGTTTGACATGGTTGTTAGCCTTTGCCTTTGCCTTAGGCTTTGGAACGACTGTGGCCGAGCCAGCCCTTATTGCAGTGGCTAAGGAAGCGGCAATCATTGCTGCTGAGGGCAATGTTATTGGAGACACAGAGGAGGCTCGAGGTAATTATGCGATGGGCCTCCGCCTGACCGTCGCATTGTCAGTAGGCTTCGCGATTGTTCTTGGCGTTTTACGTATCGTTCGAGGGTGGCCTGTCCAATATCTCATAATTGGAGGGTACCTCGGAGTCATCATCATGACAATTTTTGCTCCACCTGAGATCATTGGCATTGCCTATGATTCGGGTGGTGTGACGACTTCTACAGTTACGGTTCCCTTGGTTACGGCGTTGGGAGTTGGTTTGGCTTCTTCTATTCAAGGACGAAATCCTATGGTGGATGGTTTCGGACTCATTGCCTTTGCGTCGCTAACGCCGATGATTTTCGTGATGGCTTACGGAATGATTGGATAGCACATGCCGGGTAAGCTTCTTGACACATTGTTAGCAACGGTGACTGATGTATTGCCGATTGGATTGATCATTATTGTGTTTCAGCTGTTTGTTCTTCGACAACCTATCGCCAATCTCGAACGCGTGATGGTTGGATTCATGTACGTGTTGATTGGATTAGTGTTGTTCATCCAAGGATTGGAAATGGCGCTTTTTCCGTTGGGGAAATTGATGGCGCAACAACTGACGGCACCAGAATTTATTGCAGCAGGGCTGGAACAGACGACGGAGACCGTGACGGAAGTGGATTGGAGTCTGTATTTTTGGGTCTATGTATTTGCCGTCGCGATTGGGTTTTCTACAACAATTGCCGAACCGTCTTTGTTGGCGGTAGCTCTTAAAGCCCATCAAGTGTCTGGAGGGATTATCGGCGTGTGGGGGCTGAGAGTTGCTGTCGCGATTGGTGTGGCTTTGGGCATTGGGCTTGGAACCTATCGGATTATCACTGGAACGCCGTTACATTGGTATATCATCGTGGGCTATATCATTGTCCTTGTACAAACGCTGTTTGCACCCCGAATGATCATCCCTCTGGCATATGATTCGGGTGGAGTCACAACCTCCACGGTCACTGTTCCTTTAGTAGCTGCGCTTGGACTTGGGCTCGCGAGTACAGTCCCGGGGCGTAATCCTGTCTATGATGGATTTGGGTTGATCGCGTTTGCAAGTCTCTTTCCGATCATTACCGTCATGGCTTACGCCCAAGTATCTTCCTGGTGGGCCAATATGCGTTAACCATTTGGTGAGGAGTGGAGTTATGCATTTCAAACTGATTTGTGCCTTTGTTCAAGATAACCACACTAATGCGATTATGACAGCGGCTAGGGAAAAGGGTGCGACTGGGGCCACGGTGATTACGAGTGCTCATGGTGAAGGATTAGAAGTACGAAAAACGTTTTTTGGCCTAAATCTTGAGACTCAGCGAGATGTACTTTTGTTTTTGGTAGAAGAGCATTTGTCTCGAGATATCCTGGAGTCCATTGCGATCACAGGCGAATTTGATGCCAAACCTGGAACCGGGATTGCGTTTCAAGTTGACGTCGAGGATGCTGTGGGTGTGGCACATCAAATGGCAAAACTCAAAGATGTGGTGGAGGGTGAGCTATGAAACACACACAACTTGTTCGTGTTAGAGATGTGATGAAAACCGAGTTCGATCTAATTCAGGGGATCGAAACGGTAGCCGATGCTCTTAGGCAAGCTAAATTTTTAGACACGGAATGTTTATTAGTGGATCGTCGGAATGAGAACGATGAGTATGGCATAGTCTTGCTCTCTGATATTGCGAAACGAGTCCTCGGAGCTGACAAGGCAGCAGACAGAATGAATGTGTATGAGATCATGAGTAAGCCGGTTGTGTCCGTGGATTCCGAAATGGATATCCGGTATTGTGCCCGCCTGTTTGAGCGTTTTGGCCTGACCTTAGCCCCTGTCATTGAGACTCGGAACGTAATCGGTGTCGTGAGCTACCGAGACATCGTGTTGCGTGGGTTACGAGATCGGCTGTAATAGTGCGGTTTCTGTGTTCTTTGATACTAGGCCACCTCTAAAAACGTTGGAGTTTGCTTGTCTGCCCCATCGTGGGGGAGCCAAACCCGAAATCCAGAAGCCAAGAGCGACAGGACCCGGACCTGCGATCGTGCTCTTTTCGCTTCATCGTCGTTCCCCATTCCCTTTGGTACGCCGGTTGCTTGCTGGTGGCGGCCATCAACACCAAGGATCGTTGGAAGTTATAGGCGAGATTCTTGAGCCCCATCTTCGCCCGCGTCCTCACCCAACCAATGGTTCGAAGGAGTTTCCCGCCCATCGCCGTGACGTGATGACCAAAGACATGTTCCACACGGGCACGAATCCGGCTCTGCCGCTAATTCGTTTGCTGTTGTTTGAGCGTCAACGGCTTCTCCTGATACCCCTTGACTGAACCTTTAACCGCCACTTCCGCTTCTTGAGCACACCTTCAATCTCCTCTGACCGATAGACCGCATCGGCCCAGACGTCTCGCCTCGCCGTCTTGGGTTGCCACACCTCTTCCAGCACTTGGCTGTCATGCACCGCAGCATCCGTGACCGTATGGCGTCGAATCAGCTTGTGTTTCTTGTCCACGTTCACATGATTCTTGTAGCCAAAGTGACTGGTCCCATGCTTCTTCGTCCAGCGCGCGTCGGTATCCTTCTGTCGCCGTTTCGCTGGCTGGGCATCCCACTCAGCCGGGCAGTCGCCGGCCTTCACCGTCACGTTTTCTTCACGCGTATTCCGTTGTTTCGGTACCGGGAGCAGTGAGGCATCAATCAGTTGGCTCTGTAACCCGTGCCCAGCCAGATACGTGTCAAATTGGGTGAAGAACTTTTCGACAACCCCGACTTGAGTCAACGTCTCGCGGAACAACCAGATGGTCTTGGCATCGGGAATCCGTTGATGCAGGTCGAGGCCTAAGAACCGCATGAACGAGAGGCGAGCCCGAATCTAATATTCCGTTTGATCATTGGACAAGTTATAGAGGGCTTGCAGCACGAGGATCTTGCACATGAGGATGGCATCAAATGGGGGGCGACCTCCCTTATAATCGCTTGGAGCAACACACGCTTTTCTCCAGTGTCTTCCGAAAGCGGGCCCAGGGAATATGTTGAGCAAGTTGTTCCAAGGGATCCCCCTCCTGGGTGAAGGCATCGTAGCGACGAGTCAGGTCAAAGAAGCTCAGTTGGCTAGGTGTCTCCATGGCAACTCCTCCTTTGCCCAGACTTATGCCTGAATCCCACAAATTTGTCAGTAGTTTTTAGAAATGCCCATCTGAGAAAGAACAAGTGCACTATCATCGTCGAGAGCGTGAAGCGGGGAAGTTTCGGCGACAATTGAATCTGCCTTCTGATATCAACAGTAAACCAGTACAAGCCAAATACCGTCACGGCATCTTGATGATCGTGCTGCCAAAGGCCGAAAGTGCGAAGCCACGGAAAATTTCGATCAGTGCCTGAATATTATAGATCATGAAGGGAGGACACATTCATGGCAACACAAGCACAGGATATTCAAGCTCGTGTGAAGCAAGAGGTGGAATCAACTTCTGAACCGACAACGGCTGGGCGAGTGTATTCTCCTAGCGTCGACATTTTGAAGATGATCAGGCCCTGACGATTGTGGCAGAAATGCCGGGTGTTCAGACTGAAGATGTGCAAATCGATCTGAGAGAGGATGTATTAACCTTGACCGGGGTCCCATCTGTCTCGGTATCAGAGGATGAGCGTCATTTTATCCAGGAATTTGAAACGGGAAAATACTTTCGACAGTTTACCCTATCCGAGGTGATTGACCAAGCCAACATTAAGGCGAATCTTAATCAAGGCGTCTTACGCGTGAAACTCCCAAAAGTCGGACCTGCCAAACCTCGCAAGGCGGCCCTCATACGTTCTGCTCATCGTTTCTCTCCATTGGGTATTAAGAGACACTGAGAATACTTCACACTATCCCCTGCATTACCACCCCATGGCCCTGTACCGTAAACAGGAGGGTCCATGACCGAGCGATCTTGAAGTTTTTTCATCTCCCCACATTTCTTCTTTGACGAATAATTGGTCACAACGGTTCAGTTGAAGTGGTATGCCAGTGGTCTACCAGGACCCCAAAGAACAACAAGCTCGAGGAATATGGGAGGGAAAGAGGTAGAAAGACTTACCCCATTCGGAGGCAGAGAACACACACTTCGAATTGGGCCATTACACTGCTTGATTTGGCGGAACAAGGCTTAACAGTCACACAATGTTGCCGTTGAAGCTTATTTGGAATGACTATAAATTTCAGAGTATGCGTGCCAAGATGGTTGGAATTGAAGTCTTTTCTAGAAATTTCTGGTCATAGGATAACCCGGAAGCAGCAAACAAATTGTTCGCAGTCCTGCTCTCGCAAAAATTGCTGCCATTGAACAATCCCTATAGTTGGACTGGGGTCTTATCACCGTCAAGCTAAACTAAAATATGCTCCAGCATTCCCACATCTACTAAAAAAGGGTGTCACTTCACTAAGGAGTAAATTGTACCCCGTTTCCTGTAGCCCTGAAACTGCCGGTAGAAGTTATACAGGTTTCATCTAAGAGTGAATCCGCTCCTTGGTCTTCTTTATGCGATTTCGAGAACCATTTACCTTTCAGGCTAGTTGGGACACCAGAGTCGGTCGCCTCATACGCGCCTTGCATAAAAAGTTGAGCGTCTAGACGGGTGTCAAAAAGCTTATCTCCCGGACCCTGGATACCTTGCAGCAGGAAATATCCTTGGTTCCCTTTTTTTCGCACAGCATAGCCGTGCATAAGAAATGGCACCCCACCAGTTGTAACGACAGCATCAATGTCTGGAAAATCCCCGAATTCCCACAAAACAACAATATCTTGTTTAATTTTTTCTCTTTCGGCCCATCCACCAAGCGCTTGTACACCTAACTTCACACACCACTCCTTGTTTCTTGCGGTCCCACGCAGGGTTGTCGCTATCCTTCTCGTGGGTATGTCACCATCTAAATCAGGGGTATCCATCGTTGGTACTCCACCGGATAGTGGCAGGGAGAGTGGACTGGGCTCAAAGGTCGCCGTGACGGAGACCAAAGAAGTCGAGAGGACTACTTCACATGAGCCTGTACCAGAACAACCTCCCCCACTCCAGCCCCAAAACGTATTCCCGTTGTCTGGTGTCGCATTAAGGGTAACTTTCGAGCCTTGCGGGAATATGCCGGCACACGTCCCACTAGAGCAGTTTATACCACCTGCGACACTGCCTTGACCCGTGCCGGTCAACATCAGGCTCAAGGAACTTGCAAGGGGGGACCCGTCAAACGAGTGTGTCCAGCACCAGATCTTGGCGCTACTAACCCAGTTGGTACCGGCCAAGGTTCCCGCCCCCGAACAAAAGCCCGCTATAGGGTCGTAGATGCCGGCACCAACACGTCGGATGCCTGGGTAGTCTACAAGGAGAGTCCCCGGAGGCTCCGGCAAGTGTTCCCATGTCCACGAACTGAGATGGAGAACTGATACGCTGCCATCCATTGCCCAGATACCTCCATAAAGGTAAACCACATCGTTTAGCGGGTCATAGGCCATTTGACCGAAGGAACGTCCCGATGGCGAATTGTGAGCTGTCACACTCATCCAGGTCCATGATGCTATATCAAGAAACCACAAATCATTGTATGGCCCGGAGTCGGGGCTGTCCCCACCAAAGAGCAGAAATCCCCTCAGCGAGGGGATGTACAAAAATTGTCCTTGGGTATGGTTCCTACTTGGCATTGAGCTGGGGCCGTCCAGCTCACTGTATGTTCTGTTTTGGAGGTCGTAGATGAGCGTTTTCCGCCCTGGGGAACCGTAATTCCCTCCAGCAAACACGACGAACAGGTCATGATCGGGCGATGTTGCTGAACCGGCCCCACTGGCTATAGTCCGCGACTCGACTCCATCAAAGTCGACATTGGTCAGGAGCCGCCATGTCCGAGTGACCATGCTGAACGCCATTGGATTAGGGCCGATAGACCGCCCTCCGTCCATCGCAAGGTACTCCATGTGCACATGATCCCAGCCGAAGACCTGGAGGTCGCCGTTATTCGGATCCAGCGTTTGCGAGCCATCCACATACACCGTCTCCAGCACGTTGCTAAGCGTGTCGTAACACTGTAAATCCCCACCGTAGGTGAGCGCGCAATATCGACCATCAACCGTATTCTGAACCCATTGGAACCAGCCACCACCTGGATTTAGCAATCCACCTCGGTCGACCCATTCATTGCCCCACGCAACAGGCATTGATCCTGCCAACATTATAAGTAGCGCCAATATTACCTGTAGAAATGTTTTCCAAGAACCATACATAGCCATTTGAATTTATCCTTTGCGAGGAATGAATACATAAGTCAATCGCTTATCTTCTTACCTCGTGAAACACCACCGCTTAACCAAGCAGTCGTTCACCCGGAAGCCGTCACACTACACGCAATGTGGACCCCGGCAACAAGCTGACGGGGTATCTAAGATCAATTAGAGCACCTTATTCCTTTGCCCGTGGCCGTACCTCTGGCACCCAAAAGAAACCAAAGAAGGACGACCTCGTCGCAAGCTAACGGGGAATTTTCAAGTTAAAGGGAAAGTTCCCTTAAATAACTCTGTTTAAGCTTTATACGTTGATCTGGTAAAAAAGGCAACTCATACTGAAAATTCCTTTCCACATAGTACGGTCCTGACCGCCGGCACCATGGCCAGCAATTACTACAAGTATATTCTCCGCAGCAGTTATGCGCTTCGGTCAGCTCGGTTGGGAACCTATTGGATCAAATCAAATGCTGTTCTGCCTTTCATAAAATTCTCACTTATTTCTTCTAATGACACCATCATATTGCAAAATTCTGTTGCAAAAAAAGTTGTGATTAAATGTTTCGACGTTATTAGGCGGACATGCTTTATGTAAGGAGGAAAGTTGTTTTTGAAATTATTTCTAGGAAGACAAGACGGAGTCGTGTAGCCGTCGAGGCGACGCAAACTGCTCGTCGGACTATGCCTTCAAACCTCATAGTGAAAGGAGGATAAACCGTGATTATTCGCCGACTGGACAGTTGGCCATTTGAACGCCAACTTAACGAATTTACGGAGTTGGACCGATTACGTCGAGACCTCGGTCTTTTGCTCAATGGTCGACAGAGTCGGAACAGTGGGGAGGAGCCCTCTGCTGGAGTCTTCCCGCTCTTTCATGTGACTCATGACCCTGATAATTTTTATATCCGATCAGAGGTTTCCGGCATGATTTTGGACAAGCTCGACCTGTCGGTGACGGGACGGACCGTTTCAATTTCTGGGGAATGGACCATTCCATCTGGCCACCTCTAAAAACGTTGGAGTTTGCTTGTCTGCCCCATCGTGGGGGAGCCAAACCCGAAATCCAGAAGCCAAGAGCGACAGGACCCGGACCTGCGATCGTGCTCTTTTCGCTTCATCGTCGTTCCCCATTCCCTTTGGTACGCCGGTTGCTTGCTGGTGGCGGCCATCAACACCAAGGATCGTTGGAAGTTATAGGCGAGATTCTTGAGCCCCATCTTCGCCCGCGTCCTCACCCAACCAATGGTTCGAAGGAGTTTCCCGCCCATCGCCGTGACGTGATGACCAAAGACATGTTCCACACGGGCACGAATCCGGCTCTGCCGCTAATTCGTTTGCTGTTGTTTGAGCGTCAACGGCTTCTCCTGATACCCCTTGACTGAACCTTTAACCGCCACTTCCGCTTCTTGAGCACACCTTCAATCTCCTCTGACCGATAGACCGCATCGGCCCAGACGTCTCGCCTCGCCGTCTTGGGTTGCCACACCTCTTCCAGCACTTGGCTGTCATGCACCGCAGCATCCGTGACCGTATGGCGTCGAATCAGCTTGTGTTTCTTGTCCACGTTCACATGATTCTTGTAGCCAAAGTGACTGGTCCCATGCTTCTTCGTCCAGCGCGCGTCGGTATCCTTCTGTCGCCGTTTCGCTGGCTGGGCATCCCACTCAGCCGGGCAGTCGCCGGCCTTCACCGTCACGTTTTCTTCACGCGTATTCCGTTGTTTCGGTACCGGGAGCAGTGAGGCATCAATCAGTTGGCTCTGTAACCCGTGCCCAGCCAGATACGTGTCAAATTGGGTGAAGAACTTTTCGACAACCCCGACTTGAGTCAACGTCTCGCGGAACAACCAGATGGTCTTGGCATCGGGAATCCGTTGATGCAGGTCGAGGCCTAAGAACCGCATGAACGAGAGGCGAGCCCGAATCTAATATTCCGTTTGATCATTGGACAAGTTATAGAGGGCTTGCAGCACGAGGATCTTGCACATGAGGATGGCATCAAATGGGGGGCGACCTCCCTTATAATCGCTTGGAGCAACACACGCTTTTCTCCAGTGTCTTCCGAAAGCGGGCCCAGGGAATATGTTGAGCAAGTTGTTCCAAGGGATCCCCCTCCTGGGTGAAGGCATCGTAGCGACGAGTCAGGTCAAAGAAGCTCAGTTGGCTAGGTGTCTCCATGGCAACTCCTCCTTTGCCCAGACTTATGCCTGAATCCCACAAATTTGTCAGTAGTTTTTAGGGCATTGTTAATTTACTAGATACTCGAGTTCCCCGTTCCATTTGGCCATTAACAGCATGACCGAATACCTCAACATTGTTTCACTTTTGCTATAACATTTGGATTTGCGGCGTAACCTGGCCAGAAAATGGCGCAATAAACTATTGTACCCTTCCACGGTGAACGTTTCCGCTTTCGACTGAATGTGTTTTTCGGCTGGCACAAAGTGTTCATAGGGTTCCCAATAGTCCGTCATGACCTGAGTGATAAGCGGGCTCTCGATGGCCTCCCATAATTGTTCGCCGGTCACGACCCCTCGGGGCCCCGTGACAGCATGGAGGAAGCGTTGGCCAAGTCGATCAACAGCAAGCCAGATCCAACAGAAGTTTTTTTATGCCCGACGTAGCTATGCAGTTCATCCAGTTCGACGATATGAGCGGCCGAGCGCTTGAGGCGAGCCACTTCTGCGCCCAAGGCTTTGATCCACTGATACACCGCTACATGACTAAACCCCAACACACGCCCAATCGAGCGAACCCCCAAGCCTTCCAAGTACAACGTGAGGGCCAAACGACGCTGAGCCGCCGTCGAGGTATCGGACTTCTGCTCCACCGTATACAGATACTGACAGGCTTTGCATTTGTAGCGCTGGCGGTCGTGGATCAGCCCAGTTTTCACTCGACCAGAGCTGGAACAGCGGGGGCACGTTAACATAAGAGTCCTCCTTAAAAGTAAGAAGGACAATCTATCAAATATATATAAATTAACAATACCGTTTTTAGAAATGCCCACTAGTCTCTAGGTGCAGATTCAAAGATACATAGAAAAAAGGTGAAATCCTATGTAATGGCAAAAAATATCTGGAACCTTCACCTAACGCGGCAGTTGATTTCGAAATATCTTTCAACTTTTAAATACTGTGTAATCCAGTAATCTGGCGTATCCAAGACTAAAGCCTTCATTGAATCAACCGACAATGGTAACTGGCGGTATAGGTCTGAGTTGTTTATGTGAAAAAGGAGATGCAAGACATTACAGCACGTTCTGACAACAAATAATTTTCTAAAGGCCTCTTTCCGATAAGGGCAAACCCATCGTGAGGTGGGGACGCAAAACCACGGGTCAGAATAAACTGATAGCCGGGTTACCGAAGAAGGAGAAGAGATAATGGATCGGGATTGGGGCCCTCATACGCAAGAAGGAGGTTCCCCATGTTCTGCGATCCTGTTATTCCGACATCTCGCAAGGTACTTATCGCGTCTGTGCTTGGAGTTGGTGTCTTCTTAATCCCCAACAACGTACAATCCGCAACCAGCAATTCTGCGACACTTCATTGGGCGGCAAATCAAGAGCCAGATCTTGCAGGGTATCGTGTGTACCGTGGGTTCCAATCGGGGTCTTACGGTGAATCACGGAATATTGGCAATACGACCACGTATCAATTTGCTAACTTGGAATATGGTAAAACCCATTATTTTGCTGTTACCGCATTTGACTCATCTGGTAATGAAAGTAATCCATCATCAGAAGTCTTAAAAACTATCGGGCCTTCTTCAGATCCTGATCCAATTCCCGATCCTTCCCCCAATCCGGATCAGAATCCTACTCCCAATCCTGAATTTCCGATCTTCGTGAATTTCCAACCTCCTTCTTCTGACATTCCTGAAAATTTTTCTAAGGATGATGGAGATGTCTTTAATTCCTCCCGAGGGTACGGTTGGGATATTTTGGTGAGTGGAACGGAAAGGAATGCCAATGTGGCGCAAACAGTTGACACTTTTGTTCAAGTATCAAATAAGACTCCAGTCACATGGAATTGCGCCCTCCCGGATGGGACTTATTACGTTTCACTGGTCGGTGGTGATCCAAAGAGACGGCGTGGACCACATTCGCTGAGCATTGAAGGAATGCTGGTCGCCGAAAACGTCAAAACGAACAAGGGTCAATATTTAACGGTAATTGAATACCCTGTCGAAGTCCAAGACGGGAAGCTATCCATTACGCTTGGAAGCGGCGGCAAAAAGGGGGTAACACTCTTAAACTTTGCGATTATTAACTCCAAGCCCGATTATTTACAGACGGTGCACGTCCTCCAACAGAATCTTGGGACTGATCTAGTTGAGGCTGTTGCAAGTGCTGGGATGGTTGAAAAAATTAATCCTCGACAACTTATTAAACAAGAAAAGTCTCGTAAGGATATTCTTGCGAATATTCACCAACTGTTAAATAGAATCGACCGGAACTTGGTCAAGTATGCAGATAGGCCAAAGGTGGTTGCTAAGTTAAACAGAAAAAAGGACAGACTGCTAGCCAAGCTAGATACGGTTCAAAAACTTCAATCTGTTAACTAGGAGGCAACGATAAACTTCTCATCAAGAGAAGGCAAGGCAGTATTGAAGAACTAATTTTCCAGAAAACAACAGGCTCCGGGCGGGTCACCACGATGGTCTTCGCCCGAAGCCTTATTGTCTTATTGGCCCCAAATCTAATTGCCCAGGAGTTCCACTGCAAGTAATTACAAGTATGTATTTTTATCATGCCCCACCGTCTCTTTATACTATTCGCCGTTAGGCGACTTCGGGAGTCCTCAGGTTTTCGAGGGAACGTTCCTCTTAGCTAACCTAGCCACCCTACTTTCCTCAAAGATCTATCCGCAGGTATATTGACTAGGCAACCTGCACCACCGTGACATTTGAGTGCCTGGGGCTGTTGAAAAAAGCCACCAGCGGCGTTCTCGCCAGTTTTCCGTGCTCACATAGCGCCAGTACGCTCCGCGCGCAAAAATGGCTGCGGCCTGGCTGGCCTTTTTTGAACCGCCCCGAAGCTCGTGGTGTCGGACGTTACTATGAGCCAATATGTCCTTTGATATCTTCATTGTTCAACAGTCTCTGACTGTAAACGCGTAACAGTACACCGACAGTTGAGACTGTAATGTAAGAATCGGGTAAAGAGAATGGTGGCAAGAAGCAACCACGAAGATAAGTAGTTACGAATTTGCAAGGGGGAAATAAGAATGCGTCGAATTCCATTTATAATTAGTCTTGCGATGTTGCTGTTATCGGGTGCTGTTACAGAAACGCTGAAACTAGTAGACGAGGCTTCTGGTATGACTGCTTCAGCCAAGGCAACATTTGCCGGAGGGTGTTTCTGGTGTATGGAGGAGGCCTTTGAAGCAGTAGAAGGTGTTGTTTCAGTAGTTTCGGGCTATATGGGCGGTCATGTGGAGAATCCTACCTATGAACAAGTCTCGGCTGGCGGGACTGGTCATGCCGAATCTATAGAGGTGACGTATGATCCTGGAAAAGTTACCTATCAACAGTTGCTGGCAATCTTTTGGAGAAATGTGGATCCCACAACACCAAATTCCCAGTTCTGCGACCATGGTTCTCAATATCGTACTGTCATTTTCTATCATAATAATCATCAAAAGCAGTTGATCGATAAATCCAAACAGGTAATCGAACAATTCAAGTCCTTTCCCGAATCAATCGTGACAGAAATTGCTCCTGCCACCGTCTTTTATCCCGCAGAGGAGTATCACCAGGATTTTTATTCTAGGAATCCCATCCGGTATAAATATTACAAATGGAATTGTGGTCGTGTGAAACGACTGGAACAATTGTGGGGAAAATCTTAAATAGAGGGGCGATTACGAGAGGCCTACGTTGTTATGTCGTGCGCCCATTCTGAATGTTTTTTGTGAACAGTATTGATCCCAATTGATAGGCTCTCTGGCCGCTCTTTATTAGAGGTCAGGTGTATGTTTGTTGAACTAACCGAGTACTCCTAGCTTTCGCTTCATCACTGCTTTGAAAAAATTGTAATCCCTCTCCCCCCTCCCCCTTTGTACAACAATTCCTTATTATCAATTCAGATAAACTCCGTATCGAATTTGATACGGAGTTATCGAATAATCACTGTAGGGCTTCTTTAGTTAGAGCAGCAAGGGTTAGACATAAAGGCAAGTTTCGGTTCACTTATTAGGCCACATTACATCCCAATTGCGTGAAGGAATGGCTTTTGCTTTGTTTTGCCACACGAGGATTGGGATGCAGCCACTGAGCCAAAGCAGGAAAAGATCTTCATGGAATATCAGGAGCACTCTCCTGTACGCGTTTCATCGGGTCATGGCTGTTGTATCAATTTTAGGTTTTTGTCTCGGAATGGCAGTTGGATGTTTGGCGCAGAAGGGCTATGAAGCCGAAGTGGCGGCTCCGTCCGGTTTTTCTGTATCTGTCCTATCACGGGGCAAAGGGGTTCCGCAGAAGGCGTTACAAGTACTACAGGAATCTCGACGGCTCTTGGAGCATGCGCAAACCCAGGGCGATGTGACACGATTAGTAACTCAAAGGATTGGCCTGGAAGGAGAAGCCCGTCTTTGTGCGGAGTTTTCAAACCATCAGGTCGAGGCCCGACTTTTTCAACGAGTACAGCAACTGAGTAGCGCGGTGGATCTAGTGAACGTCAAAAAAGAGATCTGTCCACCGTGAAGAAATAAGAAAAGCGGAACAGTCATCAAGGATGAATGCATACTACTTAGGGAAAGGGAGTACCATCATGAGAGACAAGAGCTCTTCATCAAACACACTGGGAATCATCATGAGTTTCCTTTTGTTACTAACTTCCTGTGCTCATCACCGTGAGGCCATGCCAACAGTCAATCCAACGGTGGGTTCCGGCCCACAAATTACTCCTGAACAAGGTCAAATGTTGTTGGAAGATAATGCGAAAGCTCAGCGAGAAATCTGGAAGGAGAAGACGTTTGAAGAGTTTAAAGCCCAGGTCTTTAAAGAATCCTTTGAAGGGGGAAAATATATTGTAAATGGTGATACACCGATTCTGGATGACAAACATCTGAAGGAATTTTTTGATCGTATTCAAGGTCGGGCAGGACTCACAATCAATCAAGTGAATGGGCAAGATACGGCGTGGAATGCAGTTGAAAAGCGCCAATTAACGTATTGTGTGAGCACGACGTTCGGCGCGAACCATGCGCGAATGGTTTCGGATATGAAAGCCGCAGCGAATGCTTGGGAAGCTGTAGCCGCAATCGATTATATTTATGTTGCTGGAGAAGATGATTCTTGTACGGCGTCAAATCCTCATGTTTTGTTCGATGTTCGTCCTGTCAACGTGAATGGACAATATTTGGCGAGAGCATTTTTCCCTGATGAACCACGCGCGGCTCGCAATGTCTTAGTGGACAACAGCTCGTTTCAACTCGATCCGAACGGGAAGTTGACGCTTGAAGGTATTCTGCGGCATGAGTTGGGACATACCTTGGGTTTCCGGCATGAACATACTCGTCCCGATTCGGGAACCTGTTTCGAAGACAATAATTGGCGTCCCTTGACCAACTATGATGCATTTTCCATTATGCATTACCCCCAATGCAACGGTCAAGGTGATTGGGCGCTTACACTGACTGCGATTGACAGGAGTGGAGCAGCCTGCATATATGGAGCCGCACCGGGTTTTACCATTGATTCGAATATCTGCGAAGGACCCGAAGAAGTTACTGGCCCCATGGCCTGTGGCCCAAAAACCGAAACGTTTTCCGACCAACAGATTGCAGCAAAGGCGTGGCATTCCTATGGGCCTTTCCCTGTGACGCCGGGGACTCTTATAGAAGTTGTGATGCACGGTGAGACTAACCCAGGCGATCCTGATTTGTATGTGCGGTTTGATCAAGACCCTGAGACAAATGCGTACGACTGCCGGCCGTATCTCTCTGGCGCAGAAGAAACCTGTTCGTTAGATGTGCCGGCAAATGTAGCCTCAGCCCATGTACGGGTTCGGGGATATTCATCCGCACACTATTCCCTTACCATCACTCACACCCCACCAACCCACTAGGGGTGTTGATCCTGTTTTTCTTGAGAGAGGGAAGAGGCGACATGCCTCTCTCAAGTGATTCCTCGACGGGTCATAGCGACGAAAAACTCGGAGATAGACTTAGGAGGGAACTTGAGATTTTGCGCAACGAAAGCCGATGTTGGGTGATCGTTCATGGGGGAAGGCCCCGCCACGCGTGGCGGTACGAAGCATCACTGGAAGACTTTTCCACGAACCGCCGCGCACGGCTTTATAGCGTCCCATCTTTGGGCCAGGAGGGTTGCGGTCTGGCATAATGGGGTAATAATCCGATCCCAACCAATCGTTCACCCATTCAGCAATATTCCCGGCTAAGTGATAGACCCCCCAGTCGCTTTGGCCTTCTGGGTAGCTATCCACGTTCGCGACAAGCGGAATTTCATGCACATGGTAAGCTCCAAATACGGCAATGTCTTTTGACGGATCTTCTCTGCCCCACGGGAAGATTTTCCCAGAGGTACCTCGCGCGGCTTTTTCCCATTGTGCTTCAGTGGCAAGCCGTTTTCCCTGAGTTTCACAAAAATCGTTGGCTTCTTCCCATGTCACATAGAGCGCTGGCCAGGGAGCTAGGGCCTGATCGGGGATAAAGTGCACACTGATCAGATGCCAAATAAGAGCACGGAGCTCTGCAGAGACTGTGTGACGACTTGCTTCGAGAAAGTACAAATATTCTCCGAGTGAAACTTCATATTGATCAATTTCATAGGTATCTAGCCAGATTGAGCGTTGAGGAAACTCCGTATCATCATAATGGGTTTCGAAGCCGTGTCGGAGGTGATCCTGCCGGTTGGTTCCCATCAAAAACCATCCATCTGGGATTGTGACCATTGGTGAGGGCTGGGCAAACCTTGCAATGCCTTGTAAATGTCGATCGACAGCTGGAGGAGCTGGTTCCATACTTCCCCAAGCCGACGGGCACACCGCGGAAACCATAACGAGGCTGGCCAGAATAAAAGTGGAGAGCGATGAAGATTTTAACGTAATGATTTGGAGCAACTACGGTCTCGCTTTCGAGTTGCAATTAACGATAGCATGGGTTGTCGCCCGGAGCGTCATTCAGTTTACGGAACTCAAGTGTGTGGCAGCAAGGCGATAGTCTAGTTTTTGAAATATCAAAGTCGAATACTTAATTCACACTCGCGGCGCAGATTCGAACAAGTAAACCTATGAACAGTGGATATCAAAATGGCACTTCGTGAGAACGACCGATTAGCTGGGTTAATACAATCCGAGATTCGAGCCATGACCCTGGCGTGTGCGCAAGTGAAAGGGATTAACCTTGCCCAAGGGGTGTGCGATACAGAAGTTCCGAGACGGGTTCTCCAATCTGCTCAACAGGCAATGGATCTGGGCCTGAATACCTACACTCGCTTTGATGGACTTTCTGAACTTCGGCAGGCTTTGGGGAAACGACTACTGGATTTTAACAAGATGTCTGTTGATCCCGAACAGGAAATCACGGTGAGTGCCGGCGCGACAGGTGCCTTTCACTGTGCGTGCCTGGCACTTTTGCATCCAGGCGACGAAGTGCTCATCTTTGAACCCTACTATGGTTATCATCTCAGCACTCTACTGGCGGTGGAAGCCGTGCCCAAAATAATCCCGTTGCAAGGAACCGAATGGAAATTGCCATTGAACGATGTAGAACGAGCCATTTCAGGTCGTACAAAAGCGATCGTGATCAACACGCCGGCCAATCCCTCAGGAAAGGTGTTTACTCTTGAGGAATTAGAGGCTCTTGCAGACATAGTCCAAGCACATGACCTGTTTGTCTTCACGGATGAAATCTACGAATATTTTGTCTATGGTGGTCAGACGCATCGAAGTTTCGCGTCTTTTCCCAACATGGCCCACCGTACAGTGACGATCTCAGGTTATTCCAAAACCTTTAGCATCACTGGGTGGCGGATAGGTCATGCAGTGGCAGCCCCACAATGGTCTCGTGTGATTGGCGCCATGAATGACTTGGTCTATGTTTGTGCGCCGGCCCCACTGCAATATGGTGTTGCTGCGGGCATACAGGAGCTAGATGCGGAGTTTTATGGCGACCTGAGGAAATCTTTTCAGCATAAACGCGACGTCTTCTGCCAAGTTTTAGATGAGATTGGCTTATCGCCAATTATTCCCGAAGGGGCGTACTATGTTCTAGCCGATGTCTCAAGGCTTCCGGGAAGAACTGGAAAAGAACGAGCGATGTATGTGTTGGAAAAAACGGAAGTAGCCGGTGTGCCAGGCGAAGCCTTTTTTCAGAAAGACCGTGGCGCTGGATACCTACGTTTTAGCTTTGCAAAAACAGATGAAGAGCTGGCAAAGGCCTGCGAAAAACTAAGGGCATTACGATGACCTGTGAATTGGAATTTATATCTAGCTATTATTGCTTATATGTCGGAACTTTGTCACAATCGCCCATTTGTGACAGGGCACCAGGCGTTAACAATATGCACTTCCTGAATCCTACAGGGAGAGAAATCTGTGCAAAAAGCCTGCGGACCTACAGCTTGTCCAAGTGTTTCAATCCGATCAGCTGTTTCGAATTCGGGATACCAAAGTGCCACACCAAAGACCGAGGCTAGCCCACTCATATTCTGGGTGCCATAGACCACCTCAAATTCAATGAGTCCTTCCCCATGCAACTCACATTGGGTATTATTAGGGGCAGCTTCTAACGCGACGTGAAAAAGATAGCCATCTTCTACCCATGTATCCAAAATGCTGATAGCTGATTCGGTAGCTTGTACAGGAGTCACCAAAAGAATCGGAGAGAGGAAGACGATTATCATGAAGAATGTCTGTGTGGGCCTTTTCGCATTGAAGAATGCGGGTGTTATGCCGTTCCGAAAGAACGCGGAAACGAAAAAGACTGGGTTCATGATGGATCTCATATGAGCAGACTGGAGAATAACTCTATGAAAGTAGATTCCTATTATAAAATCCAGTGTACCTTTCTGATTATGGCTCAGGTCAATAGCCCATATGGAGGGAACAACGAACCCATGATGAGGAACCGGTTGATGGGTTGAATACTTACAGATTGACGGAAAACAGATCAGAACTTTTCCCAAAATGTTGGAGAGTTTTTTGAGTGATTTGGCGACCACGAGCGGTCCGATCCAGATAGCCAGATTGTAACAAATAAGGCTCGTACACATCCTCAAGCGTAGACTTTTCTTCTTGTACAGCTGCGGCAAGAGCGTCAATGCCCACAGGTCCGCCGTTGAATTTTTCAAGGATAGTTACTAGGATTTTCCGATCCATTTCGTCAAATCCAGCTGTATCAATTTGTAACCACTGTAAGGCTTCTTGGGCCACTGGCCGAGTGATATGCCCATGCGCTTTGACTTCGGCGAAATCCCGGACGCGTTTAATGAGGCGATTAGCAATACGAGGCGTACCACGGGCTCGCATCGCAATTTCAAATGATGCTTCATCATCTATTCGCACGTTTAGCAAACTGGCCGATCGAGAAACGATGATTTGAAGTTCTTCAGGCTGATAAAAATCTAGGCGGTAAACCAAGCCGAATCGTTCTCGAAGAGGGGAGGTCAGCGCGCCGGCTCGTGTTGTGGCCCCTACCAATGTGAAAGGAGGAAGATCTAACTTCATTGTACGAAGGGATGGACCTTGTCCAATGACGAGGTCAATCTGGTAATCCTCCATAGCAGGATAAAGCGCCTCCTCGGCGGCTGGTGGAAGCCGGTGAATTTCATCAATAAATAAGACATCACGGGGTTGAAGGTTTGACAAGACTGCTGCCAAGTCCCCAGCGTGAGTCAGGATTAATCCCGACGTGGATCGGATCGTACCGCCCATTTCTTTGGCAATGATGTGAGAGATCGTGGTTTTCCCCAATCCTGGAGGACCATAAAAAATTGCGTGGTCCAGCGCCTCTCCTCGACCAAGGGCAGCATCAATACAAATTCGGAGTGATTGTTTCATCTGTTCCTGCCCAATATATTCTTCTAAACTTTGTGGCCGTAGGGAACCCTCTAAAGAGCGGTCTTCTTCCATCATATGAGTGCCTAGAATTCGGCTGTCCATCTTACTCGGTACGATTAGATGATAATGGGAAGTCGGAACGTTCCATGTCGTCCATGAAAAGACATGGGAAGGTACCCTTGTCAAAAAGGGATCTGGGAGAGAGAAATGCTAAGACAAGTCCAGTCTGAAAAAAATAGTCTGGCTGTTTAGAATCCCGAGAAGAGATCTTGACAACCTAGACAGAATTCTACGTTGACTTGCCGATCAAGAAAGTTTACCAGGAACCCTTTTTCCTCATATAGCAATTTGGCGCCCATGAGTGTTTCATTCGGGAAATCTTCTGGGCCTAGTAGATCACGAATTTGTTTTAAACTGGAAGCTCCTAAAATATGTCTGAAAATGCCACGAACTTTATGCGTAAATCGATTGTTAATAAAAATCAAGTCTACTTTGCCATCTGTGATACGGATGCCAGCCATTGCACCGGTAGGATTGTCTTTGTCCCACAGTAATATAAAGGTACCTTCCTGTTCCGCACGCACGCCGGGTAAGCGTTGCTCGACCAAGGATTCAACAGCGTGTATTTCGGAGTCTCCTAGCTTCACGCGATACAGAGAAATATCTTTGGCATCCACATCCTGCGCAGTCTCAATGCTATTACGCGTCAGCTCATATTTAGCTCCCCAAGCGTAAGGAGTAAGTAGGAGAACGGTGATCATGACAGAGGGCCAGATACCTATACGTTTCATATTCTTCATGAAATTCCTCTCAGTATGGGAAATGATAGTAGGAGCGGAATTACGGAAATAATAAGAGATTCCGTTAGTTTGTGTATGACTATGAAGACCTAAAAGATTGTATCCGACGGTTCGAGCAAGGGTCAATTCGGATGGATCGTCAGACACCTCGGCCCCCGTTTTCTTATGATATAATTGCCCTCCATGCAGAATGCCATTGTCATCAAGGGAGCCCGTCAACACAATCTCAAGAACCTTGATCTGGTCATTCCCCGTGACCAATTGGTGGTTATTACAGGCTTGAGCGGCTCGGGGAAATCTTCTCTGGCGTTTGACACTATTTATGCAGAAGGTCAGCGGCGATATGTGGAATCGCTGTCGGCCTATGCTCGCCAATTTCTTGAGCAGATGACTAAGCCTGATGTGGACTCGATAGATGGACTGTCACCGGCTATTTCCATCGAACAGAAAACGACAAGCCACAACCCCCGGTCGACAGTCGGGACTGTGACGGAAATCTACGATTATTTCCGCTTACTGTTTGCCAGGATTGGACAACCCTATTGTCATCAATGCGGAAATCCTATTGTCGCTCAAACAGTTCAACAAATTGTGGATGCTATTCTCAGTCTTCCCGCAAGCAGCAAAATCTACGTATTAGCACCTATTATACGAGGACGCAAGGGCGAATATCGGAAAGAACTGTTGGCTGCGCGAAAAGCGGGGTTTATTCGGGCTCGGATTGATGGCGTGATCCGGGATTTGAGTGAGTCGATCACTCTCCATAAACAACGAAAACACACAATCGAAATTGTTGTCGATCGTGTGATCATTAAGACAGAGACCAGTGTCGCCAGGCGGCTTGCTGATTCTGTCGAAACGGCGCTGAAAATGTCTCATGGGTTGGTTGCTGTGTTGTCGTCCGAAGATGAGCAGCCGCGTATCTTTAGTGAGCAATTGGCGTGTATTCAATGCGGGCTGAGTTATTCAGAAATTGCCCCTCGGATCTTTTCTTTTAACAGCCCCCATGGTGCATGTGCGGTTTGCGATGGCATTGGATATCAAGCTTCAGGGGGTTCCGAGCAAGACGGCTGGACTGTCGAGACACGATGTGAGGTCTGTGATGGCGCACGTCTCAGGCCAGAAAGCTTGGCAATTAAAATTGGTGGGCAGTCAATTGCTCAAGTGACGCATTTGTCAGTGAAACATGCCTTGGATTTTCTAGATGAGTTGAGTCTGACGGATCGTGAACGGGTAATCGGTCAGCGGGTGATCAAAGAAATTCGTGAACGATTAGAATTCCTCCTGAATGTGGGCTTGGCCTATCTCACATTAGATCGGCCTTCGGCGACCTTGTCTGGAGGTGAAGGTCAACGTATTCGGTTGGCAACGCAGATTGGATCTGGACTGGTGGGCGTCCTTTATATCCTGGATGAACCGAGTATCGGCTTGCACCACCGTGATCATCAACGCTTATTACAGACACTGCTGCGGTTGCGAGATATGGGCAATACGGTGGTGGTGGTCGAACATGATGCAGAAACCATGCGTGCAGCCGACTATCTCCTAGATCTTGGACCTGGTGCGGGAGTGAAAGGTGGCAAGGTTGTGGCTCACGGCCCTCCTTCCGTAGTCATGGCGCATTCGTCATCGTTGACGGGCTGCTATCTGAACGGCACGAAACAGATAACCTTACCACCGCGGCAACGAAAGCCCAGGGGGTTTGTCACGGTGGTTGGCGCAAGGAAACATAATTTACAAGAAATCTCCGTGAAGATTCCGCTGGGTCAGTTCACCTGTGTCACTGGCGTCTCCGGATCAGGGAAAAGCACGTTGGTCATTGATGTGTTATTTCGGTCGCTGGGTCAGGGATTTTCACAGAAACGCCCTGTTTTCGATGGATGCCGTACTATTCAAGGACTCGCACAGTTAGACAAACTGATTGATATCGACCAATCCCCGATTGGTCGGACGCCCCGTTCGAATCCAGCCACCTACACTGGGCTATTCAGTTTCATCCGAGATGTGTTCGCGCAATTGCCCGAGTCCCGTGTCCGGGGGTACAAACCGGGGCGATATAGTTTTAATGTGAAGGGTGGGCGATGCGAAGCTTGTCAAGGCGACGGCTCGATCAAAATTGAGATGCATTTTTTGCCGGATGTCTATGTAACCTGTGAAGTCTGTTCGGGGCAGCGGTATAACCGAGAAACTTTAGATGTTATGTATAAGGGACGCACCATTGCGGATGTGCTGAATATGACTGTGGCGGAAGCTTTGGAGTTTTTCGTCAATATTCCACCGATTCGAGCCCGGCTTCAGACGCTTTTCGATGTTGGCCTACAGTATATCAAATTGGGCCAGTCGGCCACGACGTTGTCGGGAGGAGAAGCGCAACGGGTCAAACTCTCGAAGGAATTGTCAAAGCGTGCAACGGGTCGGACTCTTTACATTTTAGACGAGCCGACGACAGGGTTGCATTTTGTGGACATTCAACGATTACTAGATGTATTGGATCGATTAGTAGAAGCTGGTAACACTGTGCTGGTCATCGAACATAACTTGGATGTCATTCGGAATACAGATTGGATAATTGATCTAGGCCCAGAAGGTGGTGATGAGGGTGGGAATGTGGTGGCCGAGGGAACGCCTCAATCGGTGATGCAGGTGGCAGAGTCTCGAACCGGCCGGGCTTTGCTTGAAGATCAGGGTACAAGGAAAACGCGCTAGACCTTCTTTTTATAGATATTCAGCCCAATTTTCTCTTCTCGATCTGGGATCGCAATATTTCCTTCGGTCGATGCAATAATAGTTGTTTTTCCAGAGGACGACGGTCCAAACTCTTTTGAGAGATCAACTCTGATCGTTAACATGGTGCCCTCCACGGTCATTTCCACGTTTTTCATGGTGTAGCCCTCGCTTGTCTGATCAGTATATATTACATTTTCTTTGAATAGGCAGAATTTATTCTGACACTCCGGCCAATACCACCAGTACTCCTACGCCACAGACAAAAGGAATAAGACCCATATAAAGAACCCATTCATATTGAGACCATGGTTTTTCAGAAAGAAACTTTGGGGGAAGGCTCTTAAAAATAAATTCATAGACAAAAATACCGGTGCCAATCATTAGAACCATCGTGCGACTCGTGCGTGGCCACGTATAGAGACCAACCATCACATAACTCATCAAATGAAACCCCGTAAAGGCACAGAGGACAGGAGAAAGGACGTAATAGAGAAATAAGGTCGAAAGTTTATTTGATACAGCAGGGGATGACATCATCACTTCGGGATTGTTCATGATTTTAGGTCAGAAGGCAGTGATCCGGCCATTTTTTCGGAATGAGAGGTTGGTTGAGGGCTGTCACAAGTTTGACAAACTCGAGGGCGTCGTTTGAGATAGGAGATTTTACCACTGGCCAAACAACTATAATGGACGAATTGTTCACAGATGCTACATCGGGACCATCCTCCACGCAGCATCGTCAAATTCCGATAGAGGCCTTGTCCACATACTCCGCAGGATTCCGGTTCAATGCCCAGGAGTAAAGGCTCCCATTCTCCTGCTCGATTTCGAATACTCATGAAGACTAGTATACTGATCCTCTAACGATGAAAACAATTAGGCCTTAGAGTCCAGATCTACTATTAAATGGTTCTAGGTAACCATATTGTCCATGGGGAATTTGGTGATGCCGGGTCTCGGCCCGGCAGCCGAGCCACTTTTGTTTCGGCAAAAGTGGCCAAAACCATTGACGCCCAGTCTGGCCAAATTCCTGGGACGGACGCAAGATAGGGAGGAGCGGACCAACTTGCTCCGCTCAGACAAAGGTCCGCAGATTAAAGAGGGCGTCCGACCAGAGGGCCAGCCAGCAGGCGTCCTTGAAAATTAGTGCTTTTGTTACAATATTAGTTTAGAGGCTAAGATCGCCGGCAAAGATTTAGGATATGATTGAGTTGGCTAAAACAGATGGACATCTGAGATGACAAAAAAAATTCAAAATGTAACACTTCCCTGAGAGAACTGTTATATTTTTGGCCATACCCAATGAATATAGGGTTTCTGTCAGGTTTTGATATACAAAAAATTTAACTATAGAACCCTCTGCAAAAGTCAGTTGAGTTGAGACTGTTGGACTCTCGGCTCGTCTTTTGAGGGGTCAGCTTGTCTCGATCTCTTGTCTCCCTCGTCCTCGATTCCTTGTTTGCGGCTGGTCCGGGCTGCTCATCCCGGCGTTTCCCGTCGTCAGATGGTCTCAAGCAGGGCGCGTCGGCAGAAGAACAGGTTCGACAGGGCACACAGCCGGGTAAACTGCGCCGCGTTCTTGGCCAGCCCCTTATACCGAAGCTTGCCGTGTCCCCACAGATGCTTGATCACCCGGAAGGGATGTTCCACTTTGGCTCGGATACTCGAGTGGCGACGATTGCGTTTCTTTTGCGAAGCGGATAAGGGATGCTGGCGGGCACCCCGATCCGCGAGCCCATAATAGACCCCGTCCTGCCGGGCTTGGCGTTTATCCGGTTGCTTGGTATAGGCACTGTCCCCGAACAACGCCTGTTCTTCCCCATGTTGCAACTCCTCCAGCACTTGGCTGTCATGCACTTTGGCGGTGGTAAACTCCGTTGAATGAATGATCGGTTGCCCTTGGGCCTGCACGCCAATATGGCCTTTGGCTCCGAAGTGCCATGTGTTGTTCTTGCGTGTTGAACTCATCTCGGGGTCCCGTTCGTTGCGAGCGTTTTGCTTGCTCACCGGCGCGGCTAACAACGTCGCGTCTACAATCGTTCCCGCTTTCAGCACTAGCCCATGAGAAGCTAAGTGGGCATTGACCGCGTCCAGGATCTGTTGCGACAGGCCGTGCTCTTCTAACAGATGCCGAAACCGGCAGATGCTGCTCTCATCCGGAATGACCCCACCAAAACAATCAAACCCCAGAAAGGTTTGGAAACTGAGGCGGTCATACAGGGCTTTCTCCATCAGCGGATCACTCAAGTTATGCCACAGTTGGAGAAAATGAATGCGCAGCATCACCTGGAGCGCGTGAGGCGGACGCCCGCCTGAGCTCTTATAATGCGGCTGGATGACTTCTTCCAGTTGTTGCCACGGCACCACTTGATCTATCTCATTGAGAAAGCGCTCAATCCGTAACTTCTTCGTTTTCATCTTGTACCTCATCGTGGTTTGCATCAGCGCTATTCTACAGTATTCTATTACTTTTGCAGAGGGTTCTATAGAGCCCAAACCGGATATTCTAAATAATGTAACCGAATACCTCATTCTGTTACATGGCGGTTTTAAAATGATTTTTTTTCATACATGACTTTTGGATAGAAAGAAGAGAAAGTAGACCTATAAATGACTAGAGAGCCGAAATCGTTCGGATATATGGATGGTAAATGCCCTTTCACATCCATGTTATCGTGGAGGACCCGCTTCTATGCTAACCCAAGGAATTAGTGTTAGGAGCATGATGTCTAAAGACGCCTTTTGCCTGAAATACTGCTTACTCTCCTTGGGTTTTTTATGCAGCACTGTTATGGGGTGCTCTTCAGTGCCTCAAAAACCAGATCAATATCGTCAATTTCACAAGTCTTCAATCATTGTCGAGCAAGCTGTTCTCGATGCCATGGCTGTTTCCGGATTTGTTATCACCAAACACAATTCTGAATTACTTCAAGGCTACCGACCAAGAATATATGGGAGCGCGACATGCAATCCAGGAGGAGAAACAGCTTTCATATGGGTAGAGGAGAACTCAAACATGACAAATCTATGGATTCTGACCGAGAAATCATCCTTTGGCCTCTGGTGTCAGAAAGATTGGACTCGTGACCTTTTACAGGAGATAGATTCAATTCTTGGCAAAAAGGATTGAATGTAACAAGACGGGGTTGAATCGGTGAAATACTCTTCGGCTTTAATTTTGGTTATGATTTCATGGATTTTAGGAGCCAGTTGCGCGGCCCGCCCTGCGGTTCAAGCGAGTTTTCGTACCATTGGAGTGCCGAGTGAGCCTAAAACAGCTCAATGCGCTATAGACATTTTCAGGACAACTTCTCCATCACACAGATACATAGAAGTATCTCGTATCGATATTCATTTTGAATATTCCGATTATCACACCCCTCATTTGACAGAGCTCCTTCCGTTAGTGAGTGAAAAGGCCTGCGTCTCTGGTGCAGACGCGGTCATGGATTTCCATGAAAGACAGTCAAGCCTCTCCGGTGGGATTCACACGTATCATATCACCGCGACCGGAATTCGATATGAGTGAGTAAGATGGTCGCCAGAGATTCTGACAGAATTGGCCAGAAGCAGCCAAAATGTAACAGAAGCGAGTATTCTGTTACATGGATTGGTAATTGGAATGCTTCTTTCCACTTTTCCCCTTGTATTATGAGCATTTTTTTCTGACGCCTGCCGCCAAGCCCCAAGGGCGGACGCTCCAATTAAAAGGCAGGCCTTGTTTGAGATTCTATGGTTTACGTCAAGCCTCGCGTGAGGCGGTCCGAGTTAAATGTGGTCTGATAGCGGTGAATAGACCAAGCCGCCCGGGCAATTTTCCGCGCGATAATCACGAAGGCGGCCGTTGAACTCCACCCTTGGGTACGATACGAGTCGTAGATGGGCTTCCAGCCGGTGCTTTTGACGGCGGCCATGGCGGCATTAAAGAGCAACCGGCGCAATTCGGCCGGGCCTCGTTTGGACAAGCGCCGTCGCCCGCTCTTCTGCCCCGAGTCCTTGGCCCGAGGGTCTAATCCGGTAAAGGCGACAAAGGCATCGGCATTGCGGAACGGCACCCGCTCTACGGTATTGGTGAGGCTCATTCCCACCAATGGGCCGACGCCCACAATGGTCTCCACTCGTTGTTGGGCTTGCTGATGGGGTGGGGACTGGGCCGCCACGGCGGCCAGCGTCGCATCCAACTTGGCCAGTCAGGCATCCAGCTTCCGGACCACGGCTTTGACCTCACTGGTAAACCCCTTAAGATTGACCATCGTCAACTTCAGTGCACTCTTCAATCGAACAATTTTGGCCCGCCGGCGAATCAACCGATCCACCTGCCGCTGTTGGGCGGTGGGAGGCGTATAAGCGCGCAACCCCGCATGTTCTTGGGCGATCAGCCGAGCGAGCAACAGGGCATCAACTCGGTCAGTCTTCGCTCGCGCCCCCAGGGCTTTGGCATAATGCCGCGTCTCCCTCGGATTCAAGAGATAGACGATATGGCCAGAGCCATGCGCTAGATCGGCCAACAGCTCATGATACGAGCCGGTCGATTCGAGCCCAATGCGGCTCCCGGCCGGTAAGGTCTTCAGCCAGGCCCGCAAAGCGCGGCGCTGGTTACGAACCTCCTGAACCGGCCATCGGTGATCCGCACTGGCCACCATGACTGTGTCTTTAGCCACATCGACTCCCACATTCAAAACGGTTGGCATACCCATCACCTCCAGCAATAAAGGTTTTCCCAGGGGGTGGGCCACACCAACGTAAGCTTGCGTTCAAATCGGCGGTCATGAGTCATGCCGCAAGATTCCTCATCGACGTTGAGGGTGTGGATGGGAGAAGTCTCAAACTGTCTGTCCACAAGTTGGCAGATGCGCAGCGATGTCCCTCCACCCCTGACCCCTCTGAGCTTCTCAAGAATGAAAAGAAAAGACCATACAAGCAAAGTGAGTTGGGCTGTCACCCAACGCCAAGCGTCTTTGTTAAGGGCATGTCAGGCGCCAATGGTTTTGGGTCCTTTGGCCGAAACCAAAGGACCTCGGTTGCCGGGCCGAGACCCGGCTAGAATAAAGTTATTTTTAAAGTTCTGGATTCCTGCTTCCGCAGGAATGACAGGGAAAGTAATTTGATTAGGAATGACAAATTTAAAGAGTGTTTTTTGGGGGTAGGTCAGTTCTTTCAAAAAAAAGTGTTGAAGGATATTTTCACAGGAGCGGTGTTGGGTAAGACTGGAGAGAATACTATTTGGATTCGAGGCGTTTTTTAATCCATTGCGGATCTCGTCCGCCGTATACCACTGCCAAAATTACTACGGTGTTCTCCTCTACGAGATAGAAGATTTTATAGGGGAACCGTTTGATGAGGTGTTGACGAATTCCACAGTGAATTTCCGGAAATACTAAGGGCGATCGCTCTAAGAATCGAAACCCAGCGTCAACTTGAAGAAGAAAATCATGTCCTAGCCCTTTTCGTTGTTTTTCATACCATCGGAATGCTCCGAGGAGGTCTTGTTCCGCTTCGGAAGGGACCTTTAAATTAAAGGTCATGTTTGGCGGGAAATTCTTTGATACACCGCTTCCCAAGGAGAGCCAGCATCGGGATTTTGATGATAAGCAGTTAACCGTTCATCAAGTAACGTTTTCTCTTCTTCCGTGAGCTCCATTTGGTCAGCCTGGCTGACGATTGTATCCCAAATATCCTCAACCAGTTGGATACGCTCGGGAATAGATAAGCGCAGGGTATCTGCGGCCGTGAGTTTATTCATTCTCTCCTCCGTTATTACGGTTGGCTTATTTAAATTTTAGTATAGGGAAGACGTATTGGGAATACAATTTTTTCTCAATCGTAAAAATCCTTCCAATTCCTATACGGCTTCGTCCGGTAGATCCCTTCCACCGGATTTGGGAGCTTGAATCCCTGATCTTCCAAAACCTTGGCCACTCTCCAAAGAGGGAGTCCGACAACCGTTGTATAGTCCCCCTCAATTTTTTCGATGAGCTCCGCCCCTTCTCCTTGAATGGAATAGGCTCCGGCTTTCCCCAAACTTTCTTTAACGTCCAAATAATTTTGTAGGATTTGATCATTGAAGGACTTGAGCCAGACAGTGGCGGTATCTACGAAATCGATGGAAATATTCTTTCTTGTTTGTCTAAAAGAGACACCAGTATGCACTTGATGGGCCTTTCCACGGAGCTGTAAGAGCATCTGATTGGCCTCGTCCATATGTTTCGGCTTCCCTAATAAATTCTCGTTAATCTCAATCACGGTATCACTGCCGATGACCAAATCCTCTGGATAGTGGTGAGCTACGGACTCAGCCTTTTCCCGAGCAAATTGTTGAGTTTGCTGGATGGGCGTTTGGTGAAATGTGGGAACTTCCTGGCTGGTCGGAGAAAGGACCTGGAAGGCCACTCCTAATAAACCGAGCAAGTCTCGGCGTCGAGAGGAGGTAGATGCCAAGAGAAGCTTCATGTTTGGTGAGACACAGGGGTTCAAGAATTCGTGGAAACTAGGGTCGGTTCTTCAGCAACGGTATGCGTAGCCAAATACATTTGAAGAATGTCTATGACATCTTGGCTGGAGTTCGTTCGAACCATTTGAGCCCGCAGGGCAGCTGCATGGGGAAAGCTGGAGCAATACCATCCTAGGTGTTTGCGCATGCGCACAAAACGTTCCGCCCCATGAATGGTTTCGAAGCATTGTGCATGTTTGATCATCGCCTGAAATTTTTCATGCAGGCTGGGTTCTGAGTTCTTGAGTGCAAAGGGTGTTCTAGTCAGAAAGGCCTCACGAACTTGTTCGATTTCTTGAAAGATCCATGGATTACCTAATACGCCTCGTCCAATCAATACCCCATCGACGCCTGAGTGTTGAATACGTTGATGGGCGTGGATCAAACTTTTGAGGTCACCATTTCCAAGCGCCACAATTCCGTGGGCCCGAATGCGTGCGGCCGCTTGGGCAATGGCTTTCCAATTAGATTCGCCGCGATACATTTGGGACAGCGTTCGGCCATGAATGGTAATCGCCTCAGGTTGACCTTGGATCAGACAATCGCTCCATTCATCTATGATATTCCTGTCAAAGCCTAGTCGGGTTTTGACAGAGAGCGGGATCGGTGTTCGTTCCTTCTCTTCACTGAGCTCAGTGTGTTCGGCTTTGAGGTGAGCAATGGCCTGGAGTGCACTGGGCTTGAGTCCAGTGTTGGAGATAGCTTGTCCTGCAGCCCAATCATGAATGCCTTTTCGGGTCTTCTCTATTAATTCAAGTGCAAGGTTTGGGGTGCGAATAAGGCCTGCTCCGCTTCCAGATGAGGCCACATTTTTTGAAGGACAACCCATGTTGATGTCGAGCCCGTCAAACCCTAATTCACAGACCACATGAGCAGCTTGGTAGAATAGAGTAGGATCTTTTCCGTAAATTTGTGCAATAACGGGACGTTCTATTGCTGAATACCGAAGGCTGTCGAGGGCTTTCAGCCGTCCCGCACAAATATCGTGGATGCTAGTGAATTCCGTAAAAACGACGTCGGGTTTGCCATAGGAAGCGACGATATACCGAAATGCCGAATCCGTGACGCCATCCATCGGCGCGAGGCCAACAATAGGTTGTGGCAAAGCTTTCCAGAATGACGTGCTCATCGGCGAATGCTGGAGATTATCTTGAGTTTGGGCGATTGCTCGCCGAAAAAGGTAACGTGTTTTGATTCTCCCCCATTTCTCTTCCCTTAGCCAAGTGCTTATGGAAAAGGATACTCTGAAAAGCCGGAGAAAGACAGCAGTCCCCAGATTGGTAACGATAACATTTGAAGGAATTCTTCTATGGCGATGAACCTTCCACTGACATCAATGCCCCATGGCCAATCGGCCCCTGGGAATCGGTCACGCACTTCGCGAAAGAAGTCCGAAGCCATTGTCGAGGAAATTCTTGACCTTTGGTCAGATTCCTCTAAAGATATTCGTACCATTCTGCTTCAAGAAATGGTGACCAGCGTCGTGAAGTTGCGAGATTCTCAGACTGATATGCTCGACATAAAAATTCTCCACCGGGCGCTGAAGGAATTACGGTATGCGTTTCAGGTGTTTCAAGACTATCGTGATGTGAGGAAGGTTAGCATTTTTGGCTCTGCTCGAACATCACCGGATGACCCTAACTACCAGTTGGCCTCGGAACTTGGGCGTCGGCTTGGCCAAGAGGACATGATGGTCATCACTGGAGGAGGTCCTGGTATTATGCGGGCTGGCAATGAGGGCGCCGGCCGTGAACAAAGCTTTGGGTTAAACATTTTGTTGCCGTTTGAACAAGCACCGAATCCTTTGGTCGCGGATGACAAGAAATTGGTCAATCTCAAATATTTCTTCACGCGCAAACTATTGTTGGTCAAAGAAACGCACGCGGTTGCTGTGTTCCCTGGCGGATTTGGAACGATGGACGAAGCCTTTGAAGTGCTGACGCTCATCCAGACGGGGAAGACCGATCCGATGCCGGTCGTATTTCTTGAGGCTCCTGGTGGGACCTATTGGGCAAGCCTAATAGATTTTCTCAATGGCCAGCTCGTGCCTCGAGGTCTGATTAATCCTTTTGACATGTCCTTGTTTAAGGTCGTGTATACCGCGGAAGCAGCCGTTGAAGAAATTACCACATTTTTCCGTATCTACCATTCGTTACGGATTGTGCGGGATCGTATCGTGCTGCGTTTGCAACAGGCTCTATCGTCGGAGCAATTGGCTGAACTCAGCCGGAATTTTGGGGATCTTTTAGGCAGCGGTCAATTTGAACAAACTGGAGCGCTGCCCGAAGAATCTGACGAACCTCATTTAGCCGACTTGAGTCGTTTAGTATTTGCCTTTAATTGGAAGGATTTGGGCCGTCTTCGACAATGTATTGATTGGTTGAATACTTGTTCCTTTAATAATCGCAGAATGGGCCAAGATCCAGCCACTGGCTCATGAAATATTTCACTTCTTTTGTGATCATGGTAAGCTCGAGCTGGAAGGTAGGCGAGTCATGATCAAGTTTGATGATATCGTGCCATCACATGCACCCGATGTGGTGTTGTATCATGCGGAATGTATGGACGGGTTTGGTGCTGCGTGGGCGTTGTGGAAGCGGTTCCCCAATGCACGGTATGTTCCCGTCAAACATGGGTTGCCGTGTCCCGGTGACTTAGCCAACCTCCATGTCGTGATGGTAGATTTTAGTTACGATCGTGAGACCGTTCAACAGTTACACAAGCAAGCTGCCAGCTTGCATATTCTTGATCACCACATCACTGCGCAGGGCGCTTTGTCTGACTTGCCCTTTGCACATTTTGACATGAATCGAAGCGGGGCCGTGTTGGCGTGGGATTGGGTTCATGGCGAACCGGTGCCTTGGCTTTTGCAGTATGTGCAGGATAAGGATTTATGGCATTGGAACCTGAAGAGTAGCCGAGAGATTAGTGCCGCACTGTCTTCGTATCCGTTTGACTTTTTGGTGTGGGACCAACTGCAATATGAGACCTTGAAAGTTGAAGGGGCCGGTATCTTGCGTTACGAGAATATGTTGGTGGACAAGTTGGTCCAAGATGCAAAGATGGTGTCTTTGGCCGGATATACAGTGCCCGCGGTTCATTCACGGGTACTCACAAGCCAAATTGGTGAGCGGCTGTCTGCCGATCATGTTTTCGGTGTTATCTGGCACCAAAAAGATGGCCGA